>NZ_JBHZGI010000002.1:0-593399 GCF_051900535.1 Frateuria sp. GZRe12
TGACCATCGGCGCGAGGCCCGGCTCGTAGATCGGCACTTCGCCGCCCTTGAGCCGCGCGACCTTGGCCGCGTCCACGTCCACGCACAGGACGTGGTTGCCCATTTCCGCCAGGCAGGTCCCGGTGACCAGGCCGACGTAGCCCGTGCCGAACAGGGTGACTTTCAGTGTCATGCGAAATCCTTCTGATTCGAGGTGGAAAGCGTGATCAGGCCTTGGCGCCTGCGTACTCGTAGTACGCGTAGGCGTAGTAGCCGGCGCTGCGCTTCTCGACCGCGTTGAAGATCGCGCCCTTCACCGGCACGCCGTTCTGCTCGAAGCGCTGCTTGGCCAGCGCGATCTCGCGCGCCTGGTTCACGCCGAAGCGCACGACCATCAGGCTGGTGCCCACGTGGTGGCCGATCACCGCCGCATCGGTCACCGCCAGGATCGGCGGGGTGTCGATAATGATCAGGTCGAAGCGCGGCTTGAGCTTCTCCAGCAACGCGGTGAAGTGCGAGTGCATCAGCAGCTCGGACGGATTCGGCGGGACCTTGCCGCGCGAGATGAAGTAGAGGTTGTTCGCTCCCTCCACCGTGCGCACGGCCTCCGACAGGCCGATCTGGCCGGAGATCAGTTCCGACAGGCCCTGCTCCGGACGCCCGCCGACCACGGTGTGCAGCGCGCCCTTGCGCATGTCCGCGTCGATCAGCAGCACGCGCTGGCCGGCCTGCGCGATCACCGCCGCCAGGTTCGAGCCGACGAAGGTCTTGCCGGCACCGGGGCCCGGGCTGGAGATCATCAGCAGATTGTTCTTTGCCTCCAGGCGAGCGAAGTGCAGGCTGGTGCGCAGGCTGCGCAGCGCCTCCACCGCCAGGTCGTCTGGCGCGCTTTGCGCCAGCAGGTGCTGGGCGTATGCCCCTCGTCGCACGCGGCCGTTGCGCTCGGTGATCTCGCGCTCGGCGGCCGACAGCGGCACGCAGGCGTAGACCGGCAGGCCGACGTGCTCGATGGCGGCCAGGTCTTCGACGCCGCGGTTGAGCAGCTGGCGGATAAAGATGAAGGCCAGCGCCAGCAGGCCGCCCAGGGCGGTGCCGGCGAGCACCAGGATCATCTTCGGCGGCCACACCGGACGGTTGGTGTTGGTGGCGGCGCGGTCGACCACGCGCACGTTGCCGACGGTGCCGGCGCGCGCGATGTCGAGCTGCTGGGCCTGGTTGAGCAAGTTGGTGTAAGTCTCGTTGCTGACCTGCACGTCGCGGGTCAGGCGCAGCAGTTCCTGCTGCGTGTCGGGCAGGTGGCCGACCTGCTTCTCCAGCGCATTCTTCTTGCCCTGCAACTGGCCGATCTGCGCGGCGAGGGCCTGGTAGGTCGGATGGTTGGAGGTGAACTTGCGCTCGACGTCGGCCATCTGCATGCGCAGGTTTTCGATCTGCGTGTCCAGCGCGACCGTCTGGTCAAGCAGGCCCTTGGTTTGCAGGCTGATGTCCACCGAGTGCGCGCGCATCTGGAACGCGTTCAACGCGGCGGTCGCCTTCTCCAGGTCCATCTTGACCTTGGGCAGCTGCTCCTTGACGAACTTCAGGCTGTTGGCCGCTTCGGCGGAGTTGCGCTCCACGTTCTGCTGTACGTACAGCGCGCTGATCTGGTCGAGCAGCTGCGTGGCCAGCACCGGATCGATGTTGTCGTAGGTGAGCACGATGATGCCCGAGTCCTTGCCCTGCTCGGTCGCATTGATCGCGCCCTGCAGGCCGGTGATCGTGCCAAGGTGCGAGTGGCGCGCCACGTCGAACACGGCGCCCGGATTGGCGTGCAGCGACTGCACCTGCATCGTGATGCCGTTGCCGGTGGCCGATTCGCCCACGCGGCCGGTCAGCAGCACGTTGTCGCCCGCGTCGGTCAGCGTATAGGTGCCATGCTCGCCTGCGACCAGGTGCAGCTGCTTGTCGAGAAGGGCGGAAGGTACGTCGAGCTGGAAGATGTCCAGTTCCGCGCCGCCCCAGTCGTAGCTGTCCATGCCCATGAACGGCGGGGCCACGTCACCCGGCATCTGCGGGTTGTAGCTGCGCGCCATGTAGTCGCCGATCACCGGGAAGCGTTCCGGCTTGGCGGTGATGTCCAGCTTCAGGTTGTTCACCGCCTGCCCGATGACCGTGCGCGAGGTGATAAGTGCGATCTCGGTGGTCGCCTGCGAGGAAGAGGTACCCAACGTCTGCGACAGGTCGTCAAGGCCAGGCAGGCTGGGGACTTTCTGTTCCACCTGTACGGTGGCGGTGGCCTCGTAGATGGGCGTGGTCAGCGTGGCATAGATCACGCTGATCACGAAGAACACCGCGGTGACGCCGATGATCAACCACTTGTGGTCGAGCAACGTGCCGAGCAGTGCGTGCAGATCGATGTCGTCATCGCGACGCGGTGAGGACGGGAAGGTCTGTTTGGTGGTCATAGCCCGGTTCCTAGGCTTGGGGGTTCACAGGTAGCGCAGCCAACTGCCGACGCCACGTTCGATTGAGGCGTGTACTTGCTCGAACACACTGCGCGAACGTCGAAATGGATCCGGCACGTCGCTGCCCGCGTGCCATTTGTCGAAAAGAAACACCTTGCCGCTGGCTTCCGGGGCGAGCTTGGCCACGGCGTTCAGGTGTCGGCGCTCCATCGCCAGGACCAGGTCCGCCTCGCGCAGCATCGATGCCTCGAGCTGACGCGCACGGTGTTCGCTGGCATCGATGCCGTCGTCTTCGAGCAGTGCGGCCGCGTTCTGGTCGATCGGCCGCCCCACCAGCGCGCCCAGGCCGGCGCTGCTGACGTGGATGTCGCGCTCGCCCAGTTCGCGGCGGAACAGGAATTCCGCCACCGGGCTGCGGCACACATTGCCGACGCAGACCACGAGGATGCTGTTGAACACGATCCGCACACTCCCGAAAAACCCAAGGCCATGTGGCCCCTGTCGATGCCACGCCGGCCGGGCGCGCGATGGACGCCGAACCGGCCGGTAGAGAGCCGGCAGTAAAACTCGTGGTCCGTGAAAAAATCATGTTGGACACTTCCTTCATTTACGTGAAGAAAATGCTTTCGCAGCTACATCTTTTCTTCACGCGGGCTGGGCCTGGCATATCGCCAACTTGGAAACACGTCTTTCTCACCGCATTCACGAATGATCGCGTTAGATTCGTCGAGCCCGCTTGGCAATCGTTCCATCTTCGGGGGCCCAACCCATGCACCAGTTGAAGCTCGTGCTTCCGCTTGCCGGTCTGCTGATCGCCGGCCAGGCCCTGGCACACAAGGCGCCGCACGGTATGACCGGCGCCCAGGCTTCCGCCGGGCCTGCGCTGGTGCAGGCCGTCGCCAGACCCGCCGCGCTGCTCGATGGCGTGCGTGGACGAAGCGTCCGCGGCACGCCGGAAACGCCCGCTGCGGCCACCGCGGAAGCCATCGGCAAAAACATAGATACACCCACTCGCATTAACCGTCGCCATTAGCCAAAACCGCCATGTCGCGGGCGTGTCTGACGAATGACTTCAATAATTCGTCACGATTATCCCCACGGTGGCCCAGCAGAAAGGACGCATTATGAAAACGCTACCCGCAGTAGCCATCCTTCTCTTCGCCGTCGCGCTGAACGGCTGCGCGATCGTCCCCGGCCAGCGCATGGACGAGGGCGCGCTGCAAAGTGACGGCAGCCACATGCAGCTGCTGCAGATCACGCCGGAGCTGGTGGAGAGCAGCCAGACGCAGGCCAGCACGATTCCGCAGGAACTGGCCTCGTACCAGCCGGAGGACTACCGCATCGGCGCGGGCGACACGCTGTACATCACCGTGTGGGATCACCCGGAACTGACCTCGCCGGCGGGCTCGCAGCAGCAGACCGTGGCCAACGGCCGCCTGGTGCGCCCTGACGGCACGCTGTTCTACCCCTATGCCGGCACCATCAAGGCGGCCGGGCTGACCGTCGAGGAACTGCGCCTGGCGCTGACCAAGAAGCTGAGCAGCTTCGTGCGCGAGCCGCAGGTGGACGTCAATGTGGTCGGCTACGGCAGCCATCGCATCACGCTGGAGGGCGCGTTCCAGCACACCGACGCGCAGGTGCTCAATTCGGTGCCGATGACGCTGTCGCAGGCGATCGGCGTGGCCGGCGTCAACACGCAGGAAGCGGACCTTTCCGGCTTGACGCTGACCCGTGACGGCAAGACCTACCCGATCGATCTCACCGAGATCAACCAGGGCGGGAACGGCCAGATCTATCTCAAGCCCGGCGACAAGGTGTTCCTCCCGTACAACGACAACAAGGAGGTGTATGTCGTCGGCGAGGTGATCCGTCCGCAGGCCATCACCTTCAAGACCAACGCGCTGACCCTCACCCAGGCGCTGGGTCGTGCCGGCGGCCTGAGCCCGGTCACCTCCTCGGGCAATGCGGTGTATGTGATCCGCGGTTCGGAAAAGCTCACCCAGACCCCCGCGCAGGTGTTCCACCTCAACGCACGCTCGCCGGCGTCCTATGCCTTGGCGGACAACTTCCGGGTCAAGCCGGGCGACGTGGTGTGGGTTGGCGCGGCCGGCATCACCAAGTGGAACCGCTTCCTGAGCCAGCTGTTGCCGCTCTCCGGCCTGATCTATCAGGCGGCCGGCACCGCCGATCGCGTCAACAACCCCTGACGGAAGGTTTGGCTGGTGGACCAGGGAAGGTCCACCGGCATGGAACACAAAGGCCCGGCGCATGCCGGGCCTTTTTTATTGCCTGGGGATCGAGTCTCCGGCGCAGGTCGAATCAAGGGCAACCCGGGCATGGGCAGGCTTCACCGCCGGAGCCGCCGCGCTCGCTCCGCGTCGCGGAATGGAAGCTCAATCGCTCGCCAGCCAGACCACCCCGCGCTCCACCCGAACGGGCACCGCGCGCAACGACTGTCCGCGGCAGGGCCCACCCACGCACAGACCGTCCCCGGTGCGGAAGCTCGCCCCATGCACCGCACAGATCAGCGTGCCGCGGCTGATCAGGAACTGTCCGGGCGCCCAGTCGAGACGCCGCCCGGCGTGCGGACAGACGTTGATCCAGGCGCGTGCCTCCTCCCCGTCGCGCAATAGGATGAGGGTTTCCGGACCCTCGGGCAGCGTGGCGTCCACCGCCACCGCGGTTCCGTCGGGAATGTGATCGAGGCGACAAAGCGCCCCGGGGGGTAGGTCCATCGGCACTTGCCTCGGGGGCGTGAAAGCCCCATCGTTGCGCACGTAAGTCGTTGATTTTACCACACGGATTTTTAACATGCGCCTGTTCCAGCTGCCCTCGTCCCGTCCCCGCCACCCGCTTGCGCGCGCCCTTTCGCTGGTCGTGGGGGTTGCCGTGCTGGGCGTGATGCTGGTGTTCGGGCTGTTCGTTGCCGGCGTGCTGCTGGTCGGCGGCGGGCTGTGGCTGGCCTTGCGCCAGTGGAACCGCGCGCGCGCCGTCGGCCGTGCCGCGCCTGCCGCCGGTGCGCGCCCGCAGGTGCTCGAGGGCGACTTCGTGGTCCTGCATGAAGGGCGCCCGGTCGCGCGTTGACGCGCGCAAGAAGCGGATAGCCCGCCGGCGTACTGCGGCCACAAACTGGCGGCATCTGGAAACCGGAACGCCACCATGTCCGCCATCGAACCGCTTGAACAGGCCCGCCGGCTGCTCGACGAGGCCGAAACGGCGCCCAGTCTGGACGCCCTCGCCAGCGCGGTTGCGCTGAGCCCCACCTACCTCCAGCGCGCCTTCCGGCGGCGCTTCGGCATGAGCCCGGCCGAGTACCATCGCTCGCGCCGCTTCGGGCAGTTCAAGGCCGCCCTGCGCGAAGGCGCGGCGGTAACCGACGCGGTCTATGACGCTGGTTTCGGATCCGGCAGCCGCGTCTACGAGCACAGCAACCGCCTGCTCGGCATGACCCCGGCCAGCTATCGCGCCGGCGGTGCCGGGGCGAGCATCCGCTACACCACCACCGGCACGCCGCTGGGTCGGCTGCTGGTGGCGACCACCACGCGTGGCATCTGCGCGGTCAACCTGGGCGACGACGACGCGGCGCTGGAAAGCGCCCTGGCCGGGGAATTTCCGCATGCCACGCGCGAACGCGTGGACGCCGGGCGCGAAGAGTGGCTGGATGCGGTGATCGCGCGCATCGCCAGCGAGCTGGGCTGGAGCGATGCCGCGGCGCCCGCCATGCCGCCGCTGGACATCGCCGCCACCGCGTTCCAGTGGCGCGTGTGGGATGCGCTCACCCGCATTCCCGCCGGACAGACGCGCAGTTACCGTGCGCTCGCCACGGAACTGGGCGACGCCAACGCCGCCCGCGCGATCGGCAACGCCTGCGGCAACAACCGGCTGGCGCTGATCGTGCCCTGCCACCGCGTGGTGCGCGAGGACGGCTCGCTGGGCGGCTGGCGCTGGGGCGTCGAGCGCAAGCGCGAGCTGCTGGCGCGCGAGCGCAACCGTGTCGCCGAGCCGGGGCGCCGCCGCGCGTCTTGACCGTCGCTCAAGACTGGATTGAGAACTGCGCGCTACCGCGCCGGTGCCGCTCCGGCTATCGTGCGCGCTTCGGGCAACCCCACGTGATCGACGCCGGCTTCGCCGGCTGCGGGCGTTTGCCCTTCGTCCACCGGATCCCGCCGATGCCCACGCACAAGCCCGCCGGCCACAACGCCGTCTCGCCGTACCTGCTGGTCGCCGACGCGCGCGCCATGCTGGCCTTCCTGCACGCGACGTTCGGCGCGAAGGAACAGCTGCGCAAGATGCGCGAGGACGGCTCGATCATGCACGCCGAGGTGCGGATCGACGATTCGGTGGTGATGGTCGGCGAGCGCCCCGATGGGCGCGATCCGGTGCGCGATTCCATCCACGTGTACGTACCCGAAGTCGATGCCTGTCACGCCGCGGGCCTGGCTGCCGGCGCGTCCAGCGTGTCCCCGCCGGGCGACCAGCCCTACGGCGACCGCACCGCCGGACTGCGCGACCCCGAAGGCCATGTGTGGTGGATCGGCACCCACCAGGCCGGCTGAAATCCCCTCCCCCCTGCATGATCACCTGCCATGTCCGCCATCGATGACACCTCCGCCGCTCCTGCTTCCGTCCGCACGCTGGACGAGCCGCGCGTACTGATCCCGCTCGGCCTGCTCGCGCTGTACGTGGTCTGGGGCTCGACCTACCTGGGCATCCGCTACGCGCTGGAGAGCTACCCGCCGTTCCTGCTCGCTGGCGTGCGCTTCTTAGGCGCAGGCTCGGCCATGTACGCGTTTCTGCGTATCCGCGGCGTGCGCCCGCCCACGCGGCGTCAGTGGCGCAACGCGGCGGTGACCGGCGTATTGCTGTTGCTGGGCGGCAACGGCCTGGTCTGCTACGCCGAGCAGAGCGTGAGTTCGGGCATCGCCGCGGTGGCGGTGGCGAGCATGCCGCTGTTCGCCGCGGTCTTCTCCGGCATGTACGGCCAGTGGCCGAACCGACGCGAGACGGTCGGCTTGCTGATCGGTTTCGCCGGCGTGGTGGTGCTGAATCTGGGCAGCGGGCTTTCCGGCTCGCGGCTGGGCGCGCTGGCGTTGATCGTGGCGGCGATGAGCTGGGCCTTCGGTTCGGCCTGGAGCAAGCGCCAGGACATGCCCGCCGGCCCGATGAACACCGCCGCGCAGATGCTCTGCGCGAGCGTCGCACTGCTGCTGGTCGGCTTCGGCACGGGCGAACAGCTGCCTGCCCATCCCACCCTGCGCGCCACGGCGGCGGTGGTGTACCTGGCGCTGTTCGGGTCGATCGTCGCCTTCAGCGCGTATCTGTACGTGCTCAAGCACGCACGGCCGGCGCTGGCGACCAGCTACGCCTACATCAACCCGCCGGTGGCGGTGCTGTTCGGCGTGCTGCTGGCCGGCGAACACGTCGGTCCGTTCGACCTGGGCGGCATGGCGATCATCCTGGTGGGCGTCGGCGTGATCACGCTGGCGAAGAAGCCCGCGCATTAGGCGGAAGTCCATGCAGAGCGCACCCGTGCCACCATGCCGCGGGCAAAGGCAACGGAGAGCGGCATGGATCACCCGCAGCAAGGTCTGCTCGCACGCGCGGCGTTGCGCTGCGCCGGCTGGTCGGAACGCTGGTTTCCCGATGCCTGGGTCTTCGCCGCTCTCGGCGTCGCCTTGGTGGCGTTGCTCGCGCTGGGTTTCGGCGCCACCCCGACGGCCACCGTGCAGGCGTTCGGCGATGGCTTCTGGAGCCTGATCCCTTTCACCATGCAGATGGCGTTCGTGGTGATCGGCGGCTACGTCGTGGCCAGTGCACCCGTGGTGGCGCGCCTGATCGATGCAATGGCGCGCGTACCGAAAAGCGGCCGCGGCGCCGTGTGCTACGTGGCGCTGGTCAGCATGCTCGCCTCGCTGCTGTCGTGGGGTTTCTCGCTGGTCTTCGGCGGCCTGCTGGTGCGCGCGCTGGCGCGTCGCGGCGACCTGGCGATGGATTACCGCGCCGCCGGCGCAGCGGCCTATCTCGGCCTGGGCGCGGTGTGGGCGATGGGCCTGTCCTCTTCCGCCGCGCAGCTGCAGGCCAACCCCGCCAGCATGCCGCCGGGACTGCTGGCGATCACCGGCGTCCTGCCCTTCAGCCAGACGATCTTCCTGTGGCAGTCGTTGCTGCTCACCGCGGTGCTGATCGTCGTGTCGCTGCTGGTGTGCTGGTTCACCACGCCCACCGGCGAAGGCGTGCGCAACGCCCGCGACTGCGGCGTGGCCGATTCGGACGCGGTGCCGGCGCTGCCGCCGCGCACGCGGCCGGGCGAATGGCTCGAGTACAGCCCGCTGCTGTCGCTGCTGGTCGGCACGCTTGGACTGGGCTGGCTGCTGCGGCGTTTCGCCAGCCTGCCGGCGGCCATGGCGATCGCCGACCTCGACACCTACAACCTGCTGTTCCTCACCGTCGGCCTGCTGCTGCATTGGCGCCCGCGCAGCTTCCTCGACGCGGTGGCCCGCGCGGTGCCCGGTACGGCCGGCGTGCTGATCCAGTTTCCGCTCTACGGCGGCATCGCCGCCCTGCTCACCCACGCGCCCGGGCAGGACGGCGCCACGCTGGCGCACCGGCTGGCCGGCGTGTTCGTGCGCGTGGCCACTACCGACAGCTTTCCGCTGGTGATGGGGGGCTACTCGGCGGTGCTGGGCTTCTTCGTGCCTTCGGGCGGCGGCAAGTGGCTGGTCGAGGCGCCGTACGTGATGCAGGCGGCCAATGACCTGCACGTGCATCTGGGATGGGCGGTGCAGGTCTACAACGCCGCCGAGGCGCTGCCCAACCTGGTCAACCCGTTCTGGATGCTGCCGCTCCTGGGCGTCCTGGGATTGAAGGCGCGCGACGTGGTCGGCTTCACCTTCGTCCAGCTGCTGGTGCACGTGCCGCTGGTGCTGGGGCTGCTGTGGGCGCTGGGGCTGACGCTGGAATACGTGCCGCCCTTGATGCCCGGCTGATTGCGAAAACACGCAGGATGGGCCGAAGCCCACCCTGCGTTGTCTCGATCAGGACTCGCGCAGCGCCGTGGTCACCGGGAGCCGCGCGGCGCGCACGGCGGGGAACAGTCCGCCGATGAAGCCGATCGCCAGCGCCCACTTCAGGCCAGTCCACAGTAGCGCCGGCGTCACGTGCAGCTGGAAGCTCATTTGCCCGGTGGTACCCGCGGCGAGCGTCGAGGCGGCGAAACCGTTGAACGCCAGCCATGCCAGCAAGCCTCCCAGCAGCCCGCCGAGCAGCGCGAGCAGCATGGTTTCGAGCATCACCGCGACCACCACGGGCGTGCCGCGGAAACCGATCGCACGCAAGGTGGCGATCTCGCGGGCACGCCCGGCGACCGCCGCGAACATGGTGTTGAGCGCGCCGAACACGGCGCCGATCGCCATGATCACGCCCACCACGATGCCGATGATCCTGATCGCCTTGCTGGTCTGCTCGGACTGCTTGCTGAAGTAGTCCAGCGTGGTTTCCACGTCCACCTGCAGCCGCGGATCACTCTTGAGCGCAGCCTTGAAGGCATCGAATGCGTTGGCGCCGGTCAGCCGCGCGAACACGGAGGTGCGGCTGCTGCCGCGCCGGTACGCCGAGGCGACCACGTCGCCATCGCCCCACAGCTCCGAGTCCATCGCGTTGCCGGAGGCGAAGATGCCGGTCACCGTCCAGACCTGGCTGCCCAGCCTGATCTGGCGACCCGGCTCCAGCCCGGCGAACTGGCGCTGCGCGCCCTTGCCGGCCACCAGTTCGCGCAGGCCCGGCTTGAACTTGCGCCCCGCGACGATCTTCACGTCCGGCCGCAACGTCCACGCCTGGTCACCGATGCCGCGCAACTGCACGCTGCCCTCGTCGCCGCTGCCGTCGCTGAGCGGCAGGTTGGCCGCGACCACCAGTTCGGGCGAGGCGATCGGTTTGCCGGCCTTGTCGCGCGCGATGCCCGGCGCCTCGGAGATCGCCACGATGCTGTCGTGTTCGAGCACCGAGGAGACTTCCGACGCCGAGCCGTCGCGCATCACGATGGCGGTGTCGGTGCTGCCGCTGTTGCTCAGCGCTTCGCTGTAGCCCACGCCCATCGCCAGCAGCGACACCAGCACCGCCACCACCCCGGCGATGCCGATCACCACCACCGAGGAGGAGCCGATGCGCTGCGGCAACGTGCTCACGCCCACGCTGGCGGCCGATCCGGCCTGCCGGCCGGCGCGGGTCAGCTGCATCCACAACACGAAGACCACCGCCAGCGCCAGCCATGCCGGCCAGGGCAAGGCGGTCCAGGCCACGATGCTCGCCACCACCACCAGGGCGAGCAGGAATCCACGCAGAAACGATTTCATGGCTATCTCCTTAGCGCCCGGCCAGTGCATCGACGATGTTCAGGCGCATCGCGCGCATCGCGGGCAGCGCGCCGACCAGCAGGCCGATCCCCAGCATCAGCGCGACGCCGATCGCCCAACTGCTCGCTGGTACCGGCGGCATGCTGACCATCCCGCCACTGCCGGCACTGAGCGCCGGCCCCAGCACCGCGGCCAGCCCGAGGCCCAGCACGCCGCCCAGCAGCACCAGCGCCACCGATTCGGCCAGCACCAGTCCCAGCACGCTGGCGCTGGAGAAGCCGATGGTCTTGAGCACGGCCAGCTCCGAGGTGCGCTCGCGCACCGCCTGGGCCATGGTGTTGCCGGTCAGCAGCAGCAGGGTGAAGAACACCGCGCCCATGATCGAGATGACGATGAAGCCGACGTTGGCCATCTGCTTGATGTACTGCGCGAACGCGGCCTGCTCGGTCATCGTCCGCGTTTCGTGGTCCGAGTTGGCCGACAGTGCGTCGATCGCATTGGCCACGCGGTCGGACTGGCTGGCGTCGACCACGCGCGTCACGTACCAGCCGACCCGGCCGTGGTTGTACGGGTTGGAATCGTCGAAGTACTTCCAGTGCATCAGGATGCCGCCCTGGAGCATCTGCTTGTCGTCCGGCTTGGCCGGACGCATCACGCCGACGATGTCGAAGCTCCAGTTCTTGCTGCCATCGCGGTTGGGGAAGATGTTCGACTGCAGCGGCAGCTTGTCGCCGACCTTCCAGTGGTACTTCTTCGCCAGCAGGTCGCCGACCAGCACGCCTGTGCGGGTCTGTTCGAAGGCCTTGCGCTCGGCCGGCGAGACCGCGACCTCGGGGTACATGTCCACATAGTTGTCGCTCACCGCGAAGGTGAAGATCTGGTTGTGCGGGTCCTGGTAGGCGCCACCGAACCAGTTGGCGTAGGCCACCATCTTCACGCCCGGGACCTGTTCCATCCGTGCCTGCAGCGACTGCGGCAGGGTTTCGATGAAGGAGAGCTTCGAGCCGGTCTGCAGGCGCTCGGCGCCGGCGGCGCTTTTCCCCGCGTTGGCGAAGCTGGTGCGCACGCCATCGAGCATGCCGAACAGCAGGAACGCCGCCAGGATCGACACCAGCGTGAGGATGGTGCGCGTCTTGCGCCGCCAGAGCGCGGCCCAGATCAGGTGCAGGTATTTCATGCGAGCCTCCTCAGGCGACTGCCTGCTCGACCAGCGTGCCCTTGTCCAGGTGCAGGGTGTGGTTGGCGTACTCCGCGGCCTTGGGGTCGTGGGTGACCATCACGATGGTCTTGCCGTGCTCGCGGTTGAGCGTGCGCAGCAGGCCGAGCACGTCCTCGGCGGATTGGCGGTCCAGGTCGCCGGTCGGTTCGTCGCACACCAGCAGCGTGGGATCGGACACGATCGCGCGGGCGATCGCCACGCGCTGCTGCTGTCCGCCGGATAGCTCACTGGGCTTGTGCGAGGCGCGGTCCGCCAGACCCACCAGCTGCAACGCGATCGAGGCGCGCTGGCGCCGCTCCGCGGAGGACAGCTTGGTCAGCAGCAGCGGCAGCTCGACGTTGCGCTGCGCCGAGAGCATCGGCATCAGGTTGTAGAACTGGAACACGAAGCCGACGTTGGCCGCACGCCACTTGGCGAGTGCTCCGGCGCCGAGCTGGTCGATGCGCTGCCCGCCCACGCTGATGACGCCGGCTGACGGCGTGTCCAGCCCGCCGATCAGGTTGAGCAGGGTGGTCTTGCCCGAGCCCGAAGGGCCCATCAAAGCGAGGAAGTCGCCCTCGGCGATGTCCAGGTCGATGTGGTGAAGCACTTCGACCTTCTGCTTGCCGCGCGCGTAGACCTTGGCCAGGTCGCGGGTTTCGATCAGGTTGCCCATGGGCTATCTCCGGTCAGCCGTAATGGTTTGCTTGAGGCTTGCGCCGATGCCCGCGAAGGGGCACCCGTCACTGCAATTCGACGTTCAGGACTGCTTGTTCTCGACACGCACCGCCGTGCCGTCGCGCAACTCGGCCGGCGGCGACAGCACCACCGTCTCGCCGGGCTGCACGCCCTCGGGCACCAGGCGCTGGTCGCCGCGCGCCTGCGATTGCACGGGCCGCTGCTGCACGCGCTCGCCCTGCACCACGAACACCACCTCATGGCCGTCGCGCCGGGCGATCGCCGCGGCCGGCACCAGCACGCCGCGCGGCGACTGCGCGGTGGTCTTGGTTCGGGTTTCCAGGAACGACACGCGCACGCCCATGTCCGGCACGATGCGCTGGTCCTTGTTCTCCAGCGCCACGCGCACCTTCACCGTCGCCTTGCCGCGATCGGCGGCCGGCACGATGGCGATCACGTGGGCCGGGATGCGCCAGTCGGGATAGGCATCGAGCACCGCCTCGGCGGGCATGTGCGGCTTGACGCGGCCGATGTAGGCCTCGTTCACGTCGACATCGACCTCGAGGGAATCCATATCGACAATCGTGCCCACGCCGGTGCGGGTGAAGCCGCCGCCAGCCGACAGCGGCGAGATGATCTCGCCTACCTGCGCGGACTTGTCGGTGACCACGCCGTCGAACGGGGCACGCACCACGGTGTAGTCGAAGTCGACCTGGGCGACCTTGGCCTGCGCCTGCGCGGCCTCGGCCTGGCGTTGTTGCGCGTTGAGCTGAGCGACGAACGCAGCAACCTGGGTGTGAGCCTGCTCGGCGGCCTGCCTGGCGACCAGCCCGCGACCGACCAGCGCGTCCTGGCGGGCCGCATCATGCCGGGCCTGGGCCAGCTGCGCCTGGAGCTGGCCCACCTGCGCCTGCGCCGCGCGGGCGCTGGCCTGGGCAGCGTCGAGGTTGGCGCGGTAGGCGCTGTCCTCCAATCGCGCCAGCACCTGCCCCTTGGTGACGTGGTCGCCCTCCTCGATCAGCACATCGGTGAGCGTGCCGGTGATCTGCGCTGATACCGTCGCCTGGCGGCGCGCGGTGACATAGCCGGTCGCCTGCAGCACCGCGCCGGCATCGCCGCCGCCGGGGGCCGCGGCCGCGGCGGTCTGCACCGCCACCGCGCGGTTGCCGAGCATCCACCAGCCGCCGATGCCCAGCGCCAGCAGCGCCAGCACGACGGCCCCGACGATCCACGGCCAGCGCACGGACGCAGTTTGCACCGCTTCACGGTGCCCGCGATCGATCTTCAGCTGCCTGAGCAGTTCCCCGTTGTCCACGCCTTGGCTCCCACAAGTCCATTTCGCAAGTGCAAACGATGCGGCAAGCCGCGGTCCGACGGCAGATGGTGCCATCAGTCATCGGCGATGACAGGTGTCACGCGCACGGGCTCAGGCGGCGACGCATGTCCCTGCCGACCTCTCCCGATGCGCGGCGACGGCGCCGACCGCCCGCGCCAGACGCGCCGCGGCGGCGGTCAAGGTCGCCTCGGACAGGATGGCGTAGTTGCGTACCAGCGTAGCGCGGCACGGTGACATCGTGGGCGTGCCCCACCACAGCCCGCGCCCAGCGAGCCAGCGCCTCGGCAGGGAGCTCGCCGGCAGCCGGGAAGGCTGGCCAACAACGTGCCGGCCGCGCCCCCGGCAACCTCGACGGCCCCGCCAGGCTGCGCCGTCGGCGCGCCGCGCAGCGCGCGGTGGGACGACACCAGCTGCGTTTTTTTGCGCCAGCGCGACAATACGGTCTGCTAGGCTCGAGCGCATGCGCTACGCCATTCCCCAGCCCGCCGTCCCCAGCCTGCCGGTGCTCGGCAGCGAGGACCGCTTCCCTGTGCGCCGGATCTTCTGCATCGGTCGCAATTTCGCCGACCACGCGCGCGAGATGGGCGCGACGGTCGACCGCGACCAGCCGATGTTCTTCTGCAAGCCGGCCGATGCGGTGGTCACCGATGGCGCGGACGTGCCCTACCCGACCGCCACCGCCGAACTGCATCACGAGGTGGAAATGGTGGTGGCGCTGGCCGGTGGCGGTCGCGACCTCACGGCCGATCTGGCCGAGACACTGATCTTCGGGTACGGCGTAGGGCTGGACCTCACCCGGCGCGACCTGCAGGCGCAGGCCAAGGCCAAAGGCCATCCCTGGGACGTGGCCAAGGCGTTCGACCATTCCGCGCCGGTGTCCGCGCTGCGCCCTGCCGAGCAGGGCCGGCCCGGTCCGCAGACGCGGCTCAGCCTGGAAGTGAACGACGTTCTACGCCAGCAGGCCACGCTCCAGGACATGGTCCACGACGTGCCGGCGATCATCGCGGCGCTATCGAAGCTGTTCGAACTGAAGCCGGGCGACCTGCTGTTCACCGGCACGCCGGCGGGCGTGGCCGCATTGCATCGTGGGGACCGTTTCCACGCCGGGCTGGAAGGCATCGCCGTGCTGGATGGCCGCGTGGTCTGAGCCGCTGTTCCACGCAACGCGGCCGCGCTAGAGTCTTTCGCGGGGGAATTCCCTGCAATGGGAGGATTCGCATGGGCATGCTCACGGAGTTCAAGGAATTTGCCATGCGCGGCAACGTGATCGACCTCGCCGTCGGCGTGGTCATCGGTGCTGCGTTCGGCAAGGTAGTGACCTCGCTGGTCGACCAGATCATCATGCCGCCGATCGGCCTGGCCACGGGTGGCGTGGATTTCAGCAACCTCAAGTGGGTGCTCAAGCCTGCCGACCCGGCCAACAAGGTAGCCGAGGTGGCGATCCAGTACGGTGCGTTCATCAATACGGTCATCACCTTCCTGATCATCGCGCTGGCGATCTTCCTGATGGTCAAGGCGATCAACCGGATAAGTCGCAAGCCGGAACCCGCGCCCGCAGCGCCGCCGGCCGACGTGGTGCTGCTGACTGAGATTCGCGACCTGCTCCGGACGAAGCCATAAAGAATCCGAGGCGCGAGGGATGGAGCGGCGCGCCACGTCCTCCGTCCCTTGCCCCCGTGACTTCTGGCCTACGCCGTTAGCTGCCGCGGCCTCAATAATCGGGCGTTCATCCCCAGCGGAGTTCCCCGATGCGCCGTCCCTCCCTCACCCTGCTCGCCGCCAGCCTGCTGCTGGCCAGCGGCGTTGCCTGCGCCGCCGACACCACGATTCCCGCCGCGGCCGTAAAGACGGCCGAACACCTGCGCGACAAGGCGATGCACGACGACACCGGCTACCGCATCGTCGAGTCGCTCACCACCGAGGTGG
Source organism: Frateuria sp. GZRe12 (assembly GCF_051900535.1). NCBI lineage: Bacteria > Pseudomonadati > Pseudomonadota > Gammaproteobacteria > Lysobacterales > Rhodanobacteraceae > Frateuria > Frateuria sp. GZRe12. The sequence continues at coordinate 15,913 of NZ_JBHZGI010000002.1, forward strand.
GCCAGCGCCTGGCCGGCAGCCCGGCCGACAAGCGCGGCGTCGACTGGGCGCTCGCCAAATTCAGGGAGCTGGGCTTCGACAAGGTTTACACCGAGCCGGTCATCTACCCGAAGTGGGTGCGCCACAGCGAGAGCGGCGCGATCGTCTCGCCGTTCCCGCAGTCGCTGGTGCTGACCGCGCTGGGCTATTCGCCGGGCACGCCCAAGGGCGGCCTGACCGCGCAGGTGGTGAAGTTCGACAGCCTCGACGCGCTCAAGGCGGCCGATCCGTCCACGATCAAGGGCAAGATCGTGTACATCGGGTTCCGCATGCAGCGGCACAAGGATGGCCATGATTACGGCATCGGCTCGCCGATCCGCGTGCAGGGCCCGGTGATCGCGCAGGCCAAGGGCGCCGCAGGCTACCTGCTGCGCTCGGCCGGCACCGATCCGAACAGCCGCACGCCGCACGCCGGCGTCACCGGCTTCCGAGATCCGGCCAAGGCCATCCCCGCGGCCGCACTGTCCAACCCCGACGCCGACCAGCTCGAGCGCGTGCTCGGCTACGGCAAGCCGGTGACGGTGAAGCTGGATCTCGATTGCGGCATCGAAGGCGAGTACACCGGCGCCAACGTGATCGGCGAGATCACCGGCGCGAAATATCCGGACCAGATCGTCGCGATCGGCGGCCACCTGGATTCCTGGGACCTCGGCACCGGCGCGATCGATGACGCCGCAGGCGTGGCGATCGCCATGGGCGCCGGCAAGCTGATCCACGACCTGCCCCAGCGCCCGGACCGCACGATCCGCGTGATCGCCTTCGCCAACGAGGAGATGGGCCTGTGGGGCGGGCGCGCTTACGCGGAGAAGCACGCGAACGAAGTGCACAAGTTCCAGCTGGGCACCGAGTCGGACTTCGGTTCGGGCCGCGTCTGGCGCATGAGCGCCAGCGTCAAGCCCGAGGCACGCGGCGCGATCGGGCAGATTGCCAAGGTGCTGGCGCCGATCGGCGTGGCCTATGACGCCAAGCGCCCCGGCGGCGGCGGCTCGGACCTGTCGCAGATGCACGGCAAGGGCATGGCCGCGCTTTCGTTGACCCAGGACGGTACGTACTACTTCGACTGGCACCACACCGCCAACGACACGCTCGACAAGATCGACCCGAAGGACCTGGCGCAGAACGTGGCGGTGTATGCGGCGTTCTCGTACATGGCCGCCCAGGCCGAGGGTGATTTCGGCTCCGCGCCAGGCGCCTTCGCCGACGACGGCGCCGGGGACTGAGTCCGGCTGGCCCGGGGCGGGCTCTGCCACCCCGGGCTTCTCCCGCGGAATCGCTAGCGGGTGTAATAGCCACCACTGTCCACAAGCGCCTCTGGCACGCAGAACGTCTTGGGCAGCACCGCGATCGCCACCGGCACACCGACGGTCTTCTCCACGCCGCCGGCGCTGGCGCAATCAGCGCCTTCGGGCAGCCGATAATGGATGATCCGAACGGTGTACTGCGGACAGACGTCCGAACAGGGAAACTCGGCTACCACCGCAACGCCGTGATTGCGGCCGAGCTCGACCGTCCGGCCCATCATCGCGTGCTTGTCGAATGGCTTGGCCGCGTAGGCCGCGAGCGCGGCATCATCGAGCAATCCCGGCTCGCTCGCACGTGTCGTGCAACCGGCTCCCGCCAAGGTGAACAGAAGCGTGAGAACAGCGGTGGCTGTGCGAGGCATGGCGGATCTCCGGGCGAATGCCCCCAACTTAACCCAAGCCCGGTCGACGCGCCCTCACGTTCCCCGCGGTGACACCGCTACGTCGCCATGCCGCGCCAGCCGCGCACGCAGGCGGTCGAGCGCCAGATAGATCACCGGCGTCAGGTAAAGCGTCAACACCTGCGACACCACCAGGCCGCCCACCACCGCCAGGCCCAGGGGGCGGCGCACGTCGGCGCCGGCGCCGACACCCAGCGCGATCGGCAGCGTGCCGGCGAAGGCAGCCATGGTGGTCATCATGATCGGGCGGAAGCGCACGCGGCAGGCGTCGAAGATCGCCGCCGCCGGCGCCATGCCTTCCTCGCGCTGCCGCTCCAATGCGAAGTCGATCAGCATGATCGCGTTCTTCTTGACGATGCCGATCAGCATCACGATGCCGACGAAGGCGAACAGGTCGAGCGACGCGCCGAACAGCACCAGCGTGAGCAAGGCACCCACCGCCGCGGCCGGCAGGCCGGAGAGGATGGTGAGCGGATGGATGAAGCTCTCGTACAGGATGCCCAGCACCAGGTAGATCACGAACACCGCCAGCAGGAGCAGCAGGCCCATGCCCTGCATCGACTCGGCGAACGCCTGCGCGGTGCCTTGGACCGACCCGGTGATGGTCGCCGGCAGGCCCATCTTCGCCATCGCGCCATCGATCTCGCCGACCGCTTCGCTCAGGCTCATGCTGGGTGCCAGATTGAACGACACCGTCACCGCCGGCAGCTGGCCCTGGTGGTTGACGGTCAGCACCTGGGGCTTGCGCGCGAAGCTGGCGACCGTGTCCAGCGGCACCGCCTTGCCGGTGTCGGAAGTGACGTACAGGCGCGAGAGCACCGACGGATCGTCCTGCAGCGCGCGCTGCACCTCGAGGATCACCCAGTACTGGCTGGCCGCACCGTAGATGGTCGACACCTGGTTTTCGCCGAAGGCCGCGCCGAGCGCGTCCTGCACCTGCGCCATGGTCAGGCCCAGCGGCGCGAGCTTGTCGCGGTTGACCTCGACCACGATCGACGGGCTGTTGAGGTCCAGGTCATTGGTGACGTCCTGGAAGCCCGGGAGCGCGGCGAAGGACTGGGTGACCCTGGCCGACCAGTCGTACAGCGCGTTGATGTCGATCGACTGCAGCGTGTACTGGTACTCCGCCTTGCTCTGCCGTCCGCCCACGCGGATCGCCGGCGGGTTCTGGATGTAGGTGCGGATGCCGGGTACTTCCGCGAACTTGCGGCGCAGTTCCTCGGTGACGCCATCGACGTCGAGCGCGCGCTGGCTCGCGGGCTTGAGCAGCAGTAGGATCGAGCCGTTGTTGACTGTGGCGCGCGAACCGCCCGCACCCACGCTGGACATGTAGCCGGCGAGGTTCGGATCCTTCGCGACGATGTCGGCCAGCTCACGCTGGCGCGCGACCATCGCATCGTAGGAAATGTCCTCCGGTCCCTCGGTGTTCACGCGCAGCTGGCCGCTGTCGCCGGCGGGAATGAAATCCTTGGGCGCGACGACGAACAGTAGCGCGGTCACCGCCAGGCTCGCCGCGAAGGCGGCCAGCACCAGCCGCGGGCGGTCCATGCACCAGCGCAGGCTCGACAGGTAGCCGCGGTGCACGGCGTTGAAGCCGCGATCGAAGCCGGCGATCAGCCAGTTCCTGGCCTCGTGATCGTGCGCCTTGACGAAGCGGCTGCACAGCATCGGCGTCAGCGTGATCGCGACCACGCCGGAGATCAGGATCGCCACGCTGATGACCACCGCGAACTCGTGGAACAGGCGCCCCACGATGCCGCCCATGAACATCACCGGGATGAACACCGCGATCAGCGACAACGTCATCGAGAAGATGGTGAAGCCGATCTCGCCTGCACCCTTTATCGCCGCGTCGTAGGGCGCCTCGCCCGCCTCGATGTGCCGCACGATGTTTTCCAGCATCACGATCGCGTCGTCCACGACGAAACCGACCGCGAGCGTGAGCGCCAGCAGCGACAAGTTGTCCAGGCTGTAGCCCAGCGCGTACATCACGCCGAACGTGCCGATCACCGAGATCGGCAGCGCCACCGCGGGTATCAGCGTCGCGGAGAGGTTGCCCAGGAACAGGTAGATCACCAGCACCACCAGCACCCCGGCCAGCAGCAGGGTGAACTGCACGTCGTCCACCGATTCGCGGATCGACTGGGAACGGTCGTACAGCACCTGCAGCTTCACCGACGGCGGCAGGCCAGCCTCGAAGCCGGGCAGCACCTGCTTGATGCGGTCGACCGTCTCCACCGTGTTGGCGCCGGGCTGGCGCTGGATCGCCAGCACGATGGCGCGCTCGCCGTTGAACCAGCTCGCCTTCTGGTCGTCCTGCACGCTGTCGCGCGCGCGACCGAGGTCGCCGACGCGCACCGGCGCGCCGTTGCGGTAGGCCACCACCACGTCGTTGTAGGCGGCCGCGCGCTCGAGCTGGCCGTCGCTGCGGATCGGCAGCTGCTGCCGCTGTCCGTACAGCGAACCGGTGGCCTTGTTCACGTTGGCGTCGGCCACCGCCGCCTGCACCTGGTCGATGCCGATGCCGCTGGCGGCGAGCTTGTCCGGATCCAGGCTGATCCGCACGGCGTACTTCTGCGAACCGTACACGTTCACCTGCGCCACGCCGTCGACCATCGACAACTGCTGCGCGAGCTCGGTCTCGGCGTACTCGTCGACCTGGGTGAGCGGCAACGTCGAGGAACTCATCGCCAGGTAGAGGATCGCCGCGTCCGCCGGGTTCACCTTGCGGAAGGTCGGCGGCGTGGTCATCTCCTTCGGCAACTGACGCAGGGCCGAGGAGATGGCCGCCTGCACGTCCTGCGCGGCGGCGTCAATGTTGCGGTCCAGCTCGAAGGTCAGCGTGATCGAGGTCGAGCCCAGCGCACTGGTCGAACTCATGGAACTGATCCCGGCGATCGTCGAGAGCTTGCCTTCCAGCGGCGTCGCCACCGCCGAGGCCATCGTCTCGGGCGAGGCGCCAGGCAGGCTGGCGCTGATGCTGATGGTGGGGAAGTCGACGTTGGGCAGTTCGTTCACCGGCAGCCGCGGATAGGCCACGATGCCGAACACCAGCAGCGCGGCCATCAGCAGCGTGGTCATCACCGGGCGGCGGATGCAGAGCTGGGGGATGTTCATCGATGGACCAGTTACCCGTGAGCTTGCTCCCTCTCCCCTTCGGGGAGAGGGTTGGGGTGAGGGGCGGCCCTTGCGATAGCGGTTGTTGACGGGAGAGTCGCTGGCTCTTCAACTTGGCCCTGTAGAGAGCTCCCCGCGAGCCCCGGCCCCTCACCCCAGCCCTCTCCCCGGAGGGGAGAGGGAGCAGAGCGGTCAGCCCGCAACACGGACTTTCGTCCCTTCGACCAGCAACATCTGCCCTTCGGTCACTACCCGCTCGCCGGCCCTGAGCCCCCTGGCGATCACCTGCTGCCCGTCCGCGGCCGGCCCGGGCGTGACATAGCGCTGCGTGACGGTGTCGTCCGCGCCCACTACGAATACGAAGCTGCCGCGCGAGGAACTCTGCAGCGCGACCACCGGCACCGAGACCGCGTTGGCAATGCGCGTCGTGGGCAGGGTCACCTGCACGAACTGCCCGGGCGTCAGGCGCATGTCCGGGTTCTCGAAGCGCGCCTTGAGCAGGATCGTGCCGGTGCTGTTGTCCACCGCGTTGTCGACGAACTGCAATGTGCCGGCGAGGGAGGTCGACTGGCCGGGGACGCTCGCGCGCACCGTCACCGGACCGCGCGCCAGCGCGTCGCGCACCGAACCCAGGCTGGCCTCGGGCAGGCTGAAGGCGACGCGGATGGGCTGCACCTGGTTGAGCACCACGATGTCGGTCGTCTGTGCGCTGACCTGGGCGCCGGGCCACACCAGCGGCGCGCCGGTGATGCCGTCGAACGGCGCCACGATGCGCGCATAGTCGAGGTTGGCCTGGGCCAGTTCCTGGGCGGCGCGGTCGCCCTGCAACGTGGCCTGCGCCACGGCGAGGTTTGCCTGGTAGGTGTCGTAGTCGGCCTTGGACACGTAGCCCTTGCCCAGCATGTCCGCATAGCGCTTGCGATCGGCCTGGGCCTTCTTCAGCTGGGCCTGGTCACGCGCGACCAGGCCGCGCGCCTGATCCAGCTGCGCCTGCAACAGGCGGGTGTCGAGCCGGGCCAGCAGTTGCCCTTTCTTCACCCGGCTGCCGGGCTGGAACGCCAGCGACTCGAGCTGGCCGGTGACCTGCGCGCGCAGGGTCACGCTGGACCAGGCCTCCGCGCGGCCGACCAGCCTGAGCGAAAGGTCCAGGTTGCCCTGCCGCGCCACCGCCACCTGCACCGGGACCGCGCGGGCGGCCGGTCGTGCATCGGCAGGCGCGGCCGTGTCCGCACGCCAGGCGAAACGCACGCCGAGCGCGACGAGCGCGACGAGCGCGAGGACGGCCAGGAGCAGCAGGATTTTTTTCGGGGACATGCGGACGGTCGATTGGGGCCCGGGCGGTCAGCGCGCGGGCAGGCTTGTGCCACGGAGTGAGCCTGCCACAACGCGGCAGCCGGCCATGGGTTTACCTGTCGCGGCCATTTTCCGCAAAGCGCACGGCAACGCCCCCTGCCATGCGACCTAGTCGCCGCCGTTTTCGCTCTGCTCCAGCGACTGCAGGTTGTCCTTGATGCGACCGATCACCGCCAGCGCCTGGGCCAGTTCCTCGGCGCTGATGCCGGCGGTGGCGTCCTTGCGCAGGCCACGGCCGATGTCCTGCATGTCGTCGATCACTGCACGCGCACGGGGTGTCAGGTGCAATCGCCAGGCGCGACGGTCTTTCGGATCAGGGTGCCGTTCGACGAAGCCCGCCGTTTGCAGCCGGTCGATCACGCGGCCCACGGCGATGGGCTCCATCTCGAGCAGTTCGGCGAGCTCGGTCTGGCGCAGGTTTTCCTCGCGATGATGCAGCATCTTGATCGCCCGCCACTGCGCCCGGGTCAGCCCGAAGCGCACGGCACGCCGATCGAAATGCTTGCGGAACAGCAAGGTGACATCGCTGAGCAGGTAACCGAACGGAATGTCTTCCGGTTTCATTTTTTTATGCGTCTCCCGTCCCAAGCCAGAGCATAAAGCGCGGCCCGCGCCAAACACTATTGTCCATGTCCATTACCTTGCTTACTGCCGACCTGACCCGCCTGTCGGTCGATGCCATCGTCAATGCCGCCAACCGGCAACTGCTCGGTGGCGGCGGTGTCGACGGCGCGATCCATCGCGCGGCCGGCCCCCGCCTGCTGGAAGCCTGCGCGGCGCTGCCGGAAGCCTCGGCCGGCGTGCGCTGTCCCACCGGCGAGGCGCGCATCACGCCCGGCTTCGATCTGGCGGCCACGTGCGTGATCCACACGGTGGGTCCGGTCTGGCGCGGCGGCGGCCACGACGAGCCGGAACTGCTCGCCGCCTGCTACCGCCATTCCCTGCAACTGGCACACGAGCATGGCCTGCGCTCGATCGCCTTTCCCGCGATCAGCTGCGGCGTCTACGGCTACCCGCCGGAGCTGGCGGCCGAGGTCGCCTGCGCCAGCCTGCGCAGGACGCTTGCCCGGCTGCCCGCGCCAGCCATGGACGTACGGCTGTGTTTCCTCAACGAGGCAATGACGCAACTGTGGCAGCGCGTGTTCAACGCAGCTTGAACGGGTAGAGCGGCGGCAAGGGCGGCTCCTCGCCCGACGGCGGTTCGCGCCACTGGAAACCCCGCCGGAAGGTGCCCGCCAGATCCGGCGACGGGCCGCTTGCGGCAGCGGCGAAGCGGCGGCGCTGCAACGCCTCGATCGCCTCGCGCTGCGCGGACGATGCCAGCGCCTCGGCCAGAGCGCCGAGGCCGGTCAGCCCGGGACGCTCCGCGCGCGCCCAGGCGAGCAACGCGTGGGATTGGGCCGCCACGTCGCTGCCGCGCGCGGCGGCCAGGAAAGCCAGGCGCAACGCACGGTTGGTTGGGGAGGCGGACGCTGGCTCGGCGCCTGGGCGCACGCGCCGACGCCATGCCCACCATGCGGCCAGCGCACCGCCGAGCAACAGCACGCCTGCCCCGATCAGCACGAGTACGCGCCACGCAGGCACGCGGCCGGCAACGGCCTTCCCCGCGGCCGCGACCGCGGCTGGCATCGGCGCGGAAGTGGTCGTCGCGGGAACGCTCGCCGCCGGCGCCGCCGAGCCGCCGGCCGCAGGCAGCACGGTGAGCGCATGCGCCGCAATCCGCGCCTCCTCGACCCGGCCGCTCTGCACGTTCCACCACTTGAGCGTGATCGCGGGAATCGTGAGCGTGCCGGCCTGGCCGGGCACCACGGCAAAGTTCTGCTGGCGACGTCCGATCAGCCACTGGCCGTCGTTGCGCGTGCCGGTCACCGGTTTGTCAGGATAGACGGTGGCGCCCTTGAGCTCCGGCAGGCTCAGTGCGGGCAGCGCCTCGTAGGGCAAGCCGGTGGCCTGCAAGGTCATCGCCAGGTCCAGCGGCTGCCCGACGCGCGCCTTGCCGTCGGCGGGAAGCCCTTCCAGGCTCAGGGCGAGCGCGCGCGCCGGCAACCAAGTGCTGCTGCCCCATTGCGGCGGGACCGGCTGCACGTCGATGGAAACCGTGGGCGAGGCGGCCATCGCCGGCGTGCCCATGGCGAAGAAACTGTCCGGGTCGGTCGGATCGATCAATTCGCCCTGGAACTGCAGCGACGGGAGTTCGATGGCACCGGCGTGCTGGGGGATCAGGGCGTAGCGGCGCTCGATCACGTGGTAGGCACGGCCACCGCGCACCACGTCGTAATCGAGGTCATCCCCCAGACGGCGCGCATCGATGCCGGGCAGCCGCGGATCTTCCAGCGAACCACTGCTGAGGCTGCCGGCGAAGTACAGCCGGACCGTGAAAAGCAGTTGCTGGCCCACGCGTACCGTGGTCGGCTGCGCGTTCGCTTCGAGGAACACCGCCTTGCCGCTGTTGGCGGCCGCGCGGGGATCGGGCGGCGTGACCGTCAGCGTGAGTGGCTGGGTCTGTCCGCCGGCGAAATCCAGCGCCGGGATCGTCAGCTGGCCCGCATGCGTGGGCCGCAGCGCGATGCCGATGGTCGATTGCACGCTGCGCTGCCCGTTGAGGATGCTCACGCTGGTGTTGCTGGAACGGCCAAGCACCTCGAAGTCCGGGGCCAGCGCGGCCAGGTCCGGCGCCTGCGCCAGGGCGCCGCCCTCGACCTGCAGATTCAGCGTGACCGTCTCGCCCAGCTGCACCTGGTTGCGATCGAGCGAGGCGTGCACCTGCGCGGCCTGCGCCAACATCGGCAGCAACGCGAGCAGGACGAGCGCGATCCATCGCCTCACGGCAGGTCCTCCGGGTTCGCCACGCCGTGGCGCTGGCGGTATTCCAGTTCGAACTTGCGCCGCAACAGCGCGCCCGGATCGTCCGGCACGCGCTGCAGCGCCTGGCGGAGCTCGGTCGGCAGGCGCGCCTGCGGGTCGTCCTTGTCCAGCGCGCCGAGCTGGTGCTCGTTGCCCTTGGCCTTGGCCTGGTCGCCCAACGCACGGTCCATCTGCTGCTTGAGCGCCTGCCCCGCGCGCGCCATGCGGGCCTGCTGCTCGGCGCGTTCCTGCGCGGTCAGCGGGCGGTTGGCGCCCTGCTGCTCGCGTTGCCCGCCATTGCGCTGGCTGTCCTGGTTGCCCTGTGCGTCCGGCTGCTGCTGGCCCTGGCCTTGCTGGCCCTGGTTGTCCTGCTTGCCGTCCTGCTGCTCACCGCGGCGGTTGCCCTGGCTGTCCTTCTTGGACTGCTCATCGCCCTGGCCCTGCTGGGACCGGGAGGATTTGCCGCCATTCTGATTCTGCGCGTCGGAATTGGGATCCTGCGGTGGCGGCTGGCGGCGCAGCCAGTCCTCGACCGCCTGGCGGTTGGCCTTGGCGTCGGCATTGTGCGGATCGAGTGCGAGGGCGCGGTCGTAGGCCGCAAGCGCCTCCTGGTATTGGCCGGCCTTGGCCAGCGCGTTGCCGAGGTTGTACTGCGCGTCGGTGGTGCCGACCGGCTGCAGCGCTTCGATCGCCTTGTCGTAATCGTCCGCGCGGTAGGCGGCCACGCCGCGCAGCACCGGATCGCGGGCAAGCGCCAGGGCCTGTTTCGGATGGCCTTGGCGCAGCGCCTGGGTGGCTTGCTGGTCGCGGCGCTGCCACAGATCGTGCCAGGTACCGGCTTCCGCGCGCGCCGGCACCAGCAGCGGCGCCAACGCCAACGGCAACAGCAACAGCCAGCCGCGGCGGAAGGCCAACGCCAGCAAAGGCAGCAGCGGCAGCAGCAGCCAAGGACCCCGGTCCTCCCATTGCGAACTGACCTGGCCGGTAGCGAGGTCGGCATCACCCGTGCGCAGCTGATCCTGCAACGCCTCGATGTCGATATGGTCAGCCCGCATGGGAACATAGCGCCCACCACCGGCGGCGGCGAGCGCCGCCAGCGCGGCATCGTCGCGGCCGGCCATGGCCACGCCACCGTGTGCATCACGCAGGAAACCGCCCTCGGCAAGCGGTACCGGCCCGCCCTTGGAGGTCCCGACGCCCAACACCGAGACGCGCACGCCGTCGGCGCGAGCCTGGCGTGCGGCCTGCAGGGCCTCGGTATCGGCGTCGTCGGTGACCAGAATCAGCGAACCGCCGCCCACCTTGGCGTCGCGGATCAGCGCCGCGCCGCGCGCGATCGCGGCGGCGGCGTTGTCGCCCTCGACCGGCATCGTGTCCGGGGCGAGCGCGTCGAGCAGGTCGTCGAGGCTGTTGGCGTCGCTGGTCAGCGGCGCGACCACGAAAGCCTCGCCGGCATAGGCGACCAGGCCGTTGAGTCCGCCGCGATTGGCGGCGAAGAGATCGCGCGCCTTGTAGCGCGCGCGGTCGAGCCGGCTCGGCGCGACATCGCGCGCCAGCATGCGGTCGCTCAGGGAAATGGCCACCACCTGCGCCGCGCGGTCGGCAAAGAGCGGCTGCGGTACCCGGCTCCAGCTCGGCCCGGCGAACGCCAGCACGGCGAGCAACCAGCCCAGCGCCAGCAAGACTGGCGGCACGTTGTGCCGCTGGGCCCGGCCTTGGAGCAGATGCGGCAACAGCTCGGGGTCGACCAGCCTTTCCAGCTGCGCGCGCGCCCCCTGCCCGCGTGTGGCCAGCCACGCCAGCAGAGGCATGACGAGCAGCAGCCACAACCAGGCCGGTCGCAGGAAATGGAACATCTGCAGCGCCTCGTTCATGCCAGGCGCTCCCTCATCGCGCCTGCGCGGGAGGCCAGGGCCAGCGCAAGCAGCAGCATGGCCCCACCCAGCGGCCAACGGAACAGCTCGTGGCGCGGGCGCAACACCGGCCCGTGCTGGGGCATCGGTTCGAGCGTGTCGATCGTGCGGTAGGCCGAGGCCAGCTCGTGCGTGTCGGTGGCGCGGAAGAAGCGCCCGCCGGTGTCCTGGGCGATCTTCGTCAGCATGGCCTCGTCCAGGTCGGCCGAGGGATTGACCAGGCGCATGCCGAAGAAGTCGGGCACGCGCATCTGCGTGGCGCCGACGCCGATGGTGTAGACGCGCACGCCGGCCGCCTTCGCCGCGGCGGCAGCCTGTTCGGGCGCAATGTTGCCGGCGTTGTTGACGCCGTCGGTGAGCAGCACCAGCACGCGCGCCTGCTGCGGCAGGCCGGCCAGGCGCTTGACCGCCACCGCGATGGCATCGCCGATGGCCGTCTCGGTGCCGGCCAGACCAACGGCGGAACCCTTCAGCTGCGCACGTACGGCGTCGAGGTCGTAGGTCAGCGGCGTGACCAGGAAGGCGCGGCTGCCGAACAACACCAAGCCCAGCTCGTCGCCGGCGCGACGCGCGATGAAGTCGCTGGCGATGGTCTCGACCGCTTCGAAACGGCTGACATCCTGCCCGGCCAGGTTCATGTCCTCGGTGCGCATGCTGCCGGAGAGATCGATCGCCAGCAGCATCGCGCGTCCACTGCGCTGCTGTGCCTGGGGCGGTCCGACCCACTGCGGTCGCGCCGCCGCGGCGACCAGGCACAGCCAGGCCAGCGCCAGCCACCAGTTGGCTCGGCCGCGACCCGGTTGCCGCTCGATCGCCGCCAACGCCACGCCCGGATGCGGCAGGTGCAGGGCTTGTCCTGGCGGCAACGGACGCAGCCAGCGACGCAGCAGCCAGGGCAGCGGCAGCAGCAGCACCACCCACGGCCAGGCGAAATCGGGCCAGGCGAGCTCAGGCACGGCGCATCCCCTTGCCCTGCGTGGCAAGCGCGACCCGCAGCCAGCAGCGAACGGCCTCCAGCATGGCGCGGGTGTCGTAGGGGTGCGGGCGATACATCGCGGGCTCCAGCGTGAGCAGGCGCTCCAGCGTCGGTGCATCGACCGGCACCCGCGCCAGCGCCTGGCGCCAGGCTTCGCCGCGCAGACGGGCAGCCGCCGGGTCGTGCGTCCGCGCCACCCGGCGCAACAGCTGATGCAGGCCGGCCGCCAGCGCCTGCGCGTCGGCCGCGTGGCGAGTGGCCAGCACATCGACCTCGGCGAGGATGCGTGCGCGGCGGTGGCGCCGCTTCCGCTCGCGCAGCAACAGCCACACTCCCGTGCCCAGGAGCACCAGCACCAATGCTGCCAGCAGCCACCAACCCGGTGCCGGCGGCCACCAGGGTGGCGCTGGCGGCAGGTGAATGTCGCGCAGCTCCGGGCCCTTGGGGGGAGGCAGGTGGCGCATCATCGGGCGGGCCTCACGCCGAGCAAGGCCGTCAACGCCTCCAGCGGGTCGGCGGCAGTGTCGATGCTGCGCCAGCGCAGCCCGAGCGATTGGGCCAACGTTGCCAGGCGCGCATGGCCTGCGCCGAGGGCTCGCTGGAATTCACTGCGCTGGCGCGTGCCCTGGAGACTGACCTCGCGGCGTTCGCCGTCGTGTTCGAACGGATAGCGACCGGGTGGCGGCAGCTCGCGCTCGAGTGCATCGGCCACAACCAGCACGGCGACACGCGCGTGGCGCGTCACTTCGCGCAGGCGACTGCGTGCCGCCTCGTCGCAACTCAAGCCGTCACTGATCAGCAGGACACGACTGGCGCCATGCAGGCGACCCGCACGTGCGATCGCATCGGATAGCGGCTCGTCGATATCGTCGGTTGCGGCATCGGCATCCCATTCCGCCAGCGCGCCACACAGGGCCACCGCACCACGCGCACCACCGCGCGGCTTGAGCAGGTGCTGGCCGTTGCCAAAGGCCATCGCACCGACGCGCTCGCCCGCACGCACGGCATACCAGGCCGCCAGCGCCGCCGCGCGCGCGGCCTGCACCGACTTGAAGCGCACGCGGGTGCCGAAACGCATGCTGGCGTGCGTGTCGAGCAGGATCAGCAAGCGTCCCTCGCGCTCTTCCTGGAACAGCTTGGTGTGCAATTCGCCACTGCGCGCGGTGAGGCGCCAATCGAGCCGGCGCACGTCATCGCCCGGCTGGTAGACGCGCGATTCGGCGTAATCCATGCCGCGGCCGTAAAGACGGCTGGATTGCTGCCCCGCCTGCGCGGCGCGGCTGTCCAGCGGAAGCGGACGCACGCGACCGACCCGCGCGCGCAGGGCGAGCAGTTCGGCCAGCGATACGGTGGCGCGGCCATCGCCGTCGGCGCGCGCGGGCACGGCGGACATCACGGCAGCGGCACGAGATCCAACAGGCGGTCGATGACCTGGTCGCTGCGCACGCCCTCGGCCTCGGCTTCGTAGCTGAGCAGCACGCGGTGGCGCAGCACTTCATGCACCACACCGTGCACGTCCTCGGGCAACGCGTAGTCGCGCCCGGCCAGCCAGGCGTGCGCGCGGGCGCAACGGTCGAGTGCGATGGTTGCACGCGGGCTCGCGCCCCAGGCGATCCAACGCTTCAGTTCTGCGCCGTAGCGGCCGGCATCGCGAGTGGCCAGCACCAGTTGCGCAAGGTATTCCTCGAGCGCGGGCGCCACGTGCACTTCGAGCGCGGCGTCGCGCGCGGCGAAGACGTCGGCCGGGCTGAGCAGCGCGCGCGGCGACGCGGCCGGGTGCAGGGCGCGACGCGCCTGTTCGCGGGCCAGCTTCAGGATGGCGAGCTCCGAGGCCGCGTCGGGATAGCCGATCGTCACGTGCATCACGAATCGGTCAAGCTGCGCCTCGGGCAATGCGAAGGTACCCTCCTGCTCGATGGGATTTTGCGTGGCCATCACCAGGAACAGGTCGGGCAACCGCCAGGTGCTGCGGCCGACGGTGATCTGGCGCTCGGCCATCGCTTCCAGCAGCGCCGACTGCACCTTGGCCGGCGCGCGGTTGATCTCGTCGGCCAGCACGATGTTGTGGAACAGCGGCCCACGTTCGAACTCGAAACTGCCTGCCTGCGGGCGGAACACGTCGGTGCCGGTGAGGTCCGCCGGCAGCAGGTCGGGAGTGAACTGCACGCGATGGAAATCGGCCTCGATGCGCGCGGCCAGCGCCTTGACCGCGGTGGTCTTGGCCAGGCCGGGCGCGCCCTCGACCAGCAGGTGGCCATCGGCCAGCAGCGCGATCAGAAGGCATTCGATCAGGTGCGGCTGGCCGATCACCTCGCGCTGCAGTTCGTCGCGCAAATGCACGAAGGCCTGCTGCAGGCGGTGGGGGGCGGCGCTGTGCGGTGTGTCCATCGACGATCCAGGCAAGGCAACGCGGTAATGACCGCGCCAACGCACGGAAGTTTAGGTGCGCACGTGCAAGGGCCGCGTGTGCCGGACCGCATGGTCGCGCCTGCATTGGCTCCAAACGAAAAAAAGGCGGCCGAAGCCGCCTTTTTTTCCCTTGCGTCGTGCGCTTACTGCAGCGTTTCGCTGAGGATGCGTGGCGTCACGAAGATCAACAGTTCCGCCTTATTGTTGTTCTTGACGGTCTTGCGGAACAGCGCGCCCACGCCAGGAATGTCGCCCAGGCCAGGCACCTTGCTGATGGTATTGGCCTTGGTGATCTCGTAGATGCCACCGAGCACGACCGTCTGGCCATTGTCCACCAGCACCGAGGTGTTGATCTCGCGCGTGTCGATCTGCGGCACCTGGCCGCTGCCCGGGGCGTCGATGAAGCGGGCCAGCGCGTCCTTCTTGACGTTGATCTTCAGGTATACGCGGCTGTCGGCGGTGATCGTCGGGGTCACGCGCAGTTCCAGCACGGCATCCTTGAACTGCACCGTGGCGGTGCCGCTGCCGGCCGAGCCGGTGGCGCTGTTCTGATAGGTCACGTATCCGATCTGCTGGCCCTGGCGGATCACCGCTTCCTGCTGGTTGGCGGTGATCACGCGCGGGCTGGAGATGACCTCGCCCCGGCCTTCGGTCTGCGCGGCCGACAGTTCCAGGTCGACAAGGTAGTTCGCGCCCAGGATCGCCAGACCGAAGCTGCCCATCGGATTGGCCGCCGGCAGGTTGACATTGAAGCCGCCCGCGCCGGTCTGATAGGTGGTGACACCCGAGGCGTTGCCCGCGCCGGAATTGTTGTTGGCGCGTTCGATCGCAAGGCTGCCTGCGCCGTTGGCGCCGCCTTGCGGTGCGGTGGTGATCACGTTGCCGCCGCTGGTGGTGTGCAGTGCCTGCACGCCCCACTTCACGCCCAACTCGCGGGTGAAGTCGTCGGTGGCCACCACGATGCGCGACTCGATGAGCACCTGCTGGACCGGACGGTCGAGCACGCCGATGAGTTCGCGCAGCTCGCGGATCTTGTCGGGCGTCTCGTTGAGCAACAAGGTGTTGGTGCGCTCGTCATAAGACACGCTACCGCGCGGCGACAGGAAGCCACGGGTGCCACCGCCACCACCACTCCCGGCGCCACTCTTGCTGCCGGTGGTCAGCAGCTTGGCAATGTCGGCTGCCTTGCCGTAGCTGATCGGCACGTAGTCGGTGACGAGCTCGGCGGTGTCTTCGGCCTTCAGGCGCGCCTCGGCCAGGTTTTGCTCGTAATTGGCCAGCTCCTGCTGCGGAGCGATCCAGATGACGTTGCCGTCACTGCGCTTGTCCAGGCCCTTGGCACGCAGGATCACATCCAGCGCCTGGTCCCACGGCACGTTGACCAGCCGCAGGGTAACGCTGCCGCCCACGCTGTCGGCCACGACCAGGTTCTTCTTGGACATCTCCGCGATGAACTGCAGCGCCGCGCGCACGGGAATGTCCTGGAAGTTGAACGTCACGCGGGTGCCGCTGTAGGCCGGCGGCTGGCCCTTGGCCAGCTTGCCATCGGCGGCCGCGGCATCCTTCTTGGGCGCGACCTCGACCACGTACTGGTCGGCCGTCTGGTAGGAGGAGGTCTCCACGTTGCCCTTGAGGTCGATCTCCATGTGCGCACCGCCGCCCATGCCGGCGCGGGTGGTGATCGACTGCACCGGCGTGGCGAAATCGAGCACATCCAGGCGCTGGGCCTGTTCGGCCGGCAGCTTCACGTGGCTCAGGTTGATGATGAGCTTGTCGCCCTCGCGGTGCATGTCGACATCCGCCCCGGCGCCGGTGAAACCGACCAGCACGCGGCCTTCGCCGTTCGGACCACGGCGGAAGTCGATGCCGGACACGGACGGGCCATCCATGCTCGAAGGCAGCGCCTTGGTCGGGTCGATCGCCGAGGCAGTGGTGGTGGTCTGCGCCGCGGTGCCGTTGTTGACGGTCATCACGAGGTCGTTGCCGTCCACGCGCGTGTCGTACGAGGCATCGCGCATCAGTTCGACCACCACACGGGTACGCCCGCCGGCGGAAACGGCCGAGACGCCCGAGGTCGAACCCTTGCCGATGTCCAGGTGGCGCGGCGCCGCGTTGGTCGTGTCGGCGAAATCGACGGCGATGCGCGGCGGATTGCCGGTAGTGAAAATGCGCGGCTGCGGCGGCGGGCCGCCCGCGAAATTCATGTGCAGCTCGACCTTGCCCCCCGGCAACGTGTCGTAACTGATCCCCTTGAGCGTGTTGGTGGCTGCCACGGCATCGCCCGCCCATGCGGCGGCGGCCATCAGCAGGCCCGTCAACAGGCATCGGCGTGCTTGGCGCATGGCTCGGCCCCGGACAGGTTGGATGTGGTTGCTCATTGCGTCAGCCCCTGTGTTCATTTGTCGCCGAGCCCGATGCTGGCCGAACGTTCCATCCAGCCGCCATTGCCATTGGAGACCAGTTCGACCAGGTCGACGTGGTCTTCCGCGATGTCGGTGACCCGACCGTAGTTCTGTCCCATGTATTCATTGACGTGGATGCGGTGGATCACGCCACCGGGGTCCTTCACCAGCGCTTCGATACCGGCGCCGGTGCCGACCGTGCCCACCATCTTGAGGCTGTCCAGCGCGAACATCTCGAGCGGCTCCTTGGCGCGCCCCTCGTCCGGACGCGGTCCGTTCGACGGGCCGCTCGGCTGCAGCTCGGCGGTGCTCGCGCTGAACGGATCGCGCTTGCCGTCATCGGAGTATTGGAAGGTCTCGAATGTCTTGATGACCGGCAGCGGCGGGATCGGCGCGCCCTTCTTGCTCTTTTCCTGGGCCACCCAGTCGCGCAGGTCGGACATGCCGCGGGTGCAACCGGCCAGCAGCAGCAAGGCGCAAAGCATCAGCAGCAACCGCGCCACATGGGTAGGCCTGATGGCGTTAAACCTGCTCATTTGCGCCCCCTCGCCTTGCCCTTGCCCTTGGCGGGCTTGGTCTCACCGCTCTCTTCGTCTTCCAGATAGCGGTAGGTCTTGACCGTGCCTTGCAACACCAGCTGCCCGCCGGCCGGTGGTTCGCCATTGGCGCCGATCGGAAGCTGCGTGGACAGCGAAACGTCGTGCATGGTGAGGATCACCACCCGCGGCAGCGAGGCGACGCCACTGATGAAATTGCCGAACTGGTGGTAGGTGCCGACCATCTTCAGGTTGATCGGCTCCTCGGCGTAGAAGTCCTTGGGCTGCTCGGTGCCCGGATCGAACACCTGGATTTCCAGCCCTGCAGCCAGCGCGGTCTGCGAGATGTCCACCAGCAGCTCGGGCATCTCGGTCTTGCTGGGCAGCTGGCGCAGCAACTGGCGCAGCATGTCCTGCATCTCGTCGAGCTGCTGCTGCAGCGCTTCGAGGTTGACCGCCTTGGCCTGCTTCTGGGTGAACTCCTGCTTCAGCGACACCTCCTTCGCGGCCAGCGTCTCCAGGGAGTCCTGCTGGTCACTGACGTGCAGATACCAGCCAAGGAACATCACGACCAGGAACACCAGCACGGTGAAGAAGATCTTGATCGATTTGGACCAGCCGCCAATGTTGTTGCGGTCGAGGTTGCGCAGTTCGTCGAAGAACTTCATTTGGCAGCCCCCCCACTGACGGCCGCGGATCCCGATGCGGCGGGGGCACCGTTGCCCTGCAGCAGCACCGGCGTCTTGCCAGTCTCCTCTTCGGTCGGCTGGCTCAGCTTGACGCTCAAGCCGAACGTGTAGGGCATGCGCCCGGCGCGGTACTTGATTTCGGTCTTGTCGAGGTCCGCGTTGCCCATCCAGGGCGAGGCATCGAGGTTGCGCATGTATTCGGCCACGCTGGCGTTGGACTGGGCCACGCCATAAAGCACCATCGAGTCGGAGTTCTGCTTCATGCTGGTGAGGCGAACGCTGGCCGGGATCGTCTTAACCAGTTCGTCGAACAGGTGGACCATCTGCGAGCGGTTGGCCTGCAGCTGTTCGATGATCTGCTTGCGGGCAAGCAGCCGCTGGCGGACGTTTTCGAGATCCTTGATCTTGGCGATGCGCTCGTCCAGCTGCTTGATCTCACCCTGCAGGTAGGCATTGCGCTCGTTCTGGTTGTCGATGCGCATGCCCATCCAGAACGACCACAGGAACAGCGCCAGCAGCGCCGCACCGAAAGCCGCGCCCAGCTGCAGGAAGAACTCGCGCTCGCGTTGCTTGCGCCGCTCGGCGCGCCAGGGAAGCAGGTTGATGTGTGCCATCAGTCGAAACTCCGGAGCGCCAGGCCGACGGCGATCATCAGCGCCGGGGCATCCTGTGCCAGCGACTGCGCCTGCACCTTGGGCGCCAGCGACATGCGCGCCAGCGGATTGGCCACCATGCACGGCACGCCCAGCTGCTCCTCCAGCATCGGGCACAGGCCCTCGATGGAGGCGCAGCCGCCGGCCAGCACCACCTGGTCGACCTTGCTGTACTCGCTGCCGGCGAAGAAGAACTGCAGCAGGCGGCTGATTTGCTGGATCAGCGCCTCCTTGAACGGCTCCAGCGCCTCGGTCTCGTAGGACTCGGGCAGGCCGCCCTTGCGCTTGGCGCGGCCAGCTTCCTCGTAGGAAAGGCCGTAGCGGCGCATGATCTCGTCAGTCAGCTGCTTGCCACCGAAGACCTGCTCGCGCGAATAGATGGTGCGCTGGTGGCGCAGCACCGACAGCGTGGTCATGGTGGCGCCGATGTCGACCACGGCGACCAGCGCATCACGACTGACGTTGAGCTGGTCGACCAGCATCGCGAAGGCGTTCTCCATCGCGAACGCCTCGACGTCGATCACCTTGGCAGCGAGGCCACCCAGGTCCAGCGCGGCGACGCGCATGTCAACGTTCTCGGTGCGCGAGGCGGCCAGCAGGACGTTGTTCATGTCCGGGTTGTCGCGCACGGGCCCCATCACCTCGAAGTCGAGGCTGACCTCGTCGATCGGGTAGGGGATGTACTGGTTGGCCTCGACCTGGATCTGGCCTTCGAGGTCTTCCTCGGAAAGATCCCCGGACATCGGCACGATGCGCGTGATCACGGCCGATCCGGCCACCGCGGCCGAGGCGTGCTTGAGTTTGGAGCCGGACCGCGCCAGCGCCCGTCGGATCGCCTCGCCCACCGCCTCGACCTCGACGATGTTCTTCTCGACCACGGCATTGGGGGGCAGCGGCTCGACCGCGTAATGTTCCACGCGATAGCGCCCGCCGGTCTGGCTCAGCTGTAGCAGCTTGACCGCGGTCGAACTGATGTCGACGCCGATCAGCGACGGCTTCTTGGGTGTAAACAGACCCACGATTTTCCCCCTTGGCCCCTGGCGTCCGGGCCGGAAACCGGCGGATGCGCGAAGGCATTAGATCGAAAAATTAACGCTATGGCAACGGCCTACGGCAACTTTCTCAACAAAATGGCGTGATGGCCTGCACATTTGGTTGACACCGCCCCTGGTGGGCCGTTTTCGCGATCCAGCCCCGGTTCGGGCGGGCGATCGATAGTGCAACATCTATACTCGACAGTGTTTTGACTTGAGTCTCGCTCTTCCAAACCATGCAAATTTTTAAGCGTCTGCTGCGCTGGGCCTTGATCCTGGCCTTCACCGGTGTGTTCCTGGCGATCGCCGCCGTCGGAGTCGCCTACTGGCTGGTCTCCCCTCGCCTGCCCTCGGTAGCGGTGTTGAAGGACTACCACATGCAGGTACCGCTGCGGGTGCTCAGCGCCGACGGCAAGCTGATCGCCACGTTCGGCGAAACCCGGCGCATCCCGGTCGACATCGCCAATGTGCCGGACAAGCTCAAGCACGCGGTGCTGGCGGCCGAGGATGCGGACTTCTACAACCACCCTGGCGTGGATTGGCACGGCATCGCGCGCGCCGGCTGGCACGTCATCATCTCCGGCGGCGACAAGGGTTCGGGCGGCTCGACCATCACCCAGCAGGTGGCGCGCAACTTCTTCCTGAGTCCGGAGAAGCTCTACTCGCGCAAGCTGATCGAGATCTTCATCGCGCTGCGCATGGAGAACGAGCTGACCAAGGATCAGATCCTGGAGCTCTACCTCAACAAGATGTTCCTGGGCCACCGCTCCTACGGCGTGGCCGCCGCCGCCGAGTACTACTACGGCAAGAGGCTGGACCAGCTGACGATAGCCCAGTGCGCGACCATCGCCTCGACCTTCCAGTTGCCCTCGCTGGTCAATCCCATCAACAGCCCCAAGCGCATGCTGGCTCGCCGCGACTGGGTGCTCGGACAGATGCTGGAACACCGTTACATCAGCAAGGCCGAGTACGAACAGGCGGTGCACGAGCCGAACAACGCCTTCCCACACGAGCAGCCGATCGAGGTGGATGCGCCTTACCTAGCCGAGATGGTGCGCCTGCAGGCGCTCGACCGGCTCGGCAATGACGCTCTGACCGAAGGCTACGTAGTCCGCACGACGGTCACCAGCGGGCGGCAGCAGGCGGCGGTGGAAGCCATGCGCGACGGCCTGGTCGCCTACGACCGCCGCCACGGCTGGCGAGGGCCCGAGGCGCACCAGGCACTGGCGCCCGACGCGGGCAACGACGATCTGGACCGACTGCTGTCCGGCTATACCGACATCTCCGGCATGCAGCCGGCGATCGTCACTGCCGTGGCCGACGGCAAGGCCACGCTGTACCTGGCCAGCCGGCAAACGGTGGAACTGGGCCTGGAGGCGATCGCGTGGGCTCGCCCCTATCGCAACGAGAACCACACCGGCGCGACGCCCAAGAGCGTCGGCGATGTACTCACGCGCGGTGACATCGTGCGCGTGGCGCGCAACGACAAGGGCGACTGGGAACTGGCCCAGCTCCCCAAGGTGCAGGGCGCGCTGGTTTCGGTGAACCCGGAAGACGGCTCGGTGCAGGCGCTGGTCGGCGGCTACAGCTTCCTGCGCAGCAAGTTCAATCGCGCGGTGATGGCTGCACGCCAGCCCGGCTCCAGCTTCAAGCCGTACCTTTACTCGGCGGCCTTCGAACGCGGCTTCACGCCCGCCTCGATCGTCAACGACGCGCCGCTCGCCCTGCCCGATCCTTCCAAGCCCAACGGGCTGTGGACGCCGGAGAACGACGACGGCAAGTTCGACGGTCCCATGCGCCTTCGCGAGGCGCTGGTCCAATCGAAGAACCTTGTCTCGGTGCGCCTGCTCGACGCCATCGGCGTGCGCTTCGCACGCGACTACATCACGCGCTTCGGCTTCCCGCCCGATGCATTGCCGAAGAACCTGTCGCTGGCGCTGGGCACCGCGTCGGTCTCGCCGATGGGCATGGCGCGCGGGTACGCGGTGTTCGCCAACGGCGGCTACCTCGTCTCGCCGTACTTCATCAAGGAGATCGACGGCCGCGATGGCAAGCCCGTCTATGTCGCCAACCCGATACGCGCCTGCCGCACCTGCCAGGAGCGCCTGCTCGACACCCGCCCGCCCGGCCCGCCGCCGGCGGACATGGGGGCACACCCGGCGAACGCGGTCGCCGCGGTGCCGGCCGGTGCCAGCACCGTGGCGGGCGTAGGCGATGCCGTGCTGCCGGCCGACGCCCACGGCGAGGGCGCACACCCACCGTTGCTCGCGCCGCAGGTAATAGATGTACGCAACGACTACCTGATCACCTCGCTGATGAAGGACGTGATCCTGCGCGGCACCGGTTATGCGGCCAAGGCCCTGGGTCGCGATGACCTGGCCGGCAAGACCGGCTCGACCAATGACCACCGCGACGCCTGGTTCGTCGGCTTCAACGGCGACGTGTCGACGTCGGTGTGGGTCGGTTTCGACGATTTCAGCTCGCTCGGTCGCGCCAACGGCGTCGGCGAATTCGGCGCACAGGCTGCGCTACCGATCTGGATGGGGTACATGGGCACGGTGCTCAAGGACATGCCGTCCAACGCCTTGCCGATGCCGCCGGGCATCGCCACCGTGCAGATCAACCGCCAGAGCGGCTTGCCCACGGCCCCCAACGATCCCAACGCGATGGGCGAGATCCTCAAGGTCGAGGACGTCGACCGACTGCGCGCCCAGGCGGCGCAGCAGCAGCAGAACCAGGACGAGCAGCACCCGTACGACATCTTCTGACGGCCACCGCGGCGACGCACCGCTCACGCCGGATCGGCTTTGCTGCCGGTCCGGCACCACCGGAGGAATGACATGGCACGCGGCGATCACCATCGCATCCATGCCCAGGACCGCCAGCAGCGCAACCGGCTGCGCGTGGCCCAGGAGGCGGCCCGGCTGATGAGCGAGCACGGCATCCGCGACTTCCACCATGCCAAGCTCAAGGCCGCCGAGCGGCTGGGCATTCATGACGCGCAGGCGCTGCCGCGCAACCACGAAATCGAAGATGCGCTGCGCGAGCGCCAGCGATTGTTCGGCGCGGACAGCCAGCCGCAGCAGTTGAAAGCGCGGCGCGAGGCCGCGCTGGAGGCGATGCGCTTTCTTGGACGCTTCGACCCACGGCTGGTCGGCCCGGTGCTCGAAGGCACGGCGGATGCGCATTCGGCCGTCTGCCTCCACGTCTTCAGTGACGATCCCGATGCGGTGATGCTGTTCCTGCACGAGCATGGCGTACCAGCGGAAGTTCAGACCCGCCGGCTTCGCCTTGACCGCGAGGAACAGGCCGACTATCCGGTTTTGTTGTTCGCCGCCGACGGACTGCCCTTCGATCTCACCGTGATGCCGCGCGATGCCTTGCGCCAGGCACCGCTGGATCGCATCGACGAGAAGCCGATGCGACGCGCCTCGCTGGGCGCCGTCGAAGAGTTGTTGGCCGAGCCCGATGCCGAGGACGAGTTCGAGCGCATGCTGGCCGCGGTTCGCCGCTGAATGCCCCCACATCGTGCAGCAGCGCACCTGCGCGCGACCGCCATGTAGCGGTCGGCCGGGCAGTCGCGCATGGGGCGTTGCCTCATGCCGCAAACCTTCGCGCTGGCAAGAGCGCGAACGTCATACTCCAGCCATCGCGCGGTCGCGCTCAGGTGCGCTCCTACCAGTGAACGCAAACAAAAACGCCCCGGCATGGCCGCGGCGCTTCGTGTCGGCAAAGCGCTCTACTTAGCGCTTGTCGAGCACGGTGTAGTCGCGCACGTCCGCGCCGGTATAGATCTGGCGCGGGCGGCCGATGCGCGAGCCGGCGGTCTCGTGCTGTTCGATCCAGTGCGAGATCCAGCCAGCCGTGCGCGCGATGGCGAACATCACGGTGAACATTTCGGTCGGAATGCCCAGCGCCTTGTAGATGATGCCGGAGTAGAAGTCGACGTTCGGATACAGCTTGCGCTCGACGAAGTAGTCGTCCTTCAGCGCCGCCTCTTCAAGCTTCATCGCCACGTCGAGCAGCGGGTCGTTGACGCCCAGCTCGGCGAGCACCTTGTGGCACATCTCGCGGATGATCTTGGCGCGCGGGTCGAAATTCTTGTAGACGCGGTGGCCGAAGCCCATCAGGCGGAAGTTGTCGTTCTTGTCCTTGGCGCGCTTGACCGCGGTGTCGACGCGATCGGGCGTGCCGATCTCCTGCAGCATCTCCAGCACCGCCTCGTTGGCGCCGCCGTGCGCCGGTCCCCACAGCGCGGTGATGCCCGCGGCGATCGATGCGTACGGGTTGGCGCCGGTGGAACCGACCAGGCGCACGGTCGAGGTGGAGGCGTTCTGCTCGTGGTCGGCGTGCAGGATGAAAAGCAGGTCCAGCGCCTTGGCTGCCACCGGGTTGAGCTGCAGCGGTTCGCTCGGCACCTCGAACATCATGTGCAGGAAACGCTCGACGTACTCGAGGTTGTTGCGCGGATAGCGGAACGGCCAGCCGATCGAATAGCGGTAGCAGGCCGCGGCAATCGTGGGCATCTTGGCGATCAGGCGGATCGCGGCCAGCTTGCGGTCGGCCGGATCATCGACGTTGAGGTCGTCGTGGTAGAACGCCGACAGCGAGGCGACCGAGGCGGCCAGCATGGCCATCGGGTGCGCGTCGTGGTGGAAGCCCTGGAAGAAATTCTTCAGCGACTCGTGCATCATCGTGTGATGCGTGATCTGGTGCTCGAAGGATACGAACTCGTCCTTTTTCGGCAGCTCGCCATTGAGCAGTAGATAAGCCACTTCCAGGAACGTCGACTTCTCGGCCAACTGCTCGATCGGATAGCCGCGGTAGAGCAACACGCCCTTGTCGCCATCGATGTAGGTGATCGCGCTCTTGGTGCTGGCGGTCGAACCGAAGCCGGGGTCGTAGGTGAAGTGGCCGGTGTCCTTGTACAGCGTGCCCAGGTCGATGCACGAGGGCCCCAGCGTGCCGCTCAGCAGGGGCAGCTCGGCGCTGCGATTGCTCGATTCATCGACGAGCTTGACGACCTTGGAATCGGACACGGGAACCTCCTTCTCTAAAGACGTACCGGAGGCGTCCGCGAAAAGGCACCGCCCGGCAAGGGAATGGCATCGCACTTGGGGAAAGCGGCCGATGCAACCGAAGCATTATCGCACATCGGCCGGCGCACATCCGCCCGCGGATGGACCGCACGGACACGCAAAAGACACGGGGCGAGCCACTGGCCCGCCCCGTGTCCTGGAATGTCAGACCCGCCACCGCCGCGGCGGCGGGCGTGCAACGACCTTCGCTTACTTCTGGCCGTAACGGCGGCGGAACTTGTCCACGCGGCCGCCCACGTCGAGGGTCTTCTGCTTGCCGGTGTAGAACGGGTGCGACTGGCTGGAGATATCCACCTTGACCAGCGGGTACTCGTTGCCGTCTTCCCACTTGACGGTTTCCTTGGTGGCGATCGTCGAACGCGTCAGGAACGCGAACTCGGACGACAGGTCCTGGAAAACGACCGGACGGTAGTTGGGATGGATATCGGGCTTCATGACGGACTCAAAGCGGCGGGTGAAAAGAGCGGCATTGTAGCTGCCGGGTGACGGCACGGTCAACTTGACCCCAGGTAACGGGGAGCGGCCGAGTATCGCGTGGCGTTTCAATTGGCGCCGAGCGCCCGACGCACCATCGCCGCGAACCGATCCTGATCCAGTTCCAGCACCACGGTGGCGTTGGCCGGGCGGCCCAACCGGCCGGCCCAGTCCACCACGGTGGCGCCGCGGGTCAGCCGGCCGTCAAGTTCCACCGCTACAGCGCGCCGCTCGCTGCGCACCACCACCGCCGGATCGATTGCTACGGCCATCGCCAGCGCGTCGGCGGCGATGATCCCTCGCCGGCCACGCTCGCGATTGGTCTTGCGAGCCACCTGGCAAATGTTGCCGTAAAACGCCGCGCGCTGGTCGCCGGCGGCGAGCCAGCCATCGAACGCATCCTCGTCGAAGGCGTGGCGCAGGGTCAGCTCCCAGTCGACCAAATCGAAATCCGCGAACGCTTCGAACACTACGTGTGCGGCCTCCGGATCGAAACCGATGTTGAATTCGGCCGGCACGCGGCTGGTATTGCCCTGCCCGGTCACCGCGCCGCCCATCACCACCAGTCGCTTGACCCGTTGAGGCAGGGTCGGGTCCAGCCGCAGCGCCAGCGCCACGTTGGTCAGCGGCGCGAGCGCGACCAGGGTCAGTTCGCCGGGCCGCTCGCGGGTAAGCCGCAGCAGGGCCAGCGCGGCCGCCTCGTCTTCCACCGTGCCCGCAGGCTGCGGAAAGCCCACGTCGCCGAACCCGTCGCGACCGTGCACGAAGGCGGCATCCTCCTCGGGCAGGCGCACCAGCGGCGTGGCGCAGCCGGGGAACACCGGCGTGGCAACGCCGAGCAGGTCGACCAGCACGCGCGCGTTGTGCACCGTGTGGTCAAGGCCAACGTTGCCCGCCGCAATGGAGAGGCCGGCGACGTCGGCGTGCGCGTGCGCCATCAGGATGGCCAGCGCGTCGTCCACGCCGGGGTCGGTATCGATCAGGAGCTGCGGTCGGGTCATGCGGAGCCTGCGGCAAAAACCGTTAGCTTAGGGGATCGGGGCTTTCCGTTTGTCGGGCGGGTCGAGGACTCGGGAGCGCCGGGTCATGCGTGCGCGTAACGCGCGGCGGCGCCGATCCAGCGCTCGATCAGCCGTTCGGCTGCGCGCGGATGCTGGCGCAACATCGCTTCGCCGACCTGCTGCATTGCCGGCAGCAGGTGCGCGTCACGCGCGAGATCGGCAATGCGGAAGGCGAGCTGGCCGGTCTGGCGCGTGCCGAGCACTTCGCCCGGGCCGCGCAACTCGAGGTCCTTTTCGGCAATGCGGAAGCCGTCACAGGTCTCGCGCATCACGTTGAGGCGCTCGCGCGCGAGCTGGCCCAGCGGCGGTTGATACAGCAACACACAGTTGGAAGCGACCGCGCCGCGGCCCACGCGCCCACGCAACTGGTGCAACTGGGCAAGGCCGAGGCGCTCGCTGTTCTCGATCACCATCAGGCTGGCGTTGGGCACGTCCACGCCGACCTCGATCACGGTGGTGGCGACCAGCACGGCGAGCTCGCCGGCCTTGAACGCATCCATCACCGCCTGTTTTTCCTTCGGCTTCATCCGGCCGTGGACCAATCCCACGCGACACCCTTCCAGCGCTGCGGAAAGCTCCGCGTGCGCTACCTCGGCCGCCTGTGCACGCAGCTGCTCGGACTCTTCGATCAGCGTGCATACCCAATACGCCTGTCGCCCCTCCGCGCACGCGGCATGGATGCGTTCGATCACCTCGGCGCGGCGGGCGCTGGACACCGCCACGGTCTGCACCGGCGTGCGCCCAGGCGGCAATTCGTCGATGGAAGAAACATCCAGGTCCGCATACGCGCTCATCGCCAGCGTTCGCGGGATCGGCGTGGCGGTGAGCACCAGCTGGTGCGGGACGAGATCGCCTTCCATCCCCTTGTCGCGCAGTGCCAGCCGCTGCTGCACGCCGAAGCGATGCTGCTCGTCGACAATGACCAGGCCCAGGCGGGCGAATGCCACGCCTTCCTGCATGAGCGCGTGCGTGCCGATTACCACGGACGCGCCTGCGGCTACGCGCGCCAGCGCCTGGGCGCGTGCCTTGCCCTGCTGCTTGCCGGCCAGCCATTCCACCGCGACGCCCAGCGGCTCCAGCCAGTGACGGAAATTGCGCAGGTGCTGCTCGGCGAGCAGTTCGGTCGGCGCCATCAGCGCCACCTGCCAGCCCGCTTCCACGGCGGCCAGCGCCGCCAGCGCGGCGACCGCGGTCTTGCCGCTGCCCACGTCGCCCTGCACCAGCCGAAGCATCGGTTTGGCGCGCGCGATATCGGCAAGCACGTCGTGCGCTACGCGCTGCTGCGCGCCCGTGAGTTGGAAGGGCAGGCCGTCGACAAAGCGACCGCGCAGTTCGCCACTGCCGTCCAGCTCCGGCGCACGGCGACGGCGTACGGCCGCGCGCATGCGCTTGAGGCTCAGGTGCTGGGATAGCAGTTCCTCGAAAGCGAGCCGCTGCTGCGCAGGGTGGCCACCGTTGACCAGATCCGCCAGCGGCGCGTCCGCCGGCGGGCGGTGTGCGTAGAGCAGCGCATCGCGCAGCGAGGTCAGCCCGTGCGCCGCACACAAGGGCGGCGGAATCAGCTCCAGCGCCGCATCCGGCGGCAGCATCGCCAGCGCCTTGTCGATCACGCCGACCAGCCGCTTCTGGCCCAGTCCCTCGGTGGTCGGATAGATCGGGCTCAGCCGCTCGTCCACCGCCACGGCTTGATCCTCGCCTACGCGTTGATACTGCGGGTGCACCATCTCCAGGCCCTGGGCGCCATGGCGTACTTCGCCGTAGCACAACAGCTTCTGGCCAGGCTTGAGCTGCTCGGCCTGCGCTCGATTGAAGTGGAAGAAGCGCAGCAGCAGCGTCTGGCGCGAGTCGTCACCGATCGCGACTTTCAACTGCGGCCGGTAGCGGAAGCCTCGCTCGACGGCTTCCACCGTGCCCAGTACCTGCGCGCGTTCGCCGGACCGCAGATCGGCGATGGCGGTGACGCGGGTCCTGTCTTCGTAGCGCAACGGCAGGTGGAACCACAGGTCCTGCACGTGTTCCAGCCCGAGCCTGGCCAGCGTGGCGGCCAGCGCCGGACCGACGCCCGGCAGCGCGCCCACCGGCGACAGGCCGGGATCGACGGCAGGCGGAGTGGCGACGCTGGCGCTGCGGGCGGGCATGAAGCGCTAGCCTAGCCCAGCGCTACGCAAGGATGCAGCAAGGCGACGTCGGTGCAGGCCGCGCCGGGCAGTCAGTCCGCGGCGCGATGGGAGCGACGGATCAATCCAGCACCATGATCGCATCGACTTCCACCTGCGCGCCCTTGGGCAGCGCCGACACCTCGATGGTGGAACGGGCCGGGTACGGCTGCTGGAAGTATTCGGCCATCACGGCATTGACCGCCGCGAAATTGGCAAGATCGGTGACGTAGATGCCCACCCGCACGAACTGCGACAGCGAACCGCCTGCCGCCTTGGCCACCGCGGTGAGGTTGTCGAACACGCGACGGGTCTGCCTATCGATGTCTCCCTCGACCAAATTGCCGCTGGCCGGATCCAGCGGTATCTGGCCGGAGAAGTACACGGTGTTGCCGGCGCGCACGGCCTGCGAGTAGGGACCGATGGCGGCCGGGGCCTGGTCGGTGGTGACAATGCTGCGGGACATGGCGTGGCCTCGTTGGGGGAAGGCTAAGTCTAGAGGCGCGTCGGGGTGGTCGGCGAGGGGGCTGGCTTCAGCCCACGGCCATTCGCGCGAAACGGTCGATGGGCGGAAGCCCGCCCTACGCGTTACAACGGATAACGGTAGGCCCCGCTCACCACGCCGGTGCGCCGCACGCGACGGATCACGTCGGCCAGGTGCTTGCGATTCTTCACTTCCATCGCGAACAGCAGGGTGGCCGCGGCAGCGTCACGCTCGACGTATTCGACGTTCTCGATGTTGGAGTCGGCTGCGGCGATGGCGGCGGCCACGGTGGCAAGCACGCCCGGTCGGTTGATGACCTCGATGCGCAACTCCGCGCGGTAATCGCCCTGCACGTCGCGATCCCATTCGATCCCCACGCAGCGCGCGGGCGACTTGCGGAACTCGGCCACGTTGGGACATTCCACACGGTGAACCACGATGCCCTTGCCCGAGGACAGGTAGCCGATGATCTCGTCGCCCGGCAGCGGATGGCAGCAGTTGCCGAAGCTCAGCACGCCGCGCTCGGCGCCCGTGATGCGGATGTTCTCGTGCGTGTGCGGCGCCTCGGTGGGGCGGCCGCCGCCACGCAACGCGACCAGGTGATGGGCCACCTGGTCGGGCATGCGATTGCCCAGCGCGATGTCGGCCAGCAGCTCCTCCAGCCGGCGCAGCTTGGCCTCCTCCAGGAAACGTTCGAGCACCTTGGCGGGAATCGCGTCGATGTTGGTACCCAACGCGTCCAGCGCGCGGTCGAGCATGCGATGGCCGAAGTCCACCGCGTCCTCGTGCTGCAGGTGCTTGAGGTACTGACGGATCGCGGTGCGCGCCTTGCCGGTGACCACGAATTCGAGCCATGCCGGATTGGGTACCGCCGATGGCGCGGTGATGATTTCCACCAGCTGGCCCGACTCCAGTCGCGTGCGCAGCGGCAGCAGCTTCTTGTCTACCCGCGCGGCGACCGCGTGATCGCCGACATCGGTGTGCACGGCGTAGGCGAAGTCGAGCGCCGTGGAGTTGCGCGGCAGCGCCAGGATGTCGCCACGCGGCGTGAACAGGTAGACCTCGTCCGGGAACAGGTCGATCTTGACGTTCTCGATGAACTCGGCCGACGAGGGCGTGTGCGCCTGGCTGTCGGCCAGTGCGGAAAGCCACTCACGTGCACGCGCCTGCGCGCTGTTGGCCGGGGCCGAGTCGGTCTTGTAGGCCCAGTGCGCGGCCACACCCCGCTCGGCCACCGAATCCATCTCGGCCGTGCGCACCTGAACCTCGATCGGCGCGCCGAAGGGCCCCAGCAGCACGGTGTGCAGCGACTGGTAGCCGTTGGCCTTGGGGATCGCGATGAAGTCCTTGAAGCGCCGGTCGACGGGGCTGTAGAGCGAATGGACCGCGCCCAGCGCCATGTAGCAGCTCATCGCGGTGTCGACCACCACGCGGAAGCCGTACACGTCCATCAGCTGGGCGAAGCTCTTGTGCTCGTTGCGCATCTTCGAATAGATGCTCCACGGCGACTTGATGCGCCCGACCACCTTGGCCGGCAGGTGCTCGGCGGCTAGCCGGGTGGCGAGCGCGTGCTCGATCTTGCTCATCACCTCGCGGCGGTTGCCCAGCGCCGCGCGGATACGCTCGCTGATGACGCGGTAGCGATCCGGGTAAAGCGCGCGGAAGCCCAGGTCCTGCAACTCCGCCTTGAACTTGTTCATGCCCAGCCGCTGGGCGATCGGCGCATAGATCTCCAGCGTCTCGCGGGCGATGCGCCGGCGCGCGGACGGCTCCTTGGCGCCGAGCGTACGCATGTTGTGCAGGCGATCGGCAAGCTTGATCAGGATCACGCGGATGTCGCGCGCCATCGCCAGCAGCATCTTGCGGAAACTTTCCGCATCGGCCTCCTGGCGATTGGAGAAGCGCATCTTGTCCAGCTTGGTAACGCCGTCGACCAGATCGGCCACGACGTCGCCGAACTCCGCCGTGATTTCTTCGCGGCTGAGCTCGGTGTCTTCCAGCGTGTCGTGCAGGATCGCCGAGATGATGGTCTCGGCGTCCAGCCCGAGCTCCGCCAGGATGCCGGCGACGGCGACCGGATGGGTGATGTACGGCTCGCCGCTCTTGCGCTCCTGGCCGCGGTGCGCATGCGCGCCCACCTCGTAGGCGCGCAGCACGCGCGCCACCTGGGCTTCCGGGAGATAAGCCACGCGCTCCTTGAGCGCCAGCACGTAGGGGGGCAGCACGGACGGGTCCACGGAAGCGGAGGGCGTGGTCGCCGTCATGGGTTCGCGATCCCCGTTCAGACAGTGCTTCCGTGCGGGTTATGGCCAGGTGTGGCGAAAGTGCCGGCGACGCCGGCAAGGCGACTGCACGAGCAGCAGCCGCCGGCGCGCATCAGTCGTCGCCGCCCTTGGACAGATCGTCGTCGACCTCGGCCGCAGCCCACTCCAGCGCCTCACGCTCGGCGCGCTCACGCTCGGCCTTGTCGATCTCGTCGATGGTCGCCTGGTCGATGCGGCGATCGGCGATCTCGCGCAGGGCGAGCACGGTCGGCTTGTCGTGATCCGGATGGACCGCCGGCTCGGCGCCCTTCTCCAGCTGGCGGGCGCGCTTGGTCGCCATCAACACCAGCTCGAAGCGGTTGTCGACCACCTCGAGGCAATCTTCCACGGTAATGCGGGCCATGCGAAATCCTCAAGCACAAAGGCAACTTAGAGACCGGCAAGTGTAGCCGAGCGCCGGCTTGGCTGGCAATGCGGCATGCGCGTATCATGCGCGGTTCGATCGCCGACCGACCGGCGCCGATCCGCCTGACTGCAAAAATATAAAACCAGGCGGTACACTTTTGTGGTGCCCGTAGCGGATCCCTTCAGCCGATGCTCTCCCTGCCCCGTTTTTCACCCAGCCGCCTGATGCCACTGGCTGCCCTGGCCCTGCTGGCCGGTTGCACCATTGCCAAGCCGCGCACCGACGATCCGCTGGAGAAGTTCAACCGCAAGGTCTACACGTTCAACAACGCGGTGGACCAGGCGGTGATCCGCCCGGTGGCGGTGGGCTATCGCAAGGTCACCAACCCGCCGGTGCGCCGTTCGGTCAGCGACTTCTTCACCAACATCCGCATGCCGATCACGGTCGCCAACGATCTCCTGCAGGCGCGGCCGAAACAGGCACTGCAGAGTACCGGGCGCTTCCTGGTCAACCTGACGCTGGGCCTGGGCGGCTTTTTCGATCCGGCCAGCCAGCTTGGCATTCCGCTGGAAGACAACGATTTCGGCGTGACCCTGGCGCGCTGGGGCGTGCCCGATGGGGACTACCTCGTGCTGCCGCTGATCGGCCCGACCACCGTGCGCGACGTGTGGCGCATGCCGGTGGACAGCTATTTCTTCGATCCGCTGTCGATCTACGCGCACAACCACGACTACAAGTACGGCCAGCAGTTCCTGCCCCAGATGATGTACCTGGTGACGCTGCGCTCGCGCGGCATCGATGCGGAAAGCTTCCTGGAGTCGGCGTATGACCCGTACGTATTCATGCGCGACGCCTACCGCCAGCGGCGCCTGTACCAGATCTACGACGGCAACCCGCCGGCCGAGGTCATCCAGCAAATGCAGGGCCTGAACGACGACAATTTCGACCCGGAACAACTGCTGGACGAGCAGCACCAGTGGGAAAACAAGCATCCGGACAACGACAAGAAACAGCCGTAGGGTAGGCTTCAACCCACTACCCGGCGAGGTGGGCTGAAGCCCGATCTACGATAAAAAAAAGGGCCTGGCGGCCCCTTTTTCCTGTCCCTGCGTCGCCCTGCTCAGCCGACCAGTGTGTCCACTTCGCACACCCGTGCCAGCGCGCGCATGCCCTCCGGCATGTTCTCCACGACCAGTTCGCGGCCGAGCTGCCGGGCCTGGGCCTGCGCCGCCAGCACGCAAGCCAGGCCAGCGCTGTCGGCACGCTCGATGCCGCCCAGATCCAGCCTGGTCACCGGCGCAGCCGTCAGCGCCGCGCCGATCGCCTGCAGCGCCGCGGCGGCGGTGTCGAAGCTCAGCACGCCGCTGACGCCGAGCGTGCCTGGCGTCTCGCGATGGAGCTGGAAGGCGGGCACGCTCACGGAGCCTTGCTGTCCTTGTCCATCGATTCCAGCGCCTTCTCGCCCTGGTTCTCGAGGTTGGCGATCAGCTTCTCTATACCGACCTTGCGGATCTCCGCGTCGACCTGGTTGCGGTAGTTGGTGACGTAGGAGATGCCTTCGATGATCACGTCATAGGCTTTCCAGTCGCCTTCCTTGCTCTTGCGGAAGGCGTAGTCGACCGAAAGCTTCTTGCCGTCATCCAGCACCACCTGGGTGCGCACCACGGTGCGCTTGTCATTGAGGTCGCCATTGAACGGCAACACCTGCACCGCGCCCTTGGTGTAGTTGAGCAGGCCTTCGGCGTAACGGTGGGTGATCGAGTTGTAGAACGCCTTGGCGAAGCGCTCGCGCTGCTCGGGCGTCGCCTCGCGGGCATGGCGGCCGAGCACCAGGATCGAGGCGTAGTCGATGTCGAAGTGCGGCAGGAAGACGTCGTCGATCACCGAGATCAACTTTTCCTTGTCGTTCTTCAGCTCGTCACGATGGCCGGCGATGGTGGTGTCCAGCTGGTGGGCGATCTCCTGCACCACCTGCTCGGGGTTCTGCTGGGAGGCGGGCGCCTGTGCGGCCGCGTCCTGGGCGAGCACGGGCGAGGCCGCCACGGTGCCGAACGCGATGACCATGGCGAAAGCCAGAGTGCGCAACATGGGGAAACTCCTTGTGGGATACCGGCTCATTGCTTGCCGGCGGGGGATTCGTTGGCGGCGTCCTTCTTCTCGGCGGGCGAGCCGTTGACCAGGAATTTGCCGATCAGGTCTTCCAGCTGCATCGCCGACTGGGTCAGCACCATTTCGTCGCCGCTCTTGAGGAACTCCGGCGAGCCGCCGGGCTGGATCGCAACGTACTGGGTGCCGATCAAACCGCTGGTGAACACTGCCGCGGCCGAATCGTCGGGAATCTGGTCGTATTTCTTGTCGATCGACAGCTCCACTTCGGCGTCCAGCCTGACCGGGTCGGCGCGCACCGCGGCCACGCTGCCGATCGCCACGCCAGCCATCTTCACCGGGGCGCCAACCGAGAGCGCGCCGACGTTGCTGAAGCGTGCCTTCACCGTGTAGCTCCCGCCCAGGTTGTCGGCCACGCCGCCGGCGCCGAAGAACTTGCCGAGCATCTCCTCAAGCTGCTGCGCGGGTTTGGTACGTGCCAGCGTGCCACCGTCGGCCAGATCCTTCTTCGAGCTGCCGTACTGGATGCCCACGTACTGGTCGCCGAGCAGGCCGCTGGTGAAGATCGTGGCGATCGAGTCGTCGGGAATGTGGCTGTACGCCTGATCGATGGACAGCGTCACGTCCGCGGCTTCCTGCTTCGGATCGAGCACGATCGAGCTCACCTGGCCCACGCGCACGCCGGCGATCTTCACCGGAGCGCGCTCCTTGAGCTGCCCGATATTGGCGAAGTGCGCCTCGACCCTGTAGCTCGCGCCCTGGTGCGTGTTGGCCACCGAGGTGGTCTGTGTCGCCAGGTAGGCCAGCGCGGCGAAGCCGAGCACGATGAACAGGCCGGTGCCCACGGCGTAGGAATGTCTCTGGCTCACGGCTCAGGTCCTCAGGGGAATCACATCAAAAAGGCGGTCAGCACGAAGTCCAGCGCCAGGATCGCGATGGACGAGGCAACCACGGTGCGGGTAGTGGCGTAGGCCACGCCCTCGCTGGTCGGCGGCGTGGTGTAGCCCTGGTAGACGGCAATGAGCGAGACCACGGCGCCGAAGGCAAGGCTCTTGACCAGGATGCCGTTGACCACGTCCTTCCAGACGTCGACGGTGGCGGTCATGTTCGACCAGAACGTACCGTTGTCTATGCCCAGCCAGGTCACCCCGACCAGGTGGCCGCCGAAGATGCCCAATGCACAGAACACGGCGCACAACAGCGGCATCGCGATCAGGCCGGCGAGGTAACGCGGCACGGCGACGTACGCGATCGGGTCGACCGCCATCATCTCCATCGCGGCGAGCTGGTCGGTCGCGCGCATCAGGCCGATCTCGGCCGTGATGGAGGTGCCGGCGCGACCGGCGAACAGCAACGCGGTGACCACTGGCCCGAGCTCGCGGTAGATCGCGATCGCCACCACCGTGCCGCTGGCCGCCGTGCCACCGAAGATCGACAGCACGTAGTAGAGCTGCAGGCCAAGCACCATGCCGACGAACAGGCCGCAGACCATGATGATCGTCAGGCTCATCGCGCCGACGAACCACAGCTGGCGCACCGTCTCGCGCGCGTACTTCATGCTGCGCGGCACCGCCGCCAGCAAGGTAAGCAGGAACAGCCCGGCTTCGCCGATCTGCGCCAGCGCGTTGAGGATCACGTTACGTTGCGGCTGCGCACTCATGCCTTCCCTCCGGCCAGGCCCAGCGCCTGCGCGTAGTCGCCGGCGGGGTACTGGAACGGCACCGGGCCGTCGATGTCGCCGCCGAAGAACTGGCGCGTCCAGGGCGAGCCGTCGCCGGCGATGGTCTTCGGGTCGCCCTGCGCCACCACCTTGCCGTTGGCAATCAGATAGACCAGGTCGGCCACCTGCTTGATCGCGTCCAGCTCGTGCGCCACCAGCACGCTGGTGATACCGAGCGTTTCGTTGAGCGTGCGGATCAGCTTGAGCACCTGGCTGAGCGCGATCGGGTCCAGGCCGACGAACGGCTCGTCGTAGAGGATCAGCATCGGATCGAACACGATCGCCCGCGCCAGTGCCACGCGCCGCGCCATGCCGCCGGAGAGCTCGGCCGGCATCAGGCCGGCCGCGCCACGCAGGCCCACCGCCTGCAACTTGGTCAGCACGATGTTGCGGATCAGCACTTCCGGCAGTTTCGTGTGCTGGCGCAGCGGGAAGGCGACGTTCTCGAACACGTCGAAGTCGGTCAGCAGCGCCGAGTTCTGGAACAGGTAGCCGATCTTCTCGCGCAGGCCGAACAGCTTCTCGCGCGAAAGCCCAGGCACGTTCTGGCCATCGACCAGCACCTGGCCGCCGTCGCCGCGCATCTGCCCGGTGATGTGCTTGAGCAGCGTGGTCTTGCCGGTGCCGCTGGGGCCCATGATGGCCGTCACCTTGCCGCGCGGGATGTCCATGTCCAGCGCATCGAAGATGGTCTTTCCGTTGAGCACCGTGGTCAGGCCACGGATGCGCACCAGCGGTTCGGGAAGGGCGGCGGGGGCGGTCATAAGCGGACTAAGGTAGCCGAGCGTCGAATGCAGGCCAAGCCGCGCACCCTGCACCCTCTCCCTTCCGGCGAGAGGGCACAGGGCAAGCGGTCGGGCTTGGGTGGGAGACCGTTCATGCGAGCTCGGTGATTTCCGCTCCGCCCGATCCTCGCGGCCAATCCCGCTCCCGGGAGAAAGAAGCTTTCAGGCCAGCAGCTCGGCGATCAACGCCTCGTGCCGCTTCCACTGCAACTCACCACGATGCCGCACCGCCCGCACGATCGCCTGCAGGTCACCCAACGCCTCGTCGAACCCGTCGTTGACCACGATGTAATCGAACTCGTGGGCGTGGGCGATCTCCTCGCGCGAGTTGTGCAGGCGCCGCTCGATCACCTCCGGCGCATCCGAGCCGCGCCCGCGCAGCCGCCGCTCCAGCTCGGCGCGCGAGGGCGGCAGGATGAACACGCTCACGCAGTCGGGCTTGGCGCGACGGATCTGCGCGGCGCCCTGCCAGTCGATCTCCAGCAGCACGTCGCGACCCCGGTCCAGCAGCGCTTGCACCGTCGCGACCGAGGTGCCGTAGAAATTGCCGTGCACCTCGGCGTGCTCGAGGAAGGTGCCGGCGGCGATCTGCCGCTCGAACTCGCCGCGCTCGACGAAGTAATAGTGGCGCCCGTATTCCTCGCCCACCCGCGGCGGCCGCGTGGTATGCGAGATCGACAGCGAGATCGACGGTTCGCGCTCCAGCAGCGCGTTGACGAGCGTGGATTTCCCCGCACCCGACGGCGCGGCGACGATGAACAGTGTGCCGGCCATGGGCGCGCTCATTCGATGTTCTGCACCTGCTCGCGCATCTGCTCGATCAGCACCTTCAGTTCCACCGCGGCGTTGGTCGAACGCGCGTCGACCGACTTGGAACCGAGCGTGTTGGCCTCCCGATTGAATTCCTGCATCAGGAAGTCCAGCCGGCGCCCGACCGGTTCCTTCAGGCCCAGCACGCGGCGGGTCTCGACCACGTGGGTGGCCAGGCGGTCGAGCTCCTCGTCGACGTCGCTGCGGGTGACCTGCATCACCAGCTCCTGCTCCAGCCGGCCGGGATCCGCAGGCTGCTTGAGATCGGCCAGCCGCGCCTCCAGGCGCCCGCGCAGGGCGGTGCGGATTTCCGGCATCCACTCTCGCACCTGGCCGACGATGCGTTCGATCGCGTCGAGCTTGTCGCGCAGGATCGCTTCCAGTTGGGCACCCTCGCGCTCGCGGGTGGCGCTGAGCGCGTCGAGCGCGCGGTCGAGTACCTCGAACAGTGCCGCCTGCTGGGCCTCGGGATCGGCCTCGGCCTGACGCAGCACGCCGGGGAAGCGCAACAGCTCGGTCAGCTGCACCTGCATGCCTGGAAAGCGCCCGGCCAATTCCCGGTTCAGTGTCGCCAGGCGGCCGAGCGTCACCTCATCGACTTCCAGCGACTCGCCGCGCGCCTCGTTGCCGCGCAGGCGAACGGTCAGGTCGACCTTGCCGCGCGACAGCCGCCCGGCCACGCGCTCGCGCAGTGCCGACTCGAAGCTGCGCAGCTCCTCGGGCAGGCGCGGGCTGAGCTCCAGGTAGCGATGATTGACGGTGCGCAGCTCGCAGCTGAGCGTGCCTGCGGGGCCCTGGGTTTCGGCGCTGGCGTAGGCCGTCATGCTGCGGATCATGCGTCGAGCCCTTGCGGTCGGTGGAAAGCGGCAATGGTAAACTCTCGCCTCCCGCCTTGCCCAATCCAGGCCCCTCGCATGACCATGACCCGCCCGAGCGGCCGCGCCAGCGACCAGCTGCGTCCGGTGACCCTGCAACGCCACTACACCCGCCACGCCGAGGGCTCGGTGCTGGTGAGCTTCGGTGACACCCGCGTGCTATGCACCGCCAGCATCGAGGACCGCGTGCCGCCGTGGCTGCGCGGCAAGGGCGAGGGCTGGGTCACCGCCGAGTACGGCATGCTGCCGCGCGCCACTGGCACGCGCACCCAGCGCGAGGCGGCGCGCGGTGCGCAGGGCGGACGCACGCTGGAAATCCAGCGATTGATCGGCCGCTCGCTGCGTGCCTGCGTCAACCGGCAGGCTTTGGGCGAGCGCGTCATCACGCTCGACTGCGACGTGATCCAGGCCGACGGTGGCACGCGCACCGCGGCGATCACGGGCGCCTACGTCGCACTGGTCGACGCGGTCAATTTCCTGATGCGACGCGAGAACCTCAAGCGCAGCCCGATCATCGGCGCGGTCGCCGCGGTATCGGTCGGCGTTTACCAGGGCGTGCCGGTGCTGGATCTCGACTACGCCGAGGATTCAGCTTGCGATACCGACATGAACGTGGTGATGAACGACGGTGGCGGCTTCATCGAAGTGCAAGGCACTGCAGAGGGCCACGCGTTCCGCCGCGACGAGATGGACGCGATGCTGGCGCTGGCCGAGAAGGGCATTGCCGAACTGGTCGCGGCACAGCGCGCGGCGCTGGCGGAGGGCTGATCCGTGCGGCGCCTGGTGCTCGCCAGCGGCAACCGCGGCAAGCTCGCCGAGTTCGAGGGCTTGCTCGCCGGCAGCGGTTTCGAGGTGGTCACGCAGGGCAGCCTGGGCGTGCTCGACATCGAGGAAACCGGCACCACCTTCGTCGAAAACGCGCTGTTGAAGGCGCGCCATGCCGCCCGCATCGCCCGGCTGCCAGCACTGGCCGATGACTCCGGCCTGTGCGTGGAACACCTGGACGGCGCCCCCGGCCTGTACTCGGCCCGCTATGCCGGCAGCCATGGCGACGCCGCCGCCAACCGCGCCAAGCTGTTGCACGCGCTCGAAGGCGTGCCGACCGAGCGGCGCGGCGCCTTCTTCATCTGCGTGCTGGTGCTGCTGCGCCACGCCGACGACCCGGCCCCGCTGATCGCCGAGGGCCGCTGGCACGGCCGCATCCTGGAGGCTGAGCGTGGTGACCGCGGCTTCGGCTACGACCCGCTGTTCCTGCCGGACGGCCAGTCGCTGTCAGCAGCCGAGCTCGATCCGATGCTCAAGAACCGCCTGAGCCATCGCGGCCAGGCGCTGGCCAGGCTGCACGCACAGCTCGGCGCGCAGCCCTAGCCATGCCACTGGTCGCGCCCCCGCTGTCGCTGTACGTGCACATGCCCTGGTGCGTGAAGAAGTGCCCGTACTGCGACTTCAACTCGCACGGCGCGCGCGGCGAACCGCCGCCGTACGCGGCTTATGTCGACACGCTGCTGGCCGACCTGGACGCGGATCTGGCCGATTTCGGCGCCGCCGTCGAGGGCCGCCCGATCGTCAGCGTGTTCTTCGGCGGTGGCACGCCCAGTCTGTTCGCCCCGGATCACATCGGCCGTTTCCTGGACGGTGCGCGCTCGCGGTTGCCGTTCGTGGAGGACTGCGAGATCACGCTGGAGACCAATCCCGGCACGGTCGAACACGGCCGCTTCGACGGCTACCTGGCCGCGGGCGTCAACCGGCTTTCCTTCGGCATCCAGAGCTTCGACGACGACAAGCTGAAGCGGCTGGGCCGCATTCATTCGGCCAACGAGGCCGAGGCGGCGGTGAAGTCGGCGCAGGACGCCGGCTACGCCAACCTCAACCTGGACCTGATGTACGCCCTGCCGCAGCAGTCGCTGGAAGGCGCGCTGGCCGACGTGGAGCGCGCGATCGCGCTGGCGCCGACACACGTATCGCACTATCAGCTGACCCTCGAACCGAACACGGCCTTCGCCGCCAGCCCGCCGCCGCTGCCCGACGACGATTCGGCCTGGGCCATGCAGGAGGCCTGCGAAGTACGCCTGGCCGAGGCCGGTTATGGTCAGTACGAGGTGTCCGCCTACGCGCGGCGGGACCGCCGCTGCCGGCATAACCTCAACTACTGGGAGTTCGGCGACTACCTCGGCATCGGCGCCGGCGCGCACGGCAAGATCACCGACGCCACCGCCGTCACACGCCGCTGGAAGAGCCGCCATCCGCGCACCTATCTGGGCGCCGCAGGCGGCCCCGCGCGCATCGGCGGAAGCGGCCCGGTCGCGCCGGCCGAGCTGCCGTTCGAATACATGCTCAACGCCCTGCGCCTTTACCAGGGCGTGCCGCGGGAAGCATTCACCCAGCGGACCGGGCTGCCCGCGGATCGCATCGCCCCCGCCCTGGCCCAAGCCCAAGCCCGCGGCTGGCTGCAGGACACGCCGGGACGGCTGCAGCCCTCCCTGCTCGGCCAGCGCTTCCTGAACGACCTGATCGAGCTTTTCCTGGCCTGATTCGCGGGTGAAGCCCGGCCTATGGCGGACCGGACCGCGGGCGCATACACTGCCGAACGTCAAAAATCCGAGAACTGCGTCATGGATGTCGAGCAAAGGCAGCACCCAGCGGCCATGCCCGGATTGGACGGCCCGGCCACCCTGCAGCAGAAGCCCATGCGCGTCCAGCGCCTGGTTGCGGATCTGCATGGGCTCTGCGCCAGGCGGCTGGAACCCGCGCTGGTCGATGCGCTCGACGCGCTCGACGAGGGTCTCTACCAGCAGGCCGAGCGCTCGCGCGGCCATCTCGAACAGCAGCGCTGCTTCGACAGCCGGGCGATGCTCCGCTGCAATCGTTCGGCGTTCCTTCGGCGGGTGGCCGAGCATGTCGCCGGCAGCTTCGCCCGTCTTGGCGAAGCAAACGAAGGCGGCGATACTCCCGCGCCCGTGGCCTCGCTGAGCTTGCTCGGACGCGAGGAACACGAACTCAATGCCGCACTGGAACAACTGATTTCCCGCGGCGAAGCCCACACCGGGCCGGTGCTGGCCGAACTCTCCTATCGCATGGCGGTGCTGGTCGGCGCCCCGCCGCTGGAAGGCGAGGCGCTGCCCACCTCGCCGCCAAGCCTGTCGGCCGCCGTGCGCCATGCCATCCCGGCGCTGGACCTGCCGGCGGACCACCAGGTCCTGCTGGTACAGGCATTGGAGCGCAAGCTGGCGCCAATCCTCCCGGCGCTCTATGAAGCCGCCAACGCGCACCTGGTGACGGACGGCATCCTGCCCCACCTGCGCGCCTTCGCCGGTGCGCGACCGGCCAACGCGCCACCGGCACCGCCCTCGATGAAGGCACCCGCATCCACGGGCGAGCCCGCCAAGTCCGCGCCGGTCGCCAGCCACGAACCGATCGCCGTGCTGGAGAACCTGCGCGACCTGCTGTCGCGCCAGCGCGCCGGCGAGGCAAAGGTGGCCACCGGCCACGCCGCCAGTTCGGCCGAGCTTGAGGTGGCCCTCGGCGCCCTGCAGCAGCACCTGGCCCAGGTGACCGACCGCGCCAGTCGCGAACTGCGCAGCGCACAGCGCCTGCGCGAGGAATTGCTGGCCCATCTCAATGCGGGCAAGCCCGCCGGCACCCCCCGCACCGCCCTGAGTCCCGAGCAGGACGACACGGTGGAACTGGTCGCGCGGCTGTTCGAGCAGCTTGGCCAGCAGCTTCATCCCGGCCCAGGCGCGACCACCCTGCTGGGTGACCTGCAGGTACCGATCCTGCGCGTGGCGATGAGTGATCGCGGCTTCTTCGAACAAGCCGAGCACCCTGCCCGCCACCTGCTCGGCACCCTGGCCGAAGCGACCAACGACTGGGGCGACGGCAAGGACATCGACCCCGACCTCGCCACGCAACTCAGCCGGCTGGTGGCACGCGCACAGCGCGAAGCGCCCAGCGCCGGGCTGTACACCAGTCTGCTGGCCGACATCCGCCACCACCTGGCCCAGCTCAGCCGCAAGGCGCAGGTCACCGAACGACGCCAGGTCGAGGCCATGCAGGGCCGCGAGCGCCTGCACCAGGCGCGCGAGCGCGCTACCGAAGTGCTGGCGGCACGCTTTGCCGAAACGACGCCGCGCGGCCTGCTGCGTGCCCTGCTCGACCGCGCCTGGTCCGATGTGCTGGCGCTGGCGCTGCTGCGCCACGGCGAGGACAGCGACGCCTTCAACGAACGGCTGCGCCTGACCGACCAGCTGCTCGGCCGCCTGCCGGTGGACGACTCGCTTGGGCTGCGCCTGGCGGTGGAAGACCACCTTCAACAGATCGGCATGCAGGCCGAGGAAGCCGAGCAGGTGGCACAACGGCTGATCGGCGGCGAGGCCGCTCCCGGCAAGTCGCTCGAAGCGGCCGGCAACACTGTCCCTGCGGGGGCTTCGGCCGTCGCGGACATGCCCGCGCTGGCCGCTTATGCGCTGGCCGCCGAGCCGCCCAGCGCGACCGATCTGGCCCTGCGCCTGAAGCAACGCCAGCGGCTGGGCGAACAGCGTGGACAGGAACCGCGTCCGACCGCCCCGCAAACGTCCGAGGCCCCGCTCGGCCCGCAGGAAGCGCGCATCCACAACCGCCTGCGGCAACTGCCCTTCGGCAGCTGGTTCGAATTCATCGACCCGCAGACCGGCGCCGTCGAGCGGCGCAAACTGGCCTGGTTCTCGCCCCTTTCGGGCAACACCCTGTTCGTCAACCGGCGTGGCCAGCGCGCGACCGAGATGAACCTTCGCGAGCTGGCCGCGGCCATCGCCAGCGGCCGGGTGCGTGAACAGGTAACGCCGCGCGACGGGCTGTTCGACCGCGCCTGGCGCGCCCTCACCGGCAGTCTGCAGCGCCCGACCGCCCGCGCATGACCGCCCAGGTCATCCCGTTCGAGCAGCGTCGCGCGCCGCGCAAGCGCGCGGCCGCCTCGCCGCTGGTAACCGACACCATCAGCGCGCGGCCGCTGGGCCACCTGTGCAACCTGTCGGCCAGCGGCGTCCTGCTGATTGCCCCCGAACGTCCGCGCAGCGAGGCGGTGTTCCAGGTTCGCCTGCCGCTGGCCGATGCACGGCAAGGTCCCGCGGCGATCGAAATCGGCCTCCAGGAGCAATGGCACCAGGCGGCCAATGCCGGCCAGGTGTGGGTCGGCTACCGCATCATCGCGATCGCCCCGGAAGACGCGTTGACGCTGGTGCGTTGGCTGCAACGCGCCTGAACCGGCCACCGTGACGTACCTGCGTCATCGGCATAGACTCGCAGGCATCGTGGTAGAGCAAGGCTTCCCATGGATGTCGAACAACCGGGCCGGTCGCGTTCGAGCACAGTCGCCCCGCCGGCGCACTGGCCGGCGAAGACGCGCCGTCTGGTCGACGACGTGCGCGAGCTCTGCCGCGAGTGGCTATCCGAACCGCTGAAGCTGTGCCTGGCGGACTTCGACCGTGCCCTGCACGAACACGCAGCCAACGCCCGCAGCCACATCGAACAGCAGCGCTACCAGGCGACCCGCCAGCGCCTGGTACAGGAGCGCCAGGCATTCGAGCAACGGTTCATCGACTGCATCGACCGGGCGTTGCTGGAGCTGGGCGCGCAGCCCGCCGCAACAAGCGCGCCGACCGCGCGCCCGACCTTGAGCCTGCTCGACCCGATCGAACACGAAATGACCGCGGCGCTGGACCAGCTGGTCGCCCGCAGTGCGGCACGCGGCGGCCCCCTGCTGGTGGAGCTCAGCTACCGCCTGGCGGTGTTGATCGGCACGCCACCGCTGGAAAGCGATGCCATGCCGCTGGGGCCGCAGGCGATCGCCAAGGCATTCCGCGATTCCAGTGCGGCGCTCGGACTGCCGGCCGAGCACCACCTGCTGTTGCTGCAGGCGGTGGAGGGCAAGCTGATCCAGGGCCTGACCCCGTTGCACGAGGTGGTCAACAACCATCTGGCCGCCGCCGGCATCCTGCCGCGGCTGCGACCGTTCCCGCTGCCACGTTCGCCGCGACCACGCGGCCGGCCACGCCCCCTGCCGGCCTCTCCCGCCCCGGTGCCCGAGACGCCCGACGCGCCGGCGCGCCCGTCCGGCCTGCGTGAACTGCTCACCCGCCAACGCGGCCCGCGCCCGGTGTCCGATCATGCGCGCTTCGCCAATGCTGGCGAGCTGGATGCCGCGCTTGCCGCCTTGTCGCGGCGGCGCGCGGATCCGGACATGCTCCGGCGCGCCCAACGCCTGCGTGAGGCGCTGGTCGACCAGCTCAATGCCGGTCAGCCGCTCGACGCGGTGCCGATCCTGCCCGGCCCGGACGCCGACGACACACTGGAGTTGATCGCGCGACTGTTCGATACGCTGCGTCGCCAGCTGCCGCCCCCCGCGCTTGCGCACGGCCTGCTCGACCGCGCCCAACTGCCCATGCTGCGCGCTGCCCTGGCCGACGAGAGCTTTTTCGAGCGTCGCGAACAGCCGGCCCGCCAGTTGCTGGACCAACTCATCGAAGCTGCCCGCGACTGGCTGGAAGGGGGCGACGGCGGCCTGCTCGCTCCGGTGGAGCAATTGCTCGAACGCCTGGACCGCGAGCCGCCGACGCCCGCACTGCATGCCGAGCTGGCGGCCGAACTGGAACGCCAGGTTGCCCAGCTGCAGCGCAAGGCGCAGGTCACCGAGCGCCGACACGTCGAGGCGATGCAAGGCCGCGAGCGGTTGGAACAGGCCCGCCAGCGCGCCGCCGAACTGCTAACCGGCCTGCTCGCCAAGGCGCCGCCGCGCGCCGCGCTGCGCGCACTGCTCG
The DNA here is from genome assembly GCF_051900535.1 of Frateuria sp. GZRe12. NCBI lineage: Bacteria > Pseudomonadati > Pseudomonadota > Gammaproteobacteria > Lysobacterales > Rhodanobacteraceae > Frateuria > Frateuria sp. GZRe12. Next base: position 60,611 of record NZ_JBHZGI010000002.1, read on the forward strand.
AACATGCCTGGTCGGACGTGCTGGCATTGACGCTGCTGCGTCACGGCGAGCAGAGCGAAACTTTCGCGCGCCGACTGGTGATCACCGACCAGCTGCTGGGCCGGCTGCCGCCCGGCAACCTGGAAACCCTGCAGACGGAAGTGATCGCCGGACTGCAGCAGATCGGCATGCATGGCGAGGAAGCCACCGAGATTGCCCAACGACTGATCGGCGCGGGTGCCGTCATGCAGGAAGGCGACGGACCAGGCCTTACCGGATTGGCGATGCGCCTCAAACAGCGGCGTGTGCCTGGCGACTCGCCCGAGACGACCACCCCGGCCACGCCGGCGGTGCCCTCGGCCGAGGCGTTGCGCCTGCACCAGCGCCTCAGCCGGCATCCCGGCGAGTGGTTCGAGTTCGTCCAGGCCGATGGTGGCCGGGTCCGCCGCAAGCTGGCTTGGTATTCCCCGCGCGCCGCGCGCGGCCTGTTCGTGACGCGCCAGGGGCAGCGCGCCGATGAGACGAGCCTGGCCGATCTCGCCCAGGCGATCGCCGCCGGTAAAGTTCGCGAGGTACCGGCCGTTAACGAGAGCGACCTGGACCGTGCCTGGCGCGCGCTGACCGACAGCCTGCGTCAGGCGACCCCGATACCCGGAGCCCGTTCGTGACGCCCAATCCGCAGGAAAGCCGCCGCGCCCATCGCAAGCCGGTCAACATCGCCGCCGAGGTGATCGATGCGATCAGCGGTCGGCGCATGGGCCAGCTCGGCAACCTGTCGGCCAGCGGCATGCTGCTGATCGGTAGCGAGGCGCCGCGCAATGAGGCTATCTACCAGCTGCGCCTGCCGTTGCCCGGGCTCGGCGAGGCGATCACGGCGATCGAGGTCGGCGTGCAGGAGCAGTGGCACGAGGAAGCGGCCACCCCCGGGCAGTTCTGGGCCGGCTATCGCATCATCGCCATCGGCGACCAGGAGTCGGCGCAGCTCCAGCGCTGGCTCGACATGCCCGGCTGAGGTTTTTCTTCCACGGGTGGCCCTCGGCGGCCCACCGCGCGATCATGGGCAGCTCCCCACCGGCGGGACCGCCTCGCGCCCGCCGCCCGACGAAGGACGCCGCATGACCGAGAACCTCGCCCCGCTCTACGCCCAGCACCTGGCCACCCTGCGCGAACGCGCGGACAAGGCACTCGCGCTGGGCGGCTTCGACCGGTTGCTGATCGCCGCGGGCAAGCCGCTGAACAAGTTCCTGGACGACCAGGACTTCCCGTTCGTCTCCAATCCCCACTTCCGCCACTGGCTGCCGCTGACCGACGCGCCGGGCAGCTGGATCGTTTACGCGCCCGGCACGAAGCCGAAACTGGTGTTCGTGCAGCCGCGCGACTACTGGCACGTGGTGCCGGCCGCCCCGAACGGCTACTGGGTGGAGCACTTCGACATCGACGTGGTGCGCAGCGACGCCGACGCGGTCGCCGCGCTGCCGAAGCAGGGCCGCAACGCCGTCATCGGCCCGGCCTGCCCGTCCATCGAAGGCGTGGAAGCGAACAACCCCGAGCCAGTGATGAACTGCCTGCACTGGCATCGCAGTTACAAGACGCCTTACGAGCTCGCGCTGATGCGCGAAGCCAGCCGTATCGGCACGCGCGCGCACCGCGCGGCGGAGGCGGCCTTCCGCAGCGGCGAGAGCGAGTTCGGCATCCACATGGCCTACCTCGCCGCCGCCCGGCAGATCGATGCCGAGCTTCCCTACTCGAGCATCGTGGGCCTGAACGAGCATGGGGCGGTCCTGCACTACACCCATTTCGACCGCCGGCCGCCGACCGTGCACCGCTCGTTCCTGATCGACGCGGGCGCCAGCTGCGCCGGCTACGCCAGCGACATCACCCGCACCTACGCGGCCACCGGCGCGAGCGAGTTTCAGGCGCTGATCGAAAGCATGGACGTCGCCCAGCGCGAGCTGGCCTCGAAGGTGCGCGCAGGGCAGAGCTACCCCGAACTGCACATCCACGCCCACCACCTGGTCGCCGACGTGCTGCGCGAGCACGGCATCATCCGCATGGAAGCCGAGGCGGCGGTCGCCAGCGGCGTGACGTCGGCATTCTTCCCGCACGGCCTGGGCCATCCTATCGGGCTGGCGGTGCACGACGTGGCGGGCTTCCAGCAGAACGAACGCGGCGGCAGCATCCCGCGGCCGGAGGGCCATCCCTTCCTGCGCATGACCCGCGTGCTCGAAGCCGGGATGGTGGTGACCATCGAGCCGGGCCTGTACTTCATCGACATGCTGCTGGACGAACTGCGCGCCAACCCCGCGGCCAGGGACGTGGACTGGGCGCGCGTCGACGCCTTCCGTCCCTACGGCGGCATCCGCATCGAGGACGACGTGGTGTGCACCGACGGCACGCCGGAAAACCTCACCCGCGACGCCTTCGCCGCCATGTGAAGCACCGATCAGCTGCGGGAGCCCACAACTGGGTTCCTGCAACGGCGGCCGCGCTAGTGATAACCCTCGCCCGCCAGCACCTTGCCGCGGAATACCCGGTACGAATACACGGTGTAGGCCAGCACCGCCGGGATCAGGAACGCCGCGCCGACCAGCACGAAACCCTGTGAGGACGGGGGCGACGCGGCCTCCCAGATGCTCATGCTCGGCGGCACGATGTTCGGCCACATGCCCACCACCAGGCCGATGAACCCCTGCGCGAAGAAGCACAGCGCCAGCACGAACGGCTGCACCTCGCGGTTCTTCAACACCGCGCGCCACAACGCGATCGCGTTGAGCACGGTGAGGATCGGCACCGGCGAAAGCCAAAGCATGTGGGCGCCGGTGAACCAGCGTTCCATCAACTGCGAATCCAGGAATGGCAACCACGCGCTCACCATCAGCATGAAGCCGATCACTGCCAGCATCAGCGGCCGGGTGAGGTCGAAGGCGATGCGCTGCAGCCGACCGTCGGTCTTGAGGATCAGCCATGTTGCGCCCAGCAGCGCGTAGCCGAACACCACCGCCACGGCCGTCATTACCGCGAACGGGCTGAACCAACCGAACGCGCCCTGCACGTACTTGCCGCCGGTCAGCGGCATGCCCTCGACCAGCGCGCCCAGGATCAATCCCTGCGCGAAGGCCGTCAGCACCGAGCCCACGCTGAAGGCCACGCCCCACAGCCAGCGCGAGCGGTGCGCCTTGAAGCGGAACTCGAACGCCACACCGCGGAAGATCAGCGCGATCAGCATCACCAGGATCGGCAGATACAACGCCGAGAGCACCACCGCGTAAGCCTTGGGGAAGGTCGCCATCAGGCCGGCGCCGCCGAGCACCAGCCAGGTCTCGTTGCCATCCCATATCGGTGCGGCGGTGTTCATCATGTGGTCGCGCTGGTCCTCGTCGTCGGCGAACGGCAACAAAATGCCAAGCCCCAGCACGAAGCCGTCCAGCAGCACGTACATGATCACGGCGAAGCCGATGATGAAGAACCACACCACCGGGAGCGCGGTTGTCCAGTTCATCGTCAGTCTCCCATCGGCTCGTCGGGCGCCGACAACGGGCGCGCCGGCGTGCGGCGGCGGTTGCCGTGCACCGGCGTGGCCGGCTGTTCGCGTTGCGGCGCCGGCAAGGGACCGTCACGGAAGAGCTTGAACAGGTACCAGATACCGGCGCCGAAGATGCCCAGGTAGACCACCACGAAAGTAATCAGCGAGGCCAGCACGCTGGACGCCGGCACGTCCGATGCCGCCTGCGAGGTACGCAGCAGTCCCTGTACCACCCACGGCTGGCGGCCCACCTCGGCCACCCACCATCCGGTGAGCAGCGCGATGAAGCCGGAGGGAATCATCACTACCCAGGCCCTGAGGTACCAGCGGTCGCGGACCAGGCTGCCGCGCATCCAGCGCCACAGGCCGAGCAACGCCAACGCCAGCATCAGCAGGCCCAGGCCCACCATGACCCGGAAGGAGAAGAACGGGATCTTCACCGGCGGGCGCTCGTCGCGCGGGAAGTCCTTCAGGCCCTTGACCTCGCCATCCCACGAATGGGTGAGGATCAGGCTGCCCAGGTGCGGCGCTTCCACCGCATAGTGATTGGTTTCGGCCTGCTCGTCCGGCCAGGCGAACAGCGCCAGCGGCACGCTCTTTGCGGTCTCCCAGCGCGCCTCGATAGCCGCGAGCTTGGCAGGCTGGTACTGGCGCACTTTCAGGCCCGCCATGTCGCCGATGACGATCTGGATCGGGATCACGATGGCCAGGAACGCCAGCGCCAGCTTGAGCATCACGCCCGCGCGGTCGACGAAGCGGCCCTTGAGCAGATAGACGGCCGACACGCCGCCGACCACCATCGCGGTGGAGATGAACGCGGCCATTACCATGTGCGGCAAGCGCACCAGGAAGGACGGGTTGAAGATCACCTGCCACCAGTCGGCCGGGTAGAACACGCCGTCGCGGATCTCGTAGCCGGCCGGCGTCTGCATCCAGCTGTTGGCTGACATGATCCAGAACGAGGACAGCAACGTGCCCAGCGAGACCATGCAGGTGGCAAGGAAATGCATGCCGTCGCTGACCTTCTTCCAGCCGAAAAGCATTACGCCAAGGAAGGTCGCTTCCAGAAAGAAGGCGGTCAACACCTCGTAGTTGAGCAACGGTCCGACCACGTTGCCGGCGACGATCGAGAAACCGGCCCAGTTGGTGCCGAACTGAAAGCTCATCACGATGCCGGAGACCACGCCCATGCCGAAGGCGACGGCGAAGATCTTCAGCCAGAAGAAATAGAGGTCTCGCCACAGGTCGGTGCGCTTGACCAACCACACGCCCTCGATGAACGCCAGCCACGCCGCCGTGCCGATGGTGAAGGCGGGGAACAGGATGTGGAAGGACATCACCCATGCGAACTGCAGGCGGGACAGGAACTCCGCGGTCGGCATGCTTCACTCCCGAAGGAAGGGCATCGGCGACTATAGACGTGCATCGCGTGACGGCTGCGGCATCGCGACAGGCTGCCGCGCGGCGCGGCGTCGCAGGCGCGGGATGCGCAACGCGGGAAGGACGGAGCCGCGTGGGAGATCCTGGCCGCGCGAACCCTCATTCGCCTGCCGGCTCCCTCTCCCTGGAGAGGGGATGCGGACGTGGAGCCTGGAGGCGTGCGCCTCGAGTTCGCCTCGCGGGCTACGCTCGGCGCGAGCGATCTTCTTCGCTGGGCTTGAGGCCTTCTCCGCCGGGGGCGATGAGAGGGTCGGTAGTGGAGTGACAGGCACAGGCCCGCTTCAGCGCCCGCCCAGCACTCGCGCCAACTCTTCCGGCTCCCTCGGCACCGCCGCGGTCAATACCACGTTTCCTTCGGCGCTCACCGCCACGTCGTCCTCGATGCGGATGCCGATGCCGCGCCAGCGTTCGGCCACGCCGCGCAGGTCGGGCGGCACGTAGATGCCAGGTTCCACCGTCACCACCATGCCCGGCTCGAGCAGTCGCGCTTCGCCATCGACGCGGTAGTCGCCCACGTCATGCACATCCAGCCCGAGCCAGTGCCCGGTCTTGGAAGGGAAGAACGTCTTGTACGCCCCGCTCTCGATCGCCGCGTCAGCCGAACCCTTGAGCAGCCCCAGCGCACACAGGCCCTCGGCAATCACCCGCACCGCCGCGTGGTGCGCGGCGTCGAACGGGCGACCGGGTCGCACCTCGTCGATCGCCGCCTGCTGCGCGGCCAGCACCACCTCGTACAACGCGCGCTGTTCGCGCGTCCAGCGGCCATTGACCGGGAAGGTGCGTGTGATGTCGGAGGCGTAGCAGTCCACCTCTGCACCGGCGTCGATCAGCAGCAGGTCGCCATCCTTCAGCGGCGCGCGATTGGCCAGGTAATGCATGGTGCAGGCGTTGGCCCCACCGGCGACGATCGGCGGAAACGCCGGCACCGCGCCGCGGCTGCGCATCACCCGCAGCAGCTCGGCCTCGACCTCGTATTCCAGGCGACCGGGCGACGCGGCGGCCATCGCGGCCACGTGTGCCTCGGCCGCAACGGCCGCGGCCTGGCGCATCAGCTTGAGCTCGCCGCGCGACTTGTAGAGCCGAAGGTCATGCAGCAGGTGTCCCAGCGCCACGAACTCCTTCGGCACCACGCCACCGCCACGCAACTGGCGCAGGCGACGCATCCAGCCGAGCAGCCGCGCGTCGAAATCCGGTTCGCGCCCGAAATGGCAATACACCCGCGCGCGCCCCTCGATCATGCCGGGCAGGATGTCGTCGATGTCCTCGATCGGGAAGGCGTCGTCCAACCCGAACACGCTCACCGCGCGCTCGGTGCCGGCCACTTCGCCGTGCCAGCGCTCGTGCGCCGGGTCACGCTCGCGGCAGAACAGCACCGCCTCGCCGTGCGCGCGCCCGGGCAACAACGCCAGCACGGCGTCCGCCTCCGGAAAGCCCGTGAGGTAATGGAAATCCGAATCCTGCCGGTACGGCCAGGCGGCATCGGCATTGCGCATGCGCTCGGGCGCCGCGGCGACCAGCAGCGCGCCATCGGCGCCGGCCATGCGCATCAGCTGGCGCCGCCGGCGCGCGAATTCGGCGATCGCGATGCTCAATGCAGAGTGTCGTTCGCCGGGCGCTGGGCGCTGTGGCACTCGGCGAACAACAACATCGCGCCCATGCGCACGAATTCGTGCACCTCGATCAGTGCGTCCTCGTCTTCGCTTTCGTCGCCGAAATCGAAGGCGGAACTGGCGATGGTGGTGAGGTCGCGCAGGATTTCCTGCGCCTCGTCGGACAACTGCGCGTGCGCGCCGGCGCCGGCGAGGCCAAAGCCGCCGAGGAAGCCGCGGCACCACTCCACCAGCGCGTCGGCGCGCTCGGTCAGCGGGCGGTCGTCCGCCGGCAGCATCGGCTCGAAGCCAAGTTCAGGATCGGCCAGCTCGCCGCGGGACTGGGTCGCCAGCCGCTCGAGCAGCGCCTGGTCGTTCGGGGCCGGCACGACCGCCTCGCCCCCCTCCAGTTCCAGCGCCGCCAGCAAGGGCTGCTTGTCCAGCGAGCCACCGCCCGCGAGGTAACCGCACAACGAGCCGTGCAGTTCGCTGGCGTCCGCGCCGATACGCATCCGCAAGAGCGCAGCGTCCAGGTCTTCGTAGGCGAGCATATCGGTGGCAGTCATGGGGGCTCTCCTCGTGAATCGACCACCAAGTCTAAACTGCCCGGGCCCTGCGGGGATGCCCTGGATGCGACCCGCGCACAAGGCTGCGCCCAAGGGCTTCCCTACAGCCAAGTGCGGCACCTTTTCCTGCGGAAGGCTTGCTATATTTCACACCATGAGCACGCCCGATCCCGCCCAGCAGGAATTGGCCATCCTGAACCAGCAGCTGGATCGCCTGCTGGACCTCGTGCGCCGACTGCAGGAAGAAAACCGCAGCCTGCGGCACAGCCAGGAACAGCTGGCCAACGAGCGGGCGGGCCTGATGGCGCGCAACGACCAGGCGCGCAGCCGCGTCGAGGCGATGATCCAACGGTTGAAAGCCCTCGAGAACAACGGCTGATGAGCAGCACGCCCCCCTCCGCCTCCGAGCCGGTCGCGCTGCGCCTGCTGGACCGCGAATTCCTGATCGCCTGCGCCCCCGAAGAACGCGAGGGCCTGCTCGAAGCGGCCACCTTCCTCGACCGCAAGATGCGCGAACTGCGCGCCAACGCCCGCACTCCCGGCTTCGACCGGCTGGCAGTGCTGGCGGCCATCAGCATCACCCATGAATACCTGGGCCTGCGCAAGCAACACGACGGGGCTGATCGCAGCGTGACTGACGGCCTCGCCGCACTGCGCCGCAAGCTTGAAGCAGCGCTCGACGCACAAGTAAGATAGACCCCGGCGTTTTCTGCGGTGTGCGCCAGCACACTCTACATTTGCCTTGTTCCTATATACGGCCCCGGGTCGGCTTCACATGGTTGTTGTGCATGTCCGCCGCGTGCGGAAAGCCTTGAAGGCCATGTAGCCCTCCCACCTGATCCAAGTGGATCAAGGTCGTTCGGTGGGCAGCGGCATCGCGGTTGACGCCACCCCTTTTCCCCGCCTGGCCGACGTTGATACAACGCCGGCCGGGCGCGAGCGGCGCCGGTCGCGCCGTCTTCCAAGGAGATGCGCGAACGTGGACGCCACCGCCCAACGCCGCGAACTGCGCCAGCATCTCGCCGCCCGTCGTCGCGCACTGACTCCGACCCAGCGCATCGCCGCCGCTCAGGGCCTGCGGCACAGTCTCGAAAAGCTCCCCGAATATCACACCGATGCACGAGTGGCTGGCTACTGGGCCTGCGACGGCGAGCTGCCGCTCAATCTGGTGATCCCGCCGCTGGCCGCGCGCGGCCAGCGCTTTCTGCTGCCCCTGCTGGGCGAAGACCGCGAACTGCGCTTCGCGCCCTGGTCGGCCGGCGAGGACGTGCAACCCAACCGCTATGGCATCCCCGAACCGGTGGCGCCGCGCGAGTGGTTCGCGCCGTTCCAGCTCGACCTGGTGCTGGTACCTCTGCTTGGCTTCGATCGCCGCGGCCACAGGCTTGGCTACGGCGGCGGCTGGTACGACCGCAGCTTTGCCTTCCTGAACGACCAGGCGCGTCCCACCGAGCCGTTGCTGGTCGGCATCGCCTACGATTTCCAGGAGTTGCCGGCGATCGCGTCCGAGCCGTGGGACGTGCCGCTGGACTACATCGCCACCGACCGCGAGCTGATCGATTGCCATCCGGAAGAAGTGCCGTGATCGCCGCATTTGCCGCTCTGGCGTCCCCTGCAGGCGCGCACCCTGCGCGCGAGCGCCATGCGCGGCTCGCCGGTTCACCGGATGCGCTTCTACAACTTTGCTGCGTCCGGAGATCCCGATGAGCGAGCGGCCTTACACCCACTGGCTGATGAAGTCCGAGCCGGACACCTTCTCGATCGACGACCTCAAGCAGCGCAAGCGCGAGCCGTGGGATGGCGTGCGCAACTACCAGGCGCGCAACTTCATGCGCGACGGCATGCGCAAGGGCGACAAGGTGTTCTTCTACCACTCCAACTGCGCCGAGCCCGGCATCGCCGGCATCGCCGAGGTGGCCAGCGATGCCTACCCGGATCCCAGCCAGTTCGATCCTGCGAGCAAGTACTTCGACGCGGCCAGTTCGCGCGACAATCCGCGATGGATGCTGGTGGACGTGAAATACGTGCGCAAGCTCAAGCGCGTGATCACGCTGGACGAACTCAAGTCGCAGCCCGCGCTTACCGACATGGCACTGGTGCGCAAGGGCAACCGGCTGTCCGTGATGCCGGTGGGCACGCAGGACTGGAATTTCATCCTGGCGCTCGAATAGCTACCGATCGATGCCTGCTCCGGGCCGGCGCGCACACTCCGAGGAAAAAATTCATGAGCAACGAAAAGCGTCTGGCTGGCGAGGCCGCCATCCGCTACGTCGAGGATGGCGCCATCGTCGGCGTCGGCACCGGTTCGACCGTGGCCTACTTCATCGACGCGCTGGCCGGCATCAAGCACCGCATCCATGGTGCGGTGTCCAGTTCGGAGCAGTCGACCGCACAGCTGAAACGCCACGGCATTCCAGTTCTCGACCTCAACGCCACCGGCCCGCTCTCGCTGTACGTCGACGGCGCCGACGAGTGCGATCCGCACAAGCGGCTGATCAAGGGCGGCGGTGCCGCGCTCACGCGCGAGAAAATCATCGCCGAGGCGAGCGCGCAGTTCGTCTGCATCATCGACGCGAGCAAGCGCGTGGACCTGCTCGGGCGCTTTCCGCTACCGGTCGAGGTCATTCCGATGGCGCGCAGCCTGGTCGGGCGCGAGATCGTCAAGCGCGGCGGCCAGCCGGTGTGGCGCGACGGCGTGGTCACCGACAACGGCAACTGGGTGATCGACGTGCACGGCTGGCAGATCACCGATCCGGTGGCGCTGGAGGCCGAACTCAACCAGATTCCTGGCGTGGTCACCGTCGGCCTGTTTGCGCGGCGCCCCGCCGACATCGTGCTGGTGGGCGACAAGGAGATGTGACGCCGGAGCTTGGCGCTTTCCCGTTCAAGGGAGCGCCGGGTGGCCAGGCCGAAAACCGGCCCTGCGCAAACCCATCGCCACGCAGGCCCTCCCGTTGAACGGGAGGGCCTTTTCGCGATCGCTAGGCCGTACGCACGCCGTTCCTGCCGAAGCGCAGGTGGCGGCTGGCCTGCCGCGCCTCCTGCAGGCGCCGCTTGTGCGCGCTCAGCAGGTCGCCACGGGTGATGATGCCGACCATACGGTGCGGCGCATCCTTGCTGACCACGATCAACCGGCCGACCTGCTCGGCGACCATGTGGTCGGCGGCTTCGCGCAACGAATGATCTTCCTTGACCATCATCGGTGGACGCGTGATGAGGTCACCCAGGGGCAGCGAATAGGACCACTGCGGATCGAGCAGGCTGCGCCGGGTCAGCACGCCCTGCACCTGGTTGTTTTCGTCCACGACCGGATAGCCCTGGTGCTGCGCCTCGGGCGAGCCCTCGCCCAGCCAGTTGCGCACCTCGCCCAAGGTCTGCGTGGTGCGCAGGGTCACCACTTTGCGCGAGCAGGCGTCGCCGGTCGCCACCTGGTCCAGGTAATCGGCCGCGTACTCGGAGGGCACCCGCACGCCGCGGCGGGCGATCTTCTCGGTCATGATCGTGTTGCGCATCATCAAAGCCGAGATCAGATAGGCCGCGGTACAGCCTCCCAGCAACGGCAGCAGGCCGGCCGGCTGTCCGGTGGTCTCGAATGCGAACACCACCGCCGTCAGCAATGCGCGCGAGGCGCCGGCGAAGATCGCCGCCATGCCCACCAGCGCCGCGATGCGCGGATCGATGCCGAACTGCGGCAGCATCGCCGCCAGGCCGAGCCCGATCAGCGCACCCAGCGCACCGCCGATGGTGAACAGCGGCGCCAGCGTACCCCCGGAGGTACCGCTACCCAGGGAGATCGACCAGGAGATGAACTTCATCACGCACAGGAAGAACAGCGTGTGCAGGGTGAACTGGCCGCTGACGATGCCTTCGATGTTGGTGTAGCCCACGCCGAGCGTCAGCGGTGCGAAATAGCCGACCACGCCCACCGCGATGCCGCCCAGCGCCGGCCACCACATCCAGTGGATCGGCAACCGTTCGAAGGCATCCTCTATGCCGTAGACGACCCGGGTGACGCCGACGCTGATCAGGCCCAGCAGCGCGCCCACGCCCACGTAACAGGCCAGCGCGACGGCACCCGGCTCGGCCAGTTCCGGCATGGCGAATACGGGCGCGGTGCCCTGGATGGCGTAGCGCACAGATGTGGCGGCCACGGTGGCCAGGGCCACGGGGATGAGCGAACGCGGGCGCAGTTCGAACAGCAGCAGTTCCACCGCCAGCACCACGGCCGCCACCGGCGAGGCGAACACCGCCGCCATGCCCGCGGCCGCACCGGCAGCCAGCAGCACCTTGCGCTCGCCGCCGGTGACCCGCAGGAGCTGTCCGATGAACGAGCCGAGCGCGCCGCCGGTGGCGATGATCGGGCCCTCGGCGCCGAACGGGCCACCAGTGCCGATGGCGATCGCCGACGACACCGGCTTGAGGAAGGTGATCCGCGGTGGAATCTTCGACTCGTTGAGCAGGACCTGCTCCATCGCCTCGGGAATACCGTGGCCACGGATGGCGCGCGAGCCCCAGCGCGCCATGGCGCCGACGATCAGGCCGCCGATCACCGGCACCACGATCACCCAGATGCCCAGATGGTTGCCGGCCGGCGAGGAGAAGGCGGTCGAAACGCGGCCATAGAACGCCAGGTTGGTGACCAGCCCGATCAGCGAGGTCAATACCTGCGCGATGAGGGCCGCCGCCACGCCCAACACCACCGATACCGCAGTAATGCGCAGCACCCGCCGATCCACCAGCGTGGAGCGGCGTGGCATACGCGTAACATCGAGACTGACACCCAACGCGGGGGAAAGGGGCAAGGCGTCCGTGCTGCCTTCCAGACGCACGCCCGGCGGCGGCGCCGGCTTCTCGGTGGGGGGAGTCATCGAAGTACCGCAAGGTAAAACGGGGATTTTACGCCTCCGGGTCGAGGAACCGAAGAGCGGGCCGTCCCTGTGACCGGGGCCGGCGTCGGCGCCCCCCTCTTCAAGGAGCCATCGGCAGAACGCTCGAAGCTGTGGCGCGGTGTCGCAGCCACCTACGCAGACGCTCGCGTGGAAGGCGAGCTCCGGCGGCGCAGTCGACGGAGGCTGCTCGGTGGGTCGTCACGCCTGGGGCGCCATGCGCACCGAAAAAACTTAACGTGACGCTCAGTTTCACCATCTCTCTTCGCGAAAAACTCACTATTGCAAGGTAGAGTGCGATTGCTCAATCAGTGAGCAGTCCAACAAGGGGACATGGCTATGATCAAATTCCTGCCGCGCCGTGCATTGTTCGCCGGCTTGGTCGTCATGGGTCTTTCGGCTTCCGCCGCGGCGGCGACGAGCACGGGCCTGGGTCAAGCCTGGCCAAATGCACAGGACGTGAGCGCAAGCACGCACTGGCATGTGTACACGTTCGCCAACAATGGCGTGCAGTACTTCCAGGTGAATGACTTCTACGGCAACCTGCGCGTGGCCTTCGCCAGCGTGAACGGCCAGTTCTTGGTCCTGCCCATGGGTCGCGATGCCCAGCGCCTCTCCACCCCGCAGCAGACGGCTTCGACCAGCAGCACGGCCGTGCCGTTGACCTCGTACGCCGAAACGATCTACCAGGGCAGCGACGTCCAGGTGCTGGCAACGCCCATGAGCGATGGCACGACCACGTTTACCGCGGCGCCTGCCACCAGCAGCGCGACGGTTGCGCCGTGCAATGATCCGGTCGAGTGCAGCAGCCATTCGCCGTAAGCCCGCGGGCGATACAGCGACGAAAAAAAACCGCCCCAAGGGCGGTTTTTTTCTTCCAGATGATCCGCGGGAAGAGCCACGCTCTCCCTCGGACTTCGATCAGGCGATCTCGGGATCGAACAGCATCAGGCTGATCCGGTTGCCGGTGCCGTGGGCGCGCACATGCACCTTGCCCTCGAAGATGCCGGCGCGATCCTTGAGCGCCCCCAGCCCCATGCCGCTCCCACCGAGCGCCGACTGGATGTCGTCCCAGCGCACGCGCGCAAGCCGTTCGTAGTCCACGTCGCTGTCGACGCACAGCACCGCCCAGCGACGGCCGCCGGAGCGGCCACCGCGCAGCCGCATGCGCACCTTGCTGACGTTGCGCTTGGCGCAGGCAAGCGCGATGGCTTCCGACGCCAACCGGTACAGAGCCATGTGCACGCTGGTGGACAGCTGTTCGACGTCGCCCTGGATATCGCACCAGTAGACGATGCCGCCTTCGTCGAGCGCGCGGGGGATCGACCCTTCGCGCAGCGCCGCCGGCAGGCCGCGGTCACGCCAGGAAAGCGGGTACAGCGAGTCGGCCAGGCGATAGATCTGGTGCTGCGCCACCGCCGCCTGGCGGTAGTAGGTGCGCTCGTCGGTTCCCGGCAGCAGGCAGCGCAACCGGCCGAGCAACTGGGTATAAGAGGCCTGGATCGCGCCGCTCATCTGCTCCAGCGCATAGGAAGTTTGCCGCAACTGCAGTTCGCCCAGGTAAACGTTCCGCTGCGCCATGGCCAGGGCCAGGCGCGAATCCATGCGCTCCCGCTCCTCCCGCTGGTGCAGCACCGCGATCCGAGCGCCAAGCATCAGCATGGTGGTGATCGTGAAGGCGATGAAGACCTGGGCCTGGACGGTTTCGTGGTCGCGCACCACCGGCATGGTCAGGATGACCGCAATGCTTGCCGCAGTGCCGCCGACCGCGGCCCCACGCCAGCCATGGCGCAAGGACAGCCAGGCGACAGGCAGGAACATCGCCATCCGCGCAGCCTGGCTCGCGTCGCCAGCCACGCCCGAAGCAAGCCAGACCAGCAACGCCAGGGCCGGCAGCAACAGCGAAACCGTTTCGAGCACCAGGCGACTCTCTGAAATACCTGTCAGGATCTGTCGGAGCGGCCGGTTGGCCAGCTCCTCGCGCACCGCCAGCGCCAGCGGCACGATGGTCAGGATGCCGATGTACGAGCCCAGGAAATACCATCCGGCCGCCGTACGGAAGTCGTACTGCGGCTTGACCGTGGCCACGAGCAGCGCCGTGGTGTCGGCAACCGTCCAGACGACCGAAACCAGCAACGAGCAGAGCAGCAGGACGTTGATGCTGGTGATCGAGCGCGACGGGAACAGGCGCCTCTGTTCCCTGCAGAAACGCACGATCGGCATGGCCAGGCCGATGGGCGGCACGAGCATGACCCCCGACCACATCCAGCCGTACTGTTCCAGGCAACTGAAGCTGATGTAGCTGAGCGGCAGCAACTCGCCGAGCAGCAGCGCCGGCCAGTAGCGATAGGGCATCAACATGAGCGTGCACAGACGCAAGCCTGCGAACAGCACCCAGTGGGAGAAGGAAATTTCGCGGAGCAGGAGGTAGCTCACCGCGTAGCCGGCCGCGACCGCCAGCTGTCGAAACCAGATGTTGCCCCAGATCCTTGTCAGCATCGTCCTTCCCCCTTGGCATGGCTGGCCTGAATCGCCCCAATCCAGCGACCGGTCCACGTCGTCATGTTATTCCGTCTATCCAACAATCTATTGCGTGAAAAACGAGTGAAACCAATAACCTATCAAGCCTCCGCCGACGATGCTCATCCTAGCGCAAGCCGGCCCTGCGCGACGTTCGGCGATCCTATTTCGTTGTGCCGTGCGTCGCAGGATTTGCATCCGGGCACCCGCCATCGAAAAGAGACTCGCCGGCTTTCCGTCGTCGCCATCTGACATGCAAAAAAGAGGCCCGCCAATGGCGGGCCTCTTTTGTTTGGCTGGGAGACTAGGATTCGAACCTAGATAAACGGAGTCAGAGTCCGTTGTCCTACCGTTAGACGATCTCCCAAAACCCTTGGGAACGATGCGCTCTGACCGGATGCATCGCCCCTCGAAGCGGATTTTAGCGCTTCGAGAACTGGGTAGCGCGGCGGGCCTTGTGCAGACCAACCTTCTTGCGCTCGACCTCGCGGGCGTCGCGGGTCACGAAACCGGCCTTGCGCAGCGCCGACTTCAGGGATTCATCGTATTCGATCAGCGCGCGGGCGATGCCCAGGCGGATCGCGCCGGCCTGGCCAGTGATGCCGCCGCCGGCAACCGTGACCTTGATGTCGAACTTGTCGACGCTCTGGGTCAGCTCGAGCGGCTGACGCACGATCATGCGCGAGGTCTCGCGACCGAAGAACTGGTCGAGTGTCTTGCCGTTGACTTCGATCGCGCCATTGCCCTTGCGCAGGAACACGCGGGCGGCGGAGGTCTTGCGGCGGCCGGTGCCGTAATTCTGCTGGATAGCCATGGGTTTCCTTAGATCTCCAGCGCCTGCGGCTGCTGGGCGGTATGCGGATGTTCGGCGCCGCCGTACACCTTGAGCTTGCGGTACATCGCGCGGCCCAGCGGGTTCTTCGGCAGCATGCCCTTGACGGCGATCTCGATCACCCGCTCCGGGTGCGTGGCCAGCAGATCCTTCAAGGACATCGTCTTGAGGTTGCCGACGTAGCCGGTGAAGCGGTGGTACATCTTGTCGTCCAGCTTCGCGCCGGTGACCGCGACCTTCTCCGCGTTGACCACGACGATGTAGTCGCCGGTGTCGACGTGCGGGGTGAACTCCGGCTTGTGCTTGCCGCGGAGGCGGCGGGCGATCTCGGTGGACAGACGGCCGAGCGTCTTGCCCGTCGCATCGACCACGTACCAATCGCGCTTGACGCTTTCCGGCTTGGCGCTGAACGTTTTCATTTCAAGAATACCTGTCTGCCGCCACGGGGGCGGTTAGCGGAATCGGTGGAACAAAGGCGCGAGATGATAGCGGAGCCGTCATCGATCGCGCAAGCCTGCCGGTCGGCCGACTGTGAGCTGCCAATGATAGCATGCCGACCATGCCTCAGAACAAGTCCCAGCACATCGCCGCGCTGGCCGACCAGTGCGTGCAGTGCGGCCTGTGCCTGCCGGTGTGCCCGACCTATGCGCTGGACGGCAACGAGGCCGAGTCGCCACGCGGACGCATCGCGATAGCCGCGGCGCTGGCCAAGGGGCTGGCACCGGTCACCGACGAGGTGCGTGAGCCGCTGGACCACTGCCTGGGTTGCCTGAACTGCGAACGGGTGTGTCCCGCGCAGGTACGCTTCGGCGAGCTGCTGGTGGAAACCCGGGGCCTGCTCGGTCCCGCACCGCAGCGGCCGCGTGTGCTGCTCGCGCTGGCCAGGCAACCCGCCCTGTTGCGCTTGACCCGGCTCGTCGGATTGCACCGCTGGCATGCCCGCCTCGCTCGCTGGCTGCCGCTGCCGTCCCGCTGGCGTACCGCCCTGGCGCTTGCGGCCTCGACGTCGCCTCCGCATCTGGCGCCAACCCGTGCGGATGGAGGGCGCGCCCGGACGCTGGCGCGCGTAGCGCTCTTCCCGGGGTGCGTGGCCCGCGTGGAAGACGCGGCGGCGCAACAGGCGGCCATCACCCTGCTCGAGGCGGCCGGTCACCCGGTCATCCGCTTGCCCGGCTTCTGTTGTGGCGCACTGGACGCCCACGGCGGTGACGCACAGGCGGCCGCGCGCGCGGCGCGGCGTGTACGCGACGCCTGGCAGGCCAGCGGCGCCTCAGTGTTGGTGACGGTTACGCCCGGCTGCATCAGCCAACTGCGAAGCGCGCTTTCCGAGGTGAGGGTGGACGACCCCTATACGCTGCTCGCCGTCCAGGCTGATCACCTGCGGTTCCGCCCGCTCCCGCGGCGCGTGGCGCTCCATCTGCCCTGCACGCAACTGAATGTGGCGCGCAGCGGCGAAGCCTTGCAGGCGCTGCTCGGACGCGTGCCGACGCTGGAGGTCACGCCGCTGCCGGCACGCTGCTGCGGAGCGGCCGGCAGCCACCTGCTGGAATACCCCGAGCGCGCCGCAGCCTTGCGCGAACCTACGCTCGAGGCCGTCGGCGCGATGGCGCCGGAGGCATTGCTGTCGTCAAATATAGGGTGCCGGCTGCATCTGGCCGCGGGCCTCGCCGAACACGGCTCGATCGTACCGACCCTGCATCCACTGGCGCTGCTGGCGCAGCAACTTGTAACGGGACAAACCTCATGAACGCCCGCACGCTTTCCCCCTTCGACCGCCTGCTGTCCGGCATCGAGCGCGCCCTGGAAACCGTCGCCGGGGCGCCGGAACCGGCACGCCCGTCGCCCGCCGAGGACCTGAAAGACGCCACGCTCGACGAGCAGGAGCGTCGCCACGCCGCCGGCCTGATGCGCATCAACCATACCGGCGAGGTCTGCGCGCAGGCGCTGTACGACGGCCAGGCCGCGCTCGCGCGCGACGAAGATACCCGCCGCCATCTGCAACACGCAGCCGACGAAGAGACCGACCACCTGGCCTGGTGCGCGCAACGCCTGCGCGAACTGGACAGCCGCCCCAGCCTGCTCAACCCGTTGTGGTACGCCGGCAGCTACGCGATCGGCGCCGCCGCCGCGCTGGTCGGCGACAAGGTCAGCCTGGGTTTCGTGGTGGAAACCGAGCGCCAGGTGGAAGCACACCTGGAGGATCACCTCCAGCGCCTGCCGCCGCAGGACGAACGCTCGCGCGCGGTGCTTGCGCAGATGCAGGCCGACGAGGTGCGCCATGCCGACGACGCCAAGGCGCGCGGCGGGATTGACCTGCCCTTCCCGATCCCCGGCCTGATGCACCTGAGTTCACTGGTGATGAAGGGTGTCGCCTACCGCGTCTGACGGCCCTGCTTCCATGCGGAGCCCGCTTGCGGGCGATGGGCCTGGGTCCCAAGCGGGCTCGGCGAGCCGCACGACGAAAAACCCCGCCTCGCGGCGGGGTCTCGATCACATCAGGTTGCGGCCGTGGAACAGTTCCTCGATCTCGCGCTTGAGCAGCGACTCGATGCGCTGGCGCTCCTTGAAGGAAAGGTCGTCCGCGTGTGCCTCGAACAGGTAGGTGTCCAGATCGAAGTCCTTGATGTGCATCTTCGTGTGGAAGATGTTTTCCTGATAGACGTTGACGTCGAACATCTCGTACTTCTGGCGGATGTGGCGCGCCAGGTAGTCCTGCACCGAGTTGATCTTGTGGTCGATGAAGTGCTTCTTGCCCTTCACGTCGCGGGTGAAGCCGCGCACGCGGTAATCGCACACCACGATGTCCGACTCGAAACTGTCGATCAGGTAGTTCAGGGCCTTCAGCGGCGAGATCACGCCGCAGGTGGCCACGTCGATGTCCGCGCGGAAGGTCGCGATGCCGTTGTGCGGATGCGTTTCCGGATAGGTGTGGACGGTGATGTGGCTCTTGTCCATGTGCGCGACGACGGCACCGGAGATGGTGTCGCGGCCGAGCTTCTCCACCACCGGCTCCTCGGAAATGAGGATGGTGACCGAGGCACCCTGCGGGTCGTAGTCCTGGCGCGCGATGTTCAGGATGTTCGCGCCGATTATCTCCGCCACGTCCGTGAGGATCTGGGTCAGGCGATCGGCATCGTACTGTTCGTCGATGTATTCGATGTAGCGCTGGCGCTGGTCTTCGGACACCGCGTAGCAGATGTCGTAGATGTTGAAGCTCAGGGCCTTGGTCAGGTTGTTGAAGCCCTGCAGGCGCAGGCGCGGGAGCGGTTTCACCACGGCGACTCTCCATGGCCGGAATGCGGCCAGCAGATGAGGCGGGTTAGCAGCTTAAGGGTCCCCGCGAAAAGAAAAAGGCGCGCCAGGACCCTCATCCTGCGCGACCCGAAGTTCCGGCTGGAATGCAGCTTGGCCGAAAGACTGCGAAGTATGCGGCAAAACCCCGGAAAACAGAACTCACGGGCGCGAGCGGCGTCATCTCTTGATCAGCCGAGACGCGTGATGCATGGTAAGGCCTTGGCGGCAGCGCCGTGGCTCACCAGCGGATACTCTCGTGGCGCAACTCAAATACCAACTCCAACAGGCTTTCGAACGGTCCCAGGCGCCGCTGAGCTTTGCGCCGGACCCGGCATCGATGGAGCGCTTCCTGGCGCTGTGCCACCGCCGCCGCTATCCCGGCAAGACCGCGATCATCCGCCCGGGCGACCCGGCCAACACGCTCTACTACATCATCGAAGGCTCGCTCGCGGTCTGCACCGAAGACGAGCAGGGCCGCGAACTGATCCTGGCCTACCTCAACCGCGGCCAGTTCATCGGCGAGATGGGCCTGTTCGTCGAGCAGGCGCAGCGCGAATCGATCGTGCGCAGCCGCACCCCGTGCGAAATGGCCGAGATCAGCTACGAGCGCCTGTTCCAGCTGATGGAAGGCCCGCTGCGCGAGGAATGCCCGAAGATCCTCTTCGCGATCGGGTCGCAACTGACCAACCGCCTGCTGCGCACCTCGCGCCAGGTCAGCCGCATGGCCTTCATGGACGTCACCAACCGGATCTCGCGCACGCTGCTGGACCTGTGCCAGGAGCCGGACGCGATGACCCATCCGGACGGGACGCAGATCCGCATCTCGCGCCAGGAAGTCAGCCGCATCGTGGGTTGCTCGCGCGAGATGGTCGGTCGCGTGCTCAAGCAGCTCGAGGAGCAGGGCATGATCAACGTGTCGGGCAAGACCATCGTGGTCAAGGGCACGCGCTGAGCTTCGCCCTTGCCGCTTTGCGGCAAGGCCACCATGGCCGCGGCTTGATCAGGGTTGCCGCGGCGACGTTTCCGGCCGATAGATCATGTAGACGTCCGCGCGCTCGTAATGCGAGCCCGGACGTACCGACGGCTGCATCACGAACCCGGCCTTCTCGTACATCCGCAACGCCGTCTGCAGGCGGCTGTTGGACTCCAGGAACAGCGTCTGCCCGCCGCGGTGGTGGAACTCGGCGATGCAGGCCTCCAGCAGGCGCTTGCCGGCACCCAGGCCGCGGAATGTCTCGTCCACGCCCATCTTGGTGAGCTCGAACACCCCGGGCGATTCCTGCAGCAGCGCACAGGTGCCGATGACTTCCTCGCCAAGGCAGGCGAAGAAGATCGCGCCGCCCGGCTGCAGGATGTAACGCTCCGGGTCGCTCAGCACCGCGCGATCGATCTCCTCGATACGGAAGTGGTGTTCCAGCCATTGCGCGTTCAACCGGTAGAAGTGTTCGCGCAACGCCGGCGCATACGGCACGATCCGAAGCGGCGTCGCCTTGATGGCGTCATGCTCGGCCAGAATGGCGGCGGCGACGGGACGTTCCTGCAGGGACCGCTCGCACGCCTCGATGGCGTCCAGCAGCTGGGCGGCGTGCGCTTCCAGCGAGCTGCTCACCCCGCGTTGCACGGCACACCAGATCGGGCCCAGCCCGGCGAGTGCCGCGTGCGCCTTGTCGGTGAGCGTCAGCACGCTGCGTCGACCGTCCGCGGGGTCGCGCCGGCGCCGGACCATCCCGGCGCGCACCAGCTTGTCGGTGAGCTGGCTCACCGCCGAGTGGGTCTGGCCGATGGCGTGTGCCACGTCCGTCACCGTGTTCGGGCCGGCATCCCATAGATAGCGCAGTACCGGCAACCAGCGCGATTCGATGGGTGCACCGAGCGTCCGGTAGACCTCATCCGCGGCTCCGTAGAAGTGATCGCTGAGTGCCTTCAGCCGGCTGCCGAGGGCCAACTTGCCAAGGGATGCCAGATACATGCGATTGCCCGCCAGACAAATACGTAAGCACTAACGTATTTAAAGCATCGATGGCTTGCAAGTCCCCTTGGGGAACGCAGTCGCTCCGCGCGTCGTCAGTGCCAGGCCACCCGTTCGATCGACCGGCCCAGTGCCCGCTCGATCCGCTTGCACAGCTTGGGCGTGCCATTGACCAGCACGGGTTCGGCCGCCGCCTTGAGCATGTGCAGGTCATGCAGCGAATCGCCGTAGGCGCGTCGCCAGGCCGGGACGCCGTGCGCCGTCAGCGCCTTGAGCTTGCCCGCGCCGATGTTGTGGTGGGCCACGCGCAGGCCGAACGGGCCGCGCTTGAGCCGGGAAGCGACCAGCTCCACCCCGGCGAGCCCCAGCTGGGCGAGCAGGCTCTCGACCAGCGTGTGCTCGCAGCCGGTCACCACGATCACGCGCTCGCCCGCCGCCTGATGGCGCCGAAGCGCCCGCACGGCATCGCGGCAAAAATGGCCGGGTCGCCGCACGAGCTCGGCGGCGAAGGCCTCGATGGCGCTGCCGTAGCGCTTCTCGTCCAGCCCCAGCAGCGCGATGTGCACCAGCGGGCGTTGCAGCCGGCGCGTCAGGGGCCACAGCAACATCAACCAGGGCAGCGCCAGCAGGGCGAGCAGCTGGCGCCAGGTTGAGCGGGCGTAGCGCTCGCGCACGAACAAGGCATAGGTATCGGCGTGGGTGAGCACGCCGTCGAAATCGAACAGCACGACCGACGATGCGTCGGCGGCTGCGGTGTCCTGCCCGTCGTCCACCGCGTCAGGCCGCAAACAGCCGATCAAGCGCCTGGCCCGGATCCCCGGCGCGCATGAACGCCTCCCCGACCAGGAAGGCGTGGATGCCGGCCTCGCGCAGGCGCGCCACGTCCTCCCGTGCGTGGATGCCCGACTCGGCCACCAGCACGCGGTCGTCGCCCGCCATGCGCGGCCGAAGCGTGAGCGAGGTATCCAGCGAGGTCTCGAAGGTGCGCAGGTTGCGGTTGTTCACGCCGATCAGCGGCACCGGCAGGGCCAGCGCGCGTTCCAGCTCCTCCGCGTCGTGCACTTCGCACAGCACGTCCAGGTCGAGCTCGGCGGCAACCAGCGAAAGATCCAGCAGCGCCGCGTCGCCGAGCGCGGCGACGATCAGCAGGATGCAGTCGGCGCCGATCGCACGGGCCTCGTACACCTGGTACGGATCGATGATGAAGTCCTTGCGCAGGACCGGCAGCGCACAGGCCTCGCGTGCCTGCTTCAGGTAATCCTCGCTGCCCTGGAAGAAGTCGCGATCGGTCAGCACCGACAGGCAGGTCGCGCCACCCGCGGCATAGCTGCGCGCGATCGCGGCCGGATCGAAGTCGGCGCGGATCACGCCCTTGCTGGGGCTGGCCTTCTTCACCTCGGCGATGACCGCCGGCAGGCCAGCGGCGAGTTTGTCCTCGATGGCGGCGGCGAACCCACGCGTGGGCGGCAGCTCCTCGATGCGGGAGGCGAGCTCGGCCAGCGGCAGCGTGGCGCTGCGCTCGGCGATCTCCTCGGCCTTGCGGGCGAGGATGCGTTGCAGGATGTCGGTCATGGCGGAATGGATTTCTGTAGGGGGCGCACTTGGGCGCGACCGGGGTGGGCCGGCGACACGCGGTCGCGCCCAAGGGCGCTCCTACATGGATCCGGCGAGCCTTCGCGTCGCGGCGATGAATTCCATCATTTTCGCATGCGCGGCGCCGCTGGCGATGGTATGGCGCGCCAGCGCGATGCCTTCGTCGATGTCTGCCGCCACCCCGGAGGTATAGAGCGCCGCGCCCGCGTTGAGGCAGACGATGTCGTGCGCCACGCCATGGCGTCCGCCCAGCGCTTCGAGCAGCATGGCGCGCGATTCGTCCACGCTCTCGACCCTGAGGTTGCGGCTTGAGGCCATTGCCAGGCCGAAGTCCTCCGGCTCGATCTCGTACTCGCGTACTTCGCCACCATGCAGCTCGCCGACCAGCGTAGACGCGCCCAGCGAGATCTCGTCCATGCCGTCGCGGCCCCACACCACCATGGCGTGGCGCGCACCCAGCGCCTGCAACACGCGCACCTGGATGCCGACCAGGTCGGGGTGGAACACGCCCATCAGGATGTTCGGCGCATCGGCTGGGTTGGTCAGGGGACCTAGGATGTTGAACAAGGTGCGCACGCCCATTTCCTTGCGGACCGGCGCGACGACCTTCATCGCCGGGTGGTGGTTGGGCGCGAACATGAAGCCGATGCCGGTCTCTTCCATGCACTGGGCGACCCGCGCCGGATCCAGGTCGATCACGGCGCCCAGCGCCTCGAGCACGTCGGCGCTGCCGGACTTGGACGACACGCTGCGCCCGCCGTGCTTGGCCACGCGCGCGCCCGCCGCGGCGGCGACGAACATCGAAGCGGTGGAAATATTGAAGCTCGACGCGCCGTCGCCACCGGTGCCGACGATGTCGACGAAATGCGGATGCGCAGGCGCCTCGACCCTGGCCGACAGCTCGCGCATCACCCGCGCCGCGCCGGTGATCTCGCCGACGGTTTCCTTCTTGACGCGCAGGCCGGTGATGATCGCCGCGGTCATCAGCGGGCTCACGTCGCCGCGCATGATCTGGCGCATCAGCGCGATCATCTCGTCGTGGAAGATCTCGCGATGTTCGATGGTCCGCTGGAGTGCTTCCTGGGGCGTGATCGAGATCTCGCGCGGACTCATGCAGCGAGCTTCCGCCGCGGCAGGCCGAGGAAATTGGCAAGCAGGTCGTGGCCGTACTGGGTCAGGATCGACTCGGGGTGGAACTGCACGCCCTCGACCGGCAGGGTTTTGTGGCGCAGGCCCATGATCTCGTCGATCGAACCATCCGCGTGCTCGGTCCACGCCGTGACTTCCAGGCAATCGGGCAGCGAACCCTGCTCGACCACCAGCGAGTGGTAGCGCGTGGCCTCGAACGGATCGGGGAGGCCGGCGAAGACACCGTGCCCGCGATGGCGCACCGGCGACGTCTTGCCGTGCATGATCTGCTTGGCGCGGATCACCTTGCCGCCGAACGCCTGGCCGATCGCCTGATGGCCAAGGCACACGCCGAACACCGGGATCTCCCCCGCCAGCTCGCGCAGCACCGCCAGCGACACGCCCGCGTCGTCCGGCGTGCCCGGCCCGGGCGAGATCATGATGTGCGCGGGCTTGAGCGCGCGGATGCCGGCCACGTCCAGCGCATCGTTGCGCAGCACCCTCACCTCCTGCCCCAGCTCGCCCAGGTACTGCACGAGGTTGAAGGTAAAGCTGTCGTAGTTGTCGATCATCAGCAGCACGGGCCTGGGCCTCCGGCGGGCGGAAACTTGCCGCGTCGATCGCCTGTTGGCGAGCGCGGTCCGATTCCAGATGGATGCCCAAAGTGTATCCGCCCGGGCCGATCCCGTGGAGATCGCCACCCGGTTTCGCCGGGGCTTCAGAGCGAAAGACGCCAGCCCCCGCTGATGGCGCGCACGATCAACAGCACGCCGACACCCACGGCAAGCAGACCGACGCCTCGCGCCACCCGCTCGCCTGCCGGCAGCAGGCGCTCCGCCGTGATCGCCAGCGTCACCGCCGCCATGATTCGCAGGTCCATCATTCCCGCGACCAGCGAAATCGCCATCAGGTTGCCGCAACAGCAAGCGCAATAGAGCCCGAGGCGCAGGCCACGGCGAAGGCCCGCAGCCATGCCGCCCGGTGGTGGCGCCATGGCGCCCGGCGCCGACCGGCAGCAGGCGAGGCGGCGCGCCTTCCATGCGGTGAACTGGAGCGCGCCGGCGAGCACCACGACCGCCGCGGCCGCGAACGGCGCCATGCGCGCCAGCCACCTGTGGCCCATCGCCGCCTGCGCCAAAGCGGCGCCGAGCGGGTAGATCGCCACGCCGACCGTGGCCCAGACGAGGAAATAGCCCAATGCGGCCGCGGCGGCCATGCGGCCCGGGCGCCGGACGCCGGCACATGCCAGGGTGCGGCCGTAGCGCGACAGCACCGGCCCCAGCGACGGCAGCATCATTGCCGCCATCATGGGCATCCACATGACCAGGAAGCCTCCGGCCGCCGCGAGCCAGCCCTGCCCGCCCATCCGCATCCAGACCATCGACAGGGTCCAGTAGCCAGGCATCGGCATGGCACCCATCAGGGCGATGGCGTCGCCACCGAGCACCGTGACAGCCACGCTCGCGACGAACGCCAGCGCCAGGACGCCCGGGCGCACTCCCGGCGAAACCCTTTGCGGCGCGCCCGCGGACGCGGTGGTCCCGACGTTGCTCAGGCGCAGCATGGCTCATCCATTGCGCGCATCGCATCGCCGTATTCGTCGTGGCGACGCCACCAGATTCCGGACTCGTTGCGCCCCCGCGGCGCGCGGTCCAGCCACTGGTACATGTTCCACAATCCGTCCAGGCCGCGTGCATAGGCCGAATAGCTGTGATAGACCACGCCGTCTTCCAGCACGAAAGTACTCATGCCCGGCCGGTCGCGCGCGTAGGTCGATGCGTCGGTGCCGCAGGTGGCGGCGAACTGTTCCACCGGCGCGGGCGCGGGCACCACGTCCATGGCATGGCCGCCGCGGCGGTAGTTGTACTCGACCTTACCGGCACGCTGCTGCGCCTGGTCGAAGGCGACGTTGAAGTCCTCGGCGAAATCGCTGCCATGGGCGGACGCCCACGGGAACGACCAGCCCATCCGACGGCGGTACGCCAGCAGCTTGTCCAGCGGCGCGCGCGATACCGCCATCAGCGTCACGTCATGGTTGGCCAGGTGTACCGCGATGCCGTCGAAGCCGTCCGCGATCGCCGAGCAGGACGGGCATCCTGCGGCATAGTCGGGCCCGAACATGAAGTGATAGACCATCAGCTGCGAACGGCCCTGGAACAGCTCCGCCAGCGTGGCGCTCCCGTGCTCGGTGATGAAGCGGTACGGCTTGTCGATGCGTACCCAAGGCAGGGCCTGGCGACGTCGCGCCAGTTCGTCGCCGCGCCGGGTGTGTTCCTTCTCCGCCGCCAGCAAATCCAGTCGTTCTGCCAGCCATTGCTCTCGCGTTGTGGTCTCGTGGCTTGCCATGTTTCGCTCTCCCGTGGATGGCGCGGTCGCCGCGGCGACGCGCGTGGTGGTCGTGGGCTAGATTGGCGCGGTGGCATGGGCAGGCGGGAGTGACAAAGTTGGCGGGATTGCGATGGATTCCCTGATCGTGGCTGCGGGCCGCGCACTCGCCGCGGGCGATCCGCTCGGCGCGCTGAACCGCGTCGCGCTGCGCGAGGACGCGCCGGCGCTCGCGCTGCGCGGCATCGCAATGGCGCAGCTTGGGGATCTCGCCCGGGCCCGTGCGCTGGTGCGGCAGGCGACGCACGCGTTCGGTCCGAAGGAGGCGCTGGCCCGCGCGCGCTGCGTCGTGGCCGAGGCGGAGATCGCGCTGGTCTCGCGCGACCTGGGCTGGCCCGAGAAGACGCTCGCGGCCGCACGGAAGACGCTGGAGGAGCATGGCGACCGCATCAATGCCGCCCACGCCCGCTGCCTCGCGATCCGCCGCCTGCTGCTGATCGGCCGGCTGCACGAGGCCGAGCGCGAACTCGAAGGGATCCAACCCGCGTTGCTGCCGCCCGCCCTGCGCACCGCCCACGAACTGGCGGTCGCCGGCATCGCCATGCGGCGGCTGCGGGCCGCGGCGGCGCAGGCCGCGCTCGAACGCGCCCGGCACGCCGTGCGCCATGCGGGCATCCCGGCGCTGGCGGCGGAAGTGGAGAGCCTGGCGCTGGCGCTGCATGCACCCGCGGCGCGCCTGGTGTCCAGGGACGGGGAACGATCGCTGCCGCTGGCAGACGTCGAAACACTATTGGCCTCGGAAACGCTGGTGCTGGATGGCTGCCGCCACGCCATGCACGCCGCCGGAACGACGGTCGCGCTGGCCAGCCGCCCGGTGCTGTTCGCACTCGCCCGCAAGCTGGCGGAGGCCTGGCCCGGCGACGCACCGCGCGAAGTGCTGATCCGCCACGCGTTCCGCGCGAAGCTGCCGGACGAAACGCATCGCGCGCGCCTGCGCGTGGAGATCGGGCGGCTGCGCGCCCTGCTCAGGCCGCTGGCCGATGTTCGCGCGACGCAACAGGGTTTTGCGCTGGTGCCACACGCAACGCGCGACGTCGCGGTGCTGGCGCGGCCGGCGGAGGAGGCGCATGCGGCGGTGCTCGCCCTGCTCGCCGACGGCGAGTCGTGGTCCAGTTCGGCTCTCGCGCTTGCGCTCGGTGCGAGCCAGCGCACTGTGCAACGCTCGCTCGATGCGCTGGCCGCCGCCGGCAAGGTGCAGCCGCTCGGCCGCGGCCGCACGCGCCGCTGGATGTCGCCACCGATGCCCGGTTTCGCGACGGCCTTGTTACTCCCCGCCCCGCTGCCGGGCGACTAGGATGCCCCGCATGAAACGTTCGCACGCCGACATCCTCGCCGAACTGGGTCCCTATCCGGGCGTCGACATTGTCCATGGCGTGACCTGGGACGGCCGCCAGGTGTGGTTCGCCGGTGGCGAAGGCCTCACCGCCGTGGACCCGGACAGCGGCCAGCCGTTGCGCTCGATCGAAACGGCCGCGCACGCCGGGACCGCCTTCGACGGCCGGCACCTGTACCAGATCGCCGAGAACCGTATCCACAAGATCGATCCGCAGACCGGCCGCGTGCTCGCCGCCATTCCCGCGCCCGGCAGCAGCGATTCGGGGCTGGCCTGGGCCGAAGGGTCGCTGTGGGTGGGCCAGTACCAGGACCGCAAGATCCACCAGGTGGACCCGGACACCGGCGCGATCCTGCGCACCATCGAATCGAACCGCTTCGTCACCGGCGTCACCTGGGTGGACGGCGAGCTCTGGCACGGCACCTGGGAAGGCGGCGAAAGCGAATTGCGCCGGATCGACCCGCGCGACGGCATGGTGCTGGAAAGCATCGACATGCCCGAGGGCACGGGTGTCTCCGGCCTGGACAGCGACGGCGAGCGCTTCTTCTGCGGCGGCGGTGGCAGCGGCAAGCTGCGCGTCGTACGCCGGCCGCGACGCGTCGCCTAGGCCGTCGAATTCCCGGCAACGCCGCGCCCGGGAGCACTCGCGCCACACCCGCTTCCAGAAGGAATCGCGGTTCGTCGCCCGCCCACGGGCGGTGCAGTCGCCCCTACGACAGCCTCGCGGGCGACAGCATCGCCGCGGTGATGCCGGCATCGACCAGCGGCCCGGGCAACGGTCGGCGCAGCGCCAGATGGGCGCAGGCCTCGCCCATCGCGGCGCTGGTCTGGATGCCATAGCCGCCCTGGGCGGCGACCCAGAAGAAGCCCGGCGCGTCAGGTGCGAAGCCACCGACCAGGTCGCCGTCGGCGACGAAGGAGCGCAGGCCGGCCCAGGTGCGCGTGGGGCGACGGATCTCCATGGTGGTGGCCTGCTCGATGCCATGGATGCCCAGCGCGATGTCGTACTCCTCCGGCTGCACGTCGTGCGGATCGACCGGATCGGCGTTGGCCGCCGAGCCGAGGAGCAGGCCGGCGTCGGGCTTGAAGTAGAACGTTTCGGCGATGTCGCAGATAAACGGCCAGCGGTGCACGTCCATGCCGGCCGGCGGTTCGAACACGAACGCCGAGCGGCGCTTGGGCTGCAGGCCCAGCGGCGCGACGCCGGCCATCCGTGCGACCTGATCGGCCCAGGCACCAGCGGCATCGAGCAACAGTGGCGCGCGGTAGACCGCCTCGCCCGCATCGACTTCCCAACCGGCGGCCGTGCGCTCGATCGCGCGGATGGCCACGTTCACCCGCAGTTGCCCGCCGCGTGTACGCAGGCCGCGCAGGAAGCCCTGGTGCAGTTCGTTGACGTCGATGTCCGCGGCACCCGGTTCGTGCATCCCGATGGCGGCGGCTCCCGGCCGCAGGACCGGCACGCTCGTGCGCAGCCGCGTCGCATCGTGCAGTTCGAGGTCGCGCGTGTACGGCAGGATCGCCTCGTATTCCGCGCGCACGCGTTCGGCGTCCTCCGCGGTGCCGATCACCGTGGCTCCGCGCGGCGTCAGGATCGGCGCGTTGGCGAAACCCTCCGGCGGCCTGTCGAGGAACGGCCGCGTCGCGCGGGTCAGCGCGCGCACCTGCGGCGAGCCGTAGGTCTCGCTGAACAACGCCGCGGATCGGCCGGTCGAATGCATGCCGGCGTAGGCCTCACGCTCGAGCACCAGCACGCGCGCGTGCGGCGCGAGGAAGTAGGCCACCGACGCGCCGGCCATGCCGGCGCCGATCACGATCACATCGGTTTCGATCGATTGCATGCTGGGACTCTCGCGGATTCCCTCCCCTGTTGCGGGGGAGGCGGGGAAGGTTGTGCGTGGGTTATGCCGGGCCAGCGTCCGGCTGCGCCGATGCGGTATCGCGCGATTGCCGCGCCACCACGCTGGTGGCGGTAACGTCGGCGGTGACGTTGCCGAGGGTGGCGAAAGCATCAGGCAGTGTGTCGACCGCCAGCATCAGGCCCAGCGGCCCGAGCGGCAGCCCCATCGACTGCGCCACCGGCAGGTTGGTGGCGATGAAGGTCACCGCGCCGGGCAGGCCCACCGAGCCCAGGCTGATCACCACCGCCAGCACCGCGCCGGCAATGAGCTGGGTCGCGGAAAGGTCGACGCCGTAGGCCCAGGCGATGAACGCGGCCGAGGTCAGGTACTGCACCGGGCTGGTCAGGCGGCACAGCGTGACCGCCATTGGCAGCACCAGTGCATTGACCTGCTTGGGGTAGCCCAGCCGTTGCTCGGCGCTTTCCAGCATGGCCGGCAACGAGGCGAGCGAGGACTGCGTGCTGATCGCGACCGCCTGCGGCGGCAGCAGCGCGCTGGCGAAGCGGCGCAGGTTCTCGCCTCCCCAGGCCACCGCCACCACGTACATCATCGCGGTCACCGCCAGGTACAACACGATCTCCGCCAGCACGTACACGCCCAGCGCGCTCAGCATGCCCAGCCCCGAGCGCGCGCAAACGCCAAGGATCAGCGCGAACACGCCCAGCGGCGCCACCCACAGCACCCAGCGCACGATCACGATCATGGCGTCGGCGATCGCCTGGAAGAACTCCACCAGCGTGGCCCGCCGCGCGGGCGCGATGCGCGTCAGCGCAAAGCCCAGGAACAGCGCGAACACCACCAGCGGCAGCATCGCGCTCTGCGCGGCGGCCATGATGGCGTTGCTCGGAATCATGGCGACCAGCGCCGCCGACCAGCTCACCGGAGCCGTTTGCGCCGCGCTGCCCACCACCGCGTGGTCGAGCGCGTCGCGCAAAGCCGGGTTGTGCGGGAAGAGCGAGAAAAGCGCTGGCGCCGCCGCGGCAGTGAACAGGGCGCCCAGCAACAACAGCAGGATGAACACCACGATCGCGCGCCGCGCGATGCGCCCGGACGCCGCCGCATCGGTGGCCGTGTTGACGCCCACCACCACCAGCGCCAGCACCAGCGGCACCACGGTCATCTGCAGGCCGTTGAGCCAGAGCTTGCCGATCGGCTGCACCACGTCGGCCACTTGTGCAGCCACCAGCGGATTCCACGCCGCCAGGATCAGCCCGAGGATGGCGCCGGCGGCCAGGCCGCCCAGCACGCGCGCGGTCGGACTCATCGTGCCGCTTCCTCCAGCGCCGGCAGATGCCATTCGGCCTGCAGCTTCTCGTACGCAGCTACCGGCAACAGCACGAATACCGGGTGCTCGTCCGGACGCAGCCAGGCCAGCAGCCGGTGCATCAGCGAGGGATCCATCGCAGTGCAGCCGGTGGTCGCGTCCACCGGCGACTTCCACAGGTGGGCAAAGATGCAGCTGCCGCCCTGCGGGCGCTGCTTCGGGTTGTGCTCGATCACGAAGCCCTGGCGGTAGCGCTGGTCACCGTTGACGTGGATGTCCCGACGCATCGGCTCGGTGGAGCCCTCGACCGCCCTCTCGCCCACCACCTTGGCATCGACAATGCGGTTGTACTGGTGCGAGCCGCTGACGTCGACGCAGTAGTCGGTGGCGCTGAGCGCGCGGTACGGCATCGCGGTATCGGCCTTGGCGGCGTAGCCGAACGCCTCGCCGATGTCGAACACGCCTGCGGGGCTGCGCAGGTCGCCTTCGCGCTTGACCGGGCCGTCGTGGCGCGGGACGTTGAGGCCCAGCCCCCAACCGGCGCCAGCCTTGCCGATGGTGACCGGCGCGGGCGCGCCGGCTTCCTTCCAGCCGTCCGCGGTGCGCTCGTAGGTGCGCAGGGTGCCGTGGTTGACGTTCCAGCCGGACGTGGTGACCACGACCATCTGTCGGGCGTCGGACCAGGCGGCGGATTCGTCGGCCGCGGCGACGGCATTTCCGGCGACGACCAACGCCAGACCCAGCAGCAGACAGTTACGCATGGGAAATGGATCTCTCGGGGTAAGCGAGCGCCCGCCCGCGTGGATGGCAAGCGCAAGCGCGAACGACCACGTTACGGCTCCAGCATCAACTGGATGCGCTCCAGGTTGGCCAAAAGCTGCGCATGGCGATCGTCGTGCTCCTCGCACAGGCGCACGAACACGTTGTCCAGCAGGTGCTGCAGCGCCGACTGGTAGAGCAGCGGCTGGATGTACGGCCGCTCGTCGTGCGCGCTGACCAGCAACTGGATGTCGGCCAGCGTGCGCAGCGGATTGGCGGTGTGCCGGGTGACGGTGATGACCTTGCCGCGCCGCTCGCGGAAGTAGCGCGCGATCTTGCACAGCGCCGGATGGTTGCCGTGCTCGGAGAACACCAGCAGCACGTCGCCGGCGCCCGCCGCCGATACGTTGGCGGTCATCCGCGCGGTATCGAAGTTGTGCACGGTGAGGATGCCCAGCAGCGACAGCCGCAGCGCGAAGTTGCGCGCGTAGATGTCGTCCTCGCCCAGGCCGATGATGAAGACCTTGCCCGCGCGCCCGGCCTGCTCGATGGCCGTGGCGATGGACTGGATCACTTCCGGCGGATTGATCAGCCGGCTCGCCTCCTCCGCCTCGGATTTCCACCGCCACAGCGCGCCCGGGCCTTCCTCCTCGCCCTCGCCGGCCCGCGCCAGCGCCGGTGCGTCGCCGTTGTCGGCGCGAGCGATCGCCTCGCTCACCGAGTACTTGAGGTCCGGATAGCCCTTGAAGCCCAGCTTCTGGGTGAACTTGACCACGCTGGACTGGCTGATCCCCAGCGCGTTGGCCAGCTGCTGCGAGGAGTAGTCGCGCAACAGGTGCGCGTTTTCCAGGATGAAGTCGGCCACGCGCCGCTCGACCGCGGACATCTGGTCGCGTTCCGAACGGATTTTGACCAGCGGCGACATCAGTCCGCGATCCTCTCCAGGCCCCTGATCTCGCGGATGCCGAGGCCCGGGGCGTCGGTCACGGAGATTTCCGATTCGTTGAAGATTACCCCACCGTCGACCGGGTTGAACTGGGCCAGCGATGGCCCGTCCAGGTCGATCTTGCTGATCGCGTCGGCGCGGGCCACCGCCACGTGCACGGCGGCCGCCACGCTGATGGAGGACTCCAGCATGCAGCCGATCATGCAGTCGATGCCGTGCAGCGCGGCGATGTCGGCGATCTTGATCGCGTTGGAGATGCCGCCGGTCTTCATCAGCTTGATGTTGATGATGTCCGCCGCGCGCATGCGGATCAGCTCGATCACTTCCATCGGGCCGAACACGCTCTCGTCGGCCATCACCGGCGTGTGCACGCGTTCGGTGACGTAGCGCATGCCTTCGAGGTCGCGCGCCTTGACCGGCTGCTCGACCAGCTCCAGCTTGATGCCGGCCTCCTCCAGCGTCTGCAGTGCGTAGACCGCCTGCTTGGCCGTCCAGCCCTGGTTGGCATCCAGGCGCAGCAGCGCGCGGCCTTCGACCGCCGCGTAGATCGCCTTGACCCGCTCGATGTCGACGCCGATGTCCTTGCCGACCTTGATCTTCAGCGACTCGAAGCCGCGCTCCACCGCCGCGACCGAGTCGGCGACCATCTTGTCGATGTAGTCCACGCTGATGGTGATGTCGGTGGTGATCACCGGGTCGCCGCCACCCAGCAGCTTGTACAGCGGCGCGCCGTAGAGCTGGCCCCACAGGTCGTAGATGGCGATCTCCACCGCCGCCTTGGCGCTGGAGTTCTTCTCCATCGAACCCTGGACCAGGTGGGTCAGGCGGTTGAGGTTGGCGATCTCCTGGCCGATCAGCCGCGGCGAGATGTAGTGGCGGATCGCATCGACGATCGAGCCGTGCGTGTCGCCGGTGATCACCGCGGTGGCCGGCGCCTCGCCGTAGCCGACCTGTCCGGTATCGGTGTGCACCATCACCACGATGTCTTCCACCTGGTTGACGGTGCGCAACGCGGTCTTGAAGGGTGTCTTCAAGGGCACCCTCAGCATGCCGAACTGGATGTCTGTGATCTTCATGATGTCTTGGTCTTGTGTTGTCCGTAGGGTGGGCTGGCGCCCACCGGCCCTTGCGGGAACGCTTAGGGCCGCATCCGCACGTTGCTGGTCATGTGGTCGATGAAGGTCGAGTCCTTGCCGTAGAGCATCGGCAGCAGCGGCGTCACCGAAACGGCGTTGAGCTTCACGCGCGCGGTCGAGCCGTCGGCCTTGCGGTAGCTCATGCCCAATACGTCGTGGATCACCCAGGGCTGACCCTTCCACTGGCCCAGCGACATCATCACGTGGCCCGGGATGTAGACCAGGTCGCCCAGCTCCAGCGCGTGCGCCGCCTGCAGGCGCTCGTCGTGGGAGCTCGCGTCGCTGAAGGCATGCCTGGCGAAGGCCGGGCTCACGCCCTGGGTGGAGGTGTTGCGCGGCATCTGCACGCCCATCGAGCGGTAAACGTCGGAGACGAAGCCGGAGCAGTCGCGCCCGTCGTAGGCATGGCCCCAGCCGTAGCGCTCGCCCAGGAACTTGAACGCCTGGGTGATCAGGTTGCGCGGCGTCAGCGGCAGGTAGTCCGCGGACGTGTCGGCGTTCTTCTGGATCAGCGCCGGACTGAAGGCGAGCGAGCCGTCGGCCTTGCGCACCGGCAGTTCGATCACGTGCGCGGCGTAGGGCGTCTGGCCGTTGACCGCCTGGTCCGGCGGCAGGCCGGTGAGCACCGGCACGCGCGTGCCCATGTCCAGTTCCACCTGCGAGACGGCCGGCGCTTCGCGGGTGTAGACCGTGTGGACCTTGGCCCCGGTGACGATGCGGTACGGCGTCTTGGCGGCGTAGCCAAGCACTGCGTCCCGATTGCCCTCGGCGACGTTCTTCGCCTCGGTCCAGGCGGCGTAGCGCGGGCTCACCACGAACAGCCAGCGGCCATCGCGGGTGGCGTGAGCGATCACCACCGGCGTGCCGGGGAACTCGGCCGTTTCCTGGAAGCGGTCGATGTCGGTGTCGCCCGGATGGCTGAACACGCGCAGCGTGGTCGGGAAGGTGCGCAGCGCGGCGCGGCGCACCACCAGCCCGAAGCGGGTCTGCTGGCTGGCTGGAACCGCATCGAGCGCACGCTCGTCGACGATGTCCTTGAGTGTCGCCTGCGCCACCGGCTTGCCGTCGACGTCGTACAGCGGCTTGGACGGCGGATCGGCGAGGTCTTCGATCCAGCCGCGCACCTGCGCGGCACTCAAGCTCGCCGGCAGCTTGCCCAGCTCGTGCATGGACCTGTCCTGCGCGAACAGCTTCGCGTTCTGCGCCTCGATCTGCGCGCGGGTCAGGATCACCCTGTCCGGCTGCGGCTGCAGGCCGATCCAGAACGCGGGCGTCAGCTGCGCCTCCCCCACGCCCAGCACGCCCGAGGGTGGAACGCTCAGCGTCGACACCTGCTCGCGCGCATGCAGCGGCTGCGTCGCCAGCAGCAGGGCCAGCAGCGCCGAAGGAAGAAGGGTTCGCATGGTCGTGGTCCTCATGGGGTCAGGTTCCCGCCAGCGCCGACATGATCGACGCGACCAGCAGGCCGAAACCGGTGCCCAGTATGTAGCCCAGCAGCGCGAGCAGGATGCCGACCGGCACCAGCGCGCGCGAATAGCTCGCCGCCAGCACCGGCGTGGCCGCCACGCCGCCGATGTGGGCCAGCGAAGAAATCCCGCACAGATACAGGTCGAAACGGAACAGCTTGGCGAAGCCGACCAGCAACACCGCGTGCAGCGCGATGACGGTCACCCCGCATAGCAGGTACAGCGGCGCCTCGCCGATGCCCTGAAAGTTGCTTTGCGAGGCGAGCACCGCCACCACGCTGATCAACAGCGCACTGGAGATGGTCCCGGCCCCGGGATAGCGCGCCAGCGGCGTGTGCGCCACCACCAGCCCCGCGCCGGTGGCGAGCAGGATGGTCCAGGTGGTGGCGCTGATCATGGTCGAGGTCGGCAGGTACCCGGCAAGCCAGGCGCTCAGCGCAGCCGCCGCCAGCGCCATGCCCAGCCACAGCAGCACCGAGTCGGGCGTGGTCGGTCCGGTCGCCTTCGCCTCGGCCAACGGCAGGTCGCCGGTCGACTTGGCCTTGGTCCAGCGGTTGAATGCCGGCGCCAGCCGCGCCACCGCGAACAGCACGGCCACCCAGGTGGAATAGCAGAGCGCGTCGGTCAGCAGGCTCATCGCCAGGTGCTGGTCGGACATGCCGATCGCCTGCTTCACCGCGATCATGTTCGCCGTGCCACCCACCCAGCTGCCCGACAGCGCCGCCAGCGGGTGCCAGGCATCGCCCGGCAGCCAGCGGCGGTAGATCAGGAAGGTGGCGATGAAGGCGATGAACAGGCTCACCGAGGTGCAGGCGAACACGCCCAGCACGCGCGGCCCCAGCTTGAAAATCGCGCGCAGGTCGCAGTTGATCATCAACAGGAACAACAGCGCCGGCACCATGCGCGAGACCAGCATCGACTGCGCGGCGTGGATCTCGCCGTTGACCTCCCACAACCCGGACACCGCCAGCGCGGTCACCAGCAGGTAGGTGAAGACGATCGGCGGCAGCACGTTGAACACGCGCCAGCCGGTGCGCCGCTCGAGCGCCGGGAACAGGCCGGCGGCCAGCAGCATCACGGCCAGGTACGGCCATACCGTGTGGATCACGCGCTACCCCTCGTGCGTCGTGTCAGGAATATGCCATTCCTCATACATTGGTCCGAAGCATAAATTATTGACCACCTTTTGCAAGCGTGTTACACAAGGCCTTGATGCCAACTGGCGGGGGCGTTGTGCGATGACGAGGGTGCCAGCGACGCAAGGCAAACACGAACCGGCGCGCCGTCGGGCACTGGCGTGCGCCGCCCTGGCGGGCCTGCTCTGCTGCGCTATTCCTGCGCTGGCCAGCCTGCCGCCGCCCGGCCCGCCCGCCATCGTGGCGCAGATCGACCAGGGCCACTTCGATGCCGCCCGCAAGGCCATCGAGACCGCGCTCGCCCAGCCGGGCCTTGCGCCCGAAGCGCGCGAGGCGCTCGAGTTCCAGCGCGAGCGCATGCATCGCATCCTGCTCGACTTCACGCTGACCGCCGACGAAGCCAAGGCGCGCATCCGCAAGCAGATCCCCGACCTCACCGACGCCGAGTTCGCGCGCTGGGACCAGGCCGGCCTGCTCGAACACATGGTGATCGACGGCCGCACGCTCTACTTCAACCGCGCCCCGTCGAACCTCTATCGCCTGAGCGCCGAGGCCCGCAACCGCCGCGCAGTGCAGACGCCGCTCGGCGACGGTCCGAACGAGACACTCAACGACCACCACCGCGCCGCGTTCCGCGAGGCACTCGCGACCGGCAAGGCCGGCGTGCTGCCGATGCGCGTACGCGTGACCCAGACGGTCACGGTCGACGCCGACGCCGTGCCGGCCGGCGAGACGGTCAAGGCCTGGATCCCCTACCCGCGCGCGATCCCGGGCCAGCAGGACGACATCCGCTTCGTCGCCAGCGCGCCGGCCGGCGCGCGCGTCGCGCCGGCGGATACGCTCCAGCGCACCGCCTACATGGAAACGCCGGCGAAGGCCGGCCAGCCAACCGTATTCAAGCTCACCTACGAGCTGACCCTGCGCGCGCAATCGCACCCGATCGATCCGGACAAAGTGGTGCCGGCCACGATCACGCCCCAACTGGATCCCTTCGTCCAGGAGCGCGCGCCGCACATCGTCTTCACTGACGACCTGCGCGCGTTTTCGCGCAAGGTGGTGGGCGAGGAAAAGAATCCCTACCGCATCGCGCAAAAACTGTTCGCCGCCGTCGACCGGATTCCCTGGGCTGGCGCGCGCGAGTACTCCACCATCAGCAACATCAGCGACTACACCCTGCACGCTGGCCACGGCGACTGCGGCGAACAGACCCTGCTGCTGCTCACCCTGCTGCGCCTGAACGGCATCCCGGCGCGCT
The DNA here is from genome assembly GCF_051900535.1 of Frateuria sp. GZRe12. Lineage (NCBI taxonomy): Bacteria > Pseudomonadati > Pseudomonadota > Gammaproteobacteria > Lysobacterales > Rhodanobacteraceae > Frateuria > Frateuria sp. GZRe12. Next base: position 97,511 of record NZ_JBHZGI010000002.1, read on the forward strand.
GGCAGTCCGGCTGGATGTTCTCCGATGGCGACTACGACAACATCCACGACTGGGGCCAGCTCTACCTCGCGCCCTATGGCTGGGTCCCGGTGGACGTGACCTTCGGCCAGCTCGAGCCCAAGCCCGGCGACGATCCGCGCCTGCGCTGGTTCTACCTGGGCGGCCTGGATGCCTACCGCATCGCCTTCAACGACGACTACAGCCGTCCATTCGTGCCGGCCAAGCAGTTCCCGCGCTCCGAGACGGTCGACTCGCAACGCGGCGAGGTCGAGTGGCGCGGCGGCAATCTCTATTTCGACAAGTGGGATTACCACTTCGACTGGCAGTTCCTGCACGGACGCAACGACAAGTAACCAACAAGTTCAACTGACATCGACCCGGCGTCGAGGGGAGTAGGGGAAATGAGCAGCAAGGTTTGGAACATGCGCAGGACCGTGCTCGGCACGGCACTCGGACTGGCGCTCGCCGCCTTTGGCGCGCCACCGGCGCACGCGGCCAACACCGACGGCACGGTGGCCGGCCACACCCAGGCCGGCGCCACGGTGACGGTGACCAGCCCGGATACAGGCTTGACCCGCTCGGTCGTCGCCGACGACGAGGGCAACTACCGCCTGCCGTACCTGCCGGTGGGCCAGTACACCATCAGCGCTACCAGCGGCGGCCAGCCGGTCGGCCCGACCCGCAACGTGACGGTCGCGCTGGGCACCACCACCACGGTGGACCTGGGCGCGATGAACGCGACCAACCTTTCCACCATCAACGTCACCGGCTCGGTGCTGCCGGTGATCGACGTGAGCTCGACCGAATCGGCCACGATCGTCTCGCGCGCCGACCTGGTGCGCCTGCCGGTCGACCAGAACGTGGCCTCGGTGGCGCTGCTGGCGCCCGGCGTGGTCAAGGGCAACGCCGGCTTCGGCGGCATTTCCTTCGGCGGCTCCTCGATCGCCGAGAACGCGTTCTACGTCAACGGCCTGAACGTCACCGACTTCTACAACCGCAACGGCTTCTCCGAGGCGCCGTTCGCCTTCTACGACCAGTTCCAGGTCAAGACCGGCGGCTACTCGGTGGAATTCGGCCGCACCACCGGCGGCGTGGTCAACGCCGTGGCGCGTTCGGGCACCAACGAGTTCAAGGCGGGCGCCGAGCTCACGATGGAGCCGGGCAACTGGCATTCGGTGGCGGCGAACCACTACGACGCCAATGGCAACCGCTACATCACCGCCAGCCGCGACCGCGATTCGCTGATCAAGACCAATGTGTGGGCGTCCGGCCCGATCGTGAAGGACAAGCTGTTCTTCTTCGCCATGTACGAGGCGCGCGGCGCATCGCCCCGCAATACGAACGACGAAGGCAACGCGATCACCGACAACTCCTCGAACCAGGGCTTCTGGGGCACCACGGTCGACTGGAACATCACCGACAGCAACACGCTGTCGCTGATGGCCTTCTCCGACAAGAACAAGAACGTCGGCGACGTCTATGAGTACGACTACGACACCGACACCCGCGGCGCCAAAACCAACGAGGTCTACACCGACACCGGCGGCAAGAACTGGGCGCTGACCTGGACCAGTTACCTGACCAACGACCTGTCGATGAAGCTGATGTACGGCAAGAACAACCGCGAGGCGTTCACCCGTTCGCAGCTGGACCTGGAATGCAACCCGGTCGCCATCGACGACACCACCGCCGTGCCGCCGCCCGGCCCGCAGCTGGGCTGCTCGACCAGCACGCGCGTGGAAAAGCGCAACGACGAGCGCAAGCAGGGCCGCGCCGACTTCGAGTGGACGCTGGGCGACCACCTGCTGCGCTTCGGCTACGACCACGAGGTCAACACCTCCGAATACAGCCGCTACTACCCCGGTCCCGGCGCGCTCTACTACACCGTGTATGCCGGTGCGGCGGGCGACACCATCGACAACGGCGGGGTGATCCCGGCCGGTTACACCAACTACGTCCGCGCGCGCCGCTACGAGATCGAGGGCACCTTCAAGACCATCGACTCGGCGTACTACCTGGAAGACAACTGGCAGATCACGCCCAACTTCGTGCTGAACATGGGCTTGCGCAACGACAGCTTCGACAACCAGGATTCGGCGGGCAACAGCTACATCAAGATGGACCGCCAGATCGCGCCGCGCCTGGGCTTCTCCTGGGACATGACCGGCGACGGCACCACCAAGCTGTTCGGTAACCTGGGACGCTACTTCCTGCCGGTGGCCAACGTGATCAACATCAAGCAGGCCGGCGGCCTGCTCGACGAGCGCACGTTCTACGCCTTCGACGGCTGGGAGACCCGCGAACTCAACGGCGTCAGCTACGTCGTGCCGCGACTGGGTCCGCAGATCGGCCCGGTCGACACCTCGCAGGGCGACGGCACCGTGGGCGACCTGCGTTCGGAAGTCGACCACGACATGGACCCGGTCTACCAGGACGAGGCGATCCTGGGCTTCCAGCAGATGATCGGCAACAACTGGTCGTGGGGCGTCAGCGGCACCTACCGCCGCCTGCACAACGCCATCGACGACATGGAAATCAGCGCCACCGCGCAGTGCGGCGAGAATGGCTATGTCGGCTGGGTGATGGCCAACCCGGGCGAGAAGGTCACCGTCTGGGGCGACACCAACTGTGACGGCACCGCCGACGGCTACCTGACGGTCGACACCTCCAAGGAAGGCTGGGCGCTGTACGACGCCGACGGCAACTACCTGGGCCAGCGCGGCTGGGTGAAGCCCAAGCGCACCTACACCTCGCTGGAGTTCCAGCTCGATCGCGCGTGGGACGAGAAGTGGTCGTTCAACGCGTCCTACGTGCTGGCCTGGAACCGCGGCAACGCCGAGGGCCCGGTCAACTCCGACACCAACTTCGACGACACCGGTCGCACCGAGAACTTCGACGATCCGTGGGTGAACTTCGGCGGCAACGGCTACCTGCCGAACGATCGCCGCCACCAGCTGAAGCTGCGCGGTGCCTATGCGATCACCCCGCACTGGCAGGTCAGCGGCGACCTGGACGTCCATTCGGGCGGCCCGATCACCGGTTTCGGCGTGGGCAACCCGTATGACGCGCAGAACTACCACAGCTACTTCATCTGCGTGGAGAACTGCACGTCGCCCAATTCCGAGGATCGCGTGTACGAGCGTTCGCCCCGCGGCGCCTATGGCCGCCTGCCCTGGACCTACACGCTCAATGCCGGCATCAGCTACATCCTGCCCTTCCAGGGCGGCGGCAACCTGCGCGTGAAACTGGCCGTGTACAACCTGCTCAACCAGCAGCGCACGGTGCAGGTGGACCAGGACCTGCAGACCACCATCTCCAACGACACCAGCGCCAGCTTCATGCAGCCGATCGGCTTCCAGTCGCCGCGCTTCACGCAGCTGACCGTGGCCGTGGACTTCTAAGGCCCTCCCCGCCTGGCGGCCCGCGGTCACCGCGGGCCGTCTTTTTTGGGCCCCGCTCAAATGGACCCCATGACCGTCTCCTCCCGGCACGACGACATCGCTTCCGTGCCCGATCCGCAACCGACCTTCGATGGCGTGGACCTGCACGCGCTGGCCGCACGGCTGGGCACGCCGCTCTACGCCTATTCCGCCAACGCGGTCCGCCAGCGGATCGACGGGCTGAAGGCCGCGCTGGCCGGCCTGGACGCCACCATCTGCTACGCGGTCAAGGCCAACTCCAACCGCGCCATCCTCGAACTGATGGCCGCTGCCGGGCTGGGCGCGGACATCGTCTCCGCCGGCGAGCTGCAACGCGCGCTGGCCGCGGGCATCCCGGCCAGCCGCATCGTGTTCTCCGGCGTCGGCAAGACCGACGAGGAGATCGGCACCGCGCTGGCCGCCGGCATCGCCCGCTTCAACGTCGAATCGCTGGACGAACTGCACGCCATCGAGCGCGTGGCCGCTGCACGACACGTGATGGCGAACGCCGCGGTGCGCATCAACCCCGACGTCGACGCGCTCACCCACGCCAAGATTTCCACCGGCCGCGCCGAGAACAAGTTCGGCGTGAGCATCGCCGAGGCGCGCCGCTGGTTCGCCGAGCGCCGGCAGCTGGCGCACGTGCGGCTGGACGGCCTGCACGTGCACATCGGCTCGCAGATCCTCGACCTGGAGCCCTTCCGGCTGGCGTTGAATCGCGTGGCGTCCTTCTGGCGCGAATTGCTGCACGCCGGCCACCCGATTGCGAGCATCGACGTCGGCGGCGGCCTCGGCGTGCGCTACCGCGCAGGCCATGACCAGCCCATCGCTGCCGGCAGTTACGCGCAAGTGATTCGCGACTCGCTGGCCGGCTTTGAGGGCCGCCTGCTGCTGGAGCCGGGCCGCTACCTGGTGGCGGAGGCCGGCGTGCTGCTCACCCGCGTGCTGCGCATCAAGGAAGGTACCGAGCGGTCCTTCCTGGTACTCGATGCGGCGATGAACGACCTGCAGCGGCCCAGCCTCTACGACGCCTGGCACGATATCGTGCCGGTGTCGCCCGATCCGCGGCCGCTCGCCACCTACGACGTCGTCGGACCGGTCTGCGAAACCGGCGACACCTTCGCCCGCGCCCGCGTGCTGCCGGCATGCGAACCGGGCGACCTGCTCGCCATCCAGGGCACCGGCGCCTACGGCGCGTCGATGGCCTCCACCTACAACTCGCGCCCGCTCGCTGCCGAGGTACTGCTGGACGATGGCCGCTACGCGGTGATCCGGCGCCGGCAGACCCTCGAGGAGATGGTCGCCGGCGAACAGTCGGCGCAGGATTGGGCCGAACTCTAGAGGACGACCGCCGCGCATGCCTAAACTCGCCCGCCTTGCCCTGCTCGCCCTGCCCCTGGCCGCCACGCTTCCCGCGCACGCGCAGCAGGACCCGCCGATCACCATCGACACCCACGTCGATATTCCTTTCACCTACATGCACGAGCCGCGCTTCGACGTCGGCAAGGACACGCCGCTGCTGGTGGACCTGGGCAAGATGCGGCGCGGCGGACTCGACGCGGCCTTCTTCGTGATCTGGGTGCCGCAGCACAAGCTCGATGCGGCCGGCTACGCCACGGCGGTGCAACAGGCCGAGGAGAAATACGAGGCGATCGGCGACATGCTGATGCGGTATCCGGACCGCATCCGTGCGGCCACCTCGCCCGAACAGGCGCTGGCCAACCGCAAGGCCGGCCTGCTCTCGGCGATGATCGGCATCGAGAACGCCTACTCGCTCGGGCACGACCTGCACCGGCTGGATGCCGCCTACGATCGCGGCGCGCGCTACGTCGGCCTGGTCCACGTAGGCAACAACGACCTGTGCACCAGTTCGCTGCCGGACAAGGACCAAGGCGAGCCGGCGATGAACAGCAAGGGCGACCACGGCATGACCGACTTCGGCCGCCAGGTGGTCGCGCGCGCCAACGCGCTGGGCATGATGGTCGACGTCTCGCACGCTTCCGATGCCTGCGTGCGCGATGCGCTGGCGGCGTCGAAGGCGCCGCTCATCGCTTCGCACTCCGGCGCCCGCGCCGTGCTCGACCACCCGCGCAACCTGCCTGACGACCTGCTGCGCGCGATCGCCGCCAAGGGTGGCGTGATCCAGGCCGTGGCCTACAAGGAGTTCCTCAAGAACGACCCGGGCCGCGAGGCGGCAGAAAAAAAGCTGCAGGCCGAGGTTGCGCGCCAGGCCGGAGACAAGGAATACGACAGCGACAAGCACGACTACCTGCCTTCGATGGCCGCGGGCATGGCGAAGATCCAGGCGCAGTTCCCGTTGCCCACGGTCGAGGACTACGTGAAGCAGATCCGCCACATCGCCGACGTGGCCGGCATCGACCACGTCGGCATCGCCTCGGACTTCGATGGCGGCGGCGGCATCACCGGCTGGAAGGACGCCAGCGAGACCCGCAACGTCACCGCCGCGCTGCGCCGTGCCGGGTTCAGCGACGCCGACATCGCCAAGATCTGGGGCGGCAACCTGCTGCGCGTGTGGCGCGAGGTGGAGCGCGATGCGAGCCGTTGATCGACTCGCGCTCCCGCGACGCCGCAGCGCGTGGCGGAGGCGTGCAAGCTCCTCTCTCTGCCTTGCGATGCTGCTCGCGTCGTTCGGCCTCGCCGCGCAACCTGCCGACCACACCTACGACCCGATCGTCGATGCCGTCGTTGCCCGCTATCGCCTGCCGGGCATCGCGGTCGGCGTGATCGAGAACGGCCAGGTCGTCTACACCGCCACCCGCGGCGAGACCATCGCCGGTTCCGGCCAACCGGTCACCGCGGAAACGCTCTTCAAGATCGCCTCCAACAGCAAGGCGATGACCACCGCGCTGCTCGGGCGGCTGGTCGATGAGGGCAGGCTCGCCTGGGACGACCCGGTCGCGAAATACCTGCCCGACTTCCGCATGTCCGACCCGTGGGTCACGAAGAACATGCGCGTGGCCGACCTGCTTACCCACTCCAGCGGCCTGCCCGAAGGCGGCGGCGACCTGATGCTGTGGCCCGAGCCGAACGCCTTCACGCGTCAAGACATCATCCATGGGCTGCGCTACATCAAGCCCGGTTACAGCTTCCGCTCGCAGTACCAGTACGACAACCTGCTCTACGTGGTCGCCGGCGAAGTCGCCGCGGCCGCCGGCGGCGCGCCCTACGAGGAGCTGATGCATCGCGAGGTGTTCCAGCCGTTGGGGCTGTCCCGCTGCCAGGTCGGCACCTGGAACCGCGAGCAGGTCGGCAACGTGGCCCAGCCGCACTACCGGAAGGACGGCCACAACCTGCCGATGCGCCAGGACGGGGCGATCGTCCCCGCGATCACTTCCGATCCCGCCGGCGGTATCCGCTGCGATCTCACCGACATGTTGAGCTGGGCACGGAACTGGCTGACACCCACGCCTGGGCAGTTGGAGTGGCTCTCTTCCACCCAGCGCGAGGTGCTGCAGTCGCCGCACATGCTGATCCCCGTGTCCAGCCAGCGCCGCGCCTGGGACCACAGCCACGTGATGGCCTACGGCTACGGTTGGCGCATGGCCGACGTAGACGGAACCTGGGTGGTCTGGCACACCGGCACGCTGGGCGGCATGTACTCGATGCTTGCGCTTTTGCCCGACCGCAAGAGCGGCTTCGTATTCATGATCAACGGTGAGGCCGAGGACGCACGCACCGTGCTGGGCGAGGTGCTGACCAAGCACTTCACCGCGCCCGGCGACGGCCACGGCGTCGACTGGTATGCCGACGCGCTCGACCACGAAGCGGCTGAGCGCCCGGCCGCCGCGCGTCCGCCCGACACCGCCACGGCCGCCCCGGTGGCGCCGGCCGACTTCAGCTGGAGCGGCAGCTACCGCGACCCATGGTTCGGCCAGGTCACGCTGTGCCCGCGCGGGGACCGCGTCGAATGGGCCTCTCGGAAATCGCCGCACATGCACGGCACAGTGAAGCGGCTCGGCCAACGCTACCTGGTCCGTTGGGACGACCCGGCCGTCGACCTCGACGCGTGGCTCGATCCGCATGCCGGCTCGCCGCCCACCCTCACCATGGCCAAGCTCGACCCGCTGGGCGACTTCAGTTCCGACTACGAGGACCTGCACTTCGAACGCACCGGAGATTGCCCATGAACCGCCTCTTCGCCCCTGCAGGAGCGCACCCCCCGCGCGACCTCGCGCGCAGGGTGCGCTCCTACGGTCGGATCGCACTGGCATGCGCATGGATGTTGTCGATGCCGGCGCTCGCCAAGGACACCGTCTCGCTCTCCCCTGCCCGGACCGCTGCCGCAGCCGACCTGGTCGACATCCGCGCCCTCGCGCCCGACATCGCCGAGGACATCAAGTACGCCGGCCACGACAACTTCGTCGGCGCGCCAGTGGATGGCTATCTCGCCCCCAAATGCCTGCTCAAGCGCCCCGTGGCTGAGGCGCTGGCGCGCGTCGAGCACGCATTGCGCACGACGCACCAGCGCCTGAAGCTGTGGGACTGCTACCGCCCGGCACGCGCCGTGGCGCACTTCGTGCGCTGGGCGCACGACCTGTCCGACCAGCACACCAAGGCCGCGCACTACCCGCGCCTGGACAAGTCCGTGCTGCTGGGCGACTACATCGCGCCGGTGTCCGGACACAGTCGCGGCGGCACGGCCGACCTGACGATGGAGCAGTGCGATGCCCGTGGCGAGCACTGCCTGCCGCTGGACATGGGCACGCCGTTCGACTTCTTCGACGTGCGCGCGCACACCGATGCGCCGGACGTCACGCCCGAGCAGCACGCGAACCGGCTGCGCCTGCGCGCGGCGATGGAGCGCGAAGGGTTCAGGAACTATCCGCTGGAGTGGTGGCACTACACCTGGGCCAGCGAGCCCACGCCGCACACGATCTACGACGTGCCGGTCCAGTGACGCGGCATTTTCACCCCACTCGGTGATCTGGAAAGCTTCCGGAGAAATGCCATGCGCTTGGTCCTAGTTGCCGCTTCGCTGCTGATGCTCGGCACCGCCCATGCCGGTGACGCCGTGCAGAACCCCGACCGCTTGATGCAGCCATACCGGGGCGACGTCCCCGGCGCCGCCCTGCTCGTGCTCAAGGACGGCAAGCCACTCCTGCGCAAGGGCTACGGCCTGGCCAACCTGGAGGAGCGCGCGAAGGTCACGCCGGACACCGACTTCCGCCTCGCCTCGGTGAGCAAGCAGTTCACCGCCGCGGCGATCCTGCTGCTGGCGCAGGACGGCAAGCTCAAGCTCGACGATTCGATCCGCCACTGGCTGCCCTCGCTGCCGGCGAGCACCGGCAAGGTCACCTTGCGCCAATTGCTCAGCCACACCGGCGGTCTGATCGATTACGAGGACCTCATGCCTCCCGAGCAGACCGCCCAGCTCAATGACCAGGACGTGCTGCGGCTGCTTTCGGCCACGTCGCGCAGCTACTTCGCGCCGGGCACGGCCTATCGCTACAGCAATTCCGGTTACGTGCTGCTCGGGCTGGTGGTGGAGAAAGCCTCCGGCAAGACGCTGCAGGACTTCCTCGCGCAGCGCATCTTCGAGCCGCTGCACATGGACCACACGCTGCTCTACGTGCACGACAGCAAGACGGTGCCGAACCGCGCCTATGGCTACAGCTGGACCAAGGGCCGCTGGTTGCGCACCGACCAGAGCCTCACCTCGGCCACCCGCGGCGACGGCGGTATCTACTCGAACATCGACGACCTGGCCAAATGGGACGCCGCGCTCTACGACGACCGCCTGCTCAGCGACGCTTCGCGCAAGACCGCCTTCAGCCCGCACGCCAAGGTCACCGGTGAACCCTACGAGGCGAGCTACGGCTATGGCTGGCGCATCACCGGCGACACGCTGTGGCACTCGGGCGAGAGCATCGGCTTCCGCAACGTGATCGTGCGCTGGCCCAGGCAGCACCTGACCGTGATCCTGCTCAGCAACCGCAACGATCCGGAGCCGTACCAGACGGTGCTGAAGATCGCGCAGCCGTTCCTGGCGCACTGACGCGCAGGCACGCTCTCGCGCCGGACTACAGCAACGCCAGCTGCTGCGGCTCGCCGCTGGACGGCACGCCTGCGAGCCGGTCGGCCAGGCCGCCTGCGCGGCGCACCGGCAACGCCAGCGCGGCGCGAAGGGTCGCCTCGCCCGCCCACAGCTCCACCATCTGCCGCGCACGCGATACGCCGGTGTAGAGCAACTGGCGCGACAGGATGCGATGAGCGGGATCGGGCGGCAGCAGCACCGCCACGCGGGCGTATTCCGAGCCCTGCGACTTGTGGATCGTGATCGCGAACGCACTTTCGTGCGCCGGCAGTGCGCCGGGGCTGAGGCTGCGCACGCCGGCCAGGTCGTCGCTGCCCGCGCTTTCGAACCACACTCGCAGTCGACCCTCCGCGTCGGCCAGGCACAGGCCGACGTCGCCGTTGAACAGCCGGCTGGCGTAGTCGTTGCGGGTAATCAGCACGGCCCGGCCCGGGTACCACACGCGGTCGGCCGCCATGTTCCAGCGGCGCTTGAGCCGCTGCTCGATCAGCGCGCTGGCGGCGAGCGCGCCGAACTCGCCCTCGCGCAGCGCGCACAGCAACTGGCGCGAAGCGAGCTCGCGCAGCGCCGCGAGTACCGTGGACGCCTGCGCCGGATCATCCGCATCGCCCGGTACCGCCGGCAGCGTCGGATGGATCGGAAGTGCCGCGAGCGCGTCGGCCCACGCCTCGATCGCCTGCCGCAGCGTCGCGCCGCCGGCGACCGGCTGCCGAAGGACCTGGTCGCCGAAGGTGGCTTCCAGCGCCGCGGTGTCGCCGGCGCGCACGGCACGGTTGAGCGACACCAGCGGCCGCTCCGCGCGGAAGCTGTGTTCCAGCCGTACCAGCGCGGGGGAGCGTTCGGCTTCGAGCACGGCGACCAGGTCCATCAATACCGAACCGGCGGCGACCGAGGTGAGCTGGTCGGCATCGCCGACCAGGATCAGCGTGGCGTCCGGGCGTACCGCGTCGAGCAGGGCGCGCAGGAGAGCGAGATCCACCATCGAGGCCTCGTCGACCACCACCACGTCGGCCGCCAGCGGATGCTCGCGGTCGCGGGTGAAGCGGTGGCTGCGCGGGCTGTAGCCGAGCAGGCGGTGCAGGGTCAGCGCCTCGGTGTCGGGAATGCGTTCGAGCAGCGGCTGCCAGTCCGCAGGCAGCGGCGCGCGCGGGTGATCGAGCAGTCCCTGCTTGCCCGCGCGCAGCGACTGCAGCAGGCGCTGGGCGGCCTTGCCGGTCGGCGCGGCGACGGCCATGCGCAGCGGCTGCGCCGCCTGGCGCTGGAGGATCAGCAGCATGCGTAGCACGGTGGTGGTCTTGCCGGTACCCGGTCCGCCGGTGAGCACGAACAGCCGCCGTCCGGCGACGCCGCGCACGGCCTCGCGCTGGCGCTTCACCGCCGCGCCGCGCTCGCCGTGGAACAACACGTCCAGTGCGTCGTCATCGGCCGCACCTGGCTGGCCGTCGCGCAGTCGCTGGTGGATCAGCGCGGCGACCGCCAGCTCGTCGGCATAGTTGCGCCGCAGATACAGGCGACCGGTGGCATCAAGTACGAACGGGGTGACGCCTGCACCGTCGCCCACCAGCGCTTCGTCGCGCAGCGCCTCGACTTCGTCCTGCGCGAGCGGCTCGAGCCCGTGGCGGCCGGCATCCTCGCCGAGCAGCGGCAGCGCGGTATCCCCCGCGCCGTCGGCGAAGGACGCCCAGGCAGCCAACGCCGCCAGCCGCGGCGAACCACCGTGCGCGCGCACCCAGCGCCACAGCGTGCGATCGAGCGGGCGCCAGGCGGTCTCGATGGGCTCGTCGCCGCGGATGCGGAAGTCGAAGTGGCTCATGGCTTCCTCCGCCGAGTGCTCGGCGCCCTCTCCCCGGCGCGGCGAGGGAGCCGATCCGGCGACATTGGGCGATCGAAGCGCGTCATGCCGGCTCTGCCACGCGTGCTGCCAGCACGCCGTCGACCTCGTCCAGCAGCGCATCGTCAAAACGCTGCCGCCACACGCCCGCGCCCGGAGCCAGGCCGACGGCGCGCACGAACAGGTAGATCGCCTCACCCAGGTGCGCCTCGCGTCGATACGCCGGCAGCCGTTGGCGCAGCAGGCGGTCCAGCGCCACCGTGTAGAGCAGCGCCTGGAAGCGGTAGTGATGCGCGTCCATCGCGGCCGGCAGGCGTTCGGGCGCATAGGCATCCAGCCGCTCGCCCAACCAGTTGCTCTTGTAGTCGAGCACGTGGAACCGCCCGGCATGTTCGAACACCAGGTCGATCTTGCCGGTCATCAGCCCGCGCAGGGCGCCGAACGGCGCGCGGGGCACCAGCGCCGGTTCGCCGTGCCGCGCACAGGCCTCGCGCAGCGCGTCCAGCGAGACCGCGTCGAGCACATAGTGGAACGCCATTTCGGCACGCAGCGCCGAAGCCGGCAGCGCGCCCAGCGCGAGGCCGGGCAGGAGCGGCGCATCGAGCGTCGCCTGCACCCGCGCGGCCAGCCGGCGCACCAGCACCTCGGCCGGCTCCTCGCCGCGTCTCACGCCTGCTTCGTGCAGGCAGCGCGCGACCAGTGCGTGCTGCTGGAGCACCGGCACGCCGACCTCGCGGTGTTCGAACACCGCGTGCATCGCGTTGCCGAATTCGGCGCCACGCCAGGGCGCCAGCGCGAGCAATGCCGGTTCGCCGGGCGCAGGCGCCGGCAGCATGTCCGCGCCAGCCTCGTCGGTCGGGTCCGGCATCTCCGTCGAGGCCGCCTCGTCGCTCGCCGATTGCTCTTCGAGCGCACCGACGGCTTGGACCCGGGCCAGCGTGGAGAAGCTGTGCAACTGCTGCATGGGCCGCGGCGGCGGCGGCGCCAGGGCCCGGCGCACATGCGTCGCCGGCGGTGCCGCGTCGGGGATCGCCGGATAGGGCCAGGGCCAGTCGTCGGCCAGCCAGGCCATGTGCTGCGCCGTGGCGCCAACATTCGCGGCGAGCAGGCGCTCAACGGTAGCGTCCAGCGCGGAACGCGCCGGATCCGCCGGCGGGCGCTTCACGCTGCCGTTGGTCGGACGCTGCGGATCCATCACGTAAACGTGGCAGGCGAGCTCGGCGCGGGTCAGCGCGACGTAGAGCACGCGGAAGCGTTCGTTTTGGTCCTCCGCCGCCACTTCGCCACAGGCATCGGCATGGCCCGGGCCGCCGAGCACCAGTTCGCGCCCGCCGGTCGCGGGGTCGTAGCGGAGCGGCAGTTTTTCTTCGCGGCCTTCCTGCGCCCACATCAGCGGCAACAGCACCAGCGGAAACTCCAGGCCCTTGCTCGCGTGCAGCGTCATCAGGCGCACCCGGCGCGCGTCCGATTCGATGCGCAGCTGCTGCTCCTCCGCCGCGTCGTCGCTCGCCGCGCCCTCGCCGCCGCGTTGCTGGGCGAGCCACGCGAGCAGCTGCTCGCGGCCGGGATGCTCGTCCTCGGCCTGTTGCAGGAGTTCGCCCAAGTGGCGAAGGTCGGTCAGCGCGCGCTCGCCCGCGGGCGTGGCCAGCAGGGCCGGCGCGGCGTGATGGAGCAGGGACTGCACCACCGCCAGCACGCCTTCTTCGCGCCACTGCCGGTGCCACAGCGCGAAGCGCTGCTCGTGGCGCAGCCAGTCATCGGGGCGCTCGCGCAGCGCGGCCAGTTCGGCAAGGCCAACGCCGAGCAGGCGCGTGGCCAGTGCCGCGCGCAGCGCGCCCTCGTCGCCCGGCTGGTCGACCGCGTAGAGCACGACCTGGAGCTCGCGGGCCAGCGCGGTGGCGAACACGCTGCTGCGCCCGGCGCCGACGCACGGCACGTGGCGCTCGCGAAGGCGCTCGCGCAGGGCGGCGACGTGGTCGTTGGTAGGCAGCAGCACCGCGATGTCGCCCGGCCGCAGCGGCTTGTCGTCGATGCGCCAGTCGTCCGCGAGCAGGTGCGCCACGTGGTTGGCGCAGGCGTCCAGCGCGAAGGCGATGCGCGCGTCCTTGTTGACCGGCACCTCGGCGCACAGGTGCAGCGCGAGCGGCTGCGCAACCGGTTCGCCCCGATGGCGCAGCACGCGCGCCGGGCGACCCGCGCTGACGCGCTCATAGGCGATGGCGCCCTCGGTGCGTTGCGAAAGCGCGGGCCCGGCCAGCGCATAGAGCTCGTTGAAGCCTTCCACCAGCGCTTCGGAGGAGCGGAAGTTGCGGTCCAGGCGCAGCTCGGCGTCGACGTCCTGCCGAGCCGACAGATAGGCATGGATGTCGCCGCCGCGGAAGCGGTAGATCGCCTGCTTCGGGTCGCCGATCATCACCAGCCGCCCTCGCGTGGCGCCTTCGTCGTCGCGGTAGATGCGGTCGAGGATGGCGTACTGCTGCTGATCGGTGTCCTGGAATTCGTCCACCAGCGCGACCGGCCATTCGCGGAACAGCCGGTCGGCGAGCACGCCGCCGCGGGTGGCAAGCGCGTGGTGCACCTGGGCGATCAGCTCGTCGAAGGTGAGCTGGCCGCGCTCGCGCAGGCGCGCGTCGCGGCGTACAAGAAGGTCTCCGCGGTAGCGTGCAAGCGCGGCGCTGCGCGCCGGAAGGTCCGGGTCGGCCAGCATGGCGGCGGCACGATGGGCGAAGGCGAGCACCTCGCTGTCCCGCGCCGCCTCCACGAAGGCCGGCTTGAGTTGCGTGTCCAGCGGCTTGCCGAGCGCGTCGGACAGATCCGGCAAGGGGGTCGAGCGGTCGCCGGCCTCGAGATAATCGGCGAGCTTGCGCAGCGCGGTCAGCAGCGCGCTGTTGCTGCGCTTGAACGGCGTGCCGTCGCCGATGAATTCCCGAATCGCCTGCGCCTGCTCCGGCTGCATCAGTTCGGCGGTCCCGCCGTCGGCTTCGACCCGCACGCTCACACCAGGCCGCATCACCGCGCGCAACGTGCGGCGCAGCTTGTCCAGGCCCTGCCGCCACCAGGCGAGGTCACCCGGCGCGAGTTCGCCGGCGGACTGGCCGAGCTGCCGCCACAGGTCGTCGATCAGTTCATCGTCCAGCGCGCGGCCGGGGACCAGTTCGCCCAGGCGGAAGGCGCTGCCGCATTCGAACGGGAAGTCGGTGAGAATGCGCCGGCACAGCCCGTGCAGCGTGCCGACCGGAGCGAGATCGAGGTCGGCCTGCGCCAGGCGCAGGCGCAACGCGTCGGCGGCGGCGCGCGAGGGATCGCCGGCCCAGCGCGCCTGCAGCCAGGCCTCGTCCTGGCCATCGGCCGGCGCGCCGGGCGACTGCGCCAGACGCTCGGCAGCACGCAGTTTCGCGCGCAGGCGTTCGCGCAGCTCCTGCGCGGCCGCGTCGGTGAAAGTGGTCACCACGATCTGGCGCGGGCTCAACGACTGTTCCAGCAGCAGGCGCAGATACAGCACCGCGATGGTCCAGGTCTTGCCGGTGCCGGCGCTCGCCTCGATCAGGCAGCGGCCACCCTGCTCCGGGACATGCGCCAGCGGCAACTCGCGCCAGTCGTGCACGCGCAGCGGCGCGCTCATGCGGGGACTCCCAGTTCGATCAGCCGCGACAACCGCGCGGCGGTGTCCAGCAGCGCCACGTACTCGGGCTGGCCGGGCTCGAAGCGCACGTCGCCGGCGAGCAGGCGCGCGTAGCCGGGCGCGTAGTCGCACTCGCCGTGGCTGCGGTCGTTGCCCAGCCAGGCGGTGAAGTTCGGCGGTTTGTCGCCGCTCAGGCACTGCGCCACCGCCCAGCTGGTGCGGGGGAAGTAGCGCGCGGGCTGGCGCTGGGCCTCGCGCCAGAGGTCGAGCAGCACGGCGAGGCGGGATTCGAGGTCCGCACGAAGCGTGGCCTGTTCGGCGGCGGAGGCACCGACCAGCGCCTCGTCCCACGCGTTGATGTGCTCCTGCCAGGGATGCTCGCCCTCGGCGAGCAGGCACAGGCGCACCGGCGTGGCGGCCGGCGTGACCAGGCGCAGCAGCGCCCATTCGATGAACAACGGCAGGCGCTCGCGAAAGCCCAGGTCGCCCTCCTTCCGGCCGACGAAGAGCTCGAACACCCAGCGCGTACCCGCGTGCTGGTGGACGCGCCCGAGTTCGCCTTCGACGCGCGCGCCGCCGACGTCCAGCTCCAGCGCGACCGGCAGGTGGGGCGGCAGGCCGTCGGCGAACAACGGATGCTCGCGGGCCACTTCCAGCAGCGCCTGTGCGCGCTCGCGTTCGGCGGTCCACGCGGCGATGCCGCCACGGCCCGGCGGCAGCAGCCCGGTCAGGCGCAGCCACTCGGGCGGTTCGGCCGGCAGCACCAGCCCGGCCTCCAGCGCATCGAGCAGCAGGCGGCGGCCGACCCGGTCGAGCGCCTCGAACTTGGGCTCCAGCGGCTCGCTCTCGCGGAGGCGGTCCTCGTCCAATGCATCCAGGCGGACGTCCAGACGGCCGCGCAGCAGTTGCCGGGCCGGATCGCGATACCAGGCGAGCAGCTCGCGCAGCGGCACCGGCGTGTCCAGCGGCAGCACGTCGAGCGTGTCGGTGCCGACCAGGAAGCCGGCGCGGCGACCGCCGGGCACCATCGCGGCGAACGCGGACTGGTAGGAGAACAGCCGCGGATCGCCGCCGTCGAAATAGCGCGCGTCGAACGGCTGCAGCGGATGGCGCACGCGCCAGGGCCGCCGCACCGGGGCCGCCGGGTCTTCGGCGCGCGCCTTGTCGTCGGCATCGGCGGCGATGTCGGCCAGCCCCGCCTGGGCATCGAGCAGGGCGAGCAGCTCAGCCAGCGGCGCGGCCGGGTTGCGCGGCTTGCCGTCGCGCACGCCCTCGCCCAGGTACGACAGATGCAGCGCATCGCGCGCGGCCATCACCGTTTCCAGGAACAGGTAGCGGTCGTCGCTGCGCACGTCGCGATCGCCCAGGCGCGGATGGCGCAGCATGAGGTCCAGCCCGGCGTCGCTGGCGCTGCGCGGGAACTCGCCGTCGTTCAGGCCGAGCACGGCGATCACGCGGAACGGGATCGCGCGCTGGGGCACCATGCCGCAGAAGGTGATGCCGCCGAGCAGGAGGCGCTGGCGCTCCGGCGTGGCGGCGAGGCGCTCGCGCAGCACTTCGCGCACCACGGTGAAATCCAGTTCCGGGTCCAGCCCGCTGTCTTCGGTTTCCGCGACCGTCGCGCGGATCATCCGGCGCAACAGGCCCATCGCCTCATGGCCGGCATGGTCGCCGGCGTCGACGCGGAACAGCCCGTCGAGCAGCGACTCCAGTCGCGCGGCCCAGGCCGAGGCGCTGCGTGGCTGCGTGGCATCGCGGTGCAGCCCCGCCAGCTCCTGCAGCAGGCGGTCGAGCGCGCCCAGTGCAGCGGCTTGCGGGCCATGCGCGCCGGCGACCGGCGACAGCTCGCCATCGGGCAAGGCCGCGATGGCGTCCTCGCCCATCACGTAGCCGGCCAGCAGGCGATCCATGCCCCAGGCGAAGGTGTATTCCTCGATGCCGGGCACGCCGAAGGCCTCGCGCCAGTCGCCGTCCAGGCCCCAGGCCACCCGTGCCGCGCCCAGCCATTGGCCGAGCAGGTCCACCGCGCTTTCGTCCAGGCCGAGCGCGGCGGCGATCGGCGGCGTCTGCAGGAAGTCGAGCACCTGCGGCGCGGTGAGGCGCGATTGCGGGGTGTCGAGCAGGCGGTCGAACGCGGCGAGCAGCGGATGCACGCGCGCCACCGCCACGTCGGCCAGGTGGTAGGGCAGCGGTCCCTGCGCGCGGCCGGGTTCGCCGAAGACCGCTGGCAGCAACGGCACGTAGGCGCCGATGTCCGGCGCCATCACCACCATGTCGGCCGGCTGCAGCGTGGGGTCGCGCGCCAGGGCGTCGAGCAGCACGTCGCGCAGCACTTCCAGTTCGCGCAGGCGGGTGTGGCACAGGTGCACGCGCAGCGAGCGGTCGTGCATGGCATCGCCCTGCCCGGGCCGCAGCAGTGCCGGATCGAGCCGGCGGATGCTTTCCTGCAGGCGATGCAGCAGCGCGAGCCGGGGCGGCACGTGCGCGTCCTCGTCCTGCCAGTGACGCACGTCCAGGCGGATCTCGGCCTGGCCCGAGAGGGCAAGCATGAAGTGCTGGCCCAGGCGGCCCCAGTCGGCGAGCAGCGGATGGCCCATGCGCTCGAGGAACCAGCCCTCCTCGCGTTCGCCTTCGTCCAGCCGGCGGGCGAGCTCGCGCAGTTGCGCGCGTTCGCCGCGCAGGCCGGCCCAGTACTCGCGGCAGGGATCGGGCACGTAGAGCACCACCAGCCGGTGCCGTGCCACCGCGGCGAGCACGGCCAGTTCGGCCGGCGCGAGGTGGCTGATGCCGAACACGTGCAGCGGTTCGCGCGGCAGGCCGGCGGGTGCGTCGCGCTGCAGCTTCTGCAGCAGTTCGCCCAGCACCTCGGCGCGATGCGGCTTGTCGATCGCGCGGCGCAACGCTCGCCACAGTGGCGCGAGGAAGCTGCGCTCGGGCACGTCGTCGCGGCCGGCCTGCCAGGCGCGCAGCCAGTCCGGGCGGTAGACCAGGTATTGCGAGTAGAGCCGGGCGAGGCGGTCGGCGAGCTGGTAGCGGCGACGCGCCGGATCACCGCCGGCGAGGTACCCGCGCAGCTGCGGGTCGTCGATCTCGTCCAGCATGGCGTGGATGCGCCAGCGCAGCCGCTCGCGGCGGTACGGCGCGAGGGCCACGGCCGATTCGCCGAGCAGCGTGCGGGCCAGGTCGTCCAGCCACGCGCTGGGCAGGCGGATGTCGAGGTTGGCCACGATCCCGCCCGGACCGCGCGCGCGCGCCAGCGCGCCGGACAACCACTGGCGCATGCCAGGATGCGCGGCGATCACCGTCTGCGGCGCCAGCACGTTGGCCGGCGGCACGGCGTCGAGCAACTGCACCAACGGATCGAGCAGCGCTTCCAGGCGGCTGGCGCGAATCACGGCCAGGCCACGGGTGAGGTCGTCAAGGGGAAGTGCTGCCATGCGCCGATGATAGCCGCCCGGGGTCGCATGCCATGCGACCCCGGGGCGGCGCGGCCGCTCAGTCGGCGTGCCTTCCGGCCGCGGGCGGCGGAAACGCGAGCACCTGTTCGGTATAGGTTTCCACCAGCGCGCTGAACGGGCGGCCCTGCGCATCCTCCAGCAGGGTGCGGTGTTGCAGGAGGTGGTGCGGCATGGCCAGCGGCTGCCCGGTGGCTGCCGGCAGGCCGTGCATCTCCCAGCCCTGCGGCAGCGGCGACCACAGCAGTTGCGCGGAAAGCGTGTGGCGGCGGAAGTGCAGCGGGGCGACGACTTTGCCGAACGGTGTGTCGCCGTGGTCGAGCGTCCGGTTCATCGCTGCGGTGAGGCGGCCTGGCAGGTACCAGTTGTCCGCCTCGGACAGCACGCGTCCGCCGCAGGCGAGCTGCACGCGGCGGTAGCGCACCGGCGTGTCGGCACCGATACCGAGTGCGCGACGCAGGTCCTCGGGCAACGGCTTGTCCGCCTTGCGGTCGCGCCGGGCGATGACCTCGGGCGTGGTCGTCAGTCGGTGCGCGCCGCACCAGCGTTCCAGCGTGAGGGTGGCACTCGGATGGCTGAGCAGATCGGCATTGAGTGTCTGCAGCAACGCCAGCGCCTCGGTTCGCGCGAGCGGTGTGTCCGGCCAGTCGCCTGCCGCCGCGGCGGCGGGCATCAGCGTGCCGAACAGCAGCACGGCCAGGCGTCGCTTGCGCGGGACCGCGGGGATGGTGTGCCGTGGCTTGTCTCGCTGCATGTGTCTTCCCGTCAAGGCCGGACCGGAAGTGTAGCCAGACCCGCTACACCTCCAGCCGGTCCTTTGGCCGTGCCACCACCGCATACAGCGCCGGCATCAGGAACACGCTGATCAGCAGGCGCGTGAACAGGCCGCTGACAATCACCAGCGCAAACGGCCGCTGCGTGTCCGTGCCCACGCCGGTGGCCAGCGCCGCCGGCAGGAGCCCGAGCGCGGCGACCAGCGCGGTCATCATGATCGGGCGCAGGCGCAGGATCGCGCCCTCGCGGATCGCCGCCGCCAGCGGCGTGCCGTTGCGCCTGAGCTCGTTGACATAGGAGATGTACACCACCGCGGTTTGCACCGAGACGCCGAACAGCGCCAGGAAGCCGATGCCCGAGGACACCGAGAACGGCGTGCCGGTGAGCCATAGCGCCAGCAGGCCACCGACCGGGGCCGACAGCAGCACGCCGGCAACGGTGATGAGCGGGAACTTGAAGTTGCCGTACAGGGTGAACAGCAGCAGGAAAATCAGCGCCAGGGTCAGTGGCACGATCATGTTGAGCTGCGCGCGCGAGGCGGTGTACTCCGAATATTCGCCGCCCCAGTCGGCGCGATAGCCCTGCGGCAGCCTGACCTGTTTGTTCACCTGCGCCATGGCGTCCTCCACCGCACCGGCCAGGTCGCGGCCTTCGACCGAGAACTGCACGCCGATGTAGCGCGAGTCGTTCTCGCGGTAGATGAAGGCCGCGCCGTCGGTCACCTGGATGTGCGCCAGCGTCTTCAGCGGGACCTGCTGTCCGCCGGGCGTGGCAACCAGCATGTTGCCGATCGCCTCGGGGCCGTCGCGGTAGGGCTTGTCCAGCCGCACGACGAGGTCGAACTGCTTCTCGCCCTGGATGACCTGCGTGGCGACATCGCCGCCGATGGCGGTCTGGATCAGCCCGTTGATGTCGTCCACGTTCAGTCCGTAGCGGGCGATCGCGGCGCGGTCGACGACGATGCTCAGGGACGGCTGGCCGAGCTCCTGAACCAGCGTGACGTCGTGGATCCCGCGCACCTGCTCGAGCACGTGCTTGATCGCCTTGCCCTTCGCCTCCAGCGTGCCCAGGTCCGGGCCGAACACCTTCACCGCCAGCGCGCTCTTCAGGCCCGTCTCGGCCTCGTCCACCGCATCCTCGGCCGGCTGCGTGTAGTTGAAGATGATGCCCGGGAAGGCGGCCAGCTTCCTGTTGATCGCCGCGATCAGCTCGGGCTTGTTGCGGTAGGCGCCGTGCCACTGGTCGTACGGCTTGAGCGCCACGTAGAACTCGACGTTGAAGAAGCCGGTGGCGTCGGTGCCGTCGTCGGGCCGCCCGAGCTCGGAGGCCACAGTGGTGACTTCGGGGAACGAGTGGAGGATGTCGCGAATCTGTGGGGTGATCCTGGCCGACTCGTCGAACGAGATGGTGTAGGGCATGGTCGCGCGCACCCACAGCGCGCCTTCGTCCAGGTGCGGCATGAACTCGGCGCCGATGGCGGGAGTCAGCAGCAACGATGCGCCCAGCAGCAACGCCGAGGCGACGATGGTGCCGCGCGCGTGCGCGAGGCAGACGTCCAGGCCTTGCGCATAAGAGCGTTTGATCGCCTCGAAGATCGCGTTGCGCCGCTCGCGCACGCCCTTGCGCATGAACCACGAGCACAACACCGGCAGCAGCGTCAGCGTGACGATCAGCGAGCCGGCCAGCGCAAACACCATGGTGTCGGCCATCGGCTTGAACAGCGTGCCGGAGGGGCCCGACAGCACGTAGATCGGCAGGAAGCTGACCACGATCACCGCCACAGCGTAGAACAGCGGCCGGTCCACCTCGGCGGCGGCGTCGCGGATGACCTCGATGACGTCGAAGTCGCGGCCCTCGCGGTCGGCGATCTGGCGGTAGATGTTCTCCACCATCACCACGGCCGCATCGACCAGGATGCCGAAGTCGATCGCGCCGATCGAGAGCAGGTTCGCCGAGGCGCCCTGCAGGTCCAGGCAGGTGAAGGCGAACAGCAGTGCCAGCGGGATGGTGGCGGCGACGATCAGGCCAGCACGCAGGTCGTAGAGGAAGAAGATCAGCACCACGACCACCAGCAGCATGCCGCGCACGAGGTTCTCGCGCACGATCTGCACGGTCAGCGCGACCAGGTCGCTGCGGTCGTAGAAGGCGTGGACCTTGATGTCCGGCGGCAGGATGCGTTCGTTGAGTTCCTTCGTCTTCGCCTCGACGCGCTCGAGCACGTCCTGGGTCTTCTCGCCGGTGCGCAGCGAGATCACGCCCTCGACCGCGTCGTCCTGGCCTTCGTAGCCGAATTCGCCCAACCGCGGTGCGATGCCGGTGGTCACGCGGCCGACGTCCCTGACCAGCACCGGCTTGCCGTCGTGCACGGCCAGCACCACGTTGCCGATGTCTTCCAGCGAGCGCAGGCGGCCTTCGCCGCGCACGTAATAGAACTGCCCGCCCTGCGCGTAGAAGCCGCCGCCGGCATTGGCGTTGTTGGCCGCCAGCGCCGCCTGCACCTGTGTGGCGGTCATGCCCACCCCGGCAAGCTTCAGCGGGTCGAGCAGCACCTGGTATTGCAGAGTGCCGCCGCCGAAGCCTGAGTCGTCCGCCACGCCGGGGACGGCGCGGTACTGCGGTTCGACCACCCAGTCCTCGAAGGTTTTCAGTTCGGTCGGCGTGCGGTCGGAGCTCTGCAGCACGTAGCGGTAGATCAGCCCCGAGGGCGAGGACATCGGCGACACCGACGGCACGGTGCCATCGGGAAGCTCCAGGTCACCGAGGCGGTTGAACACTTCCTGGCGGTCCTGCGCGTAGTCGCTGCCGCTGGCGAAGTTCAGGGTGACGTCGGACAGACCGTACAGCGAAACCGAGCGCGTGCTGGTGGTCCTGGGGATGCCGGTCATGCCGCGTTCGACCGGCACGGTGATCAGCCGCTCGACCTCCTCGGCGGTGTGCCCGGGCCACTGCGTGACGATGTCGACGCTGGGCGGCGAGAGATCCGGATAGGCATCGACCGGCAGGCGTTGCAGCGCGCGGATGCCGGCGCCGACGAGCACCAGCGTCAACAGCGCGACCAGGAAACGCTGCGCCAGCGAGGCGCCGATGAGACGGTTCATCAGCGACGCCGAGCGCGGCGGCATCGGAGGCAGGTGCTCGCTCATTGGTTCTGCATGAACTGGACGAACAGGCCACCCTGCGCGACCACGCGATCGCCGGCGTGGAGTCCCTCGGACACCTGGTAGCGGTCGCCCGCGCGGTAGCCGAGCGCCACGCCGCGGCGGGCGAAGCTGCCGTCGGGCTGCGCGACGTAGACGAACGGCAGGTTCTGCTCGTCACGCAGGACCGCCGACGCCGGCACCAGCAACCCGCGTTCCGTCTGGCCCGATTCGATCCGCACACGCACGTACATCTGTTTCTTCAGTTGGCCGCTGGCGTTCTCCACCAGCACGCGCACCGGAATCGCGCGCGTGTCCGGATCGACCACCGCGCCGATGTTGTCCACCCTGCCCCGCAGCGTGCCGGCGCCGCCGGCGTCGATGGTGGCGGGATCGCCCACGGCTACCCCGCCCGACTCGGCCGGCGCCACCTGCGCCATCACCCACAGGCGCGAGAGGTCGGCCACGGTGAAGCAGGCGGTGCTGCCGGCCTGCAGCAGCTGGCCGGGCGTGATGAGTTTCTCCGCCACGGTGCCGGCGACCGGCGCGCGGATCATCGCCTGGATGCGCGACAGCGGCTGGCCGGCCTGGATCGCCTTTATCGTCGGCGCATCGGCGCCCAGCGCGAGCAGCGCCTGCAGCGCGGCGTCGCGGTCGGCCTCGGCGCTGGCGGCGTCGGCCTGGGCCTGCTCGAGCTCGCGTCGTGGCAGGCTTTCGTGTTCGCTCAGGTCGCGGTCCGCGTCGGCGAGACGGTGCGCGTTGCGCGCGGCGACCAGCGCCTTGCCGTAGGCGCCCACGGCGGCGGCAAAGTCGGGCGAGTCGACGCGCGCCAGCGGCTGGCCCTTGGTGACGTGCTGGCCGGCACTCACCAGCAGTTGCGTGACCGGACCGGAGAACGGCGCCAGCACCTGGGTCGCCTGGTCGTTGTCGAAGTCGACCACGCCGGTCGCCTCGATCGCCTTGTGGAACGGCGCGAGGGCCACCGTGTCGAGGGTGATGTGCCGGCGCTGCGCAGTGGTCAGCATCGGGTTGTGCGGCGTATCGGCGGCCGGCGGCGCGGAGATGTGCGAGCCGCAGCCGGCGAGCAGGCCGGCCAGCGCCAGCGTCGTGGCGGCAAGCCGCACGCGCGTCATCGCGCGAGCGTCAATGTTCATGGTCACCCTTGGTCGGAAGCGTGATGGAAGCGGCAGGCGCATCGCCCTGCGTCAGGTCGGTGCGGTTCCACCAGCCGCCACCGAGCGCCTGGAACAACGCCACGGTGTCGGCATAGCGGCTGGCCTGCGCCTGCATTAGGCCGATGCGCGCTTGCAGCGCGGCCTGTTCGGCGTCGAGCACGGCGAGGTAGCCGGCGTAGCCGTCCTTCCACTGCCGCTGCGACAGATCCAGCGTGACCTTGGCCGCCTGGTCGGCCGCTGCGGCGGCCTGCAGCGCCTGGGCGTCCTGCTGCAGCGCGGTCAGCGTGTCGACGACGTCCTCGAAGGCGGCAAGGACGGTGCCACGGTACTGCTCGGCCGCCTGCGTATAGGCGGCCTTCGCCGCGCGCTCCTGGTGCTTGAGGGAGCCGCCATCGAACAGCGGCGCGGCAAGCGCGGCGCCCAGCCCCCAGAACCCGGTGCCCGACTGGAACACGCGGCCGATCGCCAGCGCCGTGCTGCCGGCATCGGCGCTCAGCGTGAGGTTGGGCAACCGGTTGGCGATGGCGATGCCGATCTGCGCACTGGCCGCGTGCAGGTTGGCCTGCGCCTGCAGCACGTCCGGCCGCTGCGCGACCAGCGCGGAGGGCAGGCTGAGCGGCAGTTGCTCGGGCAGCGTCAGGTCGGCCAGCGCGAAGGTCGCGCCCGCACCTTCGCCCGGGAAATGCCCGGCCAGTACCGCCAGCCGGTGCTGCTGCTGCGCGAGCTGCGTGCGCAACGCCGGCAGCGAGGCGTTGACCTGCGCCAACTGGGTTTCCTGCGCGGCCACGTCGAGCCGGCCGATGTAACCCCTGGCCAACTGGTAGCGCATGATCGAGAGCACGTGCGCATCGATGCCGGCCAGCTCCTGCGTGGCCTGGACCTGGTCACGCAACGAGGCAGCCTGGATCGCCGTCACCGCCACGTTCGCCGCCAGCGCCATGTCGGTGGCGATCATCTCGTAGCGCGCGGCCTGTGCCTGCGCGTCGAGCGATTCCACCGCGCGCCGGTTCAGGCCGAACACGTCGGGCGCGTACGACACGCTGGCCTGCGCGGAGAGCAGGTTGTACAGCGAAGCGTTGGAGCTGGGCACCGGCGCCAGCGCACCCGGTGGATCCTGCTGGCGGTTGGCGGAGATGCCCACGCCCACGCTCGGGTAGTACGCGCCGCGCCCGGCCAGCGCGTTTTCCCTGGCCGCCAGCAATGCGGCCTGCGCGGCCTTGAGGTCGGGATTGCTGGCAAGCGCCTGCTTGATCAGCGCATCGAGCGGCTGCGAATGGAACAGCTGCCACCACTGCGCGGGGATGTCACCGCCCCGGTCGAAGTGCTGGGAGGCGCCGCCGGCGACACCGGTGCTCGCGACCGTCGCCGTGACCGGCGCGGCGGTGTAGCCGTGGACGGTCGGCGCCGCCGGCCGCTGGAAGTCCGGACCCACTGTGCATCCGGCCAACAGGAGCGAGGCCAGCACGGCAGTGGACGGCTTGATCATGCGATGCGGTTTCGGCGGGCAACGAGGGCCGAAACGATATAACGTTGCAACCGGCATCCTCCCTGCCGGAAGTCACGGGCGCGAGCGAAAGTTCTTGCGGCCAGGCAAGCGGGAAGGTGCCGTGCGCACCGCTACGGGGAGCCTTTGTAGAAGCCCACTTGTGGGCGATGCTCTTCGCGAATCCCAGCACATCGCCCACAAGTGGGCTCCTGCAAGAGCGGGGCGGTGCGGACCGGAGGTGCGGGCGGCCCGGAAGCAGAGCCCGGACCCATTCCACAGCCGGGCCAGCCCACCCCTCACCCCAGCCCTCTCCCCGGCGGGGCGAGGGAGCGTTGGATCTTCGCGAGGTTCAGAGGCCCTTAGCCGCCTGCGCCACCGCGCGGAACAGCGCACGGCCCTTGCTCATCGTCTCCTCCCACTCGGCGGCCGGGTCGGAGTCGTAGACGATGCCCGCGCCAGCCTGCACGTGCAGGCGGCCGTCCTGGATCACCGCGGTGCGGATCGCGATGGCGGTGTCCGCATCGCCCCACCAGCCGATCCAGCCGATCGCGCCGGCGTAGATGTTGCGCTTGTAGGGTTCGAGCTCCTGGATGATTTCCAGCGCGCGGATCTTCGGCGCGCCGGAGAGTGTGCCGGCGGGAAAAGTGGCCTTGAGCACGTCCATGTAGGACAGGCCCGGACGCGCGTTGCCCTGCACCTGCGAGACGATGTGCATGACGTGCGAGTAGCGCTCGATCACGAACGATTCGCTGACCTCGACGGTGCCGGTCTCGCTGATGCGGCCGATGTCGTTGCGGCCCAGGTCGATCAGCATGACGTGCTCGGCGCGCTCCTTCGGATCGGCGAGCAGCTCGGCCTCCAGCGCCGCATCTTCTTCTTCCGTGGCGCCACGCTTGCGCGTGCCGGCGAGCGGTCGCACGAGGACCTTGCCGTCCTTCAGGCGCGCCAGGATTTCCGGCGAGGAGCCGACGATCTGCGTGCTGCCCAGGTCGACGAAGTACATGTAGGGCGAAGGGTTCAACGCACGCAGCGCGCGATACACGTCCACCGGCCGCGCGTTGAAGCCGACGCTCAGGCGCTGCGAGGGCACCACCTGGAAGATGTCGCCGGCTCGGATGTATTCCTTGGCCTTCTCCACCATCGCCTCGAACTCCGCCTTGGTGAAGGAGGACTTGAAGTCGCCCTCGTCCAGCGCGGTGGACTGGGTCAACTGGGGATACGCCGCGCCGCCCTGGCGCAGGCGGTAGACCAGCGCGTCGAGCCGCCGCTGCGCCTGCGCGTACGCCTGCGGCTGCGAGGGGTCGGCGTGCACGATCAGGTACAGGCGGCCCTTGAGGTTGTCGAAGACGGCCACTTCCTCGGCCAGCATCAACAGCACGTCGGGCGTGCCCAGTTCGTCGGGCCGGTCCCACTGCGCCAGGCGTGGCTCGATGTAGCCGATCGTCTCGAACCCGAAATAGCCGACCAGGCCACCGGTGAAGGCGGGCAGCTCGGGCAGGCGCGGCACCGAGTACTGCGCGCGCAGCGTCTCGATTTCGCCCAGCGGGTCGTCGAGGCGGCGACGTTCGATGACCTCGCCGGCGTCTTCCACTTCCAGCTCGTGCCCACGCAGGCGGTACACGCGCCTGGCCGGCAGGCCGATGATCGAATAGCGGCCCCAGGTGGCGCCGCCCTCGACCGATTCGAACAGGAAGGTGTACGGCCCGTCGGCAAGCTTCAGGTACACCGACAGCGGCGTGTCGAGGTCGGAGAACACCTCGCGCACCAGCGGGATGCGCGTGTGGCCCTGGGCGGCCAGCGCGTCGAATTGGTCTCGGGAGATCACGGGCTAGGAATCGATAAGGGGCGGCCCATCACGATAGCAGTCCATTCGCCGGCGGGCACCGTCGCTTGCGACGGCGCGAGACGCCCGCTTAATCTGCGCGGCGGGACAAGGGGGACAACATGGAACGCACCGATACGATACCCGGGCTCATGGACCGGGACGCCGGGCAGTGGCACAGGGAGGCGGCCGATCGCGCCGCCCTGCCGACGCCGCCCTCGCTGCACTGGGGCTGGGTGTTCCTGCTCAGCATCGTCACTCTCGGCATCTTCGCGATCGTCTGGCCGTTCATCCAGGCCAACTGGGTGCGCAAGATCGACCCGGGAAGCCGCGCGACGCCCATGCTGGGCGCTGCCCTGACCTGCTATTTCGTCGGGTATTTCCTCGCCGCGGCCGGCGCCCCGGCCGACGAGGCGTCCCCCACGACCACCATGGAGCGCCTGGGCTGGCTGCTGGAGCTCGTCTACGTGGTGTTGTTCCTGGGTGCCTATTTCGCGATGGCCGGAACGATCCGCCGGGTGATGGCGGGCTACCGGGTTCCGATGCGGATCGGCGGCATCACCCTGTTCTTCTTCAACACCTGGTACCTGCAGGGCCAGCTGACCTGGCTGGCTCGGTGGCAGCAGACCGGCCAGACCCTGGCCAAGCCACCCAAGGCGGTGTTCTGGGTGGTCATGGTCGTGCCGTTTGCCTTCATCATGGCCGCCGTGGCATTGCCCGCCTACCAGATGTACGTGGTGCGCTCGCAGGTGGCCAGCGCACTGGCCCAGGCCGAACCGCTCAAGCAGCAGGTGCTGGACGCAATCGGCCGCAACCGCGCCTGGCCGCAGGACAACACCGAAGCCGGCCTCAAGGAAGCCGGCGCCTATGCCACCAGCAACCTGGCCGGCTTCGAGGTGCAGGCGATCGACGAAGGCACGGTGCTGGTGGCCACCTTCGCCGGCAACGCCCCCATGGCCCTTCGCGGCAAGCAACTGGCACTGATCGCCGAAGGCCGCGATGGCGTGATCAGCTGGACCTGCGAAAGCCCGGACATCGACCCGCGCTACCTGCCTGCCGGCTGTCGCTAACGGCGCTTGCCGGTCAGCCGCCGCCGAGCCGCTGGCGCGGCATGTTGCGCAACCGCAGGGTGAAGGCCACGCCGCTGCCGTCGTCCAGGTTGCGGGCGCTGGCGTGGCCGCCGTGGCGTTCGGCGACCAGGCGCACCACGTAGAGTCCGAGCCCCAGGTGCGGCGCGTCACCCGGGGTGGCCTTGTCGCGGAGGCTGACCAGCGAGTCGAACAGGCGCGCCTGCATGGCCGCGGGCAGCGGCGGGCCCTGGTTGGCGAGGGTGATCTCGGCGCCGTCGTCGCACGAGGCAAGCACCAGGCGCAGCCAGCCGTCGGCCGGGGTGAACGAGAGCGCGTTGTCGAGCAGCTTGTCGAGCGCCTGGGCGATCAGCTCGGGGGCGCAGTGCATCGGCAGCGGCGCCTGTGGCAACTCGCAGGCCAGCGTGCGGTTGCCGACCAGCGGACGGTAGGCCTCGGCGCAGCCGCGCACCACTTCGCGCAAGTCGACATCCTCGGCTTCGGCGGCGGCAATCGCGCGCTCCATGCGGCTGGCCTCGCTCATCGCGCGCACCAGCGTGCCCAGCCGCGCCACGCCGTCGCGGGCGCGCGCAAGATAGGGCTTCGCTTCCGGCGGCAGCGCGGCGTGGGCCTCCAGCGCGTGCTCGAGGTTGTCCAGCGAACTCTTGACGATGGCCAGCGGCGTGTTGAGTTCGTGCGATAGCTTGGAGGCGAGCGTGCGCAGGTAGTCGGTGTAGCCGCCGACCGCCTCGAACAGCCGCTCGAAGCTGCGAGCGAGGTCGCCAATCTCGTCGGGTGCGGCGGTGAGCGGGAAGCGGCCTTGGGCGAAAAGGCCGTCCAGACGTCCATCTGCCAGTTGCGCGCGCTCGGCCGCATCGCGCAGGCGGCCCAGGCGCAGGCTCAGCCGCGTGGCAAACCACAGCAGGATGCCGCCGGCCACCAGCATCACGCCGAAGCTGGTCAGCAGCAGCGTGAGCAGCGCGCGGTTGGCCAACAGCGGCACGGTGGTGCTGGCCTGTTCGAGCAGCAGCACGCCGCGCACCTGGCCCGGCGCGCCGATCGGCACCGCGGCGGCAAGCACCACACTGGCGCGGGTTTCGCCGTCGCGCCAGGCGGTGGCCGGATCGCCATCGCGGGCACGGGCGATTTCCGGAAGCTCCAGGCGCGGCGCGTCCTGCGCCCACGGCGCGGCGTCCTCGACGGGATTAGCCAGCAGTGCACGGTAGACCAGCGCGGCAAACCAGCCCGGCTGCGGGCCGGCGGTCTGCAGGCGTCCGCTTTGCGCCAGCAGCCAGCCAGTCGGCGCCAGCACGCGGGCGCGGGTGTCCTCCGGCGCCAGGCGCGACAGTTCCTGCGCCAGCGTCGGCGAGTAGTGCCAGAGCGGGCGCGCCTCGACCGCCAGCGGGTCGCCTCCGGCGGAGGCGTCGTACAGCCCCACGCCGAGCCGGTCCACGATCAGCGGACGAGGCAGTCGCAACTCGAGGCGCCAGCCGCCGCCGTCCTCCTGCCACTGCCCGGCCAGGCGGTCGGGCCAGTCGGCGACCGGCGGATCGAGCAGGCGCGCGCTGAACGTACCCGGCGCGGCGCTGGCCAGCAGGTAGCGCAGGCGCGTGTCGCCGCGTTCGAGTTCGAGGACCAGGTGATCGGCATGCAGCGCGCCGGGATCGTCCGCGTCGGCACGCACGCGCCGGATGCCGCGCTGCTGCACGTAGAGATAGAGCCCGTCCGCATCCTCGGCCAGCAGCACGCTGCCGCGCGGACCCAGCGGCTGGCTCCATGGGGTCAACGGCGCCCAGTCGTCGCCGTAGCCGTCGATGGTGATCGGCGTGGTGGCCTGCTCGACGTACCAGCCCTGCACCTCGCGCGGCAGCGTGGCTCCGGTCGCCACCAGGCTGCGCGCCACCGCGCGCGCGGAGGCGGTAAGCGCCTGCGCCTGGCCTTCGCGCAGCAAGGTTTCCATCTGCCGCACGTACAGCCATCCGGCCACCGGCAGGGCCAGCGTGCACAGGGCGACCAGCAACAGCTTGCGACGCAGGTTCATCGCGCGAGCCTAGACCGATGCCACGCTCTAGCGCGACACCCCGGTCCGGTAGCGCGTCCCGACGACCACGCGCATGAGCGCGTCGAGCAACGCGGCACGCTGCAAATCGGCATCCTTGAAGCTCATCGACCAGCTCAGACGGATGCCCGACGCCTTGCCCGGATCGCAGAACACCACGGCATCATCGACCTGGTCGCTGCCCTGGAACACCAGCGCCTCGCACGGCATGCCGTGGTGGCGCACGGGAAAGCGGTCGACCTTCGCAGCCGGATCGCGCTGCAGGTAATGCTTGCGGTCGGCGTCGAGTTCCGCGCCCAGGTTCGCCAGCTTGCGCGGCCACACGTTGAGCACCATCACGCCATAGGGCTCGCCGGTCCACTCGCCGCGGTAGATCACCTCGTCGACGCCGATGGCGCGGGCGTAGGTGCAGCAATCGGCGGTCCAGCCCGCGGGCGTGGGCGCGGCCACGGTCCAACCGGGAATGTCGCCGTCCGGCTTGCCCGTCGCGATCGCCACGTTCGGCGCGTCGGCGGCAGCGGCGGCACCGGCGAATACCAGCAGCAGGAGGCCGAGCAAGCGCCTCACGGCTTCCACCGGTAACCGACGCCGTGCACGGTCTCGATCGCGTCGAAGTCCGGCGCTACCGCGACGAATTTCTTGCGGATCCGCTTGATGTGCGAAGTGATGGTGGCATCGTCCACCACCAGCTCGGCCTCGCGCATCAGCTGGTCGCGATTCTTCACGTGGCCGGGGAAGCGCACCAGCGTGTGCACCATCCAGAATTCGGTGACGGTCAGCGGGATCTCCGCATCGTTCCAGGTGATGCGCATGCGCTCGGATTCGAGCTTGAGCGGGCCGTGCGCGATCACCGTTTCGCTGGACGCGGGCGCCTTCAGCGACTCGATGCGCCGGAACAGCGCCGCGATGCGCGCCGCCAGCTGGTGCAGGCTGGTGTCCTTGGACAGGTAGTCGTCGGCGCCCAGGCGCAGGCCGGAGATCACGTCGAAATCCGAGTCGCGCGCGGTCAGGAAGATGATCGGCAACGTGGCCGATTTGGCGCGCAGCTCGCGGCACAGGTCGAAACCGCCTTCGGGCTCGTCGCCCAGGCCGATGTCGATGATCACCAGTTCCGGCAACTTCATGCCGAAGGCAGTGGACGCCTCCTGCCGCGAACCGTAGCCGCGCGTGTCGTAGCCGAAACGGGTGAGCGCCTCGACGTAGTTGGCGCGGATGAGCGGTTCGTCCTCGACGATGGCGATGCTGCGACCCATGGCAATGAAGTCTCCCTGTGGTGGCGCGCAGCGTGCTATGCACGCCGCCACGGCGCAAGGCGCGCGGCGCAGCTGCCCGCGTTTTGCCCGATCCGGCCCGCGCTTCGCCCGTGCGCCGCCGCCGCGCGCGCCCGGCCGGGCGGTTCCATGGAGTCGCCACCCGGAGAGATGCCATGAGTAGCACCGCCACCAAGCCCGACCCGAACGCCGAACTGCGCGATTTCGAGCCCCTGCGCGTAGCGCTGGCCCTCGGCGCCCTCCTGCTGGGACTGGTGATGGGCATCCACTGAGGAAATGACGCCATGAACGCCGATTTTGTGGACCCGTTTGCCGTGGAAGGCGTGGCGGCACCCGTCGCGCAGGGAGGCGCGACGGGTGCGGGCGATGAACCCGATCCGGACTGGCAGCCGCTTTGATCGCGCCACGGCCACCTTGCAATACCCTCCGTTAGCTACCGTTCCTTCCCCCTCCTCGCGAGGGGATTTTTTTGGGCATGGAGCAAGCGAGCTCGGCTGTTAAGCCCGGGAACCAAACCGCCGAACCCCTGTCCCATCTGTCGGCGGGCGTCGTCCATTGCCGTGGATACGCCGCCGCCGTCCGGCGGTGGCGTCCAGGCGCCCGCTCTGGTGGACTCCTCAACGCGTCCCTTTCCGACGACGCTCTTATCCCGGTGCAGGCCTGCACCGGGATTTTTCTTTGGGCTCAGCCGATCGCCTGGCGCATCGCCGCGATCACCTGCGCGTAGTCCGGCGCGCCGAAAATGGCCGAGCCCGCCACGAAAGTGTCCGCACCCGCCGCCGCGATCTCGCCAATGTTCGCGGCACTGACGCCGCCGTCGATCTCCAGCCGGATGGCGCGGCCGCTCTCGTCGATGCGCCGGCGCACCTCGCGCAGCTTGGCGAGCGCCTCGGGGATGAACTTCTGGCCGCCGAAGCCGGGATTGACCGACATGATCAGCACCAGGTCCAGCTTGTCGAGCACGTGGTCGAGCCAGTTGAGCGGCGTGGCGGGGTTGAATACCAGGCCGGCCTGGCAGCCGGCGTCACGGATCACGCCCAGGGTGCGGTCGACGTGCTCGCTGGCCTCCGGGTGGAAGCTGATCAGGCTGGCGCCGGCCTTGGCGAAGTCCGGGGCGATGCGGTCGACCGGCTTGACCATCAGGTGGACGTCGATCGGTGCGCTGACGCCGTAGTCGCGCAAGGCCTTGAGCACCATCGGGCCCATGGTCAGATTGGGCACGTAGTGGTTGTCCATCACATCGAAGTGCACCCAGTCGCCACCGGCGGCAAGCACCTTGGCGGTGTCCTCGCCCAGGCGGGCGAAGTCGGCGGAGAGGATGGAGGGGGCGATGATGGGAGTCTGTTTGCTCATGTGTGCCTTTCCTGCAGGAGCGCACGCTGTGCGCGACCGGAATATGCCGCATTGCCGCTTCGTAGGTTTTTCGCGCACGGGGGTGCGCCCCTACACGTCGATTATTTGAAGCCCTTCTCGGCCTTGATCCGCTCGTACGCGGCGTTGATCTCGCTCGCACGCGCTTCGGCCCGCTTGCGCATGTCTTCGGGCAGGTCGCCCAGGCGGTCGGGGTGGTGCTCGGAGATCAGCTTGCGGTAGGCGCGCTTGATCGCCCGCTCGTCGGCGCCGCGCGCGATGCCGAGGACGGTGTACGGATCGGGGCCGTGCGTATTGCGATGCGGCGGCACGTAGCCGCCACCGCCCGCGCCGCGCCGGCGGTCGCCCGCGGCGGCGTTCCAGGCGTAGCCCTTCATCGCCATCAGCGCCATCAGCTCCATGTCGCTGATGCGCAGGGCGAAGGCGAGCTGGCGCAGGATCGCCATCTTCTCCGGCGGCGGGTTGCCCTCGGCCAGCACCGTCTCGATCACCACGTCGAGCACCGGAAAGGCGTGGTCGCGACGCATGCCGACCCACTGGCGCAGACCGTCGATCGCCGGGGTGACGTCGAACTCCGGCTGCTTGCCGCGGTTGAAACTCGCGATGGCCTGCCGGCGCTGCTCGTCGATCATCCCCATGCGGGTCATCATCCGCTCGGCCACCGCGATCTCGGCCTCCGACACGCGCCCGTCCGACTTGGCGACCGCACCGAGCAGCGCAAACAGCGGGCCGTACAGGCCGTCCATCTGCGGCGCCGCGCGGTACCGCTGGCTCTGGCGCAGGCTGTCGATGACGAAGCCGATCGCCGCACCGACGATGGCGCCCGGCAGGCCGTGGCCGAGGATCAGGCCGACGAACGCCAGGATCAGCGTGGAAGAGAAATTCATGGCTGCGCCTGCGCCGCCGGCGCCTGTGCGCTGTACCAGCGCGCCAGGGCATCGAGCTCGGCGTCGCTGACCGGGCCGATCGCCGCGCGCATCACCGCCACGTCGCGACGGCCGTCGCGGTACTGCGCCAGCGCGCTGCGCAGGTAATCCAGCCGCTGCCCCGCCAGGTTGGGCGCGCCGGAGACCTGGGCGATGCCGGTCTCGCCGTGGCAGGCGGCGCACAGGCCCAGGCGGGCCGGACGGGCGGGGCCGGTGGCAAAGGCTGGCAGGGCGGCGGCCATGAGCGCCGCGAACAGGACGAGTCGCATCGGCAAGAGGTGGGGCGAGATGGATTCCCGGAAGGCGTGATTCTAGCAGTGCGGCGCCACCGCCTCCGGTAACCGTGGGGCGGGCTCCAGCCCCCAGCCGCCGTGGCGGACTGAAGCCCGCCCCACGGGACTCGCTAGAATAGGTCGCTTCCCCCCTTCGACGGCGGATCGCCCCGTGCCCACCACCCTGCTGCAATCGAACCTGCCCGGCCTGGACCTGATCCATCGCGGCAAGGTGCGCGACGTCTACGCGCTGTCCGACGACCGCCTGCTGATCGTCGCCACCGACCGCCTGTCCGCCTTCGACGTGGTGCTGCCCGATCCGATCCCGGGCAAGGGCGAGATGCTCACGCAGATTTCCAACTTCTGGTTCGGCAAGACCGCGCACATCATTCCCAACCACCTGCTCGACGTGCCGCTTGCCGACGTGCTGCCCAAGGGCACGGACCTCACGCTCTACGCCGGCCGCGCGGTGGTGACACGGCGCCTGAAACCGGTGCCGGTCGAGGCGATCGCGCGCGGCTACATCATCGGCTCGGGCTGGAAGGACTACCAGGCCACCGGCAGGATCTGCGGCATCGCGCTGCCGCCGGGGCTGAAGCAGGCGCAGCAGCTGCCCGAGCCGATCTTCACGCCCTCGACCAAGGCCGCGGTGGGCGACCACGACGAGAACGTGAGCTTCGACGCGGTGGTGAACGCGGTGGGCCGCGAACTGGCCGACCAGGTGCGCGACGCGACGCTGGCGATCTACCGCTGGGCGGCCGCCTATGCGGCCGAACGCGGCATCATCATCGCCGACACCAAGTTCGAGTTCGGCACCGATGCCGACGGCCGGCTGTACGTGATGGACGAGATGCTCACGCCCGACTCCTCGCGCTTCTGGCCGGCCGACGAATACCGCACCGGGATCAGCCCGCCCAGCTATGACAAGCAGTTCGTGCGCGATTACCTGGAAACGCTGGACTGGAACAAGAAGGCGCCCGGCCCGAAGGTGCCCGCCGAAGTCATCGAGCGTACCCGCGCGAAGTATGCCGAGGCACTCGAGCGCCTTGCCGGCATCCGCCTCGGCTGAAGGAGCGACGCCATGCGCAGCATGCAGAGCTGGCTCGACGGCTACAGCGCCGACCACCGCAACCCGGTCAACCAGGTGATCCACTGGATCTGCGTGCCGCCGATCGTGTGGACCGTGGTCGCGCTCCTGTGGACCGTGCCGGTGCCGAGCGCCTTTCTCAAGCCCGGCGCGTGGGCAGTGTTCGCGATGGTGCTGGCGTTCGCCTGGTACTGGAAGCACTCGCACCGGCTCGGCGGCGCGCTGCTGGTCGCCTTCGTCGCGCTGGCGCTCCTCACCGCATGGTTGTTCGATCTGCTCGGGCCGGTGCGCCTGCGCTGGGTCGCCATCGCCGTGTTCGTGGTGGCCTGGATCGGCCAGTTCGTCGGCCACAAGTTCGAGGGCCATCGACCCAGTTTCCTCACCGACCTCTCCTACCTGCTGGTCGGTCCCGCCTGGCTGATGGAAAAGTTCCTGCGCCGGCTCGGCTTCAAGGCTCGCGACTAGATGCAAACCCTGCTTACCCTGCTCAGCACCCTGCTCTGGTGGGTGCTGTACGGCTCGATCGTCGCCCTGTTCGCCAGCCTGATCGCCTGGCCGGTGTTGCGCTGGAGCGAGCGCAGCAACGTGGTGTTCAACCGCGTGTACTTCGCCTGCCTGTTGTGGAGCCTGCTCGGGTTGCTGCTGGTCGGGCTGGTGGCGGCGCACGAAGGCAACGTGAGGCCGCCGTACGGGCCCTTGCTTGCCTCGCTGCCACTGCGCCTTGCACTGGTCGTCGACATGCTGGTGGGCGCCCTGTTGCTATGGCGGCTGACGCCGCGCATCGACGCCCATCGCATCCGCCCCACCAGCGCCTGCATGGCGATGGCCGCCGTGACGGCGGTGGTGTTCGGCATCGCGACCAGCCTGGCCTGAGGCGCAAACGCTTCGGTCCACCCTTCCGCACCCCGGCCGTAGGGCTGGAGCGAGCCCTACGGTTGATGCGGC
The DNA here is from genome assembly GCF_051900535.1 of Frateuria sp. GZRe12. Lineage (NCBI taxonomy): Bacteria > Pseudomonadati > Pseudomonadota > Gammaproteobacteria > Lysobacterales > Rhodanobacteraceae > Frateuria > Frateuria sp. GZRe12. Next base: position 133,285 of record NZ_JBHZGI010000002.1, read on the forward strand.
GGTGCACCCGGCTTGCCGAAATCCGGCACGCCATCGGCCGTCCAGCCGATCGGCTGGATGCGCGGCGCGCGGCGTGCGGTGCACTTCCAGCCCGGGCCGCCGTTGGCGTGGTAGATGATCCAGTCGCGCCCGTGCGTGTCCTTGAAGAAGCCGTTGTGGCCGGGCGCGTAGATGCGGTGTTCCGGTGAACTGGCGAACACGGGCCGCGGGGATTTGTGCCACGACGCCGGATCGAGCAGGTCGGCTTTTCCGTCGGCCTGCAGCAGGCCCAGGGCGTAGTCGTCCGACCAGCAGGCGCTCGCCGAATAACTCAGGAACACCTTGCCGTCCGGTCCCTGCAGGAACTCCGGGCCTTCGAGGATCTTGCGCCCGCCCTGCATCTCCCACGTGTAGGTGGGTGCGGCGATGTCCACCTGCGGCGAGCCGAGCGTCCACGGATTGGTCATCGGTGCGATCACCAGGTCGCTGTGGTCGCCGACATAGGCCGAGTAGACGAAGTACCAGCGGCCGCCGTGCTTGAACACCGTGCCGTCGATGCCGGTGTGGCCGGTCTTGAGCATGCCCCGCGCGATCCAGTGCCCACCGGTCGGATCGGGCGAGGCGTTCTCCAGCACGAACACATGGCGGTGGTCGTCGTCGTTGTGCCCGGCCTCGGCGGCGGTGAAGTAGAGATACCACTTGCCTTCGACGAAGTGCAGCTCGGGCGCCCACACCGCCACCGAACCCGGCCCCTGCTTCGGCGGCCGCCACACGACCACCGGCTCGGCCTGCGCCAGCTGGCGCAGGTCGCCGGTCTTGCGCAGCTCGATGCGGTCGCCGGAGGTGCTGGTGTAGTAATAGACGCCGTCGCGCTGGATCACCCACGGATCCGGTCCCGACGGAAGGAGCGGCGTCGCGTAGTCCTGGCTCCCGGCCGCCCATGCCGTGCCGCCCGCGAGCAGCAGGGCCAGGCCGGCGAGCATCGAGCGATTCAAAGGCATGGGATCTCCGGGCGTGGCGTTGCGTGCGCGCTACCGCGAGCTATCGTCCGGTCGCCGGATCGAGCTGCACGTAATCGATGTCGGCCGGTCGCCCGGCGCCCTCGAGCACCACGGTGTTGTCGCCCTCGCGCAGGCTGCCGCTGGCGGTGGCCACGTGCCAGCCGTCGCGGTCCGGGCGATCGGTGGTCTTCCACACCGCGCCGTTGACGCGCAGCACCGGCATCGCCGGCGTGAAACCCAAGTCCTGCCAGCGAACCGTGGCGCGATAGTTGCCGCCGGTCGGCACATGCACTGGGAACGTGAGCTGGCCACCTGGCGCGGAAGCCATGCGTGCCTTGGCACCGTTCGAGGCCGTCCCGTCGCCGATACGCACCGACCAGCGGCGCACTGCGTCCTCGGCCTCGTAGCGGTCGAAGCGGGCTGGCGCGTCGGCATACATGACGATGTTCTTGCGCGCATCCTCCGGCTCGGCCGCCGTGGACGAGGTGGTCGCATGCCAGAGGCGCCCGCCCGGCATCGCGAGCAGCGCCTGCGTCCAGCCCGCGTGGATGTTGCCGGTGAGTTTCCGGACCGGCGCCTCGGCTTCCCACCAGGGTCCGCGGCCGCCGTCGTTGTTCCAGTAGATGCTGCGGCCGGACGGATCGCCGTCGCCACCGGCACGTTCGGCCACCACCGCGATCACGCCGGGGCCATTGCTCCAGGGCAGCCAGCGCACGATCGGCGAGGCGGCCGGCCACGCGCCCGCGGCGGTGCGCACCGGCGTGCCACGATCGGCGGGGTTGCCCCAGTCCAGGCCGTCGGCGCTGATCTTCAGATAGACCTGTCCGTTGCGTGGACCGTCGATGTCCTCATAGGTCATCACGTAGCGACCGTCCGGCAGGCGATCGACCACGGCCATGCCGGGACGCTCGACGCCGCCGGGGATGGCCACGTCCACTTTTTCCTCGCCCCAGGTGCGGCCGCCGTCGGTCGAGACCTTGTGCGCGAGCAGCTGGTTGAAGCCCGTGTCCTTGTGATCCTCGCTGGAGTAGTAGGCGACCAGCCGCCCGTCGTCGAGACGGTGGATGTTCGGCTCCCACACGCCGTGGTTGTCCTTGTCGCTCGGGTTGCCGCCGCCCTTGACGATCGAGCCGCGGTAACGCCAGCTGCGGCCGCCGTCGGTGGAGGCGTACATCTGCAGGTCTTCGGCGACCAGGCGCCCGGTGGCGTCGTCGCCGGTGGCGTTGGCGCCCAGCAGCAGCGTACCGGCCGGCAGATCGGCGCTGGGCTTGGCCAGCTCGGACAGGTGCGGCTGCCAGCGCAGTTGCCAGCGTGGGTCCTTGCCGTGCGCCTGGTCGGTCACGTTCGACAGGAAGCGCCAGTGCGCGCCGCCGTCATCGCTCCCGTACAGCGGGATGCCGGCCATGCCGTCGCGCTCGAACACCATCAGCATGCGGCCGTTCGCGGCGGCATCGGGCTGGTGTTCGAGGCGCACCACCGACACGTAGCCCACGCCGTCGGCCAGCACCTGGCCGCGCGTACCCGGCGGCGCCGAAGCGGCGGTGGCCGTACCCATGCAGGCCAAGGCGAACGCCAGGGAGAGGGGAAGCAAGCGCTTCATGGATGACCTCCACGTCGGTGCCACGGCACACGCGCCGTGCCGGAGAGAAAAGAGCGGGCGACGCCGGCGGGCGGGGAGCGACCGCCGGCGTCGTTGCCCTGCCCGCTCAAAGCTTGAAGCGAACGCCCAGACCCACGGTGCGGTCCTGGTAGCGGATGTCACGCGGCCGCGTGGTGCCATCACCCCAGTACTGGTGCAGGTCCTCGCCGGTCAGGTTGGTCGCCGACAGCACCACGGTGGTGTTGGGATTGACGTCGTAGCCGATCGACAGGTCCAGCTGGTTCGCCGGCTCGATCTCGTCGTGGTTGCCGGCCACCGTCGGCTGGGTGAAAAAGTCGATGAAGCGGCTGCGGTAGTTGTAGGCCAGTCGGGCCGAGAAGCCGTACTTCTCGTACATCAGCACGGCATTGCCGTTGCGCTTGGACACGTTCTGCAGCGGCGAGGCCACCACAGGGCCGCCCAGGAACTGCGGCGAGCGGGTCGAGCCGTCGATGTAGGTGAAGTTCAACTGCACGCCCAGGCCGCTCAGGGCACCCGGCAGGAAGTCGAAGAACTGCTGGTAGGCGACTTCGGCGCCATCCAGGTGGCCGCTGCCCGCGCTCTGCGGCGAGGACAGCTGGTAGGCCTCGCCGTTGATCGTCACGTCGGTCACGTAGTTCTGGATGTAGCCGTTGATGTCGCGGTAGAACACGCCGCCGCTGACGTAGCCGGACGGTGCGAAGTACCACTCCAGCGACGCGTCGTAGTTGTTCGACTTGATCGGCTTGAGGTTCGGGTTGCCGCTGGCGGCCGCGCCGGCGCGATTGATCGTGCCGGGATTGAGCGAGATCGACGGGTTGAGCTGGCCGAAGCCCGGGTAGGTGATGGTCTTGGCCGCGACCAGGCGCAATTGCAACGCGTCGGTGAAGTGCAGGTTGAAGCTCAGGTTGGGCAGGTACACCGGCTCGTTGGTGTCCACCGACAGCGGCGAGTAGATGCCGGTGGCGGCATTGAACGAGTAGGCATCGAGGTTGCGCTTGACGCGCTCGACGCGCATGCCCATCAGGCCGTCCACCGGCAGGCCGAACAGCGTGGTGTCATAGCCCGCCTGCAGGTAACCGGCGAGAGTCTTCTCGTCGATGTTGTAGTAGCGGCCCGGGTTCACCGGCGCCGTGCCGGCCGGCAGGCCGTACAGGCCGCGGATCGCGTCGGCGTTGGCGGTGAGGTAGTTGAAGCAGCCGGTCAGCCACGACACGGGGATCGCCGAGGTGGTCGGCATCGAGCAGAAATAGCCGTCCGGGAAGCGCGCGGTGACCTGGTTGGCCGGGTTCGGGGTCTCGACGATGTTGCCGGTGCCGGCGCCGCCCGGCGGCGGGGTCGAGATTTCCACGCTGCCGGTGTACTGGGCCTTGTGGTCGGCGTAGCGCAGGCCGAAGTCGAGGTAGCTGAAGAAGTCGCCGGCGATGTCCAGGTTGCCGTCGCCGCGCCAGGCCCACTGCTTGCCGCGCTCGGTGTGCCAGGTCTGGAACAGGCCGTTCAAGTAGTAGTTGTTCGGATCGAGCTGCTGGTCGTTGCCCAGCGACCAGTTCTGCTGGTTGCCGGCGGTGCCGTTCCACACCGTGGTCACCGGCCCCTTGAGGAAGGTGTCGACGATGAAGGTGTTGTCGTTGAACGAGGTCTGGCCGTAGGACAGGTCCGTGCTCAGGCGCAGCCGGTCGCCGTGCCACTTCACGCCGACCGCGTGCTGCATGTCGTGGCCGTGCTGCACGTGCGCCTGGGTGCTGGTGGCGGCGTAGGTGTTGCCGGTCCAGGTGCCGCTGGCGGCGTCGCAGATGGTCTGGCCCTCGAACGGCGAGCCGGTGAGCTGGTTGGCGTAGCAGTTGTCGGTGACGGTCAGGTTGGTCGGGCTGACCGCGCCGACCGGGAAGGAAAAGTAGAACGGCTGGTTGTAGTCGTCCGACATCCAGTCGTACAGGCCCTCGGCGTACACCTCGGTGCTGTCGTTGGGTTTCCACTGCAGCGCGTAGTTGAGTTCCGGACGTTGGCGGTAGCCGATGTTGTAGTCGGCACCGAAGCCGTTGGGCGCGGCGATCAGGTTGCCCGCGTCGGTGCGGATCGGCGTGCCGGTGCCGTCGGTCAGCACCTTCGGGAAGTCGCCCCACACCGCGTTGTACTGATAGTGCTGCGCCATGAAGCTGGCGTTGACCAGCGCACCCACCTCACCGATGCCGGTCTGCCAGCGGTCGCTGGCCAGCACGCTGAAGTTGGGATCGGTGCGACCGCCGTACTTGCTGTGGGTGGCGGTGTAGGTCGCCGCCACCTTGGCGCCGTCGAAGTCGAATGGACGATAGAGCTGCATGTCGACCACGCCGGCGATGCCGCCGTCGGGCAGGCTCGCCTCGGAACTCTTGTAGACCGAGACCGTCTTGACCGCGGTGGCCGGCAGGTTCTGGAACGCGAAGCCGCGGCCGACGCCGCTGAAGATCTCGCGGCCGTTGAGCGTGGTGATGACGTTGGGCAGCCCGCGGATCACCACCGAGCTGGTCTCGCCCTGGAAGCCCTGCGCCACCTGCACGCCGGTGATGCGCTGCATGGCGTCGGCCACGCTGTTGTCCGGCAGCTTGCCGATGTCCTCGGCGACGATCGAGTCGACCACCATGCGCGAATCCTGCTTGAGCGACTGCGCGCTCTCCAGGCTCTGGCGCAACGGCGTGACGGTGACCTGCGACAGGTTGACGACTTTCTGCTTGTCGTCCGCTTGCGCGGTGCCGCTCTTGCGCTTGCTCGCTTGCGTGTTTTGCGTGCTGGCGTCGGTAGAAGACTGGGCGCCGGTGGCGTCGGGTGCCGGCGCATCCTGCGCGTGCGCGGAGGCGAAAGCCGCGGCGATCGCGGCCGCCAGGATCGTCACGGAAATGCGGTTGCGGTACATGGTGGAACCTCCGGTCAGAAGATCGCGGCGGCCGCAACCGCGGCGCCGTGCTGGGTCTGGGTGCGCGGCAGGCTGGGACGCCGTGCCGCGGGAAGGACGGTGAAGAGCGGAGCAGTCATCGCGTCGTCGCCGCGGCGGACGCGGGAACCATCAGCGCCGCCTCGGGCACCACGCCGCGCGGGGCGTGGGAAAGCGCGCGCAGGATGTCGGCCTCGCGCTGGCGGTACGGGGTGCCGTCGCCGTGCAGCAGGTCGTGGAACCAGATCGTCGGCGGCTGCATCGTGTAGGGACGCTGCCAGGAATCCCACGGCATGATGGTCTGGCTGCGCCCTTCGACGAAGCCCCAGTTGACCATGCCCACGTCGAGCTTCTTGGCCAGCGGCAGTACGCCGTCGATGGTCGATCCCGCGCCGCGCGCCATGTACTCGGTGCAGATCAGCGGACGGCCATAACCGGCGAGCTGGCGCACGCGGCTGGCGAATTCCTCCGGCCAGCCATAGCTGTGGAAAGTGATCACGTCGGACTGCTCGAGCTGCGTACGCTCGACCGCATTGAGCTTGCCCAGGTCCGACCAGTCCTCGTCATGCCACACGCCGCTGGTGAGCGGCTGCGTCGGCGCGGCGCTGCGCGCCCAGCCGAACACCTGCGGCAACAGCTTGGCGACCAGCGCGACCTTGTCCTTGGGCTCGCGCGCGTCGTAGTTGCCGCCACCCGGGTTGTCAGGCTCGTTCCAGACGTCCCACGCCAGTACGCGATCGTCCTTGGCGAAGCTTCCGACGATGTCCTTCACGTACTGCTCCAGCCGCGGGTACTGGCCGGGATCGGTCATCGCCACGCCGGGGCTCTGCACCCAGCCGGAGTTGTGCACACCGGGGATCGGCGGATGCTGCGGGCCGAGTTTCGGCTCGGGGTCCCAGCACGAATCGAACAGCACGAAGATCGGCTTGATGCCGTGCTTGTCGGCGATCGTCAGGAACTGCTCGATGCGGTGCTTGAAACCTTGCGGGTCCTGCTTCCACAGCAAGTCGTGCAGGAACACGCGCATGGTGTTCATGCCCAACTGCTGCGCCCAGCCTAGTTCCTTGTCGATGCGCGCCGGATCGAAGGTCTCGCCCTGCCACATCTCCAGTTCGTTGATCGCGTTCGCCGGCACGTAGTTGCTGCCCAGCGGCCAGCGCTGGTGTTCGTACCAGGCGTGCGCCTTGGCGCTCGTCCAGCGCGCCGGGGCATCGGCGGCCGGCGCGCGCGGGGCGACGAGCGCCGCCGCGCCGAATGCCAGGGCCAACAGTGCGTGTTTCATGCGAACTCCTCGTGGCGCCGGGGCGCCTTGCAGGCAAACGCTCCCCGTGGGCGCCGCTCGCGGCACCCTCGGGACGGGATGGGCCGGGTCAGTGCGCGCCGCGCGCCGGCTCGGTGGTGAAGCGGTAAACGATCAGGTTGCGGTAGGTCTGCCCCGGCGCCAGCCGCGCCGAGCCAAAGGCCGGCTGGTTGGGCGTGTCCGGATACAACTGCGGTTCGAGCACGAACGCATCGCCTTGGCGGTACACGTGCCCGCCGGTGCCGACCGTGGTGCCATCGAGGAAATTGCCCGAGTAGAACTGCAGGCCCGGCTGCGCCGAGCTCAGGGTCAGCACGCGGCCGGACTTCGGATCTTCCACGCGCGCGACCATGCGCGGCGCCGCGGCAGCCTCGCGGCTAATCACCCAGTTGTGGTCGTAGCCATGGCCATTGAGCAGCTGCGGATCATCGGTGCGGATGTCGCGGCCGATCGGCTTTGCCTGGCGGAAGTCGAACGGCGTGCCGGCGACCTTGCGGATCTCGCCGGTGGGGATGGAACCGGCATCGACCGGCAGGAAGGCGTCGCCCGGAATGGTCAGGCGCTCGTCCATCACGCTGCCCGAGCCTTCGCCGGAGAGGTTCCAGTAGGCGTGGTTGCTCAGGTTGACGATGGTCGGCCGGTCGGTGCTCGCGCGGTACTCGATCGAGAGCTGGTCCTTGTCGTCCAGCGTGTAGATCGCCGTCACCTGAAGCTTGCCGGGATAGCCCATGTCGCCGTCGGGGCTGACGTAGGTCAGCGTGACGCTCGCCTTGTCGGCGTCGTGGTTCACGGCACCGACGGTCCAGAGCACCTTGTCGAAACCGCGGGTACCGCCGTGCAGGGAATTGGGGCCGTTGTTCACCGGCACCTGGTAGGTCTTGCCGTCGAGCACGAAGCGGCCCTTGGCGATGCGGTTGGCGTAGCGACCCACCGTCGCGCCGAAGTACTGCGGCTGGTCCAGGTAGTCCTTGAACGAGGCGTAGCCCAGCGCGATGTTCGCGAGGTGTCCATCACGGTCGGGCACGCTGAGCGACTGAAGGCTCGCGCCGTACGCGATCACCCGCGCCTCGAGGCCGTGCGCGTTGGTAAGCACGACCGCTTCCACCGGCTTGCCGTCCGGCATCGTGCCGAAGGTTTCGCGCGTGGCCGTCGTGCCTGCATGTGCCGTCATCGACAGCGCCACCAGGCCGAGCATCGAACCGATCCACCCTGCACGTCGCATGTCCCCAAAGCCCCTTCCGCGGTGTTCGAAGTGGAGGCATGCAAGCACATTGTATGATTATCGTGCAAGTGTTCGGACGTACGAAAATTTTCTTTGTGCAGCGCGGCATTGCGCGTGCGCGGCGCTGGCCGGCAAGGCGCTTTCGCATGGCATCGCGACGTGCGGTAGCGACATCGAGCTCTCGGACGATCGCTCGTTTCGCTGCAATTTCCGCATCGCGTCATCGACGCCTCCGCGACTCGCCGACGAAGCCCGAAAAAAATGCGCTGCCGCACCTTGGCAGGACGCGCATCCAGTGCTTATAGTCGATTTGTATGACAAACCGTCCGGGCGCCGGAAGCGCCCCGCCCGCAAGCGTCGAACCATCCATCCTGGAGCCGCAGTTCATGAGGAAGACGAGCGCAGTCCGCAGCCTCTACGGGCACGTCATGCACGAGCTCGGGCAGCGCATCGTGGGCGGCAAGGTCAAGCCTGGCGAAGTGCTCCCGCGCGAGGAGACGCTCGCCGAAAGCCTGCAGGTCAGCCGCACCGCGTTGCGCGAGGCGCTCAAGGTGCTTTCGGCGAAGGGCCTGATCGAGTCGCGCACCGGCGTCGGCGCGCGCGTGCTCGACACGCGCCACTGGAACCAGCTCGACGCCGACGTGCTGGCCTGGCGCTGCGCCTCGATGCCCACCGACGATTTCGTCGACAAGCTGGTGGAGATGCGCGAGGTGATCGAGCCGGCTGCCGCGGCGGCCGCCGCCCGCCGGCGCACCGCCGAACAGCTCGCCGCGATCGATGCCGCCTTCCGTGCGATGGACGCCGCGCAGACGCTCGACGCATGGACCGCGGCCGACCTGCAATTCCACGACGCCGTGCTGCACGCCACCGGCAACGAACTCCTGCAGTCGCTGTTCTCGGTGATCGAGACGGCGCTGGGCACGTTCTTCACGCTGTCCGCGCGCACCGCGGGCGACTTCAAGTATTCGCTGCCGCACCACCAGAAAGTGCTCGAGGCGATCCGCCGCAAGCAGCCGGAAGTGGCGCGCAAGGCGATGCACGCGATGATCGCCGACTCGCAGGCGAACCTGCAGCACAGCCGCGGCCGCGCCCGCAAAAAGGCCAAGGCGTGAACACGCCGCTGGTCGGCCTGGACTGGGGCAGCACGCGGCTGCGCGCGTACCGCTTCGACGAAGCGGGCCACGTAGCCGCAACGCGCGCGTTGCCCTGGGGCAGCCGACAACTGCCGGCGGGTGGTTTCGCCGAAGCCTTCGCACAAGCGGTCGAAGGCTGGCCGCACGCACCGGTGCTGGCCTGCGGCATGGTCGGCAGCCGCGGCGGCTGGCGCGAGGCGCCCTATCTGGATACGCCCTGCCGGCTCGATGCGCTGGGCGGCGCGCTGACCTCGGTGGATGCACCCGACGGGCGCACCGTGCACATCGTGCCGGGCCTGCGCGATCCGGCCGGGCCGGATGTGATGCGCGGCGAGGAAACCCAGGTCGCCGGCGTGCTGGCGCAGCCGTCGCCACCCATCGGCGAGGTGCGGCTGCTGATGCCCGGCACGCACAGCAAGTGGGTGCACGTCAGTGATGGGTCCGTCACCGGTTTCACCACCGTGATGACTGGCGAGCTGTTCGCGCTGCTGCGCGGGTATTCCGTCCTCGGCGCCGGGCTGCCCGACGGCGGCGCGGACGAAGAGGCGTTCGCGCTCGGCGTCGCCGCGGCACGGACCTCCGGCGCGGCCGGCGGCCTGTCGCGGTTGTTCTCCGCGCGCGCCCTGATGCTCGAAGGTGCCCTGGCGCCGGCTTCGGTCGCGGATTTCCTTTCCGGACTGCTGATCGGCGACGAGCTGCGCATGGCGCTGGCCGCCGGCTGGGCCACGCCCGCGGCGCCGGTGCAGCTGGTCGGCGAAGACGCGCTGTGCGCGCGCTACCTGCAGGCGGCGCCGGCGTTCGGCCTGACGCTGCAACCCACGTCCGGCGCGCCTGCCGCGTCCGGCCTCTGGCAGGTCGCCACCACGGCCGGCCTGCTCCACGGACGCATCCACGCATGAACGACTTCAAGACCTGGCTCGACCCGCTGCCGCTGGTCGCCATCCTGCGCGGCCTGCGCCCGGACGAAGTGCCGACGGTGGGCGACGCGCTGGTCGAGGCCGGCTTCCGCATCCTGGAAGTGCCGCTCAATTCGCCGCAGCCGCTGGAAAGCATCCGCCGCATGGCCGAGCGCTACGGCGCCGGGCGGCTGGTCGGCGCCGGCACCGTGCTCGATCCGGCGGCGGTGCGCGGCATCGCCGACGCCGGCGGGCGCATCGTGGTGATGCCGCATGCCGACTTGGCGGTGATCCGCGCCGCCAAGCAGGCCGGGCTCTACTGCGTGCCGGGTGTCGCCACGCCGACCGAGGCCTTCGCCGCGCTCGCCGCCGGCGCCGACGCGCTGAAACTCTTCCCCGCCGAGCAGGCCTCGCCGGCCGTGCTCAAGGCTTGGCGCGCGGTCCTGCCGCCAGGCACCGCGGTGCTGCCGGTCGGCGGCGTCGCGCCCGACACCATGGATCCGTGGCTCGCCGCCGGCGCGGCCGGCTTCGGCATCGGCTCCTCGCTCTACGCGCCGGGTCGCGCGGCCGACGATGTCGGCGCGCGCGCGCGGGCCTTCGCCCAGGCCTGGCGGCGCCATCTCGATTCGCAAAGGTCCAACGCATGAAGATCACACGCCTCACCACCTTCATCGTGCCGCCTCGCTGGCTGTTCCTTCGCATCGATACCGATGCGGGGATCTGCGGCTGGGGCGAGCCGATCGTCGAGGGCCGCGCGCACACGATCGCCGCCGCGGTGGACGAACTGTCCGACTACCTCATCGGCAAGGATCCGCGGAACATCGAAGACCTATGGGCCGTGATGTACCGCGGCGGCTTCTACCGCGGCGGCCCGGTGCTGATGAGCGCGATCGCCGGCATCGACCAGGCGCTGTGGGACATCAAGGGCAAGCACCTGGGCCAGCCGGTGCACGCGCTGCTGGGCGGACCGGTGCGCGATCGCATCCGCGTGTATTCGTGGATCGGCGGCGACCGCCCGGCCGACACCGCGCGCGCGGCGAAGGACGCGGTGGCGCGCGGCTTCACCGCGGTGAAGATGAACGCCACCGAGGAAATGCAGTACGTCGACACCCACGACAAGGTCGAGCAGGTGCTCGCCAACGTGCAGGCGGTGCGCGACGCGGTCGGCCCGCACGTGGGGCTTGGGCTGGACTTCCACGGCCGCGTGCACAAGCCGATGGCCAAGGTGCTGATGCGCGAACTCGCACCGTACAAGCTGATGTTCATCGAGGAGCCGGTGCTGTCCGAGCACCTCGAAGCCCTGCCGGAACTGGCCGCGATCTCGCCCGCGCCGATCGCGCTGGGGGAGCGGCTGTATTCGCGCTACGACTTCAAGCGCGTGCTGGCGATCGGCGGCGTGGACATCCTGCAGCCGGACCCTTCGCACGCTGGCGGCATCACCGAGACGCGCAAGATCGCCGCGATGGCCGAGGCCTACGACGTGGCCATCGCCCTGCACTGCCCGCTGGGTCCGATCGCGCTGGCGGCCAACCTGCAGCTCGATGCGGTGTGCCACAACGCCTTCATCCAGGAACAGAGCCTGGGCATTCACTACAACGCAGGCAACGACCTGCTCGACTACGTCAGCGACCGCAGCGTGTTCGCCTATGAGAACGGCTTCGTCGCGATTCCCGGCGGCCCGGGCCTCGGCATCGCGGTGAACGAGGATTACGTGGCCGAGCGTGCATCGGCCGGCCATCGCTGGCGCAACCCGGTCTGGCGCCACGCCGACGGCAGCGTGGCGGAGTGGTGAGCATGGCTTTCGCCACCTATCCGAGCCTGATCGACCGCACGGTCTTCGTCAGCGGCGGCGCGACCGGCATCGGCGCGTCCTTCGTCGAGCATTTCGCGCGCCAGGGCAGTCGCGTCGCCTTCATCGACCTCGACCGCGCCCACGGCGAGGCGCTCTGCGAGGCGCTGGCCGACGCCCGCTACCGGCCGCTGTTCCTGCCCTGCGACGTCACTGACCTGGACGCGCTCGGCGCGGCAATCGCGCAGGCGCGCGCCGCGATGGGGCCGATCGGCGTGCTGGTGAACAACGCCGCCAACGACGTGCGGCACGCGTTCGGCGACACCACCGGCGAGGACTTCGACCGCAACGTGGCGGTCAACCTGCGCCACCAGTATTTCGCCACGCAGGCGGTCCGCGAGGACATGCGCCGCCTGGGCGGCGGCTCGGTGATCTGCCTGGGCTCGACCGGCTGGATGAAGAAGAACGCCGGTTACCCGATGTACGCGATGGCCAAGGCCGCGGTGCGCGGGCTGGTCAACGGCCTGGCGCGCGAGCTCGGCCACGACCGCATCCGCATCAACGCGCTGGTGCCGGGCTGGGTGATCACCGAGAAGCAGCGCCGGCTCTGGCTCGACGCCGAAGGCGAAGCCGAGATCGCCCGCGTGCAGTGCCTGCCCGGCTACCTGATGGCCGACGACCTGGCCCGCGCGGCGCTGTTCCTGGCCGCCGACGACAGCCGCATGTGCACCGGGCAGGACTTCATCGTGGACGGCGGCTGGGTATGAACGCGTCCGCCGTGGTCGCGCTCCACGCCGGCAACACGCTCGGCGAAGGCATCGTGTGGTGCGGCCGCGAACAGGCGCTGTACTGGACGGACATCCACGCAGCGACGCTGTGGCGCTTCCGCCCGCGCGATGCGCGTGCCGATCAGTGGCCGATGCCCGAGCGGCTGGCCTGCATCGCGCTGTGCGAAGCCGACGGCTGGCTGCTGCTCGGCCTCGCCTCGCGGCTGGCGTTCTTCCACCCGGCCAGCGGGACGCTCGCGCCGATCACGCCGGTAGAAGCCGGCCTGCCGACGCGCCTCAACGACGGCGCCTGCGACCGCCAGGGACGGTTCGTCTTCGGCACGCTGCACGAACCGCCCGCCGGCGGTGCACGCGAGCCCGTGGGCAGCTTCTGGCGCCTGAATGCGGACCTCTCGCTCGAACGCCTCGACCTGCCCGGCGTGGCGATCAGCAACAGCGTCGCGTTCAGCCCGGACGGACGCACGCTCTACTACTGCGATTCGCCGACGCGCACGATCCAGTGCTGCGATTACGGCGACCGCTGCGGCCCGCCGCGCACCTTCGCGCGCCTGGACGACCCGCGCGGCGAACCGGACGGCTCGGCGGTGGACGCGGCCGGCAACCTCTGGAACGCGCAGTGGGGCCTGGGCCGCGTGGCGTGCTACACCGCCGACGGCCGCCTCGATCACTGCATCGACGTGCCGGCCTCGCAGCCGACCCGCCCGGCCTTCGGCGGACCGGACCTGGCCATGCTCTACGTCACCAGCGCGCGCGACGGCCTGGACGCCGCGACGCTCGCCTCCCAACCGTCCGCTGGCGCGCTGTTCGCAGCCCCGGCAGGAACCATCGGCCTGCCGGAACCGCGTTTTGCCGGCACGCCACCGCGGGTATCGGCCCACTCGATCGACAAGCTGGCCGGCGCTCCCACTCTCGCTTCCGGGGAAGCTCACTCATGAACAGCAACGTCATCGCACCACCCGTCACGCACATCAAGGCGACCGCGGTCTTCACCTGCGTGCTCGCCGCGCTGGCGGGCCTGATGTTCGGCTTGGACATCGGCGTCATCTCCGGCGCGCAGCAGTTCATCCAGCGCGACTTCGGCATCAGCGACCGCGCGCTCGAATGGATCGTGAGCGCGATGATGTTCGGCGCCGCGGTCGGCGCACTGGGGGCCGGCTGGCTGTCGGTGCACCTGGGCCGCAAGCGCTCGCTGATCCTGGGCGCGGTGCTGTTCGTGATCGGCTCGCTGCTGTGCGGCTTGGCCTGGTCGCCGGCCACGCTGATCGCCGCGCGCGTGGTGCTGGGCCTGGCGATCGGCCTGGCCACCTTCGCCGCGCCGCTGTACCTGGCGGAAGTGGCGCCGGAGCACATCCGCGGCGCCATGATCTCGACCTACCAGTTGATGATCACCATCGGCATCCTGGTCGCGTTCCTCTCCGATACCGCCTTCAGCTACACCGGTTCGTGGCGCTGGATGCTCGGCGTGATCGCGATCCCCGGCTTCCTCTTTTTGCTCGGCGTCCTGCTGCTGCCGGACAGCCCGCGCTGGCTGATGATGCGCGGCCGCCGCGAGGAGGCCATCGGCGTGCTGAACCGCCTGCGTGGCGACGCGGCCATCGTCGAGCGCGAGGCGGCCGACATCGAGGAACAGCTCAAGACTCCCCAGCGCGGCTGGCACCTGTTCCTGGAGAACCGCAATTTCCGCCGCTCGGTCGGCCTGGGCGTGCTGTTGCAGCTGATGCAGCAGTTCACCGGCATGAACGTGGTGATGTACTACGCGCCGCGCATCTTCCAGACGATGGGCTACGACACGGCCGCGCAGATGTGGTTCACCGCGCTGGTGGGCCTGACCAACGTGCTGGCGACCTTCATTGCCATCGCGCTGATCGACCGGGTGGGCCGCAAGCCGATCCTGTATGCCGGCTTCGCGGTGATGGCGATCGGCCTGGGCGTGGTCGGCACGATGATGCACGGCGGCATCGCCACCCATGCGGCGCAGATCTTCACCGTGGCGATGCTGCTGGTGTTCATCGTCGGCTTCGCGATGTCCGCCGGCCCGCTGGTGTGGACGCTTTGCTCGGAGATCCAGCCGCTCAAGGGCCGCGACTTCGGCATCGGCTGCTCCACGATCACCAACTGGGTCTGCAACATGATCGTGGGCTTCACCTTCCTGAGCCTGCTCAACGGCATCGGCAACGCGGCCACGTTCTGGCTCTACGCCGCGCTCAACGTCGTGTTCCTCGTGCTCACCGTATGGCTGGTGCCCGAGACCAAGGGCGTCACGCTCGAGCAGATCGAGCGCAACCTGATGCAGGGCAAGCGCCTGCGCGAGATCGGCCGCTAGCGGACGAGAAAGGCCGGCGGGGTGGTTGGCCCATCCCGCCGGCGCCCGCATCAATGCTGGGGCTTGTACCAGGCCAGCACGTCGCGGGCCTGTCCGAGGTCCAGTGGCGGGCATTGCCCGATTTCGCCACCGGAAAGGATCGACTGCGCACGCATGCAGATCCGCGTTTCTTCCGGATCCACGGGCGCCGACAGCCGACCCCATTTGGGTTCGTTGCGGGGGATGATCGCGAGTACGGCGTTCATGGCTGGTCTCCTCCTTGCAGGCCCATGCCAACCCACGGAGCGGCAAGCTCCGTGACGGCGCCCGACGCCCGTCGAGGCCGCTTTGGCCGGCTCAGTATCGACCGGTGCCGTGAAGCGGCCGGCAAGCTTCCGTGGCCCGCGAGCTCACCCGTGAAGGCGGGGGCCGGGCATCGCGCTAGGGAGATTTCCGCGCATCGGCATTTGCGCTTTGCACCGCCTTCACGAAGGCGCCGAACGGGATGTCGGTGATGCCGACCAGGCCGAAGTGCGCGTTTTCGCCATCGAGCAGGCGGCCGGTCACCGGCTGATCGGCGTACTGGAACCAGTGCGCACCCACGATCGCCGGATCGGCCACGGCCGCGGCCAGGAAGCGGGCGTAGGCCTCGCCACGCTGGGCTTCGTTCCACACCGGCACCGGGCCCGCAGCGAACGGGCCGCGGTCGGTCGAGCCGAACGAGAACTCGCTGACCAGCACCGGCTTGTCGAGACGGTGCAATGCGGCCAGGTCCATGCCGTGCTGCGGCAGGTCGGCGTAGACATTGATGCTGATCACGTCGCACCACTGCGCACAGGCAGCCACCGCCTCGGGCGTACGCACGGCGAAGCGGCCGCCGAGGAACAGGTGGTGCGGGTCGTGCCGGCGCAATGCCTGCGCCACCGTGCGGAAGTAGCGGTCGGCGTAGGTTCGCAGCCAGGCGCTGTAGTCCTCGGCGATGGCCGGATGCGCCTCGTCCGGCACGGGCGCTTCGAAGCCGGCCGGTTCCAGCGCTTCCCAGCGCGTCACGCCGATGCCCCAGGCGACTCCCAGGCGCAGGGCGTCGCCGTACTTGCGCTCGAGCATGGCGAGGAACGCCTGCTTGGCCGGGCTGCGCGGTTCGCCGCGCAGCGTGCCGATGGCCAGTGCCCAGCGGCCCTGTGGCCCGGGCGCGGCCCAGGCCAGTTCGTTGTCGGCGAAGTAGCCGAGCAGCCACGGATCGTCGCGCACGCCGTTGGTCGCCGCGGCCGCCGCGCGTTCGGCGGCCGCTTCGAAACGCGGATCGAACGGATCGGGCATGCGGCCCCACCAGTCGTAGCCGGTGGCGACGTTGGCGTAGTCGCCGGCGATGTTGATCGAGCGGGTGTAGGCCAGGCCGTGCCCGCGCGCGATAGCTTCGTCGCTCCAGTTGCCCAGCGTGTTGAAGCCCCAGGCGCCCAGCCGCTGCCGCGTGCGCTGCCGCCAGGCCTCGCGCCAGCGGGCGCCGTCCACGCGATAGAGGTTGGCCGCGTAGAAATCGAACCAGCGACCGTGGTTGTACGCCAGGCCGCTGGCCGCGCCGGTGTCACGGCGGCTGTCGCCCTGTCCGTAGAAACCACGCCATGGGCCTGTAGCCGGCGGCAGGCTCGCGAACATCCACTCGCGACCTTGCACGTAACTGCGCCCGCCATCGGCCACCACCGCGTTCACGCCTAGGGAGAAGAACGGGCGGCCATCCGGTGCCACCAGTTGCCAGCGGCCACGGAGCTTCTGCGCGTGGAACCAGCCAGTGGTTTGTGTCGGGCCCTCCGGCCGTCCATCGCGTCGGTCACCGGCCGTGCGGCCCAGCTGGGCACGTTCGCGCTCATGCGCGCTGCGCAGCGCGGCATCGCCGTCGACCTTCTCCGGCCACTGTCCACGCGTGTACTGGCCGTAACGATCGACGATCCCGGCATAGGCGTCGCGCAGCGTGTCGCCCGCACCCGTGCCCGGCGTGCCGACAAGCAGGACCTGCGCGGCCTGCGGCGCGGGAATGGAGAGCTGCACGGCGCGTATGGCTTCGAGCGCCGACGCGCCCTCCACCGTGGTGGCCAGCACGACGCGCTGGCCACCGAGCTCCACCGGCATCGGCGGTCCGGCCTGCATGCCGAAGGCGCGCGGCGCGGTCGCGTGCAGGGGGACAACGAGGGTCTGCGGCGGACCGGCGGGCAGGCCCACCGTCGCCTTGAGGTGGGCGCCGGTCGTGCCTTCGACGTCGATCGACAGAGTGACCGCCCAGGGCATCGCGTTCTGCACGCGCACGCGCAGCTCGCCCTCGCCAAGCCACGGGCGCGCCGGGCTGAAACGCACGTTCGGCTGCGCGGACGGCTCGAAGGTGTACCGGCGCATCATCTCGCCGGCGACCTGCTCCTCCGCGCCGGCCCGGACATGGGCCAGGCCAACCTGCAAACCGGTCGCGCCGGCGGGAGTCTCCGCCCTGCATGCAATCGACAGGATCAGGCAGACCAGTGCAGCGCTCGTCCTCATGGCAGCCAGTGTCGCTCACCGCTCCGCAAGGGACGTGTATGAGCGCTCAAGCCCCGCTGCGTTCCAGCCAGCGCCAGCCGTAATACGCGGGAATGCCGCAGGCGATGATGACCAGGCTCATGCCGGCATCGCCCGGGTTGTGGATCGCCGTGGCGCCGATCACGCACAGCACGGTCACCACGAAGATCATCGGCAGCCACGGATAGAACGGCACGCGGTAGGGCGAGGGCTCGGTGAGGTAACGGCGATACCAGAACAGGGTGGCGATGCTGCAGGCGTGCGCCAGCCACTCGCCGACGGTGGTGTAGTCCAGCAGCTGGTTGAAGCTGCCGGACACCGCCAGCACGATCGCCCATGCGCCCAGCGTGGCCAGCGCCACCTGCGGCGCGCGGCTCTGCGGCTCGATCCGACCCACGGCGGAGAAGAACATGCCGTCGGCGCCCATCGTCTGCAACACGCGCGCGCCGCCGGCGATGGCGATGTTGCAGTAGCCGAAGGTGGAACAGGCGATGCCCAGCGCCATCAGCGTGGCGCCGCGGTCGCCGAGCAGCCGGCGCAACAGGTCGGCGGCCGGCGCGGTGCTGAACGCCAGACCTGCGTGACCCAGGCCGGCCAGGTAGGCGAAATTGGCCAGCACGTAGGCGATCATCACCCCGGCCATGCCCAGCCCCAGCGCGATCGGCAGCGTGCGTTGCGGGTTGCGCACTTCGCCGGCCAGGTCGTTGAGGTAGTGGAATCCGCCATAGGTGAACAGCACCGGCAGCAGCGCCCCGAACAGCGCCCCCGCCGGCACGTCCCGCCCGGGATCGGCGGCCAGTGTCACGCCCAGGTGGCCGTCGGCCAGCACCACGCCGGCCACGACCAGCAGCGCGATGGCGGCGAGCTTGAGCACGGTGAAAATGTTCTGCACCCAGGCGCCGGCGCGGATGCCGAACAGGTTCACGCCGACGATGAAGGCGATCGCGCCGGCGGCCACGGGTTTGATGTAGAGCAGCGACAGGCCAAGCGCCGCGCAGAAGTACTGCGCGAAAATCGTCGCCACCGCGGCGACGCTGCCGGGGTAGTTGATCAACGCCATCGTCCAGCCGAACAGGAACGCGGGCAGCTGGCCGAACGCCTCGCGCAGGTAGATGTAGCTGCCGCCTGCCTGCGGCCGCCGTGCGCCGAGCTCGGCGTAGCTCAGCACGCCGGTCAGGGTGAGCAGGCCGCCGACCACCCACAGCGCCAGCAATTCCCAGCCCGAGCCGGTGCGCTGGGCCAGCGTGGCCGGGGTGCTGAAGATGCCGGCGCCGATCACGCCGCCGATGACGATCATCGCCGCGTCCCAGGTGCCCAGGCGGCGCAGGTAGGTATTCGATTCGGTGCTCATGCGTGGAGAAGGCATCGTCGGCGGCGGAAGCCGCAACGATAGCGTGAGTTGGCGGTGGGGTTCAGCCACTGGCGCACGATGCCTCCCCGTTCCCGTGGGACGCACCTCGCGAGGCGCGCCCACCCCGGTCGCGCACAGGTGCGCTCCTACAAGGCAGGGGGCGGAACCCGCTACCCTTGGCGGCATGACGATCCCGCACTCGCGGCCCCTTGCGCATGCGCCGTAAGGTCGGGCCGATGTCCGCACCCTCCCCTCTTGCCGATTCCGGTGCGCGCCGCTGGCTGCGCGGGTTGTCGTGGGTCGCATCAGCCTTGTTGCTCGCCCTGGCGGCATGGCTGTTGCACCGTTACCTGGGCGCGATGCGCTGGCGCGACGTGGCGATGGCGCTGGCGCAACTGCCGCGCGCGCACGTGGCCGGCGCCGTGGCTGCGACGGCGATCAGCTTCGCCATGCTGGCCACGTTCGACGTGCTGGCCGCGCGTCGGGTGGCGCCGGCCCGCGCATCGACCGGGCTGGCAGCCTTCGCGGGCTTTGCGGCGCACGCGTTGTCCAACACGCTGGGCTTCCACGCCGTGACCGGCGGCGCGGTGCGCTACCGCATCTACGCCACCGCGGGACTGGGCGCGGGCGACATCGCGCGCGTGGTGGCGCTGGCGACGCTGGGCGTGGGGCTCGGTTATGCGGTGCTGGGCGCGGCCGGCCTGCTGATG
Organism: Frateuria sp. GZRe12; assembly: GCF_051900535.1. Classification (NCBI taxonomy): domain Bacteria; kingdom Pseudomonadati; phylum Pseudomonadota; class Gammaproteobacteria; order Lysobacterales; family Rhodanobacteraceae; genus Frateuria; species Frateuria sp. GZRe12. The sequence continues at coordinate 152,826 of NZ_JBHZGI010000002.1, forward strand.
GAACCGGCGATCGCCGTCGGCTGGGGGCGCACCGCGGGCGTGGTGATCGTGCTGCTGCTGGCCGGCCTGGCGGGGTGGCTCGGGCGGCCACGCAGCTTGCGCGTGGGCCGCTGGACGATCGCCTTGCCGGGTTCGGGCGCCGCGCTGCTGCAGATGCTGATCGGCGGCGTGGAGATGAGCGCCGCGATCGGCGCGATGTACCTGCTGCTGCCGCCGGAAATCGCGCCGCCGTTTGCCGATTTCGTGCCGGTCTACCTGGCCGCGTTGCTGGCCGGCATCGTCAGCCACGCCCCCGGTGGCCTGGGCGTGTTCGAAGCGATCCTGCTCGGCGCCTTCCCTGCCCAGGCGCGCGCGGACGTGCTGGCCGGCCTGCTCTGCTACCGGCTGGTCTACAACCTGCTGCCGTTCGTCGTGGCGGCGCTGTCGCTGGGCGCGTTCGAGGCGCGCCGGCGCGGCGCGCCTTCGACACCGCAGGCATGACCGCGGCACATGCCGTGCGTCGGGCCCGACCGTATCCTTCGCGCTTTCGCCGCGGAGCCGCGCCATGCCGGATGCCAGCCACCTGCTCGCCTTCGCCGTGATCGCGCTGGGCCTGGTGCTCACGCCGGGGCCGAACATGATCTACCTGATCTCGCGCTCGATCTGCCAGGGCCGTGCGGCGGGGCTGGTGTCGCTGGCGGGCGTGGGCCTGGGCTTCATTGCTTACATGCTGTGCGCGGCCTTCGGCATCACCGCGCTGGTGTTCGCGGTGCCCTACGCCTATGACGCGCTGCGCATCGGCGGGGCCGTGTACCTGTTGTACCTGGCCTGGCAGGCGCTCCGGCCCGGCGGCCGCTCGCCGTTCCAGCTGCGCGCGCTGACGCCCGCCAGCCCGCGCCGCCTGTTCGCGATGGGCCTGCTCACCAACCTGCTCAACCCGAAAGCGGCGATGCTCTATCTCTCGCTGCTGCCGCAGTTCGTCGTGCCCGGCCGTGGCAGCGTCCTTGCGCAGTCGGTGGCGCTCGGCTTCACGCAGATCGCCATCAGCCTCACGGTCAACGCACTGATCGTGCTGGCGGCCGGTTCGATCGCCGCGTTCCTGGGCGGACGCCCGCTATGGCAGGCGCTGCAACGCTGGCTGATGGGCACGGTGCTGGCGACCCTGGCGGTGCGCATGCTGGCGCAGGGGCGCCGCTAGGCGCGCAACGTTCAGAGGCCGAACGGCCAGGTGTCGGCGGCGCCGCTGCGCGGCTCCTCGCCCAGCGGTTCGACTGCGTGGGTTTCGTCGAACCAGGTATAGCCGTCGAACTGGCGGGGCATCGAGCATTCCACGTAGTGGCTCCAGCGCTCGGTGTCCGGTCGGTAGATCACGCCGATGAAGCGCTCCAGGCGCCCGGTGGCCAGGCGTCCGCACAGTTCGCGGTTCGCGCCCTCGCGCAGGTCGAGCAGGCAGCGCGGCCGTCCGGCATCGTGGAACAGGCGCTCGTAGCTGTCGTTGCGCGAGGGCAGCACGTCCATCACCTTCATCGGTTCATCCCAGTCGTCCGCCGCGGCGACCGTGCCGGTATGCGTGCCGAAGCCGAGCAGCACCGCATCGCCGCCGAAGCGCTGGCGGCAAAGCTGCCCGAGGTTGAGTTCCTCGCGCACCTGGCCCATCTCGGTGTGGCGCGCGTCGCCGATGTGCGAGTTGTGCGCCCACACCACCGCCTTCGACCGAGGTCCGGCGGCGGCGAGCAGGTTTTCCAGCGTCTCGAACATGTGGCTGTCGCGCAGGTTCCACGATTCGGCCGAGCCGTAGTACATCGCGCGGTAGTAGGCCTCGGCGTTGCTGACCAGGCGCGCGTTCTGCGCCGCGTCGAGGAAGCGCTCGCCGTCGGCCCGGGCGTATTCCATGCGCCGCGAGAGCAGCTCGCGCAGCATCTGTACGACCGCCTTTTCGCAGAACGCGTAACCTGCGTTGAGGGCCATGCGGCCGTACTGCGCCGGCTCCTTGCTCCAGGGCATCAGGCAACCGTAGCGGTGGCGTGCGATCTTCGCGGTTTCCGGATCGACCTTGTCCAGGTAATCGATCACCGCGCGGATCGAGCTGTCCAGGCTGTACAGGTCCAGGCCGTAGAAGCCGGCCTGCCTGGCGGCCGGCTTGTCGCGGTTGTAGTCGCGCAGCCAGTCGATGAAGCGGGCGACGTCGCGGTTGCGCCACATCCACGTCGGGAAGCGCTGGAAGATCGGCTCTTCATGCGTGGCGGCGCGGCCACGCACGTAGCGGTCCAGCACCGCCGCATCGGGCCAGTCGCCCTCCACCGCCACGATGGTGAAGCCGTGCGCCTCGATCAGCCGGCGGGTGATCGCCGCGCGGGCGCGGTAGAACTCGCTGGTGCCATGGCTGGCCTCGCCAAGGAGCACGACACGCGCGTCGCCGTAGCGGTCGTAGAGCCGTCCGAACGCCGGGTCGTCCAGCTCGGGCAGCGCCTCGGCCGCGGCGCGGATCATGGCCGGCAAGGTGCCGCCATCGCCCGGCACGCGCACGGCGACCGGTTCCATCCGCGTCGGCGACGTGGCCTCCTGCTCGCTCCAGCCATAACTGCCCACCAGCGGTACGAAGCGCACTTCGTCCAGCGGTTCCTCCTCGAAGCGGTCCTGCGCCAGGCGGGTGACTTTTACCAGCCGCTGCCGGTTGAGCGTCTCGCCGACCGGCATCACCAACCGTCCGCCGATCGCCAGTTGCCGGCGCAGCACGTCCGGCACCGCCGGGCCGCCCGCCGCGGCGATGATGGCGTCGAATGGCGCCGCGTCCGGCCAGCCGCCACTGCCGTCGCCTACGCGCAACCGGATGTTGCGGTAACCGAGCCTGTCGAAGCGCTGTTGCGCGAGGTCGGCAAGCTCGGCGTGGCGTTCGATCGCGTGCACGCAGGCGGCCAACGCCCCCATCACCGCCGCTGCGTAGCCCGAGCCCGCACCGATCTCCAGCACGCGGTCGCCCTCGTGCAGCTCGGCCGCCTGCAACATGCGCGCGACGATGAACGGCTGCGAGATGGTCTGTCCGGCCTCGATCGGCAACGGCGAGTCTTCGTACGCGAACTCGTGCATGCCTCCGGCGACGAAGGCCTCCCGCGGTATCGTGCCCATCGCTTCGAGCACGCGCGCATCCGTGATGCCGCGCCCGGCCAGCTGGCGCTCGACCATGCGCTGGCGTTGCTCGGCGAAATCGGTCATGGCGAGTCTCCCGGAGGCGACCGCAGGGTAGTCCCGGCGCAATCAATCGCATGTCAAACCCCGCGCACCGGGGCCGATTGCCGCGCGCGTGCGCCGGTCGCCTAGAATCGCCACCAAGGCATCCCCGGTTTCGATCGTGTCCCCCACCCCGCGCAAGATCCTGCATATCGACATGGACGCGTTCTACGCGTCGGTGGAGCAGCGCGACGACCCTTCGTTGCGCGGCAGGCCCGTGGTGGTGGCGTGGCGTGGGGCGCGCTCGGTGGTGTGCGCGGCCAGTTACGAGGCGCGGGTGTTCGGCGTGCGTTCGGCGATGCCGGCGGTACGGGCGGAACGGCTGTGCCCGCAGGCGATCTTCGTGCCGCCGGATTTCACACGCTACAAGGCCGTGTCGCGGCAAGTGCGGACGATCTTCGCGCGGCACACCGAACTGATCGAACCGCTGTCGCTGGACGAGGCCTATCTGGACGTGACGTCCAGCAGGAACGGCCTGGCGTCGGCCACGGCGACGGCCGAGGCGATCCGCGCGGCGATCCGCGAGGAAACCAACCTGACCGCCTCGGCCGGCGTGGCGCCGAACAAGTTCCTGGCCAAGATCGCCTCGGACTGGCGCAAGCCCGACGGATTGTTCGTGATCCGTCCGCACCAGGTCGAGGCCTTCCTGGCGCCGCTCGCCGTCGGACGCCTGCCCGGGGTGGGCAAGGTGATGGAGGGCAAGCTCGCCGCGATGGGTGTGGCCACCGCCGCCGATCTGCGCCGGCTGGGCGAGGTGGAGCTGGAGCAGCGCTTCGGCCGCTGGGGTCGTCGGCTGCACCAGCTTTCCTGGGGTATCGACGAGCATCCGGTGCAGCCGGACCGCCTGACCCTGCAGGTGTCCGCGGAGGACACCTTCGAACAGGACCTCACGCTGGACGAACTCGAACCGCACATCCGCCGCCTGGCCGAGAAGACCTGGGCCGGGCACCAGCGCGAGGAAGGCCGCATCGCGCGCACGATCGTGCTCAAGCTCAAGACCGCCGACTTCCGCACGCTGACCCGCAGCGTCTCGCCCGCCACCCTGCCCGGCACCGCGCACGAGCTGGCCGAGCTCGCCTGCGCGCTGCGCGCTCGGGTCGAGCACCCTGCCGGCACCCGTTACCGGCTGGTCGGCGTGGGACTGGCTGGCTTCGTCGATCGCGACCACTTTGCCGCGCAGCGGGACTTGTTCGAAACTGCCGCGCCGCGCGACTGACCCCACAAGGACAACCGATGCACCTGGAACTGCCCAAGGCCCGCCTGGAGTCGCTGAAGGACTTCCTCAAGCATTACCTGATGATCGTGCTGAGTATCCTCACCGCGCTGGGGCTGGAGGCGTGGATCGAGCATACGCACCATGCGCACGCGGCCGAGACGGCACGCGCGCAGATCGAAGCGGAGATTCGCGCCAACCTGGCGGAAGTAACGTCGTCGCTCGCCCAGGATGAGCGGCAAGCCAGGGCACTGGCCAAGATCCGCAATGCGCTCGTCGAGGACTTCAAGGCAAGTGCGCCGGACGATGCCGTAGCCAGGCACGTGCAATCGCTGGTCGCGCTGGAAGGTTTCAACCTCAATCTGCGCTGGCCCAGCCTGCGTCAGGAAGCCTGGGACGTGGCCGTAGCCAACCAGTCGGTCAGCTGGATCGACGACGACCACATGCACCGCTATGCGGCGGCCTATGCCGGGCAACGGGACATGGTCACGACACTGAGCGCGAACCTGGCGCTGGTGATGAACGGTCCGCGCATGGTTGATGCGATGACCGACATGCGCATCGGCAACGTGCAACCGCGTGAGTTCCTGCACGTGATCGGACAGATGACCTTGATGCTGGACCAGGCCAAGAACAATCTGGGCACCTTGCAGGATCGCTTGCAGGCTGCGTTGGCCGAGACAAAGGCCCCCTAGGCTCCCCTGCCGGTCCACTCCGCTTTCGAAGCAGCGATGGGTGCGGCGCGGCCGCACAAAAAAAGCCAGCCGCCGGGTGGGCGACTGGCTTCTTGTTCGCCTGAGCCGCGCTATTTCTTCTTCGGGATGTACAGGTCCGTGATGGTGCCTTCGTAGACTTCCGCCGCCATCGCGACCGACTCGCTCAAGGTCGGATGCGGGTGGATGGTCAGCGCGATGTCGGCGGCCTCGGCGCCCATCTCGATGGCCAACGCCAGTTCGGAGATCAGGTCGCCCGCATGCGGGCCGACGATGCCGGCGCCGACCACGCGGTGGGTTTCCTCGTCGAACAGGAGCTTGGTGAAGCCCTCGGTGCGGTCGATGCCGATCGCGCGGCCGGAGGCGGCCCAGGGGAACTTGCCCACGCCGACCTTGAGGCTCTTCTCCTTGGCCTCGCGCTCGGTCACGCCCACCCAGGCGATTTCCGGATCGGTGTAGGCGACCGAAGGGATCACGCGGGCGTCGAAATGGCTCTTCATGCCGGCCACCACTTCGGCGGCAACGCGCGCCTCGTGGGTCGCCTTGTGCGCCAGCATCGGCTGGCCGACCAGGTCGCCGATGGCAAAGATATGCGGCACGTTGGTGCGCATCTGCGTGTCGACGTTGATGAAGCCGCGCTCGGTCACCGCCACGCCCGCCTTGTCGGCGCCGATCTTGTTGCCGTTGGCGGAGCGGCCCACGGCGACCAGCACGCGGTCGAACACGGTGGTGTCGGGAATGCTGTCGCCTTCGTAGCGGACTTCGATACCCTTCTTGGTGGCCTTGGCCTCGACCACCTTGGTTTTCAGGTGCACGCCCTTGAGCTTGCCGCCGAGGCGCTTGGCCAGCGGCTTGACCAGGTCCGCGTCGGCGCCGGGGATCAGCTGGTCCATGAACTCGACCACGGTCACTTCGCTGCCCAGCCCCGCATACACCGTGGCCATCTCCAGGCCGATGATGCCGCCGCCGACGACCAGCAGCTGCTTCGGAATGTCCTTCAGCTCCAGCGCGCCGGTGGAATCCATCACGCGCTCGTCGTCCCACGGGAACATCGGCAGGCGCACGGCCTGCGAGCCGGCGGCGATGATGGCGTGCTCGAAGCGGATCAGCTTCGTACCTTCGGCCGTCTTTACTTCCAGCTCGTGCGGGGAGACGAAGCTGCCCGTGCCCTGCACGGTGCGTACCTTGCGTTGCCTGGCCATGCCGGCCAGCCCGCCGGTGAGCTTGCCGACCACCTGGTCCTTGAACTTGCGCAGCTTGTCGAGCTCGATCTTCGGCTTGCCGAAGCTGACACCGTGGGCGGCCATCGCTTCGGCCTCGTCGATCACGGCCGCGGCATGCAGCAGTGCCTTCGACGGGATGCAGCCGACGTTGAGGCAGACGCCGCCGAGGCTCGCGTAGCGTTCGACCAGCACGGTGTCGACGCCCAGGTCGGCGGCGCGGAAGGCGGCGGTGTAGCCGCCGGGGCCCGAGCCGAGGACGACGAGTTTGCATTCGATGTCGGCGGGTTTGGACGACACCGCTGCCGCTTGCGGCGCCTTGGCTTCCTCTCCCCCCCGGGGAGAGGATTGAGGTGAGGGGGCGGAGCTCGCGGGGACGTCGGTTTTTGTCTTCGCTCCATTGCTCGTTTCGGGCGAGGGCGCCCCCTCACCCCGGCCCTCTCCGCGGGGGGGAGAAGGCGCAGAAGCCTCGGCTTCGAGCGTAAGGATCACCGCACCCTCGGACACCTCGTCGCCCACCTTCACCTTCAGCTCCTTCACCACGCCGGCGGCGCTGGAAGGAACCTCCATCGTGGCCTTGTCCGACTCCAGCGTGATCAGGCTCTGTTCCTTCTCCACGCGGTCGCCGGCTTTCACCAGAACCTCGATCACCGGCACGTTGTCGTGGCCGATGTCGGGGACTTTGACTTCGATCGTGTTCGCCATGGCCTCGGCTTCCCGTCAGAGCAGCAGGCGGCGGATGTCGCCGAGCTGGGTGGCGAGGAAGGCGGCGAAGCGCGCGGCGAGCGCGCCGTCGATAACGCGATGGTCGTAGGAGAGCGACAGCGGCAGCATCAGCCGTGGCGCGAACTCCTTGCCGTTCCACACTGGCTTCATGGACGCCTTCGAGACGCCCAGGATGGCCACCTCCGGCGCATTGACGATCGGCGTGAACGCCGTGCCGCCGATGCCGCCCAGCGAGGAGATCGAGAAGCAGCCGCCGGACATCTCGGCCGGGCCGAGCTTCTTCTCGCGCGCCTTCTTCGAGATCTCGCCCAGCTCGCGCGCCAGGTCCAAGAGGCCCTTCTGGTCGCAGTCGCGGATCACCGGCACCACCAAGCCATCGGGCGTGTCCACCGCGATGCCGATGTGGAAGTACTTCTTGAGGATCAGCTTCTCGCCGGCCTCGTCCAGCGAGGCGTTGAACTGCGGGAACTGCTTGAGCGCCGCGACCACCGCCTTGATCTGGAACACCAGCGGGGTGACCTTCAGGTCCTTGTTCTCTTCGCCGAGCTTCTTGCGGAAGGCCTCCAGCTCGGTGATGTCCGCATCCTCGTGCTGGGTGACGTGCGGGATCATCGCCCAGTTGCGCGAGAGGTTCGCGCCGGAAATCTTCTGGATGCGGGTGAGCGGCTTCTCCTCGACCGGGCCGAACTTGGCGAAGTCGACCTTCGGCCACGGCAACAGGTTGAGCCCGCCACCGGCGGCCACCGGCGCGCCCTGCACCGGACGCGCGCCGGAGGCCAGCGCGTGCTTGACGTAGGCGCTGACGTCCTCGCGCTGGATGCGCCCGGCGCGGCCGGAGCCCTTCACCTGGGCCACGTCCACGCCGAGCTCGCGCGCGAAGGCGCGGATCGCCGGGCTCGCATAGGGCGCGTCGCCCGGCATGATCACCTGGGCGTCCATCGGCGGACGGGCGCGCGGCGCGACGTCGCCCTCGGGCACGTTGCCCGGCAGCACGGCCCGGCCGCCGGCCGGCGCGGACGGGCCGGAGACCTTGGGACCGCCACCACTGACCGGCAAGCCGGTCGCGGACTGTGCATCCGGCGAGGCCGTGGGCGACGGCGCCGAGGCGGCCGGCGCCGGGGCGGCAGCACCGCCTTCGATCAGGGCGATCACCGCGCCCTCGGAAACTTCATCGCCCACCTTGAGCTTGAGCTCCTTCACCACGCCGGCGAACGGCGCGGGCACTTCCATCGTGGCCTTGTCCGATTCCAGCGTGATCAGGCTCTGGTCCTTGGCGACCGTGTCGCCGACCTTCACCAGCACCTCGATCACGGGCACGTTGTCGTGGCCGCCGATGTCCGGCACGCGCGCCTCGCGCACGCCACCGGCCGCCGGAGGGCCGGCCGGCGCGGGGGTGGGCGGCGCCTCGTCGACGGCGCCCTTGCCCGAACCGGGCTCAGCGGCCTTGGCCTGTCGATCGGAAGCGAGTGGCGCCGCGGCGGGCGCGGGAGCTTGCGGCGAGGCCGCCCCCTCACCCCTGCCCTCTCCCCGGTGGGGAGAGGGGGACGCGGAGCCGGCTTCGCCGGCGGGTTCAATAATGGCGATCAGCGCACCCTCGGAAACCTCGTCGCCGACCTTGAGCTTGAGCTCCTTCACCACGCCGGCAAACGGCGAGGGCACTTCCATGGTCGCCTTGTCCGATTCCAGCGTGATCAGGCTCTGTTCCTTCTCGACGCGGTCGCCGGCCTTCACCAGCACTTCGATCACCGGCACGTTGTCGTGGCCGCCGATGTCGGGGACGCGTGCTTCTTTGGGGTCGGCCATGGGGTCTCCTGCGATGGCAAGCGCGCAGCGCCCGGGGATGACGGCCGCGCAAGGCCTCCCATGATAGCGAACGGCCGCCCGCCGCACAGGGCTGACCGGCGATGGGCCGTCTGGCATGCATGACCTTGTGCCGATGTGCCCGCCGGCAGCGCTGCCTATGCTGGTTTCCGGCGCCGCGCGGGGCGGCGCGGAGTAGCCTGCATGCTGACCATCCGCCACCTGTCCAAGACCTATGCCAACGGCGTGCACGCGCTGCGTGGGATCGACCTGGACATCCCGCAGGGCATGTTCGGCCTGCTGGGGCCCAACGGGGCAGGCAAATCCTCGCTGATGCGGACGATCGCGACGCTGCAGGACCCGGACCAGGGCAGCATCGAGCTCGACGGCATGGACCTGCTGGCGGACAAGCCGGCCACCCGCCGCCTGCTCGGCTACCTGCCGCAGGAATTCGGCGTGTACCCGAAGGTGTCGGCCGAGGCCATGCTGGAGCACTTCGCCGTGCTCAAGGGCGTCACCACCCGCGGCGAGCGGCGCGACCTCACCGAGGCGTTGCTTCGCCAGGTCAACCTGTGGGACGTGCGCAAGCGCAAGCTCGGCAGCTTTTCCGGCGGCATGCGCCAGCGCTTCGGCATCGCCCAGGCGCTGATCGGCAGCCCCAGGCTGGTGATCGTGGACGAGCCGACCGCGGGCCTCGACCCGGAGGAGCGCAACCGCTTCCTCAACCTGTTGGCCGAGATCGGCGAGAAGGTGGTGGTGATCCTCTCCACCCACATCGTGGCCGACGTGACGGACCTGTGTCCGCGCATGGCGATCATCGGCCAGGGCCAGGTGCTGCTGGCCGGCGAGCCGCGCGAGGCGATCCGCGGCCTGGACGGGCGCGTGTGGCGCCGCACGATCGACAAGGCGGAACTGGACAACTACCGCGCCCGCATGACCATCCTTTCCACCCGCCTGGCCGGCGGCCGCACCCTGTTGCACGTGCTGGCCGACGCATTGCCGGAACCGGGCTTCGAGCCGGTGTCGCCGGACCTGGAGGACGTCTATTTCGGCCGGCTGCGCGCGCAGGCCACGGCACGGGCGGCCTGACGCCATGCTGGGAGAGGTCTTTTCCTTTGAATGGCGCCAGCAGTGGCGCGCACCGCTGTTCTGGATCATGGCGCTGGCCTTCGGCGGGCTCGCCTTCGCGGTCGCCAGCACCGACGCGGTCGTGATGGGCGGCGCCAGCGGCAACGTGCTGCGCAACGCGCCGATGGTGATCGTGCGGCTGGTCAGTGCTTTCACGATCTTCGGGATGCTGGCCGGCGGCGTGTTCGTCGCGGGCGCGGCACTGCGTGATTTCGACCACAACACCGCCGAGCTGGTGTTCGCCACGCCGGTCAGCCGCGGCGCCTACCTCGGCGGCCGCCTGGCCGCCGGCTACGCGGCGGCGATGGCGATCATGCTGGCGGTGGCGCTGGGCGTGGCGCTGGGCGGCGCGATGCCGTGGGTCGACCCGGCGCGCCTGGGGCCTCCCGGGTGGCACGGCTACGCCTGGGCGTTCGGCGTGATGGTGTTGCCGGACATGCTGTTCGTGACCTCGCTGCTGTTCCTGCTGGCGACGGTCACGCGCTCGCTGCTGGCCACCTACATCGGGATCATCGCCTTCATCGTGCTGCTGTCGCTGTCGGGCCTGCTGACCCGCGACGTCAACCATCACATCGTGGCGGCCATGCTCGATCCCTTCGGAGGCCGCACGCTGGGCATCGTCACGCGCTACTGGTCCGCCGACGAGCTCAACCACCGCCTGCCGCCGCTGGACGGGCTCCTGTTGTGGAACCGGCTGCTCTGGCTGGGCGTTTCGGTGCTGCTGGCCGGCGCCGCCTTCGCGCTCTTCCGTACCGATCGCGAGGGGCTGCGCCTGCCCGGGCGCAAGATGCGCGCCGAGCCGCCGCTGCTGCGCCCGATGCCCGGCGCGTTGCGCAGCGGCCTGCCGACCGTGCGACTGGGGCACGACCTTCGCGCCCGCCTCATGCAGCTGCGTGCGCTGCTGGCGTTCGACGTCGGCCAGGTGCTGCGCGGCGTGCCTTTCCTGGTCATGCTGGTGTTCGGGCTGGTCAACCTGCTGTTCGCGCTGGCCTTCGCCGGGGACTTCTACGGCACGCCGGTCTACCCCGTCACGCACACGGTGCTGGAGACGATCCAGGGCAGCTTCCACTGGCTGCTGGCGATTATCGTGACCTTCTATGCGGGCGAGCTGGTCTGGCGCGAGCGCGACCGGCACACCGCCGAGGTGGTCGATGCGTTCCCGCTGCCGGACTGGCTGCCGCTGGCCGCGCGGTTGCTGGCGCTGGTCGCCGTCGTGCTGGTTTACCTGCTGATCGGCGACCTGGTCGGCATCGCCTGGCAGCTCGCCCATGGGTACACCCGGCTGGAGACGGGCCTGTACCTGGCCATGCTGGGGCTGGATGCCGCGCCGTTCGTGCTGCTGGCGGTGCTGATGCTGCTGTTCCAGACGCTGGCCGGCAGCAAGTTCATGGGCTACCTGTTGGGCATCGTGTGGCTGGTCGCCTCGCTGATCGGCTTCCCGCTGCTGCACTGGGAGCACAACCTGTACGTCTTCGGCCACGCCTCGTCGGTGCCGTATTCGGACATGAACGGCTTCGGCCATTTCCTGGCCGCCGCGTTGTGGTTCGACCTGTACTGGGGTCTTGCGGCGGCGGCGATGCTGGTGGTCGCCGCGCTGTTCAACGTGCGCGGCACCGGCACCACCTGGCGCGAGCGCCTGCAGGAGGTTCGCGCGCGGCTGCGCCGTCCGGCCGCGATCGCGCTGGGCCTGGCGCTGGCCGGCTTCGTCGCGACCGGCGCCTGGATCTTCTACAACACGAACGTGCTCAACCACTACACGAGCAGTGAGGACGAGACGCGCCAGCGCGCCGATTACGAGAAGAAGTACTCGAAATACGAGCACCTGCCCCAGCCTCGGATCACGGCGGTCAGGACCGACGTGGACATCTATCCGTACCAGCGACGGCTCGGGATCCGCGGCCACTACACGCTGGTCAACCGCAGCGGCCAGCCGATCGACAGGCTCCACGTGAACTTCGATACCGACTTCACCTTGAAGTCGCTCCAGTTCGCGCCGCACGAAACGGTCAGCAACGACACGCGCCTGGGCTACGCGATCTACCGCCTGAAGCGGCCGCTGCCGCCCGGCGCGTCGATGACCTTCGATTTCCAGCTGGAATACGCCCCGCGCGGCTTCACCAACGAGCCCTCCGGCCAGTTCCTGGTCGCCAATGGCAGCTTCTTCAACAGCCAGCTGCTGCCGCGCTTCGGCTACCAGAGCGAGGCGCAGCTGACCGACCGCGGCGATCGGCGCAAGTACGGCCTGCCGCCCGACGTGCCGCGCATGCCGAAGCTGGGCGACACCAGGGCGCTGGGCGACAACTACGTCAGCAACGACGCCGACTGGATCGACTTCGAGACCACCGTCTCCACCGCCGCCGACCAGATCGCGCTGGCGCCCGGCGACCTCACCCGGAGCTGGACCGCCAACGGCCGGCGCTATTTCACCTACACCGCCGACCGGCCGATGCTGGACTTCTTCGCCTGGCTGTCAGCGCGCTACGCCGTGAAGAAGGTCAGCTACGACGGCATCGCCATCGAGGTCTACTACAACCCGGCGCACACCTGGAACGTGGCGCGCATGATCCAGGCGACCAGGGACGCACTGGCCTACTACCAGGCCCATTTCACGCCCTACCAGTACCGCCAGGTGCGAATCCTGGAATTCCCCAACTACGCGCACTTCGCGCAGTCCTTCGCCAACACGATTCCCTATTCCGAAGGCGTGGGTTTCATCGCCGACCTGCGCGATCGGTCCAAGGTCGACTACGTCTACTACGTGACCGCGCACGAGGTCGCGCACCAATGGTGGGCGCACCAGGTGATCGGCGCGCACATGCAGGGCTCGACCATGCTCAGCGAATCGCTGGCGCAGTACTCGGCGCTGATGGTGATGAAGCACAGGTACGGCGCCGACCAGATGCGCAAGTTCCTCAAGTACGAGCTGGACAGGTATCTGATGAGCCGCGCCACCGAGAAGGTCGCCGAGGAGCCCCTGGCAAAGGTCGAGAACCAGCAATACATCCACTACAACAAGGGTTCGCTGGTGTTCTACGCGCTGCAGGACTACGTCGGCGAGGACGTGTTCGACCGGGCGCTGAAGCAGTTCCTGCTTCACTGGCAGTTCCGCGGCCCGCCCTACCCCAGCGCGCAGGATTTCATGGACACGCTCTCCGGCGCGCTGGACCCGAAGTGGAAGTGGCTGCTGGACGACTTGTTCTGGAAGATCACGCTGTTCGACAACCGCATCAGCGAGGCCATGGCTAAGAAGCTGCCCGACGGTCGCTACGCGGTGACCCTGAAGGTCCACGCCGGCAAGGTCCACGTCGATGGTACCGGCAAGGAGACGCCGGCCGAACCGGACGTTCCGGTGGACATCGGCGTGTTCGCCGCCTCGCCGGTCGGGGGCCGCGACGGCAAGCCGCTGTATTTGCAAAAACGCCTGCTGCCGGCGGGCGACAGCACGGTCACCGTCACCGTGGAGGAGACGCCCGCCGAGGCGGGCATCGACCCGTTCAACGAACTGATCGACCGCGTGTCGGGCGACAACAGGCGGCCGGTGACGGTGCAATAAGCACCATGTAGGTGGTGCTTCGGCCCACCGCACGCTTGCGCGGAGGGGGCGGTGGGTCGGAGCCCACCCTACGGCAGCTCAACCCGACTTCCTGCTCCCGTCCGGCAAGGCGCCCTGCACCACGGTCAGCTCGCGCTGCGGGAACGGGATGCTGATGCCGGCCTCGTCGAAACGTTCCTTGATCTTGCGCAAAAGCTCGGTCTGCGCAGCCCACAGGTCCCCGCTGCGCGTATAGGCGCGGATGATGAGCTCCACCGAGCTTTCGGCCAGCATGCCGGTGACCACGCTGGGCGGCGGTTCCTTGAGGATGCGCGGGTCGGCGGCGAACAGCTTCTCGATCTCGCCGATCGCCTGGCCGATGTCGTCCTTGTAGCCGATGCCCACCTTCAGCTCGAACCGGCGCGTGCCGCGACGGTTGGCGTTGATGATCGCGTCGCCGCCGATCTTGGCGTTGGGCACGATCGCCTCGCGGTTGTCCGGCAGCACCAGCTGCGTGTACATCAGGTTGACCGTCTCCACCGTGCCCTCCACGCCGCCGGCATGGATGAAATCGCCCGCGCGGAAAGGCCGGAACACGATCAGCAGCACGCCCCAGGCCAGGTTGCTGAGCGAACCCTGCAAGGCCAGCCCGATGGCCAGGCCGCTGGCGCCCAGCGCGGCGACCAGCGGCGCGGAGGGCACGCCCGCGGTGATCAGCGCGCTGACCACCAGCACCGCCACCAGCACGCCATAGATCAGGTTGCGCAGGAAGCCGATCAGCGTTTCGTCCACGCTCGCCCGGTGCATCGCCCGCTGGACGAGGTTGGCGACGCGCGCCGCCAGCCAGCTGCCGATCAGCAGGATCAGCAGGGCAATGAGGATGTTGATCCCCAGCTGCGTGGCGTTCTCGGAAAAATGGATCCGGGCAAGCAGGTCGGGCATGGCGTCACTCCGCGTACGAACCAGCCGTGAAGCCTAGCAGGGGCATGTCGAGGCGATGCTTCGCAAGAGCCCGCTTGGGGATGATGCCTTTTGCCCGGATCACCACAAGGAGCGTCGCCCACAGGTGGGTTCTGCAAGGGGCGCGCGGTCGCGTGGAGGCAAAAAAAACACCGCGCCGGTCTGGGGAAACCGGCACGGCGCATGGCCGCACTTGGGGTGTGGTGTGGGAGAGCGGCCGGCCCCGCAAGCCGTGGGATGGCTAGCGGGTCTGGGGCTTCGTCTTGGCGGAAGCCTCGTTGTCATGCTCCGGCTGGTGGTCGACCAGCGCCAGGCGCGAGCCGTCCTTCAGGCGGAATTCGAATTGCTGCTGCAACTGATCGAGCCGGGCCATGCGCGGACAGAGCGCCTCGGCGCGTTCGCTGAGCTTGTCCGCACGCGCGTCCACCTGCTGATCGATGCTGCGGTCCAGCGAATCGGCGCGCGCTTCCAGCGCGGCCACCTGGCTCTGGTCGCCGCTCAGCGCGGCTTTCACCGCCTTGGCGGTGACCGTGCTGACCAGCGACTCGACCGCGTTGCCAACCTGGTTTTCCATCAGGTCCTCGACGCTGTGCTGGCGCCATTCGCCGTGGCCCAGGCCGCTGTCGACCTTGGTCAGGGCCTGCCTGTGCTGCTCGTTGAGTTCGGTCATCAGCCGCGTGCGTTCGGCCGGATCGTCGGCGAAGCTGGCGACCACCGTGGTAAGCGCGTCGAAGCCGATGTCCACGCCCTCGCGGGCGATCGAGGCGACTTCGGGCAACAGGCTGCGCACCTGGCCCTCGTACTCGCGCAGGCGGCTCGCGTCGGCGGCCGAGACGGCCACGTCGCGGCCGTCGATGCGCAGCGCGCCCTCATGCATGAACACGCTGCCGGGCTTGCCATCCTGGCGTTCGAACGTGATGCCCTCCGGCTTGACCAGCACGTCGTAGTCGGTGCCGAAGTTGCACTGTTCGTGATTCACGTGCAGGCCGCCCGCCTGCGCCGGCGCGCCCAGCACCAGGCCGGTGGCGATTGCGAGGGAAAGGATCAGCGTGCGCATGGACCGGCTCCGCGGTGACGTTGGCGCCAGCTTCCCGCGGCAGCGCGCCGCGGACATGGGCCAGGCGTCATGCCGTGCCATCGGTCATGCCTGGGAAGCTCAGGGGTGCTGCTCGATGTCCGCCACCACGCCGTCGACCAGCGTCACGGTGATCTCGCGCCCGTCGTCGCGATAGATCAAGCTTTCGCTGGCGGGCGTCACGACCACGACACCGCGGCCGTGATGTCGCGCGCGCTGGTGGGTCACCCGCATGGGCCGGCCCAGCAGTTCGCGCACCTGCGCGGCGCTGTCGCCGGCCACCAGCAGGCGGCTGCCCACGCGGAAAGTGTCCGAGGCGATCGCGGCAAAGGCGAGCAGCCACAGGCCGCCGATCAGGATGGTGCGCATGTCGTTCCCTCCGTGGAGTCGACGACGCGCGCTAGAAGCCGCCACCCTCCGCGAGGTAGGCCTCTTCGTCCGGCGTGCTGGGCCGATCCAGCAACGCATTGCGATGCGGGAAGCGGCCGTAGCGCGTGACCACTTCGCAGTGCCGGCGCGCGTAGTCGAGGAAATTCTCATATTGCCCGCGCGCATGGGGCGAGGCCTGTAGGGCGAGCGCGCGGAACAGCGTCACCGAACGCCACTGCAACGCGAGATCCTCGGCGTGTTCGAGCGGCAGGTAGGCGAACACGCGCTCGAGCGGCGTCAGCGCCTCATCGTCGCGCCGTTCCAGGCCTTCCAGCGCCAGCGACTGGGCCCGGTTGTCCTGGGCGAAGGCGCGCGCGTCGCCGCGATGGATGTTGCGGCTGAATTGATCGAGCACGATCAGAAGTGCGAGCCAGCCGTGCGGAGTGATGGCCCACAGGTCCAGCGCGCCGGTGGTGGCTGCGTCCAGCGTGGGACCGAAGCGTGCACGGACGACCTCGTCGAACCCGGGATCGCGCACGAACCAGCGCACCGTATGCTCGTCGGCGAACCAGAAATCCAGTACATCCTGCGCGGTCGCGGTCATGCCGTTTCTCCCTGGGCCCGCCCCGGGTGGGCGGAGCTTAGCAGCGCCGGGCGCGGGCCAGGCTATGCATGTCCAGGTGGATGCCCTGCAGCCGCGGCAACTGGCGGCGCAGCACCAGCGCGGCCTCCGGCGTGGCGCGCTGCAGGCCCTGTTCGAAGGCGTGCACCAGCGCCGCTTCGCCGTGCGCCAGCCGGGCAATCCAGGCGGTGTCGCGGCGCGGCGTGTCCGGCAGCAGCCATTCGATCAACTGGCGCCGCGCGGATCCGCCCAGCCGACCCCGCCGCGCCGGCGTACCGCCCAGGTGGCTGACCTGGCCCTGCAGGTCCGCGATCACCTGGTCCAGCGCGCTCGCGTTCTCGCCCAGCACCACGCGCAGGCCCGGTTCCCTGGCCTGGTCCGAAGCGTCGCGGTACATCGCACGCAGGTCGATGCCCTGGCGGATCAGCGCGTTGAACAGCGTTTGCGGGCGTGGGGCCACAGCGAGCGGCTCCTTGGGGTATCGAGATGGGCGACCATGGTCGGCCTTGCGCACTTAGCCGCGGATTAACTCGCGCCGGCGGCGGGGCTCGCTGTGGATCGTCCGTCAGGCGGCGTTCGGGTTCACGCCTGCGCACTGGCCGGGGCGGGGGCTATTGCCCAATCCGCACCAGGTTCAGTGGCTGCCCATCGGCTCCGCGCACGCCCTGCTGCAGATCGGCCAGCCGCTGGATCGACGGGCACAGCGCCTGGACCTGCGGCTGCAACGCCTGCATGCGACGCTGCAGCCTCGGCTGCAGCTGCGTGGTCAGGTCCGCCGCCTCGTCACGCAGGCGCGCGGCCTCGGCCAGATCGCCGTTCAGGGCCGCGGCCAGGGCTTGCTGGCCGAGGTCGGCGGCAACCAGCGGCGCCAGGTCGCCGATGATGCGGTCGGCAAGCTGTTGGGCGGCGTCGCCCTGCCAGTCGTGGGTGCTGTTGCTCTGGGCGATGCGCTGCCTGAGCTGCGTCGCATGCGCGGACAATCGCCGGTCGAGCTCGGCCAGGGTGGCGGGCGCCAGTTGCATGCCGGCGGCCTCCTCGTGCACCGCGCGCACCGCCAGGTCCACGCCCGCATCCGCCACCGCCCGCACGCGCGGGACCAGCGCGCGCAGCTCGCGCTCGAACAGCACCAGCCGGTCCTGCGCTTCGGCGTGCAGGCGTACCGGCTGGCCGTCGGTGCTCAAGACACCGTCGGCGACCTGCACGTGGAAGGGCGCCGGCTGCGCGCGATCGAACAGCAGGCTGTCCGGTTTCACCGTCAGGTCGTAGCTGCTGCTGGCGTGGCAGGTGTCGCCCAGGTCCTGTGCGTGCAGGACTGGCTGGGCGGTGGCGAGGATCAGGCTGGCGAACAGGAGCCGCAGGCGCATCGGTGTCGTTCCGGAAAGGGACCTGAAGCGATACCCGCCCGCGCGTCAACGGCGCCTGAACTGGCAGCTCAGCCCCGGTCCAGCGGCGTGAGCAGCGACAGGCTCGACGCGCCGAAGACGCCGTCGTCGGGCAAGGCATCCACACTGCCGGTGAGCATGCGGTCGGCGTCACTCCACGGCACCGGTTCGAGCGGTCCGGGGACGTACGTCTGCCATTGGCCGTACTTCGCTTCGGGGCTGGGCGCGGTCGGGGCCGGGCCCACGTGCAGTTCGTAGGCCACTGGCACCGTGACGTCCCGGTAGAGCGCGTGGTCGGAGGGATCGGCCGGACTGAACGTCCATTGCCGCGCCGCGCTCAACGTGGCCTTGGCGAACACCTCGCGCCAGTGCTTCATCTCGTTGTCGCTGGCGATGACTTGCAGGTTGACCTGTTCGGCCGCGGCGTCGGACACGCGGCCCTCGCGATCCAGGCGCAAGGCGATATAGACCGTCCCTTCGACCCGGCCGCGGATGGCCTGCATCGGGTAGCGCGGAGGCGTGCCCTTGTCCTGGCTGATGCCCCGGCCGGGATCACCGAACCACGCGCTGCGCACGCCGACCCGGAACTTGCCGTCACCCATCGGCTGGGCGACCACGCGCAGGCTCATGCGGGCCTTGGCGGCCACCGGTTTGCCGTCGCGCAGCACCGGCTGGAAGGTCCAGCCTGGGACCGCCTTGCCGATCAGGTCGGCGACCAGCGGCGGCAGCTTCTCCGGATGATCGAGCGTGTAGCCAAGGACCGTTCCTTGCGGCGTCACGCCGATCGAACCTGTCACGACCATGCTGGCTTCGACCTTTTCGCGGGTCGCCCGTGGTCCAGCGGCCAACGCCGTGCCAGCCAGCAGCAACCCCACCATCCCCATCAGCAAGCGCTTCATCCCCAAGCCTCCCCAGGTCGGTTCGGGAAAGTCTGCGCCGGACCTCAGCGGCGCGCAACGAACTGGGCGCGCACCGATGGCCGGCCCAGGCGCCAGGCCAACCACAGCAGCAGCGGCACCAGTAGTGTCTTGAGCACCAGTCCCAGCAGGAAGCTGCGGCGCGCCTGTTCGATCACCAGCAACAGCAGTTCGGATTGCGGCTGGCTCATGGCGCGCGCGCGGGCAACGTCGAACTGACCCCACTGCGTCAGCATCAGGCCACCGGTAGCCAGCGCCCACAGCACCAACAGCACGGCCACCACTTGCAGCGCGTGGCGGGCCCAAGGCTGGCGCAGGATCGCGCCGGCACACACCACGATCACGACGAAGGTGCCGACCAGGTAGGGCCAGTCGCCATGACGCAGGTATTGCACGCCGCCGAAGGCGGCCAGCAGCAGGACAATCCAGGTGGCGACCCGCCAGAGGCCGAAACGCGACACGGGCGCGGCAGCGAGGTCCATCAGGAATGGACCACCGCGTGGCAGAAGGACGTGATCGACAGGCGCATGGCGGTCTCCATGGAAAGATCCGCCAAAGTCTACGCGCTGGCCGGCGCGCGGTGGGCTTCAGCCCACCGCGCTGCGCGTAACCGGTGGCTGAAGCCCACCCTGCGCGTGATGCGCCTTACGGACGCGAGATGGTGAACTTGCCCACCGAGACGCCGAGGTTGATGCCCTGGCCGGTGCCCGACAATGCCAGCGACGTGGTGCCCTTGGTCAGCACCTGCGCCTGCGCGCTCCTGACCACGCCCGCTTCGGCGCCGGCCTGCACGTAGTCGCCGAACACTTCGGCGATGCCGGATACCTTGGTGATCTCGCCCTTGCCGTCGGTGACGCGGAACTTGCCCGCGGTGAGCCCGCCGCCGACCACGCTGATCTTCACCGGCGCACTCTCGCCGTTGTTGCAGGTGACCGTGCCCGCTCCCTCGGCATGTTTGTAGATGATCGACCAGCCCTGCAGGTTGTAGCTGATCTCGCACTTGACCATGGGTTCGGCAGCCCGGGCAGGCGCGACCGGCCAGGCGGCCAGCGTCATCGTGCCGGCCATGAACAGGCCCGCCAGTGCGGTAGTACGCAGATTCATCGCAGGTCTCCTTCCCCGTGCGGGGCGTGTTGAAGCTGCGGTCGAGTCTGCCCCCGGATGGGTGAAGGAAGCGCCAGCGGGAACGGCCGCGCGCGTTCACGATCGCCGCGCAGGAGCCTCGCCATGCTTGGCCTGCTCGCAGATCCAGGAGACAGCTCAATGCGCTCGTTGTGGCAATCGACCGTGGAGGTCGTCAAGCGCACCGCCAAGGGCGCGGCCGCGGACGACCTGATGACGCACGCGGCGGCGGTGGCGTTCTACTCGGCGCTGTCCTTCGCGCCGATGCTGGTGCTGCTGCTGTGGCTGGTCGCCTCGCTCCAGCCAGCCTGGCAACAGCAGCTGGTGGGCTCGATCAACAACCTGGTCGGTGCGCGCGCTTCCGACGCGGTGAAGCTGGTGATCAACAATGCCGAGGACCGCCCCCAGCTGGGCCACTGGGCCGGCATCATCGGCATGGCGGTGACGCTGATCGGCGCCTCGACCGTGTTTGCCCAGCTGCAACTGGCGATCAACCGCGTGTGGAACCTCAAGGCGGCACCGCGCAACGCGCTCTTCAGCTGGGTGCTGACCCGCATGCATGCGTTCGGGCTGCTGCTGACGCTGGCCTTCCTGCTGATCGTGTCGCTGGTTGCAAGCACCGCGATCGCGCTGTTTGCACGCGGCGACACGGTGGTGTGGGACGCGCTGGAGGCGATCGTGGCACTGCTGCTGTTCGGGTTGGTGTTCGCCTCCATCTACAAGGTCCTGCCCGATGCGCAGATCGACTGGCGGGACACGCTCCTCGGCGGCGCCTTCACGGCGATCCTCTTTGCCATCGGCAAGTTCGGCATCAGCCTTTATCTCGCACACAGCGACGTGGGCGGGGCCTATGGTCCGGCCGGCAGCGTGGTGGTGCTGCTGGTGTGGGTGTATTACTCGGTGCTGATCCTGCTGCTGGGTGCCGAGCTCACCCAGAACGTGGCCGAGGTGCGCGGGGTGCCGATCCGGCCCAACGAACATGCCGAGGTGGTGGCACCGTGTGACCAGTGAGGCCCGCGGCATAATCGGAACCACACGCACGGAGACGCGCCATGTTCAGGTATTCGCTGGTCGGCTACGACGGTTCGCCCTCCTCGCAACGCGCGTTCCAGACCGCGGTCGCGCTCGCGCGGTGCGGCCAGGGTCGGGTGCGGGTGGTGTCGGTGTTGCAGGTGACCGAGGGCGGTGCCGACGCGTGCGCGCTGATGATGGCCGACTCCAGCGCCCAGCGCGCGCAGGAGCTGCTCGACGAGCTGGTGGCGATGGAGCCGGATGCGCGCGGCATGATCGACGTGGAAGTCACCCACGGCAGCCCTGGCGACGTGCTGCTCGGCCAGGTCGAGCAGCGTGGCGTCGACCACATCGTGATCGGCCACACCGACCGCGGCACGCTGGCGCGCTGGCTGCTCGGTTCGGTCTCCAGCGATGTGCTGGCGCGTGCGCACGTGCCGGTGACGGTAGTGCCGTAGCAGCCGATGTTGCGGGGTGGGGATGGGTTAATCCGCGCGAGTCACGAGTCCGTATGCTGTCCGTCATTCGCCCGTCACGCGCGCGCTCCATGCCGCGCCCTCACAGGACACCCGCGTGAGCTATGCCCCTGCCCTGCCCTGGACGCTGGAAAGCCTCGACCTGTCGTGCATCGACCGCTCGCGCGTCCGCCATAACGAGGAATTGTTCTTCCTGCTGTGCAGTTCGTCCTTCGTCGAAAGCGGTTCGGACCTCTATACGCACAACCTGGTCGCCCACTTCAACGGCGACCAGGAGCTGCAGACCTGGCTAAGCCAGCACTGGGAGCATGAGGAACTGCAGCACGGCCGCGCGCTGGCCGCCTACGTGCGCGCGGTATGGCCGGAGTTCGACTGGGACAAGGGCTTCGCCGCCTTCTGGACCGAATACGGCGCCGTGTGCACCGCCGAGGAACTGGAGGACAGCCGCGGATTGGAGCTGGCCGCGCGCTGCGTGGTCGAGACCGGCACCGCCAGCCTGTACCGCGCGCTGCACGAGATCACCGACGAGCCGGTGCTCAAGCAGCTGACCGGCCATATCAAGAGCGACGAGGTACGCCACTTCAAGTACTTCTACCAGCACTTCCGCCGCTACCGCGAGAACGAGGGGCTGGGCCGCTACAAGGTCTTCCGCGCGGTGCTCAAGCGGGTCAACGAGATCCGCAGCGAGGACAGCGACATCGCGCTGCGCCACGTCTTCGAGCAGTGCTACCCGCAGCACAAGGGCGACCGCGAGGCCTTCCGCCGGATCGCCGGCAAGGCGCAGGACCTGCTGCGCCGGCACATCCCGGCGGAGATGACGGTGAAGATGCTGCTCAAGCCGCTGGATTTTCCGCCGCGGCTGCAGGGGGCACTGGAGAGGCCGCTGGCGAAGCTGGCCGAACGGCTCTTCCTCAACTGAGCCGTTGCAGGAGCCTCGAATAACCGGTTTCCCCGAACCCTTGCAGGAGCGCACCCGGTGCGCGACGACCGTAGAGCGCCAGCCTACGATCGCGCACAGGGTGCGCTCCTACCGAAGTGCTACCAGGCTTGCTGCATCGAACGCGCGGCTCAGTCCCGGCGCGGTTCCGCCGTGACCTGCCGTTGTTCCTGCTGCACCGCCTTGAGCTTGCCGATATCCACCGGGCGGATCTGCCGGATCGTGCACGCAAGCTGGTTGCGCCCGGTGATCACCTTGTCGAAGTTGATCGAGACCTGGCTGAGGTTCGAGGTCACGCCGATAGTGTTCGCGTAGGGCAGCTCGGTGCAGCCGGGCACGTCCAGCAGCCAGGCTTCCTTCGGCCTGGTGTAGACCACCACCTGGTCGCTGCCCAGCGGCTCCCACGACCACATCGGCAGGAAGAAGCGAAAGTTCCTGACCGGAGCGCCGGCGGCCGTCGCATAGGCCGCCTGGCGTTGTGCCACGCGCTGCGCGTTGGGAACACTGGAACAACCGGCAATGACCATCACGGCGGCGCCGGCCAGCAAGCTTCGTTTCATGGCGCTTCTCCTTCCGGGTCGACCCACCTGACCGCTAACGCATCGGCGCCGGGTCGGTGCACGCTCATTTCTTTTTCGGCAGCGCCTTCCACTTGGCCGGGTCGAAACCGCCCACCTCGTAGACCAGCGTTTCCTTTTTCTCGCCGTCGACCAGGGTCACGTCCAGGGTGATCTTCTTCGCCTTCTTCATCCGCGCGATGAAGTCGTCGTCGTCGCGGATCATCAGCGCCGGTTCGCCGGTGGACGGCGCGAACGCCCTGATGCCGTGCGCCTTGCCATCGAAAGTGGCGTGGATGGTGCAGTTGCCCCGGCAGACGAAGCCGTGCCCGCCGCCATACAGGAACACGTTCTGGCCCCAGGCGGTGTGCCGGCGCAGCACCAGCCGCACGCGGTCGTTGCCGGCGGCCTGGCTGGAATAGGTGGTCGCGGTGGACTGGGTGCCACCCTGCATCGGCGAGACCTGGTACTGCCACAGCGCGTCGAGCCGGCGCTTCTCGCTTTCTTCCTTCCAGCGCTTCTCGATGCCGGGCAGGGTCTGCTGCACTTCCCTGGCCGCGGCGCTGCCGGGGTAACGGTCGAGGATGTCGTGGCCCATGGTCACCGTCATCTCGTCGTTGTGGATGCGCACGAGCTGGCGGTAGGTGTCGAGCTTGCGCGCGGCGTCATCGTTCTGCGCCGAGGCCGCCGGCGCATTGGCCGCCTGCTCCTGGTCCTGCGAGTTGCAGCCGGCCAGCGCCAGCACGCCACACAGCACGGCCACGGACGGATGGAAGGGCAGCTTCATCGGGTGCTCTCCAGGCAAGGGAAAGGCCCTAGCGTGGGACGCGCAGGCGGGCGGTGCAAGCGCGGACGATGCCCGCCTAGACCGCTGCCGCCTCGCCAAACCGCTCGCGCAGCTGTGCGCGATAGCGCCGGCTGCAGGGGATGATCGCGCCGTCGCGCAACTTCAGGCGCGCATCGCCGGTGTCCAGCGGTTCGATCTCGGCCAGGAAGTCGAGGTTGGCCACGTAGCTGCGGTGCACGCGCACGAAACGCGCCGGGTCGAGCCGCTCCTCGATCGCCGCCATGGTCGAGCGCAGCGGATAGTCGCGCCCGCGCACGCGCAGGTTCACGTAGTTGCCGGCCGCCTGCAGCCACTCGATCTCGCGCGCGTTGACAAGGAACTCCCTGCCGAGCTTGCGCACCAGGAAGCGCTCGGGCCGTTCGACCGGTTCGACCGGCGGGCCCTCGTCGGGCGCCGCCAGCAGTCGCGCTTCGCCCTGCCAGCGCACCAGCCACAACCGCGACAGGCTGATCAGGGCGATGATGATGAAGTAGGTCCGGAAGTCCTTCAGGTATTCGTAGCCGAAGCCCGGCTCCCAGCGGCCGAAGTCGTAGCGGATGCCCGCGACGCGGTAGGCCAGCACGCGCAGCGCCACCATGCCGGTCACGTGCACCAGGCTGAACGGCACGGTGGCAAGCAGGTGCCAGGGCAGGCTGGTGCGCCAGGTGTCGAAGCGGAACGGCCAGCGCCGCTCCGTCGCCAGGATGGCGGGTACCAGTGCCAGGATCACCAGCGAGCTGGTCCACTCCCACACCCACGGTTCCCAGGCCGCGACGCGGGCGTGGTCGATCTGCGCCACCATGCTGTTGAACACGGTATTGAGGATGGCCAGGCCCACCCAGAAGGCGACCTCGGCCGGACGGCGCCAGCGGTGGAAGTCGCGGTATTCGAGGGTCGGGGTGGGAGGCATCGGGCGATTCTAGTGGGGCGCGGGCGAGCGTGACCGACACCCGTCCCGCCGTGCCCCTTCAAGGCGGGTGGCGCCCCGATGGATGTCGCGCGCCCCCGCGACTCGTCCCGCGCCCCCGCCATTCGTCCCAGCCCGTCCGCCACCGGACACCTGTCCCACGCCACCGGCCGCACCGTGACGTAAGTTGCCCCGACCGCCACCGAGGACCGCCCATGAAACGACGCGAACTGCTCAAGGCCGCGCTGGCCCTGCCGCTGCTGCCCGCCCTGATGCGCAACGCCCAGGCGATGCCGGCCGCGCTGGCCGGCGCGGTGCGCGCGCGGCTGCGGCCGGGGCAGCCGGGCTGGCCAGCGCCGGCCGAGTGGGAGGCGCTCAAGCGGGCCGTGGGCGGCCGCCTGCTCAAGCCGGTATCGCCGTTTGCCGGCGGGCCGGGCACGGCCGCCTACGTCGAGGCGGTCGAGCAACTGAAGAACCCGTTCGCGCTGGGCGACGATCCGGCGCTCACCCAGACCAGTGGCTGGGCCGACGCGTGGACCTCGCGGCCCAGCGCCTACGCGGTGGCGGCCGAGTCGGCGGCCGACGTGGCGGCGGCGGTGACCTTCGCGCGGCAGCATCGGCTGCGGCTGGTGGTCAAGGGCGGCGGGCACAGCTACCAGGGCACGTCGGAGGCGCCCGACTCGCTGCTGGTCTGGCCGCGGCGCATGAACAAGGTCACCCTGCACGAGGGCTTCGTGCCCAGCGGCGGCGAGGGCAAGGTGACACCGCTGCCGGCGGTCAGCGTAGGGGCCGGCGCGATGTGGATCGACGTCTACCACGCGGTGACCACGCTCGGCGGGCGCTACGTGCAGGGTGGCGGCTGCACCACCGTCGGCGTGGCCGGACTGGTGCAGAGCGGCGGCTTCGGCAGTTTTTCCAAGGGCTTCGGCACCGCCGCGTCCAACCTGCTGGAGGCCGAGGTGGTCACGGCCGATGGCGCGGTGCTGACCGTCAGCGAGCATGCGCATCCGGAACTTTTCTGGGGCCTCAAGGGCGGCGGTGGCGGCAGCCTGGGCGCGGTGACCCGGCTGACCCTGCGCACGTTCGAGCTGCCGCCGTTCTTCGGCGCGGTGTTTGGCACCATCCAGGCGTCCTCCGACCAGGCCTACCGGGCACTGGTGGCGCGGGCGATGGCGTTCTACCGCGAGGCGCTGTTCAACCGGCACTGGGGCGAGCAGATGACCTTCGCGCCGGACAACACCCTGTCGATCAATATGGTGTTCCAGGGCCTGACCCAGGCGCAGGCCGAGCAGGCGTGGAAGCCCTTTTTCGACTGGGTGCGCGCGCACGACGAATACAGTTTCGCCGAAGCACCGCGCACGCTGGCGTTGCCCGCGCAACACTTCTGGGACGCGGACTTCTTCCGCCAGCACGCGCCGCAGCTGATGGTGAACGACGATCGCCCCGGCGCGCCGTCCTATCACATGGTCTGGACCGGCGATCGCGGCCAGGTCGGCTGGTTCATCCATGCCTACCAGTCGGCATGGATGCCGGCTGCGCTGCTCGCCCCCGGGCTGCAGTCGGCGCTGGCCGACGCGTTGTTCGCGGCGTCCCGCCGGCACGACTTCGCGTTGCATTTCAACAAGGGCATGGCCGGCGGCGAGCCCTCGGCGATTGCACGCACGCGCGATACCGCCATGAACCCGCAGGTGGCCGACGCCTTTGCCCTGGCGATCTGCGCCGATGGCAGCGGCCCGGCCTTCCCGGGGTTGCGCGAAGCGGACCTGGCCCAGGCGCGCGGCGACGCGGCGGCGGTCGCCGGTGCGATGGACGCATTGCGCCTGGTCGCACCGCACGCCGGCTCGTACGTGTCCGAAAGCGATTACTTCCTGCGTGACTGGCAGCGCGGCTTCTGGGGGTCGAACTATGCGCGGCTGCTGCGCGCCAAGCGCCGTTACGATCCCGACGGGCTGTTCGTCGTGCACCACGGCGTTGGGAGCGAGGGCTGGAGCGCGGACGGGTTCACGCGCGTCGATTAGCGGGACAAGGGATCGCCCGGTACGGGAGCGCCTGTACGCGACCGGTGCATGGCGGTCGCGCCCACGACGCGCTTGCAGGCAACTACCGGTCAGGCACGCAATTGCGCATCGGAATCCAGGTGTTCGATACGCTCGATCTGGTCGAACCAGATGTAGCGCTTCCATTCGGACGTGCCCAGTTGTTCCAGGTGCACCACGCCATTGGCCCCCTCGTTGCCGTCGCCGTCGTAGAACTCCTGCACGGTCGGGCGCGCGGCGACGATGCCGTCGCAGGTGCTGCCGTCGACCAGGTGCAGGCGCACGCGTGCGCCGTTCTGCAGGTGCTCGACCCATTGGTTGAAGCGGGCGATGGTCGGCTGGTCGGTGTAGACGTGTTCGGCCTGGCGGCCCATGGCCGGTCTCCTGCTGCGGCGATGGGGCGAGGCTAGGGCGCGGATGGGCAAGTGGCCGTGAAGCCGGCCGTGCACTCGTGTCGACGGCGGGCGGCGGCGATAATCCCCTCTTGGCCCCACCGGACTCCCCATGCCCACCGAGTCTCTGCTCACGCACCGCGCCTTCGTGCAGTTCTGGTTCGCCCGCATCGCCTCGGGCTTCGGCTTCCAGATGCTGTCGGTGGCGGTGGCCTGGCAGATCTACGCGATCACCGGCCGGGCCCTGGACCTGGGGTTGATCGGCCTGGTGCAGTTCTTCCCCTCGGTGCTGCTGGCGTTGCCGGCCGGCCACGTCGCCGACCAGTTCGAGCGCCGGCGCGTGGTGCTGATCGGGCAGATCGTCGAATGGTGCGCGATCGCCGCGCTGGCGGTGTTGAGCTTCACCGGACGCATCCACGAGGCCGGCATCCTGGCGCTGGTGTTCGTGATCAGCACGGCCAGGGCGTTCGAGTCGCCCTCGATGTCCTCGCTGCTGCCGGCGCTGGTGCCGCCGGCGATCCTGCCGCGCGCGGTGGCGGTCAGTGGTTCGGCCTTCCAGATGGCCATGGTGCTGGGGCCGGCAGTGGGCGGCCTGCTCTACGTGGCGGGCCCTGGCGTGGTCTACGCCACGGCCGCGGGCCTGTACCTGGTCGCCGCCACGCTGATGGCGCAGCTTCGCTACGAGCAGGCGCCGCCCAGGCGCGAGCCGGCCACGCTCGAGTCGCTGTTCGCCGGCGTGCACTTCATCCGCGAACGCAAGGACGTGCTCGGCGTGATCTCGCTGGACCTGTTCGCCGTGCTGTTCGGCGGCGCCACCGCTCTGCTGCCGATCTTCGCCAAGGACATCCTGCATACCGGCCCCTGGGGCCTGGGCCTGCTGCGCGCGGCGCCGGCGGTGGGCGCACTGCTGATGTCCTTCTGGCTGGCCCGGCACGACCTGACCCGGCGCGTGGGCATGATCATGTTCGGCTCGGTAGCCGGCTTCGGCGTGGCTACGCTGGCGTTCGCGCTGTCCTCGTGGATGTGGCTGTCGTTGATTGCGCTGTTCGCAGGTGGCGCGTTCGACATGGTGAGCATGGTGATCCGCGGCTCGATGGTGCAGCTGGACACGCCCGATGCGATGCGCGGGCGGGTCAACGCGGTCAACTCGATCTTCATCAACACCTCCAACCAGCTGGGCGAGTTCGAGTCCGGCCTGGTCGCTGCATGGTTGGGCGCTGTGGGCGCGGCGGTGCTGGGCGGCGTCGGCACGCTGGTGGTCGTGGGGCTGTGGATGGCGATGTTCCCCGGCCTGCGTCGCCGCCAGAGACTGCATCTGGAACCGGAGGCGATCGAGGTGGCCGGGGAGGCCGACGCCAAGACGATTTGAGCGGGCTTACCATGGCCTGGCCCTGAGGAGCCCAAGCCGTGATCGTCACTTCGCCCGCCGCCTTCCTCGACGCCTTCGCGGCTTTGCCACCGCTCGCCCATGCCCAGGCCACCGCGCGCGCGGCGTTCCTGCTCGCCCCGGCGGAATTCGCGCTGGCCGAAGAGTCCGCCAGCGACAACCGCTACATGGACATGGGGCTTGCAGTCGATCCGCTGCGCGCGCTGGCCCAGCACGCGGCGCTGGCGCAGGCGTTGCGCGCCGACTGCCCGGTGGTCACCTTCCCCGGCGACGCCAGCACCCCCGATGCGGTGTTCCCCAACAACGTGTTCGCCACCGCGCCGGGGCGGCTGATCGTCGGGCGCATGCGCCATGCGGTGCGCCAGCGCGAGGCCGGGCGGCGCGACGTGCGCGACTTCTTCGCCCAGGTGCTCGGCTACGAGGAGATCGACCTGTCCTGCCGCACCGACTGCGTGGCCGAGCTGACCGGCGCACTGGTGATCGACCGCGCCCGCGGCGTGGGCTATTGCGGCCTGTCCGAACGCTGCGACGAGGCCGGAGCGCGGGCCATGCACGAGGCGTTCGGGCTGCGGCTGATGTTCTGCTTCCCGCTCGCCGCGGGCGAATACCACACCAACGTGGTGCTGGCGTTGCTGGCCAGTCGCGCCGCGATCGTGGCGCCGGACGGCTTCGCCGATCCGGCCGTGCCCGCGGCGATCGCCCGGGCCTACGGCGACCGTGCGCTGTGGCTCACGCCGGCGCAGAAACAGGCCTTCGCCGGCAACGCGATCGCGCTATCGGACGAGCGGGTGTGGATGAGCGGCGCGGCCGCCGCCGCGCTCACCGACACGCAGCGGCAGGCGCTGTCCGGCTGGGGCTTTCGCATCGGCGCGGTGGCGCTGGACGAGATCGAGAAGGCCGGCGGCAGTTTGCGGTGTTGCGTGGCGGAGATTTTCTGACGGCGCAGCGCACCCGGATACGCATGCCGCGGTTCGAAGAGCCTACCGCTCGCCGGGGGGTATCAGGCAAACGGGCAGTGTGACGGGTGCCCGCCAACCGCTACGATCGCCGGCATGACCACGCCCCTGCCCTTCCTGCGCCTCGCCGGCGCCGCCCTCCTCGTCCTGGCCACCGTGCCTGCCGTGCACGCGGCGGACGGCCCGCGCATCCAGGTCAGCTTCAGCGCCAAGGCGCACGCGCAACCGATCACCGGGCGCGTCTACGTCGCGGTCAGCCGAAGCAACGAGACCCCGCCGATCGAGCAGACTGACATCACCGGCGTGCCGCTGTTCGGCCACGACGTCACGGCGCTCGCACCCGGCCAGGCGGCGACCATCGATGCCGACGACTTCGGCGCGCCGCTGACCAGCCTGCGCCAGCTCCCCGCCGGCGACTACTGGATGCAGCCCTTCGTCAACGTCTACACCGAGTTCAAGCGCGCGGACGGCCACACCGTGTGGCTACACATGGACCAGTGGGAAGGCCAGGATTTCAAGCACTCGCCCGGCAACCTCTACGGCAAGCCGGTGAAGGTGCACTACGACCCCGCCGCGCCGACGCCGGTGACGCTGGTGGCGGACCAGGTGATCCCGCCGATCCCGTTCCCGAAGGACACGCCCTACGTCAAGCGCTTCCGCATCAGGAGCAAGCTCCTGAGCGACTGGTGGGGCCAGCCGATCTATCTCGGCGCCACGGTGCTGCTGCCGAAGGATTACGACAAACACCCGGACGTGCGCTATCCGGTGATCTACGAGCAAGGCCACTTCTCTACCGGCGCGCCCGGCGGCTTCGATCATCCGAAGTCGCATTTCCGCGACTACTGGCTGGCCGACGGCACGCCGCGCTACATCATGGTGAGCCTGCAGCACCCCTCGCCGTACTACGACGACTCCTACGCGGTGAACTCGGCCAACGAGGGCCCGTATGACGACGCCATCCACCAGGAGCTGCTGCCGGACGTCCAGAAGCGCTTCCGTACCATCGACGCACCGTGGGCGCGCATCCTGGAAGGCGGTTCCACCGGGGGCTGGATCGCGATGGCCCAGATGATCTTCCACCCGGACTACTACGGCGCCACCTTCGCCTCCTGCCCGGACGCGCTGGACTTCCGCCATCACCAGGTGGTGAACATCTACGACGACGCCAACGCGTACTGGCTCGACACGGGCTGGGTGAAGGTCGAGCGCGTGGACACGCGCCAGCCCGACGGCAACGTCGAGGCCATGATGAAGGACGAGAACTGGTACGAACGGGCGGTGGGCGACCACAGCCGCTCCGGTGGCCAGTGGGACATCTGGGAGGCGGCGTTCGGCCCGGTCGGCGCGGACGGCTATCCGAAGCGGCTCTGGGACAAGCGCACGGGCGTGATCGACCACGACGTCGCGCAGTACTGGAAGGCGCACTTCGACCTGCGCCACCTGCTTCAATCGCAATGGGCCACGCTGGGTCCGAAGGTGACCGACAAGATCCACATCTACGTGGGCGATGCCGACACCTACAACCTCAACATGGGCGTGCGCGCGATGGATGCGTTCCTCAGGAGCGCGCGCAACCCGCCCTTCCGCGGCAGCGTGACCTACCAGCCGATGGCGCCGCACTGCTGGGGACCGCGCGGCAAGGAACTGATCGAGACGGTCACGCGGTACATCGACGGCCACGCGCCAGCCGATGCGGATCGCACGGGTTGGCGTTACTGAGCCGGTGATCACCGTCCACCACCTCGACAACTCGCGCTCCCAGCGCATTCTCTGGCTGCTCGAAGAACTGGGCCTGGACTACCGCGTCGAGCGCTACCAGCGCGATCCGAAGACGATGCTCGCCCCGCCGGCGCTGCGCGCGATCCATCCGCTGGGCAAATCGCCGGTGGTGAGCGACGGCGGGCTCTTGCTGGCCGAATCCGGCGCGATCATCGAGTACCTCGGCGACACCTACGGCGCCGGCACGCTGATGCCCCCGCCCGGCAGCGACGCGCGCCGGCGTTGCGGCTACTGGCTGCACTACGCCGAGGGCTCGGCGATGCCACCGTTGCTGCTCAAGCTGGTGTTCTCCCGCGTCGCCAAGGCGCCGGGGCCGTTCTTCGTGCGGCCATTTGCGCGCGCTATCGCGGCCAAGGTGCAGCGCACGTTCGTCGATCCGCAGATCGCGCTGCACCTGGATTATCTGGAAGGCGAGCTGGGCAAGAGCGCCTGGTTCGCCGGCGAGGAGTTCGGCGTGGCCGACATCGCGATGAGCTTCCCGCTGGAAGCGGCCAGCGCGCGCGGCGGCCTGGATGCAGGCCGTCCCCGTTTGTGGGCGTGGCTTGAGCGCATCCACGCGCGGCCGGCCTACGGGCGCGCGCTCGAACGCGGTGGCGAATACCGGCTGGGCTAAGGCCAGCCTGAACCGGGGGAGCAGTTTCGACGCCCCTCTCACGCCGCGGCGGTCAGGCTGGGGCCTCGACGCACAGGAGGCCTCAATGAACCGAACCCACGATATCGAGCAGCGTCTCGACGGCGCCAGCGAACGCGTTCGCGACCGCGTGCGCCAGTACGCATCCGGCACCGCCGACACGGCCAGCAACCTGGTCGAGCGTGGCCGCCGCCTGACCACGCGCCTTGGACGCCGCAGCTCCGGCTACGGCAAGCAGATCTCGCACATGGCCGAAGACCTGGCCGATGAAGCGAGCTACCAGTACCGCCGCGCGCGCCGTCACGCCAGCCGCCATCCGGTGGCGACGGTTGCCGTGGTCGCCGGCACCATCGGCGCGTTCTTCCTGCTGCGCAAGCTGCTGCGCAGCGACGAGGACTAAAGGCGTCACGCTCCCTCCCCGAACGGGAGAGGGAGCGCGCCTTCGAACACCGCATTTTTACATGCGCGGCTCGGGCACCGTCGGGCTGTGAGGTTCGATGGGCGGCACTTCCGGCTGTTGCGGACGGCCGGGATCGATCGGATCGTTCGGACGCTGCGGCGGCGGGTCCTGCTGCGGGTGCTCGGGCTCGCCGGGCGGGCCGCTGAGGGACCAGTCCGAGTCCCGGAGGAGAGAAGAATGAATCGGCGTGGCCGTGGCGGCGCCGTGCATGCGCTCGATCATGGAAACCTACGTGTGGCTGCTATGCGCCGAGTATCGGAAGACAGCCGTGCGTGCTGCGCGAAGGGCCCGTTCACTTTGCGCAGGCCAGCGTTGCGCGCTCGAAGGGCCGTCCCCTGCGGAAAGAGGGATTGAGCGTGGACCGGGAGAAGCAGGTTGTGGGGCCCCACCCGCCAAAAGCGGCCAACGCACGACGCACGCACGGGTGTCTGTCCCCAGAGCGGCCCCGCCCCAGCCCTCTCCCCCGGGGGAGAAGGCGCAGCAGCTCGGCAGGGTAAGCTTGCCCTTCCCTCGCCAACTTCACCCGCATGTCCCACAAGAGCGTCACCTTCCACCACCCCATCGCCTTCTGGGCCGGCTGCCTCTGCGTGATTGCCGGCGTGCTGGCGCATCTGCCGATGCTCGCGATGGCCGCGCCGATGCATTACCGGCTGGCCGGCATGCCGATGGACAACATGATGCTCATCGGCATGGCGCTGGTCCCGCTGGGCGTTCTGTTGTCCGGCTACGGCCTGATGCCGCGACTGGCGCAGATGCGCCGCACGCTGCATGCCGATGCCAGCCCGCTGCCTTTCCACGTGGCCGACCACGTGCCGCTCAACCGCGAACACTGGAAGCTGGTGGGCGTGCTGACCATGGCGCTGGCGGTGGACGTGATGAAGCCGGCAACGATCGGTTTCGTGATGCCGGGCATGTCGTCCGAATACGGCATCAGCGCGGCCACCGGCGGCCTGCTGGCGCTCTCGGCGCTGATCGGCACCACGGTAGGTTCGGTCGTGTGGGGGCGCCTGGGCGACCTGTTCGGGCGGCGCGCCACCATCCTGCTCTCGGCGCTGATGTTCATGGGCACCTCGATCTGCGGCGCGATGCCATCGTTCGGCTGGAACCTGGTGATGTGCTTCATGATGGGCGCGGCCGCCGGAGGCATGCTGCCGATCACCTTCACGCTGATGGCCGAAACCATTCCGACCGCGCACCGTGGCTGGCTGCTGGTGGCGCTCGGCGGCGTCGGCACCTCGGCCGGCTATCTGCTCGCCTCGGGCGCGGCGACGCTGTTCGAGCCGACCTACAGCTGGCGCGCGTTATGGCTGCTCAACCTGCCCACGGGCGCCCTGATCGTGCTGCTCAACCGCTACATCCCCGAATCGCCGCGCTTCCTGGCGCTGGCCGGCCTGGAGGAGCAGGCGCGCGCGGTGCTGCTGAAGTTCTCCGGCAACCAGCCGCCGGTACGCGGGATCGCGCCGCTGCCGGCGGAAGCCCATGCGCACGGGGTCGAACGGGTCGGGATGCGCCAACTGCTGCGCGGGCGGCATGCGGCGATCACCTGGGGCTTGATGGTCTGCGCGGTGGCCTGGGGGCTGGCCAATTTCGGCTTCCTGCTGTGGCTGCCAGCCAACCTGGTCAAGCTGGGCATCGATGCCCAGGCGAGCGCCGCGCTGCTGGCGCGCTCGGCGGTCCTCGCGCTGCCGGGCATCGCCGTCGTAGTGGCCTGCTATCAGCGCTGGAGCAGCATCCGCACGCTGGTGCTGTTCATCGCGCTGACGGCGGCGTCGCTGCTGCTGTTCTTCGCGATCGGAATGATGGAGCTGCGCTCGAACGCGCTGACCACGGCCGCCACGGTGGCGCTGCTGCTCAGCATCAGCGGCGTGATCGCAACACTCATTCCCTATGCGGCGGAGATCTACCCCGTTCACCTGCGCAGCACCGGGTCGGGGCTGATCGCCGGCGGTTCGAAGCTCGGCGGCATTCTCGGCGCGCTGCTGGGCGTGCTCGGGCTGTTCGAGCATTTCATGCTGTCGGCTCTGCTGATCGCGCTTCCGATGGGCCTGGCTGCGTGGCTACTGGTGCGACGCGGGATCGAGACGCGTGGGCACGGGTTGGAGGCGATCCAGCAGGTGTTGTCCGAGTAGGCCCGGCAGGCGCCTTGCCTGCACTGCACTCGGTGCGAGCGAATTTGCAGGCTGAAGCTGTGTGCTGAAACGCTTCGCGCACGAGAGACCGCTTGCCCGTGCTTGGATAACTTCCCGCGACCTGGCTCGCCTGCCGCGGGCTTCCGATCGCCTGCCGGCGCTCGAAAGCCCGCCGCAGGCGAGCCCAGTCGCCGCAGATACCCGCAAGAACGACATGCAAGGCAACGTCCATGCAAAAGCATCCCCGCGAGCCCCGACCCCTCACCCCAACCCTCTCCCCGGCGGAAAGAGGGAACTATGAGACGGACGATCAGACCGTCTGCGGGTTCGGCTTGTCCGGGTCGAGCTTGTACTCCTTGATCGCCCGCGCCACGTCCTTGGCATTGACCAGGCCGTCCTTCGCCAGCGCGGCCAGCGCGGCGTGGGCGATCCAGTAGCGGTCGACCTCGAAGAAGTCACGCAGGTGCTCGCGCGTGTCCGAGCGGCCGTAGCCATCGGTACCCAGCACCGTGTAGCGCATGCCGTCGGGCATGAAGGCGCGGATCTGGTCGGCGTACTCGCGCACGTAGTCGGTCGCCGCGATGGCCGGGCCCGAGCGGCCCTGCAACAGCTGGGTGACGTACGGCAGGCGCTGCTCGGCTTCCGGGTGCAGGCGGTTCCAGCGCTCGGCATCGAAACCGTCGCGGCGCAGCTCGGCGAAGCTGGGGCAGGACCAGATGTCGGCGGCCACGCCGAAGTCCTTCTGCAGCAGCTCGGCCGCGGCGATCACTTCGCGCAGGATGGTGCCCGAGCCGAGCAGCTGCACGCACGGCGCCTTGGCCTTGGCCTTGGACTTGCCCTTGCCGCCGTTGCCCGTGCCCGAGTCGCGGAACAGGTACATCCCCTTGATGACGCCCTCCTCGCAACCCTTGGGCAGATCCGGGTGCTCGTAGTTCTCGTTCATCACGGTGATGTAGTAGTACACGTCCTCCTGCTCCTGCAGCATGCGGCGCGTGCCGTCCTGCAGGATCACCGCGACCTCGTAGGAGAAGGTCGGGTCGTACGATTTGACGTTCGGGATCACGCCGGACATCAGGTGCGACTGGCCGTCCTCGTGCTGCAGACCTTCGCCGTTCAGCGTGGTGCGGCCGGAGGTGCCGCCGATCAGGAAGCCGCGCGCGCGCATGTCGCCGGCCGCCCAGGCCAGGTCGCCGATGCGCTGGAAGCCGAACATCGAGTAGTAGATGAAGAACGGCAGCATCGGCTGGTTGCTGATCGAGTAGCTCGACGCCGCGGCCATCCAGGCGGCCATGCCGCCGGCCTCGCTGATGCCTTCCTGCAGCACCTGGCCCTTCTGGTCCTCGCGGTAATAGAGCAGCTGGTCGGCGTCCTGCGGACGGTACTTCTGGCCGAACGGCGCGTAGATGCCGATCTGGCGGAACATGCCCTCCATGCCGAAGGTGCGCGCCTCGTCGGCGACGATCGGCACCACGCGCGGGCCGATCGCCTTGTCGCGCAGCAACAGGTTCATGCCGCGCACCAGCGCCATGGTGGTGGAGATCTCGCGTTCGCCGGTGCCCTTGGTGATCTGCTCGAACGCCGACAGGTCCGGCGCCTTCAGCTGCACGTCGGTCTTGCGGCGGCGCTGCGGCAGGAAGCCGCCCAGCGCGCGGCGGCGCTCGAGCATGTATTCGACTTCCGGCGAGTCCTTGCCCGGATGGAAATAAGGTACCTCGTCGAGCTTGTCGTCGGCGACCGGGATGTTGAAGCGGTCGCGGAAGGCGCGGATCGAATCGGTGTCGAGCTTCTTCTGCTGGTGGGTCGGGTTCTGCGATTCGCCCGAGCCCAGGCCCATGCCGTAGCCCTTGACCGTCTTGGCCAGGATCACCGTGGGCATGCCCTTGGTGTTCACCGCCGCGTGGTAGGCGGCGTAGACCTTGTGCGGGTC
The DNA here is from genome assembly GCF_051900535.1 of Frateuria sp. GZRe12. Lineage (NCBI taxonomy): Bacteria > Pseudomonadati > Pseudomonadota > Gammaproteobacteria > Lysobacterales > Rhodanobacteraceae > Frateuria > Frateuria sp. GZRe12. Next base: position 189,223 of record NZ_JBHZGI010000002.1, read on the forward strand.
GTGGCCGCCACGGTTCAGGCGCCAGATGTCGTCGTCGGAGAGGTTGGCGACCATCTCGCGGGTCTGCGGGTACTTGTTGAAGAAATGCTCGCGCGTGTAGGCGCCGCCGAAAGCCTTGCAGGCCTGGTACTCGCCGTCGAGCGTTTCCATCATCAGCTTGCGCAGTACGCCATCGTTGTCGCGCGCCAGGAGCGGATCCCAGTAGGAACCCCAGATCACCTTGATCGCGTTCCAGCCGGCGCCACGGAACACGCCTTCCAGTTCCTGGATGATCTTGCCGTTGCCGCGCACCGGGCCATCCAGGCGCTGCAGGTTGCAGTTGATCACGAACACCAGGTTGTCCAGGCCTTCGCGGCCGGCCAGCGAGATGGCGCCGAGCGACTCGGGCTCGTCGCATTCGCCATCGCCCATGAAGCACCAGATCTTGCGGTCGGTCTTCGGGATCAGGCCGCGGTGCTCCAGGTACTTCCAGAACTGCGCCTGGTAGATCGCCTGGATCGGGCCCAGGCCCATCGACACGGTGGGCACCTGCCAATAGTCGGGCATCAGCCACGGATGCGGGTAGGAGGACAGGCCGCGGCCCTTGCCGACGACCTCCATGCGGAACAGGTCCAGCTGCTCCTGGCTGATGCGCCCTTCCAGGAACGAGCGGGCGTACACGCCCGGGCTGGAGTGGCCCTGGTGGAACACCAGGTCGCCCGGATGTTCGGCGCTGGGTGCGCGCCAGAAATGGTTGAAACCCACGTCGTAGAGCGTGGCCGAGGACGCGAAGCTGGCGATATGCCCGCCGAGCTCGCCGGGCTTGCGGTTGGCGCGCACCACCATCGCCATCGCGTTCCAGCGGATCAGCGAGCGGATGCGCCACTCCATCGCCGCGTCGCCCGGGCTCTTGGCCTCCTGGCTGGGCGCGACGGTGTTGACGTACTCGGTGGTCGGGTCGAACGGCAGGTAGCCGCCGGAGCGCCGCGTGGAATCGACCATGCGCTCGAGCAGGTAGTGCGCGCGCTCGGTGCCGTCGTGCTGGATGACCGCGTTGAGCGATTCGACCCACTCGCGGGTTTCGGTGGGGTCGATATCCTGGTTCAGGATGTCATCGAACTGATCCATGAAGCTTCTCCGCGGCGCGCTGGGCGCCTGATGTATTCGACGTGTGGGGAGCCCCCGATTCTAGCTTTCGGGGTGCTGCGCTGCCATATGAAGCGGTCCGGCGTGACTCGGCACGCCGCGGTGCGCCGCAGGCAGCGGCATACGCGGGCGGATGGAGGGCGGTGGATCGCCCGCGCATGAGGCGCGCGATCCGGGCGAACGCCAGGAAGCTAGCGGCCGTACAGCCCGAACCAGCGCCGCGGCACGAACAGCTTGAGCGCGCGCTCGGCGCTCTTGCGGCGCAGGCCCAGGTGCAGCAGGCCGCGGCCGATGGGCTTGAGCCAGTGCCGGCGCGCCTTGTGCAGCAGGGCTTCGCGGGCGTCGGCCTCGATCCGGTACATCGATACGATGTCGCGGGCGAGACCGCGACGGCGCGGCGGCAGCTCGGGCATCTGCGCGAGACAATGCTCCAGGTCGTCGGCGGTGCCGCGGTAGAAGCGGATGGTGCGTTCGTAGCGGCGCTGCATGCGCAGCATCGGCGGTTCGTGCCGCGCGAACACGCCTGCGCTGACGCTGTTGGCATGCTGGCGATACTGCAGCAGCCGCTGGCGCAGGTTGAGGCATTCGCCCAGCAGCGCGCCGCGCAGGCTGAGCGCGTTGTCCTCGATCGGTCCCAGCAACGGACCGAAGCGCTCGAACACCTCGCGCCGGAACGCCATGGCCGCGCCCAGCAGGCCGATCAACCGTCCGATGCTGACGTAGTAGTCCAGCCCGAACACTTCCGGCCGCTGCCGGAACGACACCTCGCGCGCGTGGCCGTTCTCGTCGATGCCGTCGAAGTCGCTGCCCAGCACGGTCGCTCGCGGCCGCCGCCGGAACGCGTCCAGGATGGTCGCCACGCGGTGCGGGTAGGAGACGTCGTCGCCCGCCATCATCACCACGATGTCGCCATGGGTCAGCGGCACGGCGGCATTGACGTGCGCGGCCACGCCCAGGTTGTGCTCGTTGCGGCGCACGCTGACGCGGTGCGGGCCGCGGTAGTTGGCCACCATCTCCTGCGCCAGCTCGAAGGTGCCGTCGTCGGAGCAGTCATTGGAGACGATGATCTCGCACGGCACCGTCTGCGCCAGCGCCGATTCCAGCGCAGCACGGATGTAGGGCGCATCCCGGTAGCAGAGCAGCAGGATGCTGGCGGAAAGTGCGGTTTCAGACATGAGTCACCCGACCCCAAGGATGCCTTGCGTTTCCGAAGCCGCTCCATGGCCGGGTATCCGCCGTTCAGTTGCCGGACTGCCTGGTACCTGCGCAAAGGCCTGCACCCAGCCAACGCTGGGCGCAGATGCGCCACCCTGCCGTCGTGCCTCCGGATCCCTGCGCGCGCTCGTCCTGCCTCTGGATGCCGGACGGACGCCCCCGCGTCCGCCGCGGGAACCGGCGCGCGAGCGCAGCATACGCCGTACCGGCCGCGGTTGCGTTAGCGCATGCTCCGCCAGGCTTCCGCGCCGGTCGTGCGGCCCGAACCGCGCAGCTGCGCGTCCACCGCCGCGAGCGCGGTCATGTTGACCACCCGGCGCACGGTCGAGGCGGGAGTAAGGATGTGCGCGCTCTTGTCCACGCCCATCAGGATCGGGCCGATCGCCACGCCGCCGGTCATCACCTTGACCATGTTGTAGACGATGTTGGCCGCGTCCAGGTTCGGCAGCACGAACAGGTTCGCGCGGCCGGTGAGCGTGCTGTGGGGGAAGATGCGCTGGCGCAGCGCCTCGTCCCAGGCGGTGTCGGCCTGCATCTCGCCATCGATCTCCAGCCGCGGCGCATGCTCGCGGATCAGCTGGTAGGCCTTGCGCATCTTGGCGGCGCTGGGGTTGTCGTGGCTTCCGAAGTTCGAATGCGAGAGCAGCGCCACCTTCGGCACGATGCCGAACAGCTTCAGGCGGTAGCTCGCCTGCAGCGTGGCCTCGGCGATCTGCTCGGCGGTCGGGTCGACCTGTACGTGGGTGTCGACGAAGAACCAGGCGCCCAGGTCATTGATCACGCCGCTCATCGCCGAGGTGCACTGCACGTTCGGATCCAGGCCGAACACGCTGCGCAGGTAGCCGAGCTTCTTGTGGTAGCGCCCGACCAGGCCGCAGATCATCGCGTCAGCCTCGCCACGCTCGACCATCAGCGCGGCGATCAGCGTCGGCCGCGAGCGCAGCAGGTTCTTGGCCGCGGCCGGGGTGACGCCACGGCGCTCGGTCAGTGCGTGGTACTGCTGCCAGTAGTCGTTGAAGCGCGGGTCGTCGTTGATGTTGGTGAGCTCGAAATCCACGCCCTCGCGGATGCGCAGGCCGAGCCGCTCGATGCGCTGGGCGATCACGTCCGGCCGGCCGATCAGGATCGGGAAGGCGAGCTTCTCGTCGATCACCGTCTGCACGGCGCGCAGCACGGTTTCTTCCTCGCCCTCGGCATAGACCACGCGCTTGAGGTCCGTGCGCGCCCGCTCGTACACCGGCTTCATCAGCAGGCTCGTGCGGTAGATGAACTGGCCGAGCTTCTCGCGGTAGGCGTCCATGTCCTCGATCGGTCGCGCGGCGACCCCCGAATCCATCGCCGCCTGCGCCACCGCAGGCGCCAGCATCACCAGCAGGCGCGGGTCGAACGGCCGCGGAATCAGGTAGTCGGCGCCGAACGAGGGCACTTCGCCGCCGTAGGCGCCGGCAAGGTCGGAGGCCTCCATCCGCGCCAGCGCAGCGATCGCGCGCACGCAGGCGAGCTTCATCGCCTCGTTGATCCCGGTGGCGCCCACGTCCAGCGCGCCGCGGAAGATGTACGGGAAGCACAGCGCGTTGTTGACCTGGTTCGGGTAGTCCGATCGGCCGGTGGCGATGATGCAGTCCGGCCGCACGCGCTTGGCGTCCTCGGGCAGGATTTCCGGGTTGGGATTGGCCAGCGCCAGGATCACCGGGCGCTCGGCCATGGTCGCGACCATTTCCGGCTTGAGGATGCCACCGGCGGAGAGGCCCAGGAACACGTCGGCGCCGTCCACGATATCGGCCAGCGAGCGCTTGTCGGTGTCGCGCGCGTAGCGTGCCTTGTCCGGATCCAGGCCCGGGCGGCCGGTGTGGATCACGCCCTCGCGGTCGAACGCCAGGATGTTCTCCGGTTTCACGCCGAGCGCCACCAGCATGTCCAGGCAGGCGATGCCGGCCGCGCCGGCGCCCGTGGTGGCGAGTTTGACGTCCCCGATCTTCTTGCCGACCACTTCCAGCGCATTGAGCACGGCGGCGCCAACGATGATCGCGGTGCCGTGCTGGTCGTCGTGGAACACCGGGATGTTCATCCGCTCGCGCAGCTTGCGCTCGACGATGAAGCACTCCGGCGCCTTGATGTCTTCCAGGTTGATACCGCCGAAGGTCGGCTCCATCGCGGCGATGATGTCGACCAGCTTGTCGGGGTCGCGCTCGTTCAGCTCGATGTCGAACACGTCGATGCCGGCAAACTTCTGGAACAGCACGCCCTTGCCTTCCATCACCGGCTTGCCGGCCAGCGGACCGATATCGCCCAAGCCGAGCACCGCGGTGCCGTTGGTGATCACCGCCACCAGATTTCCGCGCGCGGTCATCTGGCTGGCCGCCTGCGGGTCCTCGACGATCGCCTCGCAGGCGTAGGCCACGCCGGGCGAGTAGGCCAGCGCCAGGTCGCGCTGCGTCACCATCGCCTTGGTCGCGGTGACCTTGATCTTGCCCGGGCGGGGATGGCGGTGATACTCGAGCGCGGCGTGGCGCAGGTCGTCGGGATGGGCCATGGGTGGCGGCTTTTTTCTGCGAGGGGAAGCGGTCTCACATGGTAACAGGCAGGTCGCCTGCGAGCCTGCCGGCGCCCCTGTGGAAGCCCGCTCGTGGGCCTCAGCCCGCCGCCACGGTGCGCAAAAGGTGGGCCCAGGCCCACCCATCGTCGGTCAGGCGCGTCCGAAGGCGCTCAGAGCCGCAGATTCAGTTCGTCTGCCTGCACCTGCCCCATGTGGATGCCGTTGACGAACAAGGAGAAGGCGAGCTTGCCGGCCAGACCATGCACGCGCTGCATCCACGGTGGCAGCCAGCGCGGCGGCAGCAGGGTGCCGGCCTCGAAATGCGGCTGCAGGGTGATCACGTCGTGCAGCGCCAGCTTGCCGGCGAACAGGTAGCGCAACAGGTCCATGCGCTGTTGCTTGAACGCCCAGCGGAAGAAGGTGTGCACGGTGAGCAGGCCGGACAAGTAGACGTTGTCCTTGGCGAACACCGCGCCGCCGGTCAGCGGCACGCCGCGGAACACCCGTTGCGCCGAGTGGAAACTGTCGGCCGTGCCCTGCCCGCAATGGCGGAAGTATTTGTAGACCTCGACGAAATCGGCCCCGTTGAGCGCCATGTCGATCGCCAGGATGCGCAGGCTGATGCGTTTGAGCCTGGCGATGTCGATGGCGCCGGAAATCAGCTCGGCGAACACCGCCAGCCCTTCCTGCGTGGCGGTGACGCGTGGCGAGGTGCGCGCCAGCGAGCCGAGCAAGGGCTGCTCGCGGCCGTTGAGCGCGGTGAGCGAATGCACGAACGCCTCGTGCGCCAGCAGCTGGTGGCGATCGTACTCGCTGAAGTGCGCACCGCCGCGCAGGCGGATGCGCGTGGCGCCGGCGGCGGCCTTGGCGGTGAGCTCGGGGTCGACTTCCACCGCGATCCGTCCGGGGCCGAAGAAGCCGTCCAGGACCTGGCCCAGGTCCGTGCACAGTTCTTCGGCGGAGAGATTCATGCCGACCGTGTCGGAGAGCAAGTCGGCGCCGAGTTCGTCGGACAGCTCGACGAAGTACCGCGCTGCGTCCAGGTTGCTGTTCTCGCTGCCCGGTATCGCATCGCCCGGCCGCCCGTACAGGGCGATCGACGGCGCGGTGACGCCGCCGCTGCCGACTGCCTCGAGCATCTCGGCGGCCACGCGCCAGGAAGCGGCGGTGCGGCACAGGTAGTCGCCGATCGGGTCGCCGGCCAGCAGCACCTCGGCTTCGCGCTCGATCGCGACCAGCTCGGTACGCACCGCGGCCAGGTCCGGCCGGACGTAATGCACCTCCGGCAACGCGAAATCGCCCTTGTCGTAGGCGGCGATCATGCGCTGCTCCAGCGAGGCCGGCCAGCTCACCGTGGGCAGGATGTTGATGGTGCGGGTGGCGGCGAGCAGGCGCTGGTCGAGCGCGGCGTAGTGCCGGCGGGCGGATGCGTCGACGTTCATCGTGGCATCTGCGCACACGCGGTGCAGGGACGATTCGGACTGACGCAGGTGCCGTGCATGCCGCGCCCTACTCCCGCTCGCGCCGGCCACGATGTCCGTGCGGACGGTCCGGCGGACGGCCGCCGCGCTGGCGGCGCAGGCGCGCCTCCAGCGTCGCCGCCTGCTCCTCGCGCTCGTCGCGCAGCTTGAGGTAATTGCGCCAGCGCTCGGCGGTCAGGTCGCCGGAGTCCAGTGCCGATTGCACCGCGCAGCCGGGCTCGCTGCCGTGGCCGCAATCGGCGAAGCGGCAGGTTTCGGCCAGCGCCTCGATGTCGGCAAACAGGTCGAGGTTTTCCTCGCCGGTGAGCTTGAGTTCGCGCATGCCCGGCGTGTCGATCAGGCAACCGCCCGTGGGCAGCATCAGCAGCGCGCGATGGGTGGTGGTGTGGCGGCCGCGGCTGTCGTGCTCGCGCACCGCGCCGGTGGCCATGCGTTCGGTGCCGAGCAAGGTGTTGGTCAGGGTGGACTTGCCGGCGCCGGAGGATCCGACCAGCACCGCGCTGTCGCCAGGCCCCAGGTAACCCGCGAGCAGCTCGGCGCTGGTCGGATCCTTGCCGTTGATGGCGTGGACCGGCGTGGCTTCGGGCAGGCGCTCGCGCAGCGCGCCCAGGCGCGCATCGCCATCGGCCTGCAGATCGAGCTTGCTCAGCAGCACCACCGCTTTCGCGCCGGAGTCCTCGATCAGCGAGAGGTAGCGCTCGATGCGCGCCGGATTGAAATCGTTGTCCAGCCCGGTGAGCACCAGCACGTAGTCGATGTTGGTGGCGATGATCTGCCGCTCGTAGCGCTCGCCCGCCGCGGCGCGCGAAAGCACGCTGCGCCGCGCCAGCACGTTGAGAATGTGCGGCGGCCGGCCCTCCTCCACCTGGACGAAGTCGCCTACCGCGGGGCGGTCGGCCGGATCGAGGGTGCGCTTGAGGAAATGCCCGGCCGGCTGCGCGCCGAACACGGCCTGGCCGTCGTGCAGTTCGTAGCCGGCGCGATGCTGCGCCACCACGCGCGCGATGCGGTGTCCGCCAGGTGGCAGGTCGCCGCGCCAACCGATGTGGCGCAGGCGTTCGATGGTCGCGGCATCGCTCATAGGTTCCCAATTATGCCCTGCCTCGGCGGTGTCCGCCGCGTACCCCGCGCTGCTAGCATCGGCGGCTTTACAAGGCCCCGCAGAGGACCCCGTGCCGGTTCCGTCCCTTTCCGCGTCGATCACCCCCAGCCCCCACCTCGCCGACGTCCGCTACGAGATCCGCGGCGCACTCACCCGCCGCGCCCGCGAACTGGAGTCGGCCGGCCGCGCCATCGTCAAGCTCAACATCGGCAACCCGGCCCGCTACGGCTTCGAGACGCCGGGCCACCTGCGCCAGGCGATCGCCGCACACCTGGCCGACAGCGAGGGCTACGGCCACGAACAGGGCCTGGACGAGGCGCGCGAGGCGATCGCCGCGCAGCAACGCGCGCGCGGCGCGCAGGGCGTGGCGGTGGAGCGCATCTTCATCGGCAACGGCGTCAGCGAGCTGATCGACCTGTCGTTGCGCGCGCTGCTGCAGCCCGGCGACGAGGTGCTGCTGCCCAGTCCGGACTATCCGCTGTGGAGCGCGGCAACCATCCTGAACGGCGGAAGCCCGCGCTATTACCGCTGCCTGGCGCAGAACGCGCACCTGCCCGATCCGGAAGAACTCGAGTCGCTGATCACTTCGCGCACCCGCGCGCTGGTGTTGATTAACCCGAACAACCCCACCGGCGCGGTGTATCCGCGCGCGCTGCTGCAACAGCTGGTGGCGATCGCCCAGCGCCACGACCTGCTGCTGTTCGCAGACGAGATCTACGACGAGATCCTCTACGACGACGCGCCATTCCAGCCGCTGGCCGAGGTCGCCGGCGCGCATCCGTGCCTGAGCTTCGGCGGCCTGTCGAAGGTGCACCGCGCCTGCGGCTACCGCGTCGGCTGGCTGAGCCTGTCCGGCGACCCGGCGCGCACCGGCGCCTACCGCGATGCGCTGCAGCTGCTGGCGGCGCTGCGCCTGTGCGCCAACGTCACCGCGCAGTGGGCGGTCGAGCCGGCATTGACCGGTCGCACCACGATTGCCGCCCTCACCGCCGCCGGCGGGCGCCTGCACGAAGCGCGTCGCGCGGTGCTGGAAGGCGTGGCGGCGAGCGGGTTTCTCGACCTGGTCGCTCCCGCAGGCGCGCTGTACGCGTTCCCGCAGGTTCGTGCCGAGCGCCTGCCGCGGTTCGACGACAACGCGTTTGCGCTGCGCCTGCTGGAGGAGGAAGCGGTGCTGGTCGTGCCCGGGTCCAGCTTCAACGTGCCGCAGAGCCGCCACTTCCGGCTGACCCTGCTGCCGCCGCCGGACCAGTTGGCCGAGGTGTTCATGCGGATCGAGCGGGTGCTCTCGCGCATGGCGCAGGAGCAGGCGCGGGAGTCGGCCATCGCCTGATCCAAAGCCCTTCTCCCTCGGGAGAAGGGTTCGGGCGCGAGGTTCGTGGCCAGCGCCGGAGTCGAAGGACCCACCCACCGGAGAGCTGCCATGCCCCTGCACTACCTTGCCCTGGGCGATTCCTACACCATCGGTGAAGCCGTCCCCGCCGCCAACCGCTGGCCCGCGCAACTGGTGCACCAGCTGCGCGCGCGTGGCGTGGCCATCGACGACCCGCAGATCATTGCCGTGACCGGGTGGACCACCGACGAGCTTTGCGCCGGGATGGACGCGGCCACTCTCACGCCGCCCTACGACCTGGTCACCCTGTTGATCGGCGTCAACAACCAGTACCGGGGACGCGCCGCCGGCGAATTCCGCACCCAGTTCGGCGGCCTGCTCCGGCGGGCGATCGAACTGGCGGGTGGCCTTGCAGGGCACGTGGTGGTGGTGTCGATTCCCGACTGGGGCGTCACCCGTTTCGCCCGCGAGCAGGGTCGCGACGCGGCGCAGATCGCCCATGCCCTGGACGTGTACAACGCGATCGCCCGCGACGAGGCCGGCCGCGTGGGCGCGCGCTGGGTGGACATCACACCCATCTCCCGCCGCCATCCGGAACTGGTGGCCGACGACGGCCTGCACCCCGGCGCCGCGCAATACGCGCTGTGGACCGATGCGATCCTGCCGGTCGCCGCCGCTGCGGTGAAATAGCGCGGCGATTGGGATCGCCTGGCACCGCTCCCACCTGCGGGGCGTATCATTGGCCCTCTTTGCCGGAGCTTTCCCATGTCCCTCGACCCTGCCACCCGCGAACGCATCGAAACCCTGCTCAAGGACCACCGCGTGGTGCTGTTCATGAAGGGCGACCGTCGCCAGCCGATGTGCGGCTTCTCCGCCGCCGCGACCAACACGCTCAACGAACTCTTGCCCGAATACCACACGGTCAACGTGCTGGACGACCCGGAGATCCGCGAGGGCATCAAGGTGTTCGGCGACTGGCCGACGATCCCGCAGTTGTACGTCGAGGGCGAGCTGGTCGGCGGCGCCGACATCATCCGCCAGATGTACGCCAGCGGCGAGCTGCATTCGCTGTTCGGCGCCACGCCGCCGGACCGCACGCCGCCGGAAATCACGATTACCGACAAGGCGGCCGAAGCCATCCGCAACGGCATCGCCAATGCGCAGGGCCTGGCGCTGCACCTGGAGATCGGTCCGGACCACAGTGCCGGCTTCCAGCTGGCGCCGGCCGGCGACCACGACATCGTGGTGACCGCCAACGGCATCGAGGTCCATTTCGACCCGGGCAGCGCGCAGCGCGCCAAGGGCATCGTGATCGACTGGGTCTCTACCGTGCAGGGCGAAGGCCTGAGCCTGAAATTCCCCGGCGCGCAGGAGATCAAGTCGCTCAGCGTGCAGGAATTGAAAGCACGCCTGGCCGACGGCAGCGTGCTGCTGGTCGACGTGCGCCCGGCCGCCGGCCGCGCCCAGGCCCCGTCGCTGGCGCAGGCTCGCGTGCTGGAGGACGAAGGCTACGACGCGCTGGCCGCGCTGCCGAAGGACACGGCGATCGCCTTCATCTGCCACCACGGCAACTCCAGCCGCGGCGTGGCGGAGCGCTTCGCGGCGCACGGGTTCACCGACGTGTTCAACGTCGAGGGCGGCATGGACGCGTGGGCGCGCGAGATCGATCCCTCGGTGCCGCGCTATTGATGTCGCAGGGTGGGCCACGGCCCACCTTTCGCGCACCTTGGCGGTGAGCTGAAGCCCACCCTACCGGTGCTCCGCCCGGCGCAGGCCGCGGCTTCCCGCCCACAACAGCGCCCCTGCCGCCAGTACGCCGGCGGCGAGCAGGCCGCGGTGCGTCGTGGCCCACAACTGCAGGCTGTACGCCCTGGAGCGCGCATCGAAGCGGCCGTGCGTGCCGTAATCCTCGGGCACCGCTTCGTACAGGTTGTCCGGCCGGTCTTCCGGCAACGGCAGCTGGCCCATCTGGCCGGCGTAGCCGAGCTTGACCAGGCGGCGGTCGCCCAGCTTGGGGAACAGCTTGTTGCCGAGGATCGCCTTGACCGCGGGAAAGCCCACGTTGAGTTCGCGCCGGCGATGATGCGCGGCCCAGTGGATGCCCCTGGCCGCGACCTCCGGCTGGAAGATCGGCGGCACCGGCTGCGGCCGCCGTGGCAATTTGGTGCGGCCCCACTGGAACTGCGGCGTGTTGAAGGCGGACAGCTGCACCATCGTGATGTGGATGTCGCTGCGCTCGTGCATCAATTCCACGCGCAGCGCGTCGGTGAAGCCGCGGATGGCGAACTTGGCGCCGCAGTAGGGCGCCTGCAACGGTATCGCCCGGTACGCCAGCGCCGAACCCACCTGCACGATGGTGCCGCGGCCGCGCTCGCGCATGCGCTTGAGCGCCGCCATGGTGCCGTACACGGTGCCCAGGTAAGTGACCTCGGTGGCGCGGCGGAACTCCGCCGGGCTGATCTGGTGGACCGGCGCGAAGATGGTCGCCATGGCATCGTTGATCCAGATGTCGATCGGGCCGAGCTCCTGCTCGACGCGCGCGGCAGCCGCCTCGATCGCGTCGGCGTCGGAAACATCCAGCGGGATCGGCAACGCCTCGCCACCCAGCCGCCGCACTTCCTCGGCGGCGACCTCCAGGCCCTCGCTGCCGCGCGCGATCAGGGCGATGCGCGCGCCGTCGCGGGCGAAGCGGTGGGCGGTGGCGCGACCGACGCCGGCGGAGGCGCCGGTGATCACGACGACTTCGGGTTTTTTCATGGTGCGGCTCCTCGTTGTCTGTACGAACACCCTCGGGTGCTCGTACAAGGCGATCAGCTGTAGGCGATGGTCGAGAGCAGCGCGAGCGCGGCCTGGCGAGAATCCAGGCGCGTGTGCTGCACCACGATCGGGACGTCGGACTCGATCACGCTGGAGTAGTCGGTGTCGCGCGGGATCGGCTCCGGATCGGTCAGGTCGTTGAAGCGCAGGTGCAGCGTGCGCCGCGCTGGCACGGTGACGCGGTAGGGACCGGCCGGGTCGCGATCCTTGAAGTAGATGGTGAGGGTCACCTGCGCGTCCTGCGCGTTGGTGTTGAGCAGACAGGCGGTTTCGTGGCTGAGGAAACGCGGGTCGTCGGCATGCGTGCCGCCGGGCGGGATGTAGCCCTCGGCGATGGCCCAGCGGCGCTGGCCGATCGGTTCTGGGGTGGTCATGGCAGCTCCTTGTCGAGGTGGATCAATGCAAGACCCGAGACCGGGTCGTGGCGGCGGCGCAGGTGCGCGGGCGCCTCGGTGACGATCACTTCCAGCGTGGGCCGCACGTGGCCCTCCAGCAGGTGGCCGCCCAGCGCGCGGGCGTCGGCCCGGCCCAGCACCGCGTGCATGTGCAGCTTGGGCTCGCCGTCCTTGAGCGCCACATCGCCGATCAGCGAGACCACTTCCACCTGCTCGTCGACGGCGTTGCGTTTGTAGTCCCTGGTGTCCCAGTCGAAATAGCCCAGCACCGCGCGCTCGAAGGCGCCGATGGCGGTCAGGTGCGCGGCCGACAGCTGCTGCGCCCTGGCGAAGGCGAGGAGGCAGGCGTTGGCCTCGTCGCCGGTTTCGAGCACGACGGCCCAGGTCCGCGTGTCGTCCTCGTGGATCAGTTGGTAGTGCATGGGTTGGCGCTCCCGCGTTGTGGTCGGCCGGTTGGAGCAGGATCGACGGGCGCGGCGTCCACCCTCACCTTCCGCCCCACCCCTCGCCCCCGCGCCCCGGCTCCGGCCGCGCCGAGGGAAGCGACGCTTCGCGCTCGCGTCGGGGGATCGGGTCGAGGTTGGACGTTCCCTGCGCCAGCGCCATCGCCAGTACCTGCGACACGTCCAGGGCGGTGCGGCCGGTGCATTGCCCGATCTGCTGGCGGCAGGAAAAACCGTTGGTGATGATCAGCGTGTCCGGATCGGCCGCGCGGATGGCCGGCAGCAGTTCCAGCTCGCCGATCGCGAGGGAGACGTCGACCTTCTTCGCGTCGAAACCGAACGAGCCGGCCATGCCGCAACAGCCGGCATCGAGAAGTTCGAAGTCCAGCCCTGCCTTGGCGAGCAGCCGCTTCTCCGCATCGGTGCCGATCAGCGCGTGGTGGTGGCAGTGCGCGTGCACCAGCGCCTTGCGCTTGAGCTGCGGCGGCGCGTAGCCCACGCGGTCGAGGTATTCGCTGAAAAGGAAGGTGTTGCGCGAGAGCCAGTGGGCGCGTTCGTCGCCCGGGAACAGGTTGGGCAACTCGTCGCGGAACGCCGCCACGCAGGAGGGCTCGAGCCCGATCACCGGCACGCTGCGGTCGATGTACGGCGAGAGCGCATCGAGGATGTCCGACAGCTGCGCGCGTGCCTTGTCCAGCATGCCCTCGGCATACAGCGGACGCCCGCAGCACAGCGTCGCCTGCGGTACCACCACGCGGTAGCCGGCCGCCTCCAGCACGCCGACCGCGTCCTTGAGCGGGTCGGGGTGCAGGTAGTTGTTGAAGGTGTCCGGCCACAGCAGCACGTCCGGGCCGCGCATGCGGGACTTCTCGCGGGCGGCGAACCAGTCGCGGAAGGTCTCGCTGGCGAAGCGTGGCATCGTGCGCTTTTGGGCGATGCCGCCGATCGCCTTGGCCAGGTGCGAAAGGCCCGGCGTCTGCAGGATCGCGTTGGCAAGCCACGGCACGTGCGACGCGACGCGGGCGATGTCGAAGATGCGCCCCATCGCGTAGGCTGCGCGCGGGCGCAGGCGACCTTCGTAATGATGGTGCATGAACTCGGCCTTGTAGGTGGCCATGTCCACGTTGACCGGGCAGTCGCTCTTGCAGCCCTTGCAGGCCAAGCACATGTCCAGCGCGTCGCGTACCGCCTCGCTGCGCCAGCCGTCCTTGAGCGGATCGCCTTCGAGCATCTCGAACAGCAGGTGCGAGCGCCCGCGCGTGCTCCACTTCTCCTCGTGGGTGGCGCGGTAGCTCGGGCACATCACGTTCTTGTGCTTGTTGCGGCAATTGCCCACGCCCACGCAGCGGCGCGCGGCCTGGGCGAAGCTCATGCCGTCGGCGGGAAAGGCGAATGCGGTCTTGAGCTTGGGCGGCTGGTAGCCGGGGCCATCGCGCAGGTCGGCGTCCATCGGGTTGGGATCGACCACCTTGCCGGGATTCATGCGCCCGCGCGGATCCCACAGCGCCTTGAATTCGCCGAACGCCTGGACCAGTTCGTCGCCGAACATTTTGGGCAGGAACGAGGCACGCACCTGTCCGTCGCCATGCTCGCCCGAGAGCGAGCCACCGTAGGACAACACCAGGTCGGAGGCTTCGTCCATGAAGGCGCGCCACTGCGCCACCGCCTCGGGCGTGGAGAGGTCGAAGGCAATGCGGCAATGGATGCAGCCATCGCCGAAATGGCCGTACAGCGCGCAGGTATAGGTGTACTTGGCCAGCAGCTTGCGGAAGTCACGCAGGTACGGACCGACCTTGTCCGGCGGTACCGCGGCGTCCTCCCAGCCGGGATGGCCGTCCGGCTGGCCGGGAACGCGCGCGGTGGCGCCCAGGCCCGACTCGCGGATCGTCCACAGCATGGCCTCCTCGGCCGGGTCGTCGAACAGCTTCATGCTCGGCGGGTGCTCTTCGGCCTTGAGCGCTTGCATCAGCTTGCGGGCCTTGCCGTCGGCCTCATCCTTGGAGTCGCCGCCGAACTCGACCATCAGCCAGCCGCCTCCGGGCGGCAGCAGGGCGCGGTCCTTCGGGTGCATGTCCTTGCGCTTCATGTCGGCGATCAGCGCATCGTCGATGCCTTCCAGGCCCGTCGGGCCGAAGGACAGGATCTGCGGCACGTGGTCGCCGGCCTCGAAGACGTCCGGGTAGCCGAGCACCAGCAGCGAGCGCACCGGCGGGCTCGGCACCAGGCGCACCTCGGCCTCCAGGATGGTCACGCAGGTGCCTTCCGTGCCGACCAGCGCCCGCGCCACGTTGAAACCATTCTCAGGCAGCAGTTCGTCCAGGTTGTAGCCGGACACGCGGCGCGGGATCTTCGGATAGCGCGCGCGGACCAGGTCCGCGTAGCGGTCGCGGATGGATTTGAGGCCCGCGTAGATCTCGCCGCGCCGTCCACCCTCGCGGATGATCTGCTCCAGTTCCTCCTCGCTGGTTGGACCGACGCGCATGCGCAGGCCGTCGTAGGTGACGATCTCCAGCGCATGCACGTTGTCGGCGGTGCGCCCGGCCATCACCGAGTGCACGCCGCAGGAGTTGTTGCCGATCATGCCCCCCAGCGTGTTGTGCGCATGGGTGGAGGGATCGGGGCCGAAGGTCAGGTGGTGTTTTTCCGCCTCGTCGCGCAGGTCGTCCAGCACGCAGCCCGGTTCGATGCGTGCACGGCGTAGGTCCGGGTCGATCGCGATGATCTGGTTGAGGTGGTAGGAAAAGTCCATCACGACCGCGGTGTTGCAGCACTGGCCCGCCAGGCTGGTGCCGCCGCCGCGCGAGAGCACCGGCGCATCGTGTTCGCGGCAGATGCGCAGGGTTTCGATCACGTCGCGGGCGTGGCGCGGCTTGACCACGCCGATCGGCACCTGGCGATAGATCGAGCCGTCCGTGGCGTAGAGCGCGCGGCTGCCGTCGTCGAAGCAGACCTCGCCGTCCAGGCTCGCCGCCAGGTCTTGCGCCAGCACCGCGGCGGCGGCGCTGGAGAAGGCGAAGCGGTTGCTGTGCGAGTGGCGCACGCGGGGCGGCGCCAGCGGAAACACGGCGGCGTCGCGGCGGCTTTCCTGCCGGCCGCGGCCGTCGGTGGACGACGCGGCCGCCTCGGCGCCGGAGGCGTCGGATTGGCGCGGAAACGAGGGGACGGAGCCGTGCTGTCGCTGCCTGGTCATGCGCTCACCCCTCCGCGCAACGAAGCCGGCGAAGCCGATGGCTCTCCCATGGGAGCCCGCTTTGTGCGCGACTGTGGGCCTGACGTTCCGGGCGGTTGCGCGCCGGGTGCGCTCCCGCCAAGCCGGCCCGCGGCGCTGTGCGAACTGATCCATGGCAGGGCGCGCGGGTCTTCTTTGAGGGTGCGGCTTGTTTGGCGACGGAGCATGCTGGCAGTCATGTCAGGAGTTCTTCCGGGGCGACGCGAAAACGCTCCGCGTCGCGTTGCTTGAAGGTCAGGCCCAGGCCCGGCGCGTCCGCGTCGACCACCAGCGCGCCATCGCGCAGCGCGGGCAGCCCGTCGAAGAACATCGACGCGATGCGCGCGTGGTCGTGGAAGTACTCCACATGCTTGAGGTGCCCCACCGCGCTGCACACGTGCGCATGCAGGTGCGGCGCGCAATGCGCGGATACGGGTATGCCGAAGCCGTGCGCCAGCGAGGCGGCGTGCAGGAAGCCGGTGAAGCCGCCGCAGCGGGTGCCGTCGATCTGCAGTACGTCCACGGCGCCGGCCTCGAGCATGCGGCGGAAGTACCAGGCGTCCCAGCCGTACTCGCCGGCGGCGATGTCCATGCCGGCCGGCGCACGGTCGCGCAGCAGGCGCAGCCCTTCGAGGTCGTCGGAGGACACCGGTTCCTCGAACCAGCCCACGCTTTCGCGGGCGTAGCCCTCGGCCAGCGCCAGCGCCTGCTTGCGTTCGTAGGCACCGTTGCCATCGACCATCAGCTCGACGGCCGGACCGATCGCTTCGCGCGCGGCGTGCACGCGCGTCGGATCGTCATCCGGATGGCTGCCGACCTTCATCTTGACCCTCGCCATGCCCTCGCCAACCCAGCCGGCGAGCTGTTCCTGCAGGCGCCCGATCGAATAGGAGGTGAAACCGCCGCTGCCGTACACCGGCACCGCCTCGCGCGCGCGGCCCATCAGGCGCACCACCGAGGTGCCGTGCAGGCGTGCCTTGAGGTCCCACAGCGCGACGTCGACGGCGGCGATCGCCATCAACCCCACGCCGGGCCGACCGACGTTGCGCAAGGCGCGGTTCATGGAAGCCCACGCGCCGGGGATGTCGTCGATGTCCTGGTTGAGCAGCACGTCGCGCAGCGGGTCGGCGATCACCGCCCCCGCGGCGGCGTGCGCATAGGTCCAGCCCAGGCCGGTGTGCCCACCGGCCGAGACCCGCGCCAGCACCATGGTGGTCGCATCCCAGGCGATGGTGCCATCGGCTTCCGGCGCATCGGTGGGAATGCGATAGGCATCCACTTCGATGCGGGCGATGCGGCGCGTTGCGGGAACGGTCGCGACGGGCGCGGGCCGTACGCCGTTCATTGCGAATGGTTCGGCAGTATGCCGGCCAGCACCTGGCGCAGGCTCTGCTTGATGATGCCGCCCTCGTCAGGATCGCCCTTGGCCAGTGCGGTCATGTAGTCCCTGGCCTGTTTCCAGGTGATGTGCGGCGGCAGTGGCGGGACGTCCGGGTCGCTGATGATGTCCAGCAGTACCGGCCGGTCGGCGGCGAACGCCTGCTCCCACGCGGTGCCCAGGTCCTCCGGCCGGTCGACGCGGATCGCCTTGAAGCCGAGTAGCTCGGCGTATCTGGCGTAGGAGAATTCCTCCACGTCCTGCGACTCGGAGAACTTCGGATCGCCGCCCAACGCGCGCTGCTCCCAGGTCACCTGGTTCAGGTCGTCGTTGTGCAGCACCATCACCACGAAGCAGGGGTTGGACCACTTCTTCCAGTATTGCTTGACGGTGATCAGCTCGGCATTGCCGTTCATCTGCATCGCGCCGTCGCCGACGATCGCCAGCACCGGACGCTCGGGATAGGCGAATTTGGCCGCGATCGCGTAGGGCATGCCGCTGCCCATGGTGGCGAGCTTGCCCGAGAGCGAGGCCATCATGCCTTTGCGGATCTTCACGTCGCGCGCATACCAGTTGGTGTGCGAGCCGCAGTCGCCGCAGATGATGGTGTTGTCGGGCAGGCGCGGGGACAGCTCCCAGAAGATGCGCTGCGGGTTGATCGGGTTGGCCGGCTGCATCGCCTTGGCTTCGAGGTCGCGCCACCATTTGCGCACGTTCAGTTCGATGCGCTCGCGCCAGTCCGGGTTTTCCTTCGGCCGCAGCAGCGGCAGCAGGCGCTCGAGCACCTGCGCGCTGTCGCCGATCAGGTTCACTTCGGTCGGATAGCGCATCGACACGTTGCGCGGATCGATGTCGATCTGCACCGCGCGCGCCTGGCCTTCCTCGGGCAGGAACTCCGAATACGGAAAGGTGGTGCCGACCATCAGCAGCGTGTCGCAGTCGTTCATCATGTCCCAACTGGGCTTCGTACCCAGCAGGCCGATCGAACCGGTGACGAACGGCAGGTCGTCCGGCAGCGCGGCCTTGCCGAGCAGCGCCTTGGCGATGCCGGCGTCGAGCCGATCGGCGACAGCGACCACCTGGTCGCCCGCGTGCATGGCGCCGGCGCCGATGAGGATCGCCACCTTGCGGCCGGCGTTGAGGATGTCGGCGGCGCGCTTGATGTCTTCGTCGCCGGGCACCGGGCACGGGTTGGCGTAGCCCACGCCGGTGTAGACGTCGTTGTGCTTGCGCGGCGGATGCCTGACCGCCGGCAGTTCCTGGATGTCGTTGGGCACGATCACGCAGGTGACGGTTCGCCGCGCGGCCGCGATGCGGATCGCCCGGTCCATCACCTGGCGCACCTGCACCGGCGAGAACACTGTCTCGACGTAACCGCAAACGTCCTGGAACAGCACCTGCAGGTCGACTTCCTGCTGGTAATCGCTGCCGATGGCGCTGCGCGCGGACTGGCCGACGATCGCCAGCACCGGCATGTGGTCCATCTGCGCGTCGTACAGGCCATTGAGCAGATGGATCGCGCCGGGACCGGAGGTGGCCATGCACACGCCGATCTCGCCGGTGAACTTGGCGTGCGCGCCGGCCATGAAGGCGGCCATTTCCTCGTGGCGCACGCGCACGTAGTCGAAGCGCTCCGCCGCGCGGCCCATCGCACCCATGATCCCGTTGATGCCATCACCCGGGAAACCGAAGATGCGCCGGATGCCCCAGTCGGTGAGGCGCTGCAGGATGAAGTCGCCGACGGTTTCGCTCATGGGTGCTGGCTCCTTGCGGGCGCGTGGCGCCTCGAAACGGGCGCAAGGGTTCGCCTCGCGCGGGGAGCGCGTGCCTGTCAGAGCGGTGGGGATCTGGCAAGGATCGGCGGAACGGAGGAACGTCGACGCCGACACGCGCTGGGGATCGGACTCCACCACCTTGCCGCGCGGCCGGTCATCTGCGGGTGAAAGCGGCGCGATACGGACGCGATCCGCAGCGCAGAATCTTGCGCGCCTTTGGCGCCATCCCCTCGAAGGAGATGGCGCCAAAGGCATCAGTCGCCTTCCATCTCGTCCTCGAACCGCAGGTGCTTGACGCTGCGCCCGTTGCGGCGAACCAGCTTGAGCGCCTCGATGCCGATGCGGATGTGCGCCTCGACGTACTTTTCGGTCACGCTTCGATCGCTGGCTTCGGTCTTGACGCCCTCGGGGACCATCGGCTGGTCGGACACCAGCAGCAGCGCGCCGCAGGGAATCTTGTTGGCGAAGCCCGCCGCGAAGATCGTGGCCGTCTCCATGTCAACCGCCATGCAGCGGGTGCGGCGCAGGTAATCCTTGAACGCCTCGTCGTGCTCCCACACGCGCCGGTTGGTGGTGTAGACGGTGCCGGTCCAGTAGTCGTGGCCGAGGTCGCGGATCATTGTCGATACCGCGCGCTGCAACTGGAACGCCGGCAGCGCCGGCACCTCGGGCAAGAGGTAGTCACCGGAAGTGCCCTCGCCGCGGATCGCGGCGATGGGCAACACCAGGTCGCCGAGCTGGTTCTTCTTCTTGAGTCCGCCGCACTTGCCCAGGAACAGCGCCGCGTGCGGCTGCACCGCGCTGAGCAGGTCCATCACCGTGGCGGCGTTGGGGCTGCCCATGCCGAAGTTGATCAGGGTGATGCCGTCGGCGGTGGCGTTGGGCATCGGCCGGTCACGGCCCTGCACTTCCACGCCATGCCACTGCGCGAACAGGTCCACGTACAGGCCGAAATTGGTCAGCAGGATGTGCTGGCCGAACTGTTCCAGCGGCGTGCCGGTATAACGCGGCAGCCAGTTGGAGACGATCGCTTGCTTGTCTTTCATGGTGAATCCGAAGGGAAACGCACCGCGGTCGCGATGCGCGCGCCGGCGACGCCACGCCGGCAGGAGCCATTCGAGTGCGGGCATTCTACGGTGCGTGCCACGGATCGTCACTCAAGCGGGCGTGCAAGCCGCCGTTAACCCGAGTGGAAACCGCGCACCATGACCCAAGTCGCAATATTGACGCGCGTGTTATGTTCAGCGCGTCATTGACCAGGGGGAATGACACATGCGGATGGGGCTGGCTATCGACGCGTCCTGCGACCTTCCGCAGGCGTTCCTCGAGCAACACGACATCGCGGTGATGCCGATCATCGTGAAGCTCGATGGGAGCGTGTTCAAGGACGACCGCAACCAGGAGGAGATCGACCGCTTCCTGTACATGAAGCTGGCCGGCACCCACGCGGCCGAGACCGAACCGTGCTCGGTCGAGGACGTACAGCGGATGTTCCTGGACAAGCTGGTGCTGGAGCAGGACTGCGTCTTCTGCCTGACCATCACCGCCACGCGCAGCCCGATCCACGAGCACGTGCTCAAGGCCAGTTTCGCGATCCTCAAGAACTACCGCGAGGTGCGCGAGCGCGCTGGCGTGCCGGGCCCGTTCCTGATGCGCGTGGTCGACACGCGCAACGTGTTCGCCGGCGAAGGCCCCGCGGTGTTCGAGGCGACGCGGTTGATCCAGGCCGGCGAAGCGCCGCCGACGATCCGCGAGCGCCTGGGCGTGGTCGCCAACCATACCTACGGTTACATGCTGCCGCGCGACCTGCACCACCTGCGCAGCCGCACCCGCAAGCGCGGCGACCGCAGCGTCAGCCTGTTCAGCGCGGTGGTCGGCACGGCGCTGGACATCAAGCCGCTGCTGCGCTGCTTCCGAGGCGAGACCGGCCCGGTCGGGAAGGTGCGCGGTTTCGAGCACGGTGCCGAGATGCTGTTCGGCTATGCCACCCGGCGCGTACGCGCCGGCCTGATGGTGCCGGTGGTCTGCGTCAGCTATGGCGGCAACCTGGCCGAACTGGCCAAGCTGCCCGGCTACGACGCCCTGCGCCGGGCATGCGAGGAAACCGGCGTGTCCCTGCTCGAAGCGCCGATGAGCATCACCGGCATGGTCAACGTGGGCGAAGGCGCGGTGACGCTGGGCTTCGCCGCCGAAGAACACGAGCCCGATTTCTAGCCTTCAACCTCAACCGCGTCTGCGCCCTCGCCCCATCCATGGTCAGAAATGGGGCAGAAGACCAAGGCGAGGGTCAGGCTCGCGGGAATCGTTGGGACAAGGCGATCGGCGGCCGGCCTTCCCTTCCGGCGCGACCGCGCAGTGCATTTCGGCCGTCCGGTTCACTCGCGCGGTCCTACAATCGCCTTATGCGCCGCCCGCCTTTTCCCATTCTGCTGGGCCTCGGCCTGCTTTTCGCCGGGCTGACGTGGTGCGCCAATGCAGCGGCCACCACCATCTACGAGTGCACCACCGCCGACGGCCGGGTCATCTACCAGGACACCCCCTGCGGCGCCGGCCAGCAGCAACGCACGATGCAGGTCGCCGACGCCCCCGCGGCGTCACGCCCAGCGGCCCCGCCAACCTCCGAAGCGCCGCCGGAACCCACCGCGCCGCCACCCGCTCGCGCCCCTTCCGCACCCCTGCCGCTGATGTACACCTGCGTGCGCGCCACCGACGGCAAGACCTACCTGAGCGACAACGGCAACCCGCCGCCTTACCAGGCGCCCTACGGCGTGCTCGGCGCCGAACAGCTGCCACTGTCGGATGTCTACGGCCCCGACCGTGGCGCGGCGGGCATTTCCGCGCCGGAGGCCAACCGCGGGCGCGTCACCTCCGGGATGGTCGCCAACGACTATGTCTGGGTACAGGACCAATGCCGCGAGATGGACGTCGAGGAAACCTGCCAGGCCCTGCAGGACGCTTACGACCAGAACGAGCACAAGCTCGGCAACGCCTTCAAGAGCCAGCGCCCGCCGCTGGAGAAGCGCGAGGCGCAGTTGCAGGCGCAACTGACCAACTGCGGCGACTGACGGCCATTGTAAGTTGGGCTTCAGGCCCACCGCTCATCGCGACGCCCAGGATGGGCCGGAGCCCTCCCTGCGAACGTCAGAAGCCGAAGCTCAGAAACCCGCCATCCACCGCCAGCACCTGGCCGGTGATGTAGCCGGCCGCGGGCAGGCACAGGAAGGCCACGGCGGCGGCCACTTCCTCCGGCTCGCCGATGCGCTTGAGCGGCGTGCGATCGAGCACTTCCTCCAGGTAGTCCGCATCGGCCAGCGCCGGCTCCGAGCGTTGCGTGCGGATGTACCAGGGCGCCACCGCGTTCACGCGGATGCCATCCACCGCCCATTCCACCGCCAGGTTGCGGGTGAGCTGGTGCAGCGCGGCCTTGGCCATGCCGTAGGGCGAGCCGGTGCGCACATGCACCACGCCCGACACCGAACCGACGTTCACGATCGCCGCGTTGCCGTGCTCGGCCAGGTGCGGATGCGCCAGACGGCACATCTCGAAGGCGCTGAACAGGTTCTGCTCGAAGATCGCGCGGTAGCCGGCGCTGTCGTAGGCGAGCGTAGCTTCCGGCGCATTGCCGCCGGCGTTGTTGACCAGCAGCGAGACCGGCGCGTCGAGGTCGGCGATCCAGTCGAACACCGCCAGGCGTTCCTCCTCCTCGGTCAGGTCGGCACCGAAGGCCAGCACCTCGCGCCCGGGCAGGTCCTCGGCCAGTTCGGCGCGCACCTGTTCCAGGTGGACATCGTCGCGGGCCACCAGCAGCAGGTCCGCGCCCAGCCCGCCGAGCTCGCGCGCGACGGCCAGGCCGATGCCCTTGCTGGCGCCGGTGATCAGGGCGGTGTGGCCGGTGAGCTGCCAGGCGTCGGTGCGCAGGTTCATGGGCGCAGAGCTTAGCCGATGCGCTTGCCGCCATCGCGCGGCGGCGGGACACTGCAGGCCGGTCGACAAGGGGAAACCACCATGAAGCCATTGCTGCCACTGGCCTGCCTGCTCGCGCTGGCCGGCTGCTCGAACAAGGCACCCGAACCGCAGGCCACCGCCGCATCCAAGCGCGTGGCCACGCCGTGGGACGACATGAAGAAGGACGAACAGAAGGCAAAGGACGTGCAGAAGCTGGTCGACGATCGCGCCAAGGAGCAGCAGAAGGCGCTGGACGAGGCCGAGCAGTAGCCCCGCCATCGAGCCTTCCCTCGCAAACGCGGGGGAAGGAACCGGGGCACCCTCAGCGCGGAGCGCAGAAGCAGTAGGCGTAGACGTTCGGCCGACCGGCCTGGGCGTGGCGCAGCAACTTGAGTTCGGGTGCCAGCTCGGGCAGTTCGGCCAGCCACGTCGGCAGGCGCAGGCCGTAGCCCTGCGCCATCTGCACCATCGCGCTCTGGTTCATGCCGACCACGAACTGCTCCAGGCCACCGAGCGGCGCCTCGACGTAGTGCACGTGGTAGCCCTTGCCCAGCTTCGCCAACGCCGCCGCCTGGTCGAGCGCGGCGTCGAGGCCGCCGAGCTGGTCGACCAGACCGCGCTCGAGCGCCTGGCGGCCGGTCCACACGCGGCCCTGCGCGATCGCGTCGATCGCCTCGAAGTTCTTGCCGCGTGCCTGGGCGACCTTGCCGACGAAGTCGCGATAGCCCTTGTTGATGATCGCCTGGATCACCTGGCCCGCCTGCGGATCGAGCGGGCGGGTGATGTCGAACGCGCCGGCCATCGGGCCGGTACCCACGCCGTCGCTGTGGATGCCGATCTTCTCCAGCGTGCCGGGCACCGCGTAGTACATGCCGAAGATGCCGATCGAACCGGTGATGGTGTTCGGGTCGGCATAGATGCGATCGGCGTCCATCGCGATCCAGTAGCCGCCGCTGGCGGCCACGTTGCCCATCGAGACCACCACCGGGATGCCGGCCTTGCGGGTCAGCTCCACTTCGCGGCGGATCTGCTCGGCGGCGTAGACCTCGCCCCCGGGGGAATTGATCCGGAGTACCAGCGCCTTGGTCCGGCGATCCTGTCGTGCAGCGCGAATCAACTCGGCGGTCGACTCGCCGCCGACGCTGCCCTGCGGCTGCCGGCCGCCGACGATCTCGCCCTCGGCCACCACCACGGCCACACCCGAGGCGAACGGGTTGTCGAGTTCGAGGTTGGCGACGTAGCGCGCCAGGCTCACCTGGCGGAAGCCTTCCTGCGGCTTGTCGCCGGCCGGCACGCCGGCCTTGCGCATCATCGCGTCGAGTTGCGCGCGGGTGGCGGTGCCATCGACCAGATGCTCGTCCTGCGCCAGCTGGGCCAGGTCGCCGCCGGTGCGCTCGATCGCCTGAGGCAGGTTGTCGATGTCGGCGCGGAAGGTGGCCGGATCGAGCCGGCGCAGCCTGGCTACCTCATCGATGTACTCGTCCCACAGCCCGCTCATCCAGAAGCGGTCGGCCGCCTTGGAATCGTCCGAGGCGTGGTCGAGGATGTAGGGCTCCGCGGCGCTCTTGTAGCGGCCGACGCGGAACAGGTGCACGTCCACGCCGAGCTTGTCGAGCAGGTCCTTGTAGAACAGCCGGTAGCTCGCCAGACCCGTGATCATCACTCCGCCCTGCGGGTCGAGCAGGATGCGGTCGGCGTGCGCGGCCAGGTAGTACTGACCCTGGTCGAGGTTCACGCCCCACACGATCACCGGCTTGCCGGCGGCGCGGAAGCGGTCCAGCGCCGCGCCCACCTCGCGCAGCGCGGCGAAGCCGCCGCCCTTGAGTTCGTCCGGCAGCAGCAGGATCCGGCTGATCCGCTTGTCCCTGGCCGCCGCGTCGATGGCGCCGACGAGATCGCGCATCTGCACCTGTTTGGGCGGCTCGCCGGAGAGGCTCTCCAGCGCGCGCTGCAGGGGCTCGATGCTGTACTGCTCGACGAGCTCGCCCTTGGGCTGGAGCACCAGCACGCTGGAGTCCTTGATGGTGTGCGCCAGGCGGCTGCCCGCCACGCCGCCGAGGAGCAGCAGCAGCACGAAGAACAGCAGCACGGAGAACACCAGGTTGAGGATCACCAGCCGCACCACGTTGAAGCCGCGGCCGATCACGCAAAGGAAGGCCCAGAATCCGTTCGGGCGGCGCAGGGGCGGCGGGGTGCTCATGGGTCGTTGTCGCTGATGCTAGAGATGATCGTTGAGCGTAACCGCTTGGGAACGCACCGTCATGGTGTCTTCGGGGGGAGTCGCCAGCCAGCGGTGCCGCCAGGCGCTGCGCCCGAAGCGCGCGAACAGCAGCACCGCCGCCACGCTGAGGCCCGCGATCAACCCCATCCACATGCCGCGCGCGCCCAGCCCGTGCCGGAATGCCAGCCACCAGCCCACCGGCATGCCCACGCCCCAGTAGGCGAACAGTGTGATCGCCATCGGCACGCGGGTGTCCTTCAGGCCCCTGAGCGCACCGTTGGAAGCGACCTGGATGCCGTCGGAAAACTGGAACAGGCCCGCCAGCACCAGCAACTGTGCGGCCAGGTCGATCACTGACGCGTTGCGCGTGTACAGCGAGGCAATCGCATGCGGCAGGCCCAGCATCACCGCGGCCGAGAGCAGTTGGGTCAGCAAAGCCAGGCCGATGCCGCAGAAACCGGCGTAGCGCACGCCGCGAGCGTCGTCGCGACCCACCGCGTTGCCGACCCGCACGGTGATCGCCATGGCCAGTCCCAGCGGGATCATGAAGAACACCGAGGCGACGTTGATCGCCACCTGGTGGCTGGCCACCACGTTCTCGCCCATGGTGCCGATCAGCAGCGCGGTCGCCACGAACAGCCCGGCCTCGGCCAGCAGCGTTACCGCCATCGGCAGGCCGATGTGCAGCAGCGCGCCGATGCGCTTCCAGTGCGGCCATTCGAAATGCTCGAACAGGTTCAGCCCGCGGTAGTTGCGGTGGCACAGCACGTAGATGAGGAATCCCAGCATCTCCAGCCACAGCACCAGGGCGGTGGCGATGCCGCAGCCGCGCGCGCCCTGCGGCGGCAGGCCCAGCTTGCCGAACATGAACACGTAGCCCAGCGGCGCCAGGACGGCCAGGCCGCCAAGGCTGAACATCATCGACGGACGCGTCAGCGACAGCCCCTCGGACAGCCCGCGCAGGGTGAAGTAACAGGCCAGCGCCGGCGCGCCCCAGCTGATCGCGTGGAGGAATTCGACGACGTCGTGGCGCAGGCTCGGCGTCACGCCGATCAGGTCGACCAGCGGCCCGGCATGGCGCACGCCGAACCACAGCAGTGCGCCGAGGATCACCGCCAGCCACAGCGCCTGGCGGAACACCGCGCCCACCTCGTGGCGGCGGTTGGCTCCATCGAGCTGCGCGACCGACGGCGGCACCGCCATCATCACGCCGATGCCGCTGACGATCGCCAGCGACCACACGCTGGTGCCCACCGCCACCGCGCCCAGCACGTGCGCACTGAAATGCCCGGACAGCAGCGCATCGACCACGTTGGTGCCCACCGCGGCCAGCTGCGCGAGCACCAGCGGCAGGGCCAGGCGCACGGTGGCGCCGACCTCGTGCACGATGCGCGCGCGGTCGATGGTCTTCATGGGTCAGGCATCCAGGGATGGCGGGCCATTCTAGCCCAGTGCCGGGGCTGCCCCGGCAGGCGCGCTGTGCCAAGATCGCACGCTTTCCCAGGGGCGGCCTCCCGATGAACGAGCTGATCGAAGCCGGCAAAGTGCACTGCGCCAACTGCGCCACGCCGCTGGAGGGCGAGTTCTGCCACCACTGCGGCCAATCCATGCACAGCGTGCTCAAGCCCGTGCATCACATGCTCGAGGACGGCATGGACATGTTCCTGCACGTGGACGGGCGCATCCTGCACACGGTGCCGCCGCTGCTCACCAGGCCCGGCTTCCTCACCATGGAGTACTTCTCCGGCCGGCGGCAACGCTACGTAGCGCCGTTCCGGCTGATGTTCGTGCTGTGCCTGCTGGCGTTCTTCGCGATGCACCTGGCGGTGAACAGGGTGATGGAAGGTCAGGGCGTGAACCTGGCCGATGCACAGCACGTGGACGAGGACGCGTTTGCCGACGCCCGCACGCCCCAGGAAGTACGCGCGCAACTGGCCGAGCAGCTGGACGGCCTGGCCGTTTCGCGCAGGGTGACTCCGGCGGTGGCGCACCCTGCGCTGGACACGAGCGAGCGACAGCTTCGCGCCATGGCCGACAAGCGACTGGTCGCGCTGGGCGCCGCACCGCTTGCGCCAGGTGCCGCTCCGGTGCCCGCAGCCAGTGTCCGGACGCCGGCGAAGCCCTCGGACAAGGCCTCTGGCCCGACCCATGTCGAGAGCAAACTGGCCGGCAAGAAGATCGAGTTCGCCTGGCTGCCCGCGTTCGTGAACGAGCGCATGAACACCTACGTCCAGCGCACGCTGGCGAACCTGAAGGAACTGAGCAATCGCGACCCGGCGGTGCGGCAAACCGCCCGCGACCGGCTGACCACGGGCGTCTTCTCGGTGCTGCCGCAAGCGATGGTCGTGATGATCCCGCTCTTCGCGCTGCTGCTGAAGCTGTTCTATTTTTTCCGGCGCCGGCTCTACATGGAACACCTCATCGTCGCCCTGCACAGCCATGCCTTCCTGTTCCTTGCGCTCCTGCTGGCCACTCTCCTGGGCATGCTTGCCGGGTGGCTGCGACCGCACGCGGCCTGGGCCGGCCACGGCGTGAACTACCTGCAGACCGCCGTCCTGCTGTGGATGCCCGCCTATCTTCTGGTGATGCAGAAGCGCGTCTACCGCCAGGGCTGGCCGATGACCCTGCTCAAATACTGGTGCGTGGGCTGGTGCTACTTCTGGCTCCTGGGGATCGTTCTGACGGTGGCTGCGGTCATGGGCGCAGGCCACTGAGAGATCGGCGTCCGGGATTGCCTGTCAAGGCGGTTTTGCACAGCGTCGTGGAACTGTCAAGGCCGCTTAGGGGAGCATGAGTGGAACGTGAACACCGTCACGCACGCTACCGCAAGCCTTTGATTTCGAAGTCCTAATTTTGCTGGTTATTTTTTGCCCAGCACGTGCCCGAGGGCCACTGTGACAGGGCTTTGACAGCACTCTCCCCGGCCCGTCCACAGACTTATCCACAACCTTTGTGGATAAGGGAATTTTCCTCCGGGAGAGAGCCACTTAGGAAAGATTCCTAGATGACTGGGCAGCACTCCCCCGGCCGGCCGCAGGGGACCGCGGGCGAGCCGCTACACTGGGCTGCCCACGAGGTGTCCATGCCCGCCGTCGTCCGCGTCGCCCTGCCGGTTCCGCTCGCCCGCCTGTTCGACTACCTGCCGCCCGCGGGCGGCGTGGCGGTCGGCAGCCGCGTGCTGGTGCCGTTCGGACGCAAGAAGATGGTCGGCGTTGTCGTGGCCGGCGACGTCGAGGCGGCCGTGGCCGGGGTGCGGCTCAAGTCCGTGCTGGCGGTACTGGACGAGGGCCCTCTGCTCGATGCCGAGCTGATGCATACCCTCGCCTGGGCGGCCGATTACTGGTTGGCGGCGCCGGGCGAGGCCTACGCCAACGCGCTGCCACTGGCGCTGCGCGAGCCACGCCCGCTGCCGGAAACCACCGACCCCTGCTACGCGCTCACCATGGCCGGGCAGAGCGCGCGCGATGCGGGCAGCCGGCGCGGCTCCAGCCGGGCGCTGCTCGACCTGCTCGCCGTGGCGCCGCTGGGCGCCGCCGAGCTGGATCTCGCCCTGCCGGGCTGGCGCCCCGCCGCGCGGCGCCTGCTGGAGGCGGCACTGGTCGAACAGCGTGCACCCGAGGCCGCGGAGCCGGCGCCCTCCCCCGCCCCGCCGCTGAGCGCCGAACAGGAGGCTGCCGTGGCGGCGGTCGCCGGCGCCGCCGGCCACTTCCAGCCATTCCTGCTCGACGGCGTCACCGGCAGCGGCAAGACCGAGGTCTACCTGGCGCTGATCGCCCAGGCGTTGGCGGCAGGCAGGCAGGCGCTGCTGCTGGTGCCGGAAATCGGGCTGGCCCCACAGACCGTGCGCCGCCTGCGCGAGCGGCTGGGCGTGCCGGTGGAGGTGATCCATTCCAACTTGGCCGAGGGCGAGCGCGCGCGCGCCTGGCTGCGCGCACGCAACGGCGAGGCGCGCGTGGTGCTGGGCACCCGCTCGGCGGTGTTCACGCCACTGCCGCAGGCCGGCCTGATCGTGGTCGATGAGGAACACGACGGCGCCTACAAACAGCAGGAAGGCTTCCGCTACCACGCCCGCGACCTGGCGCTGGTGCGCGGCCGCGCGCTGGGCGTCCCGGTGCTGCTGGGCTCGGCCACGCCGTCGCTGGAGACGCTCGCCAACGTCGAGGCCGGCCGCTACCGCTCCCTGCACCTGCGCGCGCGGCCGGGCGCGGTGCGCCCGCCGCAGGTGCAGATCGTGGACATGCGCGCGCAGCGGCTGGACCACGGCCTGTCGCCCGCGCTGCTGGCCGCGGTGGCCGAGGCAGTCGGCCGCGGCGAACAGGCGCTGGTGTTCCGCAACCGTCGCGGTTATGCGCCGGTGCTGCTGTGCCACGCCTGCGGTTGGCATGCCGAATGCCCGCGCTGCGAGCGCCCGATGACCCTGCACGCGCAACGCCGCACCCTGGTCTGCCACCACTGCGACCGCCATGCGGGCGTGCCGCCGGCTTGCCCTGCCTGCGGCGGTGCCAAACTCAAGCCCCAAGGCCAGGGCACCGAGCGGCTGGAGGAAGCGCTCACCGCACGCTTTCCCGACGTGCCGGTGCTGCGCATCGACCGCGAGACCACGCGCCGTCGGGATGCGTTCGAGCAGTTGCTGGACGGGCTGCAGGACGACGCGCCCGCGATCCTGGTCGGCACGCAGATGCTGGCCAAGGGGCACGATCTGCCCAACCTCACGCTGGTCGCCATCGTCGGCGTGGACGAGGGTCTGCACAGCATCGATTTCCGCGCGGGCGAGCGACTCGCCCAACTGGTGGTGCAGGTGGCCGGCCGCGCCGGGCGCGCGCGCAAGCCTGGCCGCGTGCTGCTGCAGACCCACCATCCCGAACACCCGCTGCTGCGCGGCCTGCTCGCGCACGGCTACGCCGCGGCCGCGCGCGAACTGCTGGCCGAGCGGCGCGATGCGCTGCTGCCGCCCTACAGCCACCAGGCGCTGCTGCGCGTGGAAGCGCACCAGCGCGCAGCGGTCGATGCCTTTCTCGCCGAGGCGCACGCGGCGCTGCCGGCCGATCCGTCGCTGCGCATCGCAGGACCCATGCCCGCGCCGATGCCGCTGCGCGCCGGGCGCCATCGCGGGCAGCTGCTGGTCGAGGCCGACGCCCGCGGCCCGCTGCATGCCGCGCTGCGGCCCTGGCAGCACGCGCTGGCCGCGCTGCCGTCGGCGCGCAAGGTGCGTTGGTCGATCGACGTCGACCCGATCGACCTTTACTGACGGTTCCCTGATCGATGCAGGAGCGCACCTGCGCGCGGCCGCGCGGTGGGACGCGCATGGCAGGGGATTCGGCTTCCGCATGCCGCGGTGGGACAATGGGCGCACGCATCCTTGCATGAGGCAGGCCCATGGACGACGGCCCGGCGCTTCCCCACGTCGTGATCCTCGGCGGCGGCTTCGGCGGGCTGGCCGCCGCCCGCGACCTCGCCGGTGCCCCGGTACGCGTCACCCTGGTCGATCGACGCAACCATCATCTGTTCCAGCCGCTGCTCTACCAGGTCGCCACCGCCGGGCTGTCGGCGCCCTCGATCGCCGCGCCCCTGCGGCAGATCCTGCGCAAGCAGGACAACGTGACCGTGCTGCTGGACGAAGCGCTGGACGTGGATCTCCAGGCGCGCCGCGTGCGCTTCGTCCACGAGTCGCTGGACTACGACTTCCTGATCGTCGCCACCGGCGCCACCCACGCCTACTTCGGCCACGACGAATGGGCGCGCTGGGCACCCGGCCTGAAGACGCTGGACGATGCCTTCGCGATCCGTCGCCGCGTGCTGCTCGCCTTCGAGCGGGCCGAGCGCGAGAACGACCTGGCCGAACGCCGGGCCTGGCTGAACTTCGTGGTGGTGGGCGGCGGCCCGACCGGCGTGGAGCTGGCCGGCACGCTGGCCGAGATCGCCCGCCACACGCTGCCGCGCGAGTTCCGACGCAGCACGCCGCACAGCGCGCGCGTGGTGCTGGTCGAGGCCGGTCCACGGTTGCTGGCGGCGTTCGATCCGGCGCTGTCTGCCAAGGCGCAGCAGCAGCTCGAGCGCCTGGGCGTGGAGGTGCGTACCGGCACCACGGTGACCGCCATCGACGACGCCGGCGTGTGCCTGCAGGACACGCCGCTGGCCGCCCATACCGTGCTGTGGGCAGCCGGCGTGGCCGCCTCGCCGCTCGGCCGCCGGCTTGGCGCGCCGGTCGATCGCGCCGGCCGCGTGCGCGTAGCAGCAGATCTCAGCCTGCCCTCGCATCCGGAGGTATTCGTGATCGGCGACCTGGCCTGCGTCGAGCGTGCGGACGGTTCGCCGGTGCCAGGCGTGGCACCGGCAGCCAAGCAGATGGGTCACCACGTTGCGCGGTGCATCCGCGCGCGCGTCGACGCCGAGTCGACGCCCGCTCCGTTCCACTACCGGGACCAGGGTGCGCTCGCCACCATCGGGCGCATGGCCGCGGTGGCACAATTCGGACGGCTGCGGCTCTCCGGCCCGCCGGCGTGGTGGGTCTGGCTCGTCGCCCACATCTACTTCCTGATCGGCTTCCGCAACCGGATGGTGGTGCTGCTGGACTGGGCCTGGGCCTACTGGACCTACGAGCGCCACGCCCGCATCGTCACCGGTGCCGACGCGGATGACGTGCCCACCGCGGACGAGCGCCCCTCCGACATCCCCTGACACACGGACCCCATCGTGCCTTCCCAACTCGAACAACTGCGCCAATACACCACCGTCGTCGCAGACACCGGCGATATCGATGCGATCGCCCGCTGGCGGCCGGTCGACGCGACCACCAACCCGTCGCTGCTGCTCAAGGTGGTCACGCAGAGCAGTTTCGCCCCCCTGCTGGAGGAGTCGCTGGCCTGGGCGCGCGCCAAGAGCCATTCGCGCGAGCAGCAGCTGGTGGATGCCGGCGACCACCTGGCGGTGGCGGTCGGGCGAAAGATCCTGGAGCTGGTCCCCGGGCGCGTGTCCACCGAGGTGGATGCGCGACTGTCGTTCGACACCGACGCCAGCATCGCCAAGGCCGAGCGGCTGATCGGGCTGTACGAGGACGCCGGCATCAAGCGCGACCGCGTCCTGATCAAGCTGGCCTCGACCTGGGAAGGCGTACGCGCGGCGCGCGAACTGGAGCGTCGCGGCATCCAGTGCAACATGACCCTGCTGTTCGCGTTCGAACAGGCGGTGGCCAGCGCCGAGGTGGGCGTGTTCCTGATCTCGCCGTTCGTGGGCCGCATCATGGACTGGTACGTGGCCAATACCGGGGTCAAGCAGTACGCGCCTGACGAGGACCCGGGCGTGCAGTCGGTGCGACGCATTTACCACTACTACAAGACCCACGGCTACGAGACCGTGGTGATGGGCGCGAGCTTCCGCAACGTCGGCCAGATCCAGGCCCTGGCCGGCTGCGACCGCCTGACGATCAGTCCCGACCTGATGGAGCAACTGGATGCGTCGGACGAGCCACTGCCGCGCCGCATGGCCGACGATGGCACCCGTACGGAACGTCCCCCGGCCATCGACGAGGCGCGCTTCCGCTGGGGCATGAACGAGGATGCGATGGCCAGCGACAAGCTGGCCGAAGGCATCCGCAAGTTCGCTGCGGACCAGCGCCAGTTGGAGAAGCTGCTGGCCGAGCGGCTCTGACGCTCCTTGCTTCTTCCGGGGAGGGGCGGAGCGGTCCGGCTCACCCCGAATCCCCTCTCCGGATGAGAGAGAAGAAGCAGAAGCGCAAAAGGCAAAAGCGGCCGCGAGGGCCGCTTTTGTCATCTGCGGTGATGGCGCAAATCAGAACAGCGCGCGCATCTTCTTCATCGCGTTCGCCTCGACCTGGCGGATGCGCTCGGCCGATACGCCGTACTCATCGGCCAGGTCCTGAAGCGTGGCCTTGTTCTCGTTGAGCCAGCGACGCTGGATGATGTCGCGCGAGCGCTCATCCAGCTTGGACAGCGCGCTGGAAAGCGTCTCCAGCTGGTTGTCGGCCTGATCGGCGTCGGACACGTTGTCGTACGGGTCGGCGCCATCGTCGACCAGGAAGGCCGCCGGTGCCGGCTTGGCATCGTCGTCCGCGTCGGCAGGTGCCTCGAAGCCGATGTCGCGACCGGACAGGCGCGATTCCATCTCGCGCACGGTCGCTTCCGGCACGCCGAGATCCTTGGCCACCACGCGCACTTCCTCGGCGTTCATCCAGCCCAGGCGCTTCTTGCTCTTGCGCAGGTTGAAGAAGAGCTTGCGCTGGGCCTTGGTGGTGGCAACCTTGACGATGCGCCAGTTGCGCAGGATGAACTCGTGCATCTCGGCACGGATCCAGTGCACCGCGAAGCTGACCAGGCGCACGCCCTGGTCCGGGTCGAAGCGCTTGACCGCCTTCATCAGGCCGATGTTGCCTTCCTGGATCAGGTCGCCCAGCTGCAGGCCGTAACCGGAGTAGCCACGGGCTACGTGGACCACGAAACGCAGGTGCGACATCACCAGCTTCTTGGCCGAACCCAGGTCGTCTTCTTCGTTGAAGCGGCGCGCCAGCGCCTGCTCCTCGTCGTGGCTGAGCACCGGGATACGGTGCACGGCGGAAATATAGGCGTCCAGACTGCCAACAACGCTGGGGATCGGCAGGTTGGCGGTCACCAAGGCTTGGGACATGTGGAACCTCCGGCAAGTAAATCGCAGCTTAGCACTCTAGTATAGAGAGTGCTAAAGGGGCGAAAAGTTCGCTGCGAGATTTAATGTACCGAATCGTACAGCAATATGGGCGGCGCGGCCAGCCCTTGCTGTGCGGTCGTGCAGCCATTGTTTACCCTGGGCGATCTATCGGTCGTGAACTGACCCGCTGGCGCGCTCAGGCGCGTAGGGAAAGCGCGTCGCGTGGTGGCAGCGACCAGTCGATGGGCGGCTGTCCGCGGCTTTCCAGATAGCGGTTGGTGGCGGAGAAGTGGCCATTCCCGATGAAGCCACGATGGGCCGACAGCGGCGAGGGATGCACCGAACTCAGCACCAGGTGGCGATTCGGGTCGACCAGGCGTCCCTTGCGCTGGGCATAGGCGCCCCAGAGCAGGAACACCAACCCCTCGCGCTCGCGGTCGAGCGCCGCAATGGCGGCGTCGGTGAAACCTTCCCAGCCCTTGTTCTGGTGCGCGCCGGCGCGGCCCTGCTCGACCGTCATCACGCTGTTGAGCAGCAGCACGCCCTGGTCGGCCCAAGGGGTTAGGCAGCCGTGGTCCGGGCGCGGGATGCCGAGGTCGCGCTCTATCTCGGCGAAGATGTTGTTGAGCGAAGGCGGCACCGGCACGCCGGGCCGCACCGAGAAGCACAGCCCATGCGCCTGGCCGGGGCCGTGATAGGGATCCTGGCCCAGGATCACCACGCGCACCTTGTCGAAGGGCGTGTGGGCGAAGGCATTGAAGATCTCCGGCCCCGGTGGATAGAGCACCTTGCCGGCTCGCTTCTCAGTGCGAAGGAAATCCGCCAGCGCGCGCATGTCCGGGCGTTCCAGGTAATCGCCCAGGCGCGCCTTCCAGGAAGGCTCCAGGCGGACGCGTTCGGCTTCGGCGGTATCGCTCACGCGCCTTCGGTTCGCTGGCGCAGGTGCCGGGCCACCCGCAACTGGAACAACAGCTTCGTGACCAGCAGCTTTTCCTCGACCGGCTTCTCGACCAGGTCGTTGGCCCCAGCCTTGAGCAGCGCGGCCTGGTTGGCGGGGTTTTCGTCGCCGGTCATGACCAGCACCGGCAGCGCACCCTTGCCATAGCCGAACTGGCTGCGGATGCGTTCGAGCAGGTCGCCGCCGGTGAGCTCGCCCTTCAGGCTGACGTCGGTGAGCACCACGTCGGCGCCGATCCGGCCTTGCGCGCGATCGGTCTCCAGCATGGCCAGGGCGTCCTCCACGCTGACCACGTGGCGCACGGTCAGGCCGATCTTCTCGAGCATGCGGCGGGTGGCCAGCGCCACTACGCGGCTGTCCTCCACGTACAGCACGGTGCCCTCGGCGGTCGCTTCCGGCCGCACGTAGCCGCGGATGAAGTCGGCCAACGCCTGGAAGCCCAGCGACTTGTCGAAATAGTCGGTGACGTCGCCCAGTTCGCGCTTGTGCAGGCGTGCGTCGACATCGCCGGAAACCACCACGATCGGCACATAGGCCTGGGCCGATTCGCGCACGTGGCGCGCCAGTTCCAGCCCGTCCATGTCGGGCAGGCGCAACGCGATGGTGATGAAGTCGAACGAACCCCGCTCGATCAGTTCGCGCGCCTCGGCGCCGCTACCGCAATCGACCAGTTCGGCTTCCGGCAATTCGGTCTTGAGCACGCGCGTGATCAGCTGGCGCACCACCTTGGAGCCATCCACCACCAGCACCCGCGGAGCGGTGCCGGCGCTGCGGCTGCCAACGTCTGCATTCATGCCCCACCCATCCACATCCGAACCCCGTGTACGCCCCGCGCGCACCCGGGACTATCTTGCACCATCACGCCTTGCACGGGTTGCGAAGGCGGTCACTAAGGGAGCCTAGGCGGCCTTGCGCAACTGCCGCGCGCTGACCAGCCGCGCGCCGATCCAGCCCAGCACGGCCGAGGCCAGCGGCACGGCCAGCAGCAGCCACCACGGCAGCGCGCCAAGGTTGAGGCTGCCGCCATAGGCGCGGTCCAGTTCCGCCGCCGGGCCGGCGAGCGACAGTTCGATCGCCAGCGCCAGCAGCGAGGCCAGCACGCCGCCGAACAGGCCGTACCAGATGCCCGCATACAGATACGGCCGGCGCACGAAGGCGCGGCTGGCGCCCAGCAGCATCTGTACGCCGATCTCCTCGCGCCGGCTGGCGATGTCGGTGCGGACGGTGTTGCCGACCACCAGCAGCGCGGCCAGCGCGAGCAAGGCGGCCAGCACCAGCACCACGCGATGGCCAACGCCCAGCAGCGCATCGAGTCGCTGCCGCCACTGGCCGCTATCCTGCACCAGGTCGACCGCGCGCTCATCGCGCAGCGCTTCGACCAGCGACCCCACCGCGGCCGCGTCGAGCCCGGCTCTGGGTTGCACCACCAGAACCCACGGCAGCGGATTGGCCTCGTCGAGCGCGTGCACGGCGCCGGAAAAACCCTGCAGCGTGGCAAGTTCGTCCAGGCCCTGCTGCGGGGACTTGACGGTCACTGCCGTCACGTCGGCGCGGCCGCGCAGTTCGCCGGCCAGCAGATTGGCCTGCGCACCGGCCTGGTCTGTCTTCAGGAATACGCTGATCGCCGGGTTCTGGCCCAGCGCGCCGCCCATCGACTGCACGTTGGCCAGCAACAGGTAGAACGCGAGCGGGAGTGCCAGTGCCAGGCCCAGCACGGCCACGGTCATCAGCGTGCCAAGCGGGCGGCCACCGAGCCGGCGCAGGCTCGCCACCGCGCTCCAGCCGTGGTGCTCGCGCCAGCCGGCGAAACGGCGGGACTGGCTGCGCTCGCTGCGCGGCGCGGCCTTTTCGGTAGCGGCAGGCGCGTTCACAGCACCTCCTCGCCCGGGATGTCGGCCACCAGCCGGCCGTGGTCGAGCACCACCACGCGCTTGTGCATGCGCTTGATCAAGGGAAGATCGTGGCTCGCGATCAGCACAGTGGTGCCGATGTCCTGGAATTCGGCGAACAGGCCCATGATCTCCACCGCCAACTGGGGGTCGAGGTTGCCAGTCGGTTCGTCGGCGATCAGCACCGCCGGGCGCGCCACGATGGCGCGCGCGATGCCGACGCGCTGCTGTTCGCCGGTGGAGAGCGAGTCGGGCAGCTGCCGCTCGTAGGAAAGCAGGCCGACCTTTTCCAGTGCGGCGCGCACGCGACGGCTGCGTTCGGCGGGCGCGATGCCGCCGATCAGCAGCGGCAGCTCCACGTTGGCGAATACCGTGCGGTCCATCAGCAGGCGGTGGTCCTGGAACACCATGCCCAGCCGGCGCCGCAACTTCGGGATGCCGCCGCGGCCGACCTTGGCCAGGGCCTGGCCGTCGACCACGATCTGCCCGTGAGAGGGCCGCTCGATCAACGCGATCAGCTTGAGCAGCGTGCTCTTGCCGGCGCCCGAATGACCGGTGACGAAGGCCATCTCGCCCGCCGCCACCTCGAAGGACAGTTGCGAAAGCGCCTCATGGCCGCCCTCGTAGCGCTTGCTCACCTGGTCGAAGCGGATCACCGCGTGTGGTTCCTTGTCCCGCACCAGGGGCAAAGGATACGGGATGCACGGGTCGGAAAGGCGGGCTCCCGATGCAGGAGCCCACCTGCGTGGCGATGCCTCCAGCGGCATCACCTGCAATGGGCTCCTGCCGCACCCGGCGGGTTCGGTGCGCTCAGCGCCCGGTGAAGAGGCGCGTCAGACGGCGGAAGAAGCTCGGCTTCTTGGAGGGCGCATCACCCACGCCCGACTGCACCGTCACCTGTCGCGACGGCCGTGACGGACCTGCGCCACGCTCGCGCGGCGGCTTGCGCTCGCCATGCGACGCGCGGTTCTCCGGCGCAGCCTGTGTCTGGGCCGCAGCATTCTCGCCGCCCTCGCGGCGGCGGCCTCGCCCACCGCGGCGACGCCGACGCTTGCGCGCGCCGTCCCCATCCACGGCCGGCGCGGCGTCCGGTGCCGCGGGACCGGCAGCCACCACGCCCGGTTGCGGCTCGGTCGCGACGGCGACCTCGCCTTCGGCGCGCGGCGGACGCGGGGCACGCGGCGGACGGCCGTCGCGCGAACCACGCTCGCCACCGCGACCGCCCTGGCGCGAGCGACCACCGGACGACTTGCGCTCGTCGCCGCGCGGCTCGACCTTGTCGCCGAATTGCGCGCTGTCGGCGGCCGCCTCGGCGGCGAATTGCGGGTCGATCTCGCGCGGCTTGGGCATCACCAGCATGTCCGCCTCGACCGTCGCCACCGGTATCTTCTGCCCGATGTAGGTCTCGATATCCGGCAGGCTCATCGCGTACAGGTCGCAGGCGAAGCTGACCGCATCACCCTCCGCACCCAGGCGCGCGGTGCGGCCGATGCGGTGCACATAGTCCTCGGCGTCCTGCGGCAGGTCGTAGTTGAAGACATGGCTGACCGCCGGAATGTGCAGGCCGCGCGCGGCGACGTCGGTGCACACCAGCATGTCGAGCTGGCCTTCCTGGAAGCGCTGCAGCAGCTTCTGGCGCTTCAGCTGCGGCACGTCGCCGGACAGCGCGCCGACGCGGTAGCCCTGGCGCTTGACCCGATCGGTGATGCGCTCGGCGGCGGCCTTGGTGTTGACGAAAACGATGCTGCGGCTGGGCTTCTCGCGCTCCAGCAGGTTGAGCAGCAGCGGCATTTTCTCTTCCTTGGCCGGGAAGTAGACCACCTGGCGCACCTTGTCGGCGGTGACGTTGTCGGTCTCCACCACCAGCTTCTCGGCCTCGTGCATGTGCTCGTAGGCCAGTTCGAGCACGCGGTGGCTGAGCGTAGCCGAGTACAGCAGCACCTGGCGCTGCTCGCGGGCCGGCAGGCGGCGGAAGATGAAGCGCACGTCCTTGATGAAGCCGAGGTCGAACATGCGATCGGCCTCGTCGATCACCATCACCTCGACGCCGTTGAAGCCGAACACCTGCTGCTTGTAGTAGTCGAGCAGGCGGCCGGGCGTGGCGATGATGATGTCGCAGCCGTCCTTGAGCTGCTGGCGCTGCTTGTCGTAGTCGACGCCGCCGTAGATCAGCGCGGTCTTGAGGCCCGTGTGGCGGCCGATGCTGCGCGCGTCCTTGTCAATCTGGATCGCCAGTTCGCGGGTCGGGGCGATGATCAGCGCGCGCGGATCGGAATCCTTGCGCTCGGCCACGGCCGGACGGGTCAGCAGGCGATTCATCAGCGCGACCAGGAAGGCGCAGGTCTTGCCGGTGCCGGTCTGCGCCTGGCCGGCGACGTCGCGGCCGGTCAGCGCAAGCGGCAGGGTCAGCGCCTGGATCGGCGTGCAGCGGGTGAAACCGGCCTCGGCGAGGCCCTGCTGCAACAGCGGGTGAAGGTCGAAATTGGCGAAAAAGGTGTCGGTCAGTACGGTTTCGGACATGGGTCACTGAGTGGGATGCGGGCGGCGCGAGGCTGGCCCGGCTCCGCCGCCGTGCGGCGCGGAACGGTTGAAGTTGCGGGGCGGGGCGACCTCGCGTGCATCCTGCCGGTCGCCTCTTTGGGGCCGGTGCGTGCGTGCAACGTCGCTGATCTCCGCCAGTGGAGGGCTTATGACCGACGGCTCCGCTGGCATAGGCGAACGGGCTGGCTTCGCGGCCCTCTCGCCTATGACAACGGAACCCTCCGTCGCCGCCCTTGAATCGCTTGAATCGCGACCCGAGTTACGCTGGAATGGAGGCCTGCCGCAATGGCAATCCCGCAGTCTTCCCGTTGGAACCCGCGCAACATGGGCGCCCCAGTGTAGCCGATGCCGGCCGCGCGGTCCTGAAACCCCTTTTTCCACGCAACCATGGAGATCCTGGTGAGCGACCTGATTACCCACGTCAACGACGATGCCTTCCAGAAGGACGTTCTGGAGTCCGACACCCCGGTGCTGCTCGATTTCTGGGCCGAATGGTGTGGTCCATGCAAGGCCATCGCGCCGATGCTCGACGAGCTGGCGCGGCAGTACGAAGGCAAGCTGCGCGTCGTCAAGCTCAACATCGATGAGAACCAGAAGACCCCCCGCACCTACGGCGTGCGCGGCATCCCGACCCTGATGGTGTTCAAGCACGGCAAGGTCGAAGCGACCCAGATCGGCGCCGTCAGCAAGGGCCAGCTGTCGCAGATGATCGACAAGGCGCTCTGATCCGCCTTTCCCGCCGCGCGCGCTTTACGGCGCCGCGCGGCGGATGCTAGATTGGCTTTCACGGCCGAAAGGGGCGGTCCGCTTCGCCCCTCCCGCGCGCTCCGCGCGACGCCCGTCCTCCCTCCTGTTTCTTCCAACGGCGCCCCCACGAGGTTTGCCCGTGTCCGATATCGAAACCCAAGACCCCTCCGACGCCAAGCGCGCCGAACCCAAGAGCGCGGACGCGCCGCGCACCCGTGCGCCGCGCAAGTCCGCCGCCGAGAAGGCCGCCGCTCCGGCACCCAGCCCGGCGCCGGCCCAGGCCGCGGCTCCGGCGCCCGCTCCGGCGCCTGCGCCTGCCCCGGCACCCGCTCCGGCGCCCGCACCCGCCCAGGCCAGCCTGCCGATGGATGCTGGCGACAACGCCCAGCGCGCGCCGCAGGAAGCGCGCGAAGGCGGCCAGAACGGCAACGGCCAGGCCGGCGGCAACGGCAGCAACGAGCGCCGCAACGACCGTAACGAGCGCGACGGCCGCGGTCGCCGTCGTCGCCATGAGCGCGGCCAGCGCCCGCAGGGTGGTCAGGGTGGCGGGCAGGGCGGTGGCCAGGGCGGCAACCAGGGCCAGCCCAACCGCAACAATCCGCGCGGCTTGCCCGAGGACGACGAGAACGCCGACATCGGCAGTAACGACCGGCTGATCAATCTCACCGAGCTCAAGCGCAAGAACGCGATCCAGCTGCTGGAATTCGCCGAATCGCTGGGCATCCAGGAAGGCGTCGCCCGCGCGCGCAAGCAGGACGTCATCTTCAACATCCTCAAGGCCCACGCCCGCTCCGGCGGCGGCATCTGGGCAGAAGGCGTGCTGGAAATCCTGCAGGATGGCTTCGGGTTCCTGCGTTCGGCGGACGAGAGCTACCTTGCCGGTCCGGACGACATCTACGTCAGTCCGAGCCAGATCCGCCGCTTCAACCTGCGCACCGGCGATTACATCACCGGGCGCGTGCGCCATCCGAAGGAAGGCGAGCGCTACTTCGCGATGCTCAAGGTCGACGACATCAACGGCGATCCGCCGGAGGCGTCGAAGAACAAGATGCTGTTCGAGAACCTGACGCCGCTG
This sequence comes from Frateuria sp. GZRe12, assembly GCF_051900535.1. Lineage (NCBI taxonomy): Bacteria > Pseudomonadati > Pseudomonadota > Gammaproteobacteria > Lysobacterales > Rhodanobacteraceae > Frateuria > Frateuria sp. GZRe12. The sequence goes on from NZ_JBHZGI010000002.1 coordinate 230,044, forward strand.
TTCCCGCGCAAGGCGTTCCACCTCGAGCGCGGCAACGGCTCCAGCGAAGACATCACCGGCCGCATCCTCGACCTCATCGCACCGATCGGCAAGGGCCAGCGCGGCCTGATCGTCTCCCAGCCGAAGTCGGGCAAGACGATGATGCTGCAGAACATCGCCCAGGCGATCCAATACAACCATCCCGAATCGCACCTGATCATCCTGCTGGTCGACGAGCGCCCGGAGGAAGTCACCGAGATCGCCCGCACCGTGCGTGCCGAGGTGATCAGCTCGACCTTCGACGAGCCGGCCGCGCGCCACGTGCAGGTCGCCGAGATGGTGATCGAGCGCGCCAAGCGCCTGGTCGAGCACAAGAAGGACGTGATCATCCTGCTCGACTCGATCACCCGCCTGGCCCGCGCCTACAACACCGTGGTGCCGAGCTCCGGCAAGGTGCTCACCGGCGGCGTCGACGCCAACGCGCTGCAGCGCCCCAAGCGCTTCTTCGGCGCCGCGCGCAACGTCGAGGAGGGCGGTTCGCTGACGATCATCGCCACCGCGCTGATCGACACCGGCTCGAAGATGGACGAGGTGATCTACGAGGAGTTCAAGGGCACCGGCAACATGGAAGTGCACCTGTCCCGTCGCATCTCCGAGAAGCGCGTCTACCCGGCCATCGACATCAACCGCTCCGGCACCCGCCGCGAGGACCTGCTGATCGATCCGGACCTGCTCGCCAAGATCTGGATCCTGCGCAAGCTCCTGCACCCGATGGACGAGCTGGCGGCGATGGAGTTCATGCTCGACAAGATGAAGAACACCAAGACCAACGACGAGTTCTTCAATTCGATGAAGCGCTGAAGACTGGCGCCATCGAGGGAGAAGCCGGCCCTTGGGCCGGCTTTTTCTTGCTGCAGTCATCGGTCGCAGGCATTGGCGTCGGCAAAGAGATCAAGCGGGCACGGCCTTTCACGACGGTTATCCAGAACCTGGGCGTACACTATTTCGACGCCCGCCCCTTTTGGGGGTCGGGCACGATCCCCATAGTGGCCCGCTCCTCCCACGCAAGGCATTGCCCGTGTCCATCCCCAGTGCCGTAAAGAGCACCCCGATCGAAAGTCGCCAGCAACTTATCGACTACCTTGCCGCCGGCGAGAAACCCCGCGAGGCCTGGCGCATCGGCACCGAGCACGAGAAGTTCGGATTCCGCATGGACGACCTGCGGCCACCGACGTTCGAGGGCGAACGCGGCATCCGTGCGTTGCTGGAGGGATTGGCCTCGCGCTACGGCTGGGACATCGCCCGCGAGGGCGAAACGCCGGTGGCCCTCACGCGGGGCAAGGCCAACATCACGCTGGAACCGGCCGGGCAGCTGGAGCTTTCCGGCGCGCCGGTGGAGAACATCCATCAGACCTGTTGCGAGGTGAACGCGCACCTGGAGGAAGTCCGGTCGGTCGCCGACGGCCTGGGACTGGGCTTTCTCGGCATGGGCTTTCAGCCCAAGTGGCGTCGCGACGAGATGCCCTGGATGCCCAAGGGCCGCTACAAGATCATGCGCGAGTACATGCCCAAGGTCGGCAGCCTCGGCCTGGACATGATGACGCGCACCTGCACGGTGCAGGTCAACCTGGATTTCTCCAGCGAAGCGGACATGGTCAAGAAATTCCGCGCGAGCCTGGCGCTGCAGCCGATCGCCACCGCGCTGTTCGCCGATTCGCCGTTCACCGAGGGCAAGCCCAACGGCTTCCTCTCCTACCGCTCGCACGTGTGGACCGACACCGACCCGCATCGCACCGGCATGCTCGATTTCGTGTTCGAAGACGGCTTCGGTTACGAGCGCTACGTCGATTACATCCTGGGTGTGCCGATGTACTTCAGCTACCAGGACGGGCGCTACATCGACCTGGCTGGGCAGGACTTCCGCCGCTTTCTCGATGGTCGCCTGGACGCGGTGCCGGGCACGCGCGCGACGATGAAGGACTGGGCCGACCACCTCACCACCGCCTTCCCCGAGGTGCGCCTGAAGCAGTATCTGGAGATGCGCGGCGCCGACGGTGGCCCGTGGAACCGCCTGTGCGCGCTGCCCGCGCTATGGGTCGGCCTCCTCTATGACGACGAGGCGCTGGACGCGGCATGGGAGCTGGTCAAGGACTTCACCATGGAAGAACGCCACGCGCTACGCGATGGCGTGCCCAGGCAGGCGCTGAAGCTGCCCTTCCGTGGCGGGACCGTGCGCGACCTGGCGGCGCAGACGCTGAAGATCGCCATGCATGGCCTGAAGCGCCGCGCGCGGCTGAACCGCAACGGCGCCGACGAGAGCATCTTCCTGGAACCGATGATCGAAATCGTCGAGGCCAACCAGACGCCCGCCGAGCGCAAGCTGGAGCTGTTCCACGGCCCGTGGGGCGGAAGCGTCGACCCGGTGTTCCGGGAGTTCGCGTACTGAGGCAACGCTCCTTCCCCACTCCGTGGAGGGAGCTGACGCCCGGTTCTGCAAACGGCCAGTAGGAGCGCACCTGTGCGCAACCGGGAGGCTCGCCTGCGGGCGTGACACGCACGGGCAAAAAAAGGGCCGGCTTGCGCCGGCCCTTTTTCTTACTTCTCGTTGCCCTCGGGCGCATCCTTCAACCCGCGATCGATCAGCATCGGTTCCACGCTGGGCTCCTTGCCGCGCCAGGCCTTGTACATCTCGGCCAGGTCTTCGGTGTTGCCGCGCGAGAGAACCATCTTGCGGAAGCGGTCGCCGTTGGCGCGGGTCATGCCGCCGTTCTCCTTGAACCACTCGAAGCCGTCGTCGGCCAGCATCTGCGTCCACAGGTAGGCGTAATAGCCGGCGGCGTAGCCATTGCCCCAGATGTGCTGGAAGTAGCTGGAGCGGTAGCGCGGCGGCACGTAGGACAGGTTGATCTTGTCCTTGGTCAGGACATCCATCTCGAACTTGTCCGCGTCCTTCTTCGGCGCGTCGGCCGGCAAGGTGTGCCATCCCATGTCCAGCAGCGCCGCGGCGACCAGCTCGGTCATGTCGTAGCCGCTGTTGAAGTGGCGCGCCTGCTTGATCTTGTCCACCAGCGCCTGCGGCATCGGCTCATGGGTCTTGTAGTTGATCGCGTAGTGCGCGAACACCTTCGGATTGGTCGCCCAGTGCTCGTTGAACTGCGAGGGGAACTCGACGAAGTCGCGCGCGGTGTTGGCGCCGGACAGCGACGGGTATTTGGTATCGGCGAACATGCCGTGCAGCGCGTGACCGAACTCGTGGAACATGGTGATCACGTCATCGAACGACAGCAGCGCGGGCTGGCCCGGCGCCGGCTTGGTGAAGTTGGCGACGTTGAAGACCACCGGCTTGGTGCCGAGCAGGGTCGACTGCTCGACCAGGTTGCTCATCCAGGCGCCGCCACCCTTGTTGTCGCGCTTGAAGTAGTCGCAATAGAACAGCGCCATCGAGGTGCCGTCCTTGTCGAACACCTCGAACACGCGCACGTCCGGCTGCCACACCGGGATGTCGTGGCGCTCCTTGAAGGTCAGGCCGTAGAGCTGGTTGGCGGCGTAGAACACGCCATTCTGCAGCACGTTGTCCAGCTCGAAGTACGGCTTGATCTGGTTCTCGTCCAGGTCGTACTTGGCCTTGCGCACCTGCTCGGCGTAGCGCTGCCAGTCCCACGCGGCCAGCTTGAAGCCGCCGTGCTGCTGGTCGATCACCTGCTGGATGTCGGCCGCTTCCTTGCCGGCGCGGGCGGTCGCGGCCGGCACGAGGTTCTGCATGAAGTCGATGGCGCGCTCGGGCGTCTTGGCCATCTGGTCTTCGAGCTTCCAGGCGGCGAAGGTCGGGTAGCCCAGCAGCTTGGCCTGCTCGGCGCGGATCTGCGCGATGCGCTCGATGGTGGCGCGCGTATCGTTGTCGCCGCCGTGCTCGGCGCGGTCCCAGGACGCCTTGAACAGCGCTTCGCGGGTGGCGCGGTCGTCCAGGTCCTTCAGCGCGGGCTGCTGGGTGGTGTTCTGCAACGGCAGTGTCCACTTGCCGTCGAGCTTGCGGTCCTTGGCCGCCTGCGCGGCGGCGGCGAGGTCGCCCTCGGGCAGGCCCTTGAGCTTGGCCGCATCATCGACGGTGAGCGCGCCGGCCTTGGTCGCGGCCAGCAGCTTGTTGGTGAACTGCGTGCTGAGGGTGGACTCTTCCTTGTTGAGGTCCTTCAGCCTGGCCTTGTCGTCGGCCGAGAGCTTGGCTCCGTTATGGACGAAGTCCTTGTAGGTGACCTCGACCAGGCGCAGCGACTCCGGATCCAGCTTCAGCGTGTCGCGCTGGTTGTAGATCGCCTCCACGCGCTGGAACAGCTTGTCGTTGAGGTAGATCGCGTCGCGGTGGGCGGCGAGCCTGGGCGCCTCGGTTTCCTGCACCTTCTGCAGCGCGTCGGAGGTATTGGCGCCGGTGACCGTGTCGAAGGCCAGCATCGCGCGGTCGAGCAGCGCGCCTGACTTCTCCATCGGGATGAAGGTGTTGTCGAAGGTCGGCGACTCGGGGTTGTCGGCGATCTTCTCGATCTCGGCCAGGTGCTGGCGCATGCCCTCCTCGATCGCCGGCTGGTAGTCGCCCTCGTGGATCTTGTCGAACGGCGGCGCCTGGAACGGCAGCGTGCTGGCGGCGAAGAACGGGTTGGCCTGGGCCGTGCTGGCGCTGGCCGCCGGTGCGCTCGCGGTGGGCGCGGGCGTGGACTGGTTGTCGTTGGACGATTGCGAGCAGGCGGCCATGGCGATCGAGGTGGCGATCACGAGCAGGCGAAGACGAGGCATCGGTATTCCCCAAGGTGGTGTCCGCGACGCGGAACGGGTGAGTCAAGCGTTCGACTCTACCCACACCGGGGCGGGACTTCCAAGGGCCGGAAGTGCGATGCCCTCTCGCCAGGCCGTCAGGCAGCGCGCATGTCGCGCAACTGCCAGCTCGAACCGATCAGCCAGTCGAGCCGTGCGCGCACCACGCGCATCGGCAGGTCGGTGACCAGGTCGATGTCCACGTGCAGGTCGGCGACCTTGGCGCTGGCGGTGGCCAACGGATCGGTCACGGCAAGGCTCATGTCGACCTCGTCCGGGTCCGGCTGCATGGCGCGCCAGCGCTCGAAGAGGCCGGCGCCGCGCAGCGATTCCTGCAATGCAGCGGCCAGGTCGTCCGGACTGGAGCCCTGCCACGACAACGCCGGATCGGCGCCATGCGCGCGGTGGATGTCGTCCACGGAGAGGTAGTAGTGATTGCGGTTGCTCATGCGCGCTCCTGCGTTTGGGCTGGGATGAATCGAAGCATGCGGGGCGTGAAGCGGTTGCCACGCGAAGACGGCGCCATCGGTAGCAGCGCGAAGTACGCTCCTGCAGAAAATCCCGGCTAGTCCACGGGACGGTGGTCGAGCAACGGCGTCAGGTCCAGCCGTGCGGCCTGGACCGGATCGAGGCCATGCGGCAGCACGCCCAGGCAGGGCGCAGGCAGCAGCTGGCGCAGGGTTTCCAGGTTGTCCTCCACCGCCGCCATCGCCGGGTCGATGCGGTTGCCGATCCAGCCGGCCAGGCGGCAGCCATCGGCCTGGATCGCCCGTGCGCTTAGCATCGCGTGATTTAGGCAACCCAGCCGCAACCCGACCACCAGCACCACCGGCAGGTCCCAGTCCCGCGGAATCGCCGAGGCAAGCAGGCCGGGGGCGAGCGGCACCATCCAGCCGCCCACGCCCTCGACCACCACCGCTTCATGCGTGGCGCGCAGCAGGTCGAACGCGGAGCGCAGAGGCGCCATCGCCACCGTCACATGTTCGAGCCGCGCGGCCAGGTGCGGCGAAAGCGGTTCGCGCAGCGCGATGGGATTGATCGATTCATAGGGGAGCGGTTCGCTACCGGCCGCCTGCAGCGCCAGCGCATCCTCGTTGCGCCGCCCGTCCGGCGTTTCCAGGCACCCGCTGGCGACGGGCTTCATGCCGCACGCGGCCAGCCCGCGCGCGCGCAACGCGTGGATCAGCGTACAGGCGGCGTGGGTCTTGCCGATGCCGGTGTCGGTGCCGGCGACGAACAGCGCGAGGCCCGTCTTCGGTTCGTTCTGCATTGCAAGTCCCTGATCAAGCCGTGCGAACGCGCATGTTCCCCGCCGTGACGGACGCGGGCAAGCGCTTCGCGTCTTCAGGCGAGCCCGTGGCGACGGCGGAAGCGCGTGGTGAGCGGCCCGATCAGGAACATCAGCACGTACAGGAAGCCCGGCAAAGACCACAACGCCGGCGGTGCGGACAGCGGCAACAGCAGGGCCGACATCGCCGAAGCCAGCCCGAGCACGGCCGGGACGATCCACACCAGTTGCTCGCGCTGCGCCTCCAGAGGCGAGAAACCCTCGCGTTGCGCACGCCTCGCGGCGTGACCGAACAGCAGCGTCAGCGTGCCGGCCATGCAGGTAAAGGCGATGCCGTAGACCACCAGCAGCGTGCGAATCTCGCTCGCGCCCACCAGCTTGAAGCTGCTCGGCAGCCGGCCGCCGCTGAACATGTTGAACAGGCTGGCGAACATCATGTGCAGCGGGTAGACGAAGATCAGCGCGAAGAACACCAGCAGCAGCGACAGCCACAACCCGGCGCCGTCTGCGCGGGGGCAGCGTCGGCGCCAGCGCACGTGGCCATGCCAGAAGAAGGCGATCATCCAGAAGCACACCGCAAACGCCGGAATGCCGCCGAGCATGTGCAGCAGCGTGGCCGCGCTGTCGGGCACCACGTCGCCGCCGATCACCAGCAGGGTGAGCGTGAAGGCGAACGCGCCATCCACGAACATGTCCAGCCGCCCTGCCTCGATGCCCTCGCGTTGCTCGGTCAGGCTCATCGCTTGGGTCTCCCACCGGATGTCGGGCGCATAATACGGACTTTGCCGCCGGAAACGCGCCGATGTTCCACCTCTCTGAAACCACCTACGCCAGCAAGCGCGAACACTACGCGGACCTGGCCAGCCAGGCGCGCGGCCTGCTCGCCGACGAGCGCGATCTGATCGCCAACGCGGCCAACTTCAGCGCACTGGTGTTCAACAGCCTGCCCGACCTCAACTGGGCCGGCTTTTACCTGTTCGACGGCACCGAGCTGGTGGTCGGCCCGTTCCAGGGCAAGCCGGCCTGCGTGCGCATCGCACTCGGCCGCGGTGTGTGCGGCGCGGCCGCGCGCACGCGGGAAACCCAGCTGGTGCGCGACGTCAACGCGTTCGAGGGCCACATCGCCTGCGACGCGGCCTCGCAGTCGGAGATCGTGGTGCCGCTGGTCAAGCCCGACGGCTCGCTGCTGGGCGTGTGGGACGTTGACAGCCCGCGGGTGGGCCGTTTCGATGAAGACGATCGCGAAGGCATGGCGGCCCTGTGCGAGGTATTCATGGCGTCGCTAGGTCGCTGAGCGCTCCTTTAGGTACGTGACCGCAAAAACCTGGCCGCGCCCACCACTGCGCTCCTGCAGGAGGAGGCGTGTCCTCAGGACTCGCCGCGCGGCGTGCGCAGCAGCGCCAGCACCGCCTCGCGCGCCGGCTCCACGCCGGTGCCGTCGGCGGAGGAAAACACCTGCGCGCTGGCCTGTACCCCATCGGCGAATCCCTTGCGCACCGCCGCCAGCGACTGCATCGCCTGGTTGCGCGAGAGCTTGTCCGCCTTGGTCAGCAGCAAGTGACAGGGCAGGTTCGTCTCGAAACAGAAATCGAGCATCATCCGGTCGAATTCCTTCAGCGGATGGCGGATGTCGGCGATCAGCACCACGCCGCGCAGGCTGCGCCGGCGATGCAGGTAGGCGTCGATCTCCAGCTTCCAGTGCTCGCGCAGTTCTTCGGGCACCTTGGCGTAGCCATAGCCGGGGAGGTCGATCAGGCGTGCCTCCAGCGGCGGCTCGCCCTCGCCCTGCGCGAGCGGTGGCAGCGAGAAGGCGACCATTTGCTGCGTGCGCCCGGGCGTCTTGGAGGTGCGCGCCAACCCCTTGTGCCCGGTCAGCGCATTGAGTGCGCTGGACTTGCCGGCGTTGGAGCGTCCGGCGAACGCCACTTCGGCGCCCTGGTCGGCGGGCAACTGGCTGATGCGATGGGCGGCCAGCACGAACTGCGCGCCGTTGAGCGGATTGGGCATGGGAACGGTTTGACCCGGATGCTGTGGGGCGGGGATAATTCGGCGGTTTCTGCCTGCCGCAAGCCATGTTGGCAGCGGTCCGCGGCGGATCTCAAGCCGTCTTTCGGGAGACAAGTGTATGAGTTTTCGGTCCGCCGGTTTCCGGCCCGCTGCCCTCGGCGGCATGATCGCCCTGGTGTTCGCGCTGTCCGCCAGCGTGGTCGTGGCGCAGGACGCCAAGCCCGCGACTAGCGCGCCGGCGGCCAACGGCCAGCAGGCCGCCGCCACGCCGGGCGCCGCCGCTTCCGCCGCGCAGCCGGCCGCACCGGTCGAAGTCGCCGCCGTGGCCAAGCCCGGTGATGCCACCGCCGGCCAGGGCAAGGCCGCCGCCTGCGGCGCCTGCCACGGCATGGATGGCAACTCCAGCGACGCGCAATACCCGAAGCTGGCCGGCCAGCACGAGGCCTACATCGTCCGCCAGCTGACCCACTTCAAGGCGGGCCAGCGCCAGAACCCCATCATGATGGGCATGGCCGCGCCGCTGTCCGAGCAGGACATGCACGACCTGGGCGCGTACTTCGCCACCAAGCAGTCGCTGCCGGGCGTGGCCGACGCCGCGCTGGTCCAGCAGGGCGAGACGCTGTTCCGGCAGGGCGATGTCGAGCGCGGCATCCCCGCCTGCATGGCGTGCCACAGCATCGACGGCCGCGGCAATCCGGGCGCGGCGTATCCGCAGCTGACCAGCCAGCACGCGCAGTACATCGAGAAGACCCTCAAGTCCTGGCGCGACGGCACCACCTGGGGCGAAGATGCGCAGGCCAAGATCATGCCGGCGATCGCCCGGAAGCTGGACGACAAGGACATCGCCGCGTTGTCGAGCTACGTCGAAGGCCTGCACGTGAACGACGCAGCGGGCCCGAACAAGCCGGCCACGCCCTGATCGAACCACACGCCGGCCCCCATGCCGGCGTGTCGGTTTCCAGCCTTGGGATGCTTCGTGCATCCCCATCCCACGCCCCGAGGTTCCCATGCTCAAGCGCCTGCCGATCCTGTGTGCCGCCCTGCTCGCCCTCGCCGCCTGCAGCCATGACAGCGACACCGGCAACGCGCCCGCGTCCCCGAGCAGCACGACGGCCACCGCGCCGGCTGCCCCTGTCGCGCCGGCCGCAAGCGGCACCAGCGCCACCCCGGCTCCCGCCGCCAGCGCGCCGGCCAGCGCCGGCACCGCTACCACCACGCCGACGCCGGCTGCGCCGCCGGCCGAGCCGTTCGTCGACAACGGCAAGTGGGTCGAGGGCAAGAACTACTTCCGCATCGAGCCGGCCCAGCCCAAGGCCACCTCCACCGACAGGATCGAGGTGACCGAGGTGTTCTCCTACGGCTGCCCGGCCTGCAACCAGTTCCATCCGGTGGTTGGCCAACTCGCCGCCAGCCTGCCGTCGAACGCCGTGATGGCCTACCTGCCGGCTTCGTTCATCCCGCAGGAGAACTGGCCGATGCTGCAGCGCGCCTACTTCACCGCCAAGGCGCTCGGCGTGGCCGACAAGTGCAACGACGCGATGTACGACGCGGTGTGGAAGAGCGGCGAGCTGTCCGCCATGAACCAGGCCGGCAACGGCCTCAAGCCGCATGACGCGCTGCCGACCATCGCCGACGCCGCCAAGGTCTATGCCAAGTGCGGCGCCGATCCGAAGGAATTCGTCGCGGTCGCCAACTCCTTCAGCATCAACACGCAGATGAAGCGCGCCGACGACCTGATCAAGGCCTACGGCGTCACCGGCACGCCGACCGTGATCGTCAACGGCAAGTACCGCTTCGATGTCGGCAATGCCGGCGGCTACCCGCAGACCATCGAGCTGGCCAAGTGGCTGGTGGCGAAGGAAGCGGCCGGGAAGTAAACGGCCCTGCCCGCCACCTCCGTGCGGGTCGCTCTCGAAGCACTGTCGCGCGAGCACCTGCGCGAGCTTGCTCACGGCGGCATCCCGCCCGGGCTGGCCGCACGCGCCCTGGCCGGCGCCTTGCCACCGGCCAGGGTCGCGTCCCGGGCGCTGGCACGCCGCGACGCCGGCCACGCGCAGCCATGGTGCGAGGTCTTCGCCGTGGCAAGAGCGTCGGACGGCACCATCGTGGGCGGCTGCGGTTTCAAGGGGGAGCCGGTGGACGGTCGCGCCGGCATCTTCTACGGCGTAGCGCCCGCGCAGCGTGGCCAGGGGATCGCCACGGCTGCCGTCAGGCTGTTGGTGGCGCGCGCTTTCGCCCAGGGCGCGCAGGGCGTCCTTGCGGAAATCCTGCCGGGGAACATTGCGTCCGAACGCACGGTCCAGGCTTGCGGATTCGTGCGCCTCGGCGAGCACGTCGCCGCGGATGACGAAGTGGTGGTTCAATGGCTGGCTCGCGAAACACGTTCGCTCTTCATGCATCCGGTTCCAGGGAGTACTCCATGATCAAGCACCTCGCCCGCCTGCGCCTGCTGACCCTGCTCGGCGGCCTGCTGCTGGCCACCGCCTGCAGTGCCTCGCCGGAGACCCCGGCGCCGTTCACCGAGGGCGAGCAGTACGTGACGCTGCCGGGGCCGCACCAGCGGCTGAGCCCCGAGGGCAAGGTCGAAGTGGTCGAGGTGTTCTCCTACGGCTGCGTCCATTGCGCGCACTTCGCGCCGTCCGCCGAGGAACTGCGCAAGTCGCTGCCCGAGGGCGTGGTATTCAAGCTGCTGCCGGCGCCGTTCAACGATGCCTGGATGCCCTACGCCCGTGCCTATTACGCGGCAAAGCAACTGGGCGTGGTCGATCGCACCCATCTGGCCCTGTTCAAGGCCAAGTTCGAGGACCACTACCCGATCGCCACCCTGGACGAGCTGGCCGATTTCTACGCGCGCCAGGGCGTGGACCGCGCGAAATTCCTGCGGATCGCCAACTCCGACGCGGCGACCGCGCAGATGAAGAAGGACTTCGACCTGCTGCAGAAGTGGCAGATCGACGGCACGCCAACCATCGTGGTGGACGGCAAGTACCGCAGCGCGCAGGTGAAGACGCTGGACGAACTGGTCGCGCTCACCCGCTGGCTGGTCGACCGCGAGCTGGCCGGCAAGTGACGCGGCGCGCTTCGCGTTCACGCACGACAGGCGATCCTCGTCGGGACCGCTCGCCCTGAGCGTCCGCACCGCAGTCGCGGGGTTCCCCGACTTCGGCGCGCTTCACCCCGGGGGCGAGCGCCAGCAACGACCGCCGCCCCGTCCCGCCTGCCTATTGCCCTCAATGACCAGCGCCGCAAAAGCTTCCCCTGACAAGGCTCCCGCCGAGCGCCGCCTGCGGCTGCTCAGTTGCAACATCCTGGCCGGTGCCAGCGTGCAGCGCTATCACGAGTACGTGACCCGCAGCATCAATGCGGTGTTGCCCGGCCGCAGCAAACTGGACAACCTCGACCGCCTGGCCGAGGTGCTGCCGCAATTCGACGTGATCGGCCTGCAGGAAGCCGACGCCGGCAGCCTGCGCTCGGGCTTTCTCAACCAGACCCGCTACCTGGCCGAGGCCTCCGGCCTGCCGTTCTGGAGCCACCAGCCGAACCGACCGATGGCGCGGCTGGCGCATTCGGCCAACGGCCTGATCAGCCGGATGGAGCCGCACAGCGTCTTCGACTACCCGCTGCCCAGCCGCATTCCCGGCCGCGGCGCCCTGCTGGTGCGCTACGGCGACGAGGCGCAGGCACTGACCGTGATGATCGCCCACCTCTCGCTGTCGGCGCAGGCGCGCGCGCGCCAGCTCGCCTTCATCGCCGAGGTGCTGCACGGCTATCCCAACGTGGTGCTGATGGGCGACCTCAACACCGAGGCGCACAGCGCCGAGATGCGCCACCTGTTCGCGCGCTGCAGCCTGCAGCCGCCCGAGCAGCCTACGCCTACCTTCCCGAGCTGGAAGCCGCGGCGGGCGCTGGACCACATCCTGCTGTCCGAGTCGCTCACGCTGGAACGCGTGTGGGCGCTGCCCCAGGCGTTCTCCGATCACCTGCCGCTGGCGGCGGAAATCCGCCTTCCCGCCCCACTGGCGCCACGCGCCCACCGGTTGCGCCGATGACCCGTACGCTGCGCCTGGTCCTGCCCTGGTTCACCCTCGCGCTGGTGGCGCTCGCCGCCTCGGCATTGCGCTACGGCGTGATCGAGCCGCCGGCGGTGGCCCACCTTTGCACCGCCGGCGGTGGTCCCGGCTGGTGCGCCTGGCGGGAGTGGGCCGTGCTCGGTTTCCTGGGCTACACCTACGGCTATGCGGCGCTCACCGCCGCCTTCATCGCGCTGTTCTGGCGCCACCCGCTGGCCGCGTGGCTGGCGGCCGCGCTGGGCGTGGCCGCGCTGGTGCTGTATTGCTTCGAGGCCGGCGCGTTCGCACTGCTGGTAGGCGCGCTACGGCTGCTGCGGGCGCAGGCGGATGCGCTGCCCCCACGCAGCCACTACGGGAATGGCGAGCGCAAGGTTCAGCCCCAGCCATAGCCAGGCCGTGAGGTTCAGTCCGACCTCCTGCACCACCACCAGCGTTCCGAGCGCCGGCAGCAGCCCGGCCAGCAGGCAATGCTCAAGCGACGGGCGCGCCGGCCGCGGATCGAGCCAGGCAGCGAGCGCGTAGCCCGCGCAGGGCAGCACGAACAGGCCGAGCGGGAAGTCGCGGTAGCGGCCGTCGAACACCAGCAGCAGGTCGTACCAGGCCAAGGCGAACAGCCAGCCCAGCGACAGCCAGGCCGGTGCTGACGGGCCGGCCTCCCGGCCGGCCAGCCGACGCGCCAGGCCGCGCGCGAGCCACAGCACCGTCGCCAGCGCGGCCACGCAGGCGGCGATGGACACGCCCCATTCGAGCAGGCCGCGGCAGGCGTGGACCATCTGCCGACCCTGCCAGGCCAGCGCGGTGCCACTGGCGAAACCGGCCAGCGCCAGGCCGCCGGCACCTCGCCACGAGCGAGATCCACCGGCCAGCCCGAACAGCAGGGCCCCGAGCGCCCCGGCGATCCAGCCCCACCACCAGCGCGGCTCCTCCACCACGGGCCCGGTCATCGCAAACTTCGGCCGCGCATCCACGTCGAAGATTCCCCAGTAGCCGCCCACGGTGCCTTCCTGCGCGCGCTTCCACGGCTGATCGAACGCCTCGATCACGTTGTAGGGCATGTGCACCTTCGCCGCGTAGCCGAGGAACTCGCGCAGGTAGCGCGCCTCGTTGACCAGCGTCGCGCGGGCCGCGCGGCGCGGGCGACCCGCGCTGGGCCAGCCGGTCTCGCCGATCATCACCCGTTTGCCGGGAAACGCGCGCTGCATCTGCGCGTAGACCTGCGCGACGTGGCGCACGGCATGCTCTGGCGGCACCGGCTCGTCTTCCCAATAGGGCAGGATGTGGATGGTCAGGTAGTCGACCGCGTCGGCCACCCGCGGGTAGCGCAACCAGAACTCCCACACGTCGGCATAGGTCACCGGCACCGACGCCGGAATCGCCGCGCGCACCTGTCGCACGTAGCCGGCCAGTGTTTCCGGCGCAAGCTCGCCGCGCAGCAGCACCTCGTTGCCGACGATGACCCCGCGCAGCACCTGGGCATTTTCTTTGGCCGTGGCGATGCCCTTGGCGATTTCCTGCGCGTTGGCGGTCGGGTCGCGGCCCAGCCAGATGCCCATCAGTACCTGCATGCCGTAGCGCCGGGCGATCGACGGCACCGCTGCCAGGCCCTGGCCCTGCGAGTAGGTGCGCACGCAGTCGAAGCGTTGCGACAGCGCGCGCAGGTCGGCGTCGATGCGTTCGGGGCTGATGAAGGTGGTCGGGTCGTACGGCGTCTCGCCCGGCCGGCGGTACGGCGCATACGACACGCAGGCGATGCGCGAGGACGGCGCATCCGGCAGCGCCACCGGGCGCCCTATCCACCACCAGCCGATCAAGCCGGCCAGGGTTGCCAGCACGAGCGAGGCCCACACGGGCCAGTGCGGGCGGGAGCGGGGCGCGGAAGCTACGGCCATGGGCTTGCGTGGTCCAACCAAAACGGCGAGCTTACCGGCAGCAGTCCCGAAGGGCACGGGCGTATGCCATTAACGCTGCGCTTACCGGCCCTTACTACACTTGCGACGATGATCCCGAACGCCTCCCCGGCCGCGCACGCGCGGCGCCCCTTGTCGTACCTCCTGTTCACCCTGGCCGCCTGGTGCTTCCTCGCGGCGACGGTGCATGCCGCGCCCTCGCTGGCCGAGCAGCGCATCGCCTTCCAACAGGCCTGGGCCGTGGCGCAGCAGGGTGGCGATGGCTGGCGCAGCTGGGCCAAGGGGCTGACCGGCTACCCGCTTTATCCCTATCTGGAGGAAGCGGCGCTGGAACACGACGTGGACACGCTCGACCGCGCCACCGTCGCCGGCTTCCTCGATCGCCACCCTGACTTGCTGCCGGCCGCCGACCTGCGCCGCGCGTGGTTGCGCAGCCAGGCGCGCCAGCAGCACTGGGACGATTTCCTGGCGCTGTACCAGCCCGGCCTCGGCGACACGCTCACCTGCGATGCGCTGCAGGCGAAGCTGGCGCAGGGCGGCACGCTCGACTTCGAGAGTGACCTTGCCTCGCTGTGGGACCGTCCCAGCCTGCCCAACGCCTGCGACCCGGTGCTCGACGCCGCGCACGATGCCGGCCTGCTCACCAACGCGCGCCTGTGGACGCGCATCGACCGCGCGCTCGATGCCGGCCAGGGCGGTACCGTCGCCGCGCTGGCGGGCTGGCTGTCGGGCGACGAAGGCAAGGCGGCCGCGCGCCTGGCGCAAGCGCTCCGCGATCCGGCCGCCGCCGTCGCCGACGCGATGAACTGGCCCGACACCCCGCGCCACCGCCAGGCCGCCGCGCTGGCGCTCAAGCGTCTGGCCCGCCGCGACACCGACGCCGCCGATGCCGGCTGGCAGCGCCTCGCGCCGCGCTTCAGCTTCACGCCCACCCAGCGCGATGGCGTGCTCTACGCGCTGGCGCTGTTCCACGCCACCGACTTCGACGAGCACGCGCTGGTCCGCCTGGCCAGCCTTCCCGCCGACGCCCAGACCGACACCAGCCGCGAATGGCGCGCCCGCGTGGCGCTGGCGCGGCAGGACTGGCCCGCCGTGCTTGCCGCCATCGACGCCATGCCCGCCGGTCAGCAGGACGAGGACGAGTGGCGTTATTTCCGCGCCCGCGCGCTGGCCGCGAGCGGTCAGGCCGCCCGGGCCAACGCGCTTTACGCGCAGCTGGCGCAGGAGCCGACCTACTACGGCTTCCTCGCCGCCGATCGCGTGCAGGACGCATACGCGATCTGCCCGCTCGATCCGCCCGATGACGGGCAACGCGAGCAGGAGCTGCTGGCCAGGCCCGGCCTGCAACGGGCCTTCGAACTGTTCGCCGTGGACCTGCCGCAGCTGGCGCGGCGCGAGTGGTCGCGCGCGCTCGCCGACGCCGATGCCACCACGCTGCGGGTCGCCGCGCGGCTGGCCTACGAACGCGGCTGGTACGACCGCGCCGTGTTCACCTATTCCAGCGGCGACGCCCTGCGTTATTACGACCAACGCTTCCCGCTGGCCAGCCAGGACGGCGTGGTGCCGCAGGCGCAGCAGGCCGGCATCGACCCGTCCTGGGCCTACGCAATTGCCCGCGCCGAGAGTGCCTGGATGAGCGACGCGCACTCGGGCGCCGACGCGCGCGGCCTGATGCAGCTCGTGCCGGCCACCGCGGCGCAGGTCGCCAGGAAGAACGGGCTGGCCTGGAGCGGCGGTGAGTCGCTGTACGACCCGGCCGTCAACATCATGCTCGGCACGCGCTACCTGGCGCAGATGGCCGCGCGCTTCAACGGCGCGCCGTGGCTGGCCAGCGCCGCCTACAACGCCGGCCCGAACAAGGTCGACCAGTGGCTGGTCGAGCGCGGCAGTTTGCCGCCGGACCTGTTCGTGGCGACCATTCCGTACCATGAGACCCGCGACTACGTGGCCCGCGTGATGGCCTTCGCCGTGATCTACGACTGGCGCCTGTCCGGCAAGGCGTTGCCGCTGGCATCGCGGATGCCGGCGATCGGCCAGCCGTACAGCCTTCCGGACGTCCATACGCCGCGCAAGGACGTGATGTGCCCCGCGACCGCATCGGCCGACCAGGCCGCCGCCGGCGTGACGCACTGACATGCGTCGCTACCTGGTCGGCGGCGCGGTGCGCGATCGGCTGCTGGGACGGCCGATCGTCGATCACGACCACGTGGTCGTGGGCGCCACGCCGGACGACATGCTGGCCCAGGGCTTCAAGCCGGTAGGCAAGGATTTCCCGGTATTCCTGCACCCGGACACGGGCGAGGAATACGCGCTGGCGCGCACCGAGCGCAAGACCGGACACGGCTACCACGGCTTCGCCTTCCACGCCGATCCGGGCGTGACACTGGAAGAGGACCTGGCGCGGCGCGACCTCACCATCAACGCCATCGCGCAGGGCGAGGACGGCACGCTGGTCGATCCTTTCCACGGCCAGCGCGACATCGGGCAACGCGTGCTGCGGCACGTCTCGCCGGCCTTCGTGGAGGATCCCGTGCGCTTGCTCCGCGTGGCGCGTTTCGCCGCGCGCTTCGCGCCGCTGGGTTTCCACGTGGCCGAAGAAACCATGGCGCTGATGCGCGCGATGGTCGCCGACGGCGAGGTCGACCACCTGGTGCCCGAACGCGTGTGGGCCGAAACCCGTCGCGCGCTGGCCGAAGCGCAACCGTCGGCGTTCGTGCGCGTGCTCCGCGAAGCCGGCGCGCTGGCGGTGCTGTTTCCGGAAGTCGATGCACTCTATGGCGTGCCGCAGCGGGCCGAATACCACCCCGAGATCGATACCGGCGTGCACCTCGAACTGGTGCTGGACATGGCCGCGCGCCTGGCGCCCGGTGACGACCTGGTCGGGTTCTGCGCGCTATGCCACGACCTCGGCAAGGCATGCACGCCAGCGGACGTTCTGCCCAGCCACATTGGCCACGAACACAGCGGCGTGGCGCCGCTGCGCGCGCTGGCCGCGCGACTGAAGGTGCCGACCGAACACGCCGCACTGGCCGAACTGGCCTGCCGCGAGCACCTCAATGCGCATCGCGCGCTGGAGCTGAAACCGGCCACGGTGCTGCGGCTGCTGACCAAGCTCGACGCCCTGCGCCGGCCGCAGCGGCTGGAGGCGTTCCTCACCGTCTGCGAGGCGGACAAGCGCGGGCGACTGGGGCGGGCGGAAGCGGCGTACCCACAAGCGGAATTCCTGCGCGCGGCGCGGGAGGCGGCGGGCGCCGTGGGCTCGAGTGAATTTGTGGAGCGCGGCCTCACCGGTCCGGCGATCGGCGAAGCGATGGAGAGGGCACGCGTAGGGGCGATCGCTACCATTCCCAAGCCCGCCGCAGGTTGAGCTCTCTCTCCCTCCCGGGAGAGGACTGGAGTGAGGGGTCAAGGCTTGCGGAGTAGTGTGGATGAAGCCCCACGTACTCTTGCTTTCGGCAAAAGGAACCGTCGCGTCATGGCGGCTCGGGCGAACCCAGCCCCTGACTCCAACCCTCGCCCCGGAGGGAAGAATACGCCGGGACTCTCGCGAGCCCGCGGCCTGCTAAGCGCCGGCCAAGCCCGACGCTGTATAAAGACCCGTTGCATTCCGGACCCGACAAGCCATGTCCTTGACCGCCCTGCCCGACCGCCCGCTCCGCCAGCGCTTTCGTCCGCTGTGGTGGCTCGGCGTCACTTACCTGTTGATCGGTGCCATCACCCGCATCGTGCTGCTGGCGATGACCGGCCCCGGCGTCCCGCACAATCCCTTGTACTGGCTTTACGCCTTCGGCATCGGCGCCTGCTACGACCTGGTCACGCTGCTCTACGTGGCCTGGCCGCTGCTGCTGTTCCTGTGGCTGGTGCCACGGCGCACGTATGTGTCGCGCGCGGGACAATGGGCGCTCTATCTGCTGGCGTTGCTGCTGGTGTACTGGCTGCTGTTCGTGGCCGCCTCGGAATTCGTCTTCTGGGGCGAGTTCGGCGTGCGCTTCAATTTCATCGCGGTCGATTACCTGGTCTACACCACGGAGGTGATCGGCAACATCCGCGAGTCCTATCCGATCGGCCTGTGGATGAGCCTGATCGGCCTGCTGGCGCTCGCGATCGTCTGGCTGGGCCGTCGCTGGCTGCGCACGGTCGACGCGGGCAGCCGCTTCCTGGGCCGCGGCAAGGTGGTGCTGGTCTGGCTGGTGCTCACCATCGTTTCGGTGCTGGCGGTCAACGGCACCATGAAGGATCGCAGCGACAACACCTACGTCAACGAACTGGCCGGCAACGGCATCTACCAGTTCTTCAACGCCTTCCGCAGCAGTCACCTGGACTACTCGCGCTTCTACCGCACGTTGCCCGAGCAGGCGGCGTTCGAACGCGTGCGCAAGGGCCTACAGACGCCCGACGCCACCTACGTCAGCAACGATCCCTACGACCTCACCCGCGCGATCCGCAACCCTGGCCCGGAGCAGCATCTGAACGTGGTGCTGATCAGCGTGGAAAGCCTGTCGGCCGATTTCCTCAAGACGTTCGGCGCCAGCCACGGCGAGATCACCCCGCACCTGGACGCGCTGGCCGGCAACAGCCTGTTCTTCGACAACGTCTACGCCAACGGCACGCGCACGGTGCGCGGGCTGGAGGCACTGTCGCTGTCGATCCCCCCGACGCCGGGCGATTCGGTGCTCAAGATGCACCACAACGAGAACCTGTTCTCGCTGGCCGGCATCTTCAACGATCGCGGCTACGTGTCGGAGTTCCTCTACGGCGGCTACGGCTACTTCGACAACATGAACTACTTCTTCGGCCACAACGGATACATTCCGGTGGACCGCAAGGACATCCCCAAGGACGCGGTCATCCACAGCGAGAACGTCTGGGGCGTTGCCGACGAGGACCTGTACACGCTGGCGCTGGGCGAGATGGACAAGATCCATGGGCAGGGCAAGCCGTTCTTCCTGCACGTCATGACCACCTCCAACCATCGCCCGTTCACCTTCCCGGCCGGTCGCGTGAAGGAGCGCAACGGCACGCGCGAAGGCGCGGTGGCCTACACCGACTGGTCGATCGCCGATTTCATCGAGCGCGCGCGCAAGCGAGCCTATTTCGACGACACCGTATTCGTGATCACCGCCGACCACGATTCGTCCAGCGCCGGCAAGACCAGCCTGCCGGTGAACCGCTATCACATCCCGCTGTGGATCTACGCGCCCGGGCACATCGCGCCGCGACGGGTGGACCGCTTCATGAGCCAGATCGACATCGCGCCGACGCTGCTCGGGCTCCTGCACTTCAGCTACCGCAGCCGCTTCTTCGGCTACGACATCTTCCAGTTGCCGCCCGGGCGCGAGCGGGCGTTCCCGGCCACCTACGAGAAGCTCGGCTACCTGCGCCAGGGGTTGCTGACGATCCTGGAGCCGCAGAAGAAGATCGAACAGTTCCGCCCCGATTTCGAAACCGGTGACGCGGCGCCGGCGCATCCGCGCAACCCGGAGGACAGCGACGACGCGACCGCGTACTACCAGGTTGCCGCCGAGCTGTTCAAACAGGGCAAGCTGGTGCGCCGCCCCGAGGACAGGACGCCGGTGCAACCGCTGCCAGCGGCGGCGAGCAGCGTCGCGTCGCCATGACCGAGCTCCCTCTCCCCGCCGGGGAGAGGGAGCCAGATGCGGGAGCCTCGCGCGTCAGCCCGAGATCGCCAGCCGCTCGGAGCGATAGAGCTGCATGGTCACCAGCGCGGCGATCAGCGCGGCCAGCGAGGTGCCGGCCAGGCACAGCGCCAGCGGCATGGCGCCGACGCCGTCGCCGCGCACCAGGTCGATGATGCCCAGGTGCTGGCCGAGCAGTGGCACGGCGTACATCCAGTCCTGCGGCTTGAGCGGCATCACCATCAGGAAGATGCTCGGCAGGATCGGCACCATCATCAGCAGCGACAGGTAGGTCTGCGCCTCGCGGTAGCTCTTGGCGAAGGCGGCCACCAGCGACTGCAGCGCGCCCAGCAGCACGATCAGCGGCAACTGCAGCAGCAGCACGTGCAGGGCGAAGGCCAGGCCCAGATGGACTTCCATGCCGAGCTTGTCGGTCGGAATGAAGCGGCCGACGACCGAAAATGCGACCAGGCAGATCACCAGGCTCGCGGAGGAGAACGCGCAGATCGCCGCCAGCTTGCCGAGGAACACCTTCCAGCGCGGCACCGGGTTGGCGAACAGCGGTTCCAGCGATTGCCGCTCGCGCTCGCCGGCGGTGAGGTCGATCGCCAGGTACATGCCGCCGATGAAGATGGTCAGCACGAACAGGTACGGCAGCATGTTGAACATCAGCACCGCGCGCGACTGCGCGGTGGCCTGGTCACGCTTGGCCACGAGCACTGGCGAGGCCAGCGCCGGCGAGAGGCCGCGCGCCACCAGCCGCATCGCCCCCTGCTGGCGGGAATAGCCTTCCACCAGTTTGGTCACGCGCTCGACCGGCGTGCTGGCGTCGCGCTGGGAGGAGTCGTAGATCACCTCCACCTGCACTGGCTCGCCCTTGCGCCAGGCTTTGGCGTAGTCCGGCGAGATGCGCAACACCAGGTCGGCCTGCTGGTCGCGCACGGCCTGTTCGGGGTTGGCCAGCGCCGGTTGCGGCAGCACGCCGCCGGCCTTGAGCGCACCGACCAGGTTGGGTGCGTACTGCGCGCCGATCACCGGCACCTTGAGCGGCTGCTCGGCCTTGTCCAGTTCGCGGTTGACGGAGAAGCTGATCAGCATCACGAACAGCAGCGGCGTCAGCAGCGGGCCAGTCAGGAACGCGCTGGTGAGCGTGCGCCGGTCGCGCAGGTTCTCGCGTACTTCCTTCAGGAATACCGTGACGAACGCGCGGCTGCGGCGCAGCGGGTGGGTCTCCATCTTGTTCATGCGGCCAGTCCCTCATCGGTGCCGATCAGTTTCACGAAGGCTTCTTCCAGGTTCGCCTCGCCGGTCTGCGCGCGCAGCGCGTCGGGCGTCTCGTCGGCGACTACGCGGCCGTGCGCGATCACCACGATGCGGTCACACAGCGCGGCGACCTCCTGCATGATGTGGCTGGAGAACAGCACGCAACGGCCTTCGGCCTTGAGCTTCAACATGAACTGGCGCAGCGCACGGGTGGCCATCACGTCCAGGCCGTTGGTCGGTTCGTCCAGGATCACGTTGCGCGGGTCGTGCACCAGCGCGCGCGCGATCGCGGTCTTTACCCGCTGGCCCTGCGAGAAGCCCTCGGTGCGGCGGTCGGCGATGTCGGCCATGTCCAGCGCCTCGATCAGCGCCTCGCGCCGGCTGCGCACCTCGTCGTCCGGCAAGCCCTGCAAGTGCGCGAAGTAGTCGATGTTCTCGCGCGCAGTCAGGCGCTTGTACAGGCCGCGCGCATCGGGCAGTACACCCAGATGGCGGCGCACGGCCAGCGCGTCGGTGGCCGCGTCCACGCCGTCGACCAGCACCTGGCCGCGGTCGGGTTTCATCAGCGTGTAGAGCATGCGCAGCGTGGTGGTCTTGCCGGCGCCGTTGGGGCCGAGCAGACCGGTAATCTCGCCGTCGCGGGCGGTGAAGCTGACGCCGTCGACGGCTTTCACCGCGCCGAACGCCTTGTGCAGGTCCTTGACCTCGATCATGGGGTCGCTCCGTTGAAGTCGATGAACAGCGGGGTCGGTTGCAGGCGATCCAGGCAGCTCGCATCGAGCTTCTTCGGATCGAGCTTCTCGACGAAACTCTTCACTAGCGTGGGCATGCAGCCGGCGGCGATCACGTTATGGCCCTGGCCATTGAGTACCAGGTGGCGACCATTGGAGAGGCCCTTGAGCACCTCCTCGCCGTAGCGCGGCGGCGTCACCGGATCGAACTGGCCCGACAGCAGCAGCGTGGGGATCGCGGTCTTCAGCGGCTGGTGGAAATCGGTCGGGCGCATGCCGTGCGGCCAAACCGAGCAGACCGCCTGCAACGTGTCGATCATGCGCGTGCCCAGGATCGTGTCGGCGTCCTGCGGGCGCGGCTGGAGCAGGTCGGCGTCCTCACTGCAGATCACCGAGGACTGCATGCCACCGTTCATGCTGTCGGCCATATCGCCGCTGATCAGCTTGGCCTGGCCCAGCAACGGACCGACGTCGCCGTGCGCGGCGGCGTCGATCGACAACGGCAGCAGCGCGGTGGTGACCGGCGAATAGGCGAACAGGCGCACCACGCTGGCCAATGCGTCATCGCTCAGCGTGCGCTCGACCGTCTGGTAGTTCTGCGGATCGCGGAAGCTGACCTTGTGCGGATTGGCGCGCAGCGCATCGCGCAGCTGGTAGAGCGTCTGGTACGAATCGCCGAAGCGTGCCTTGCACGAAGGCTCGGAGGTGCAGCGGGCGAACTGTGCCTTGAGCGCATCCTCCAGGTTGCGTGCGAAGTCCTCGCCCAGCACCAGCTGGTTGGGCACCACGCCGTCGAGCAGGATGCTGCGCACGGCGTCCGGGTGGTGCATGGCGTACTGCTGCGCCACGCGCGTGCCGTAGGACACGCCAACCAGGTCGAACTCCGGCGCGCCCAGCGCCTGGCGGGCGTCCTCCAGGTCGGCTACCGCGGCGGTGGTGGTGTAGAAGCGCGGGTCGGCTTTGGCCTGTACTTCCTTCAGGCAGGTCACGACCTGGGCGCGCAGGCGGTTGGCGTCGAAACCGGCGACCGCGCCGGCCTTGTCGTCCTTGTCGGCCGCCTTGCAGTCCAGCGGGTTGGACTGGCCGGTGCCGCGCTGGTCGATCAGCAGCACGTCGCGGTGCGCCAGCAGCGGCTCGAATGCCGACGCGATCATCGGCCAGGTCTCGGTGGCCGCCTGGCCAGGGCCGCCGGCGAGGAACACCAGCATGTCTTTGGCCGGCACCTGCGCGCCGGAACGGATCACCGCCAGATTCAGCTTGATCTTGCGGCTGCCCGGATCGTCGCGGTTCTCCGGCACCTCGAACGGCGCGCACCAGGCGGCCGTGGTCAGGCCGCTGTCGGGGCGGCCCAGTTCGCAGGCGGTGAGGGTCAGCCGACCCAGCTTCCACGTACGCGGCTTGACCGCGGCCCGCGACGTGGCCGGTGCGGTCTCGGCGACCGCGTCGGCCCGCTCATTCGCCGCTGCGTGCGGGTGGAACTGTTTCCACGCCAGCAGGCCAAGCCCGCCGGCGATCACCACGATGCGCAGCACCGTGCGCGCTTTCAATGCCATGTCCTCAACTCCCTTCCCGTCCCACAGACCATTTCCAGCCGGCGTCGCAGATCCGACGCAAGCTCCCATTCGGTGTCCAGCTTGATTGACGCGCTTACCGATGCCGTCGGCATGGATGCGCGCACGGCCGGCAACTCCCGCGCGGCCGCTTCCGACCAGGCAGGCATCCGCGCGCAGACCAGCAGCACGAGCGCGGCGACGATGACGGCGGTGCGATGTTTCACGCGCCCCCCCCTACAGCGACCAGTAGCGGTAGCGCAGCCGGGCCCACAGGTGCGCCAGCAGGTAGCAGCTCCACAACGCCAGCGGTGCCACCACGAACGGCACGTCGACCAGCTTCGAGGCGCGCACGAAATACAACAGAAGGATCACACCGCTGTTGGCGATGAAAGCCAGCACCATCGCCTCCATTTCCAGCCGCCGGCGCATTTCGTCCATGCGGCGGATCTGTTGGAACTCGGTCCAGCCGGCCCAGACGTAGCAAGCCATCAGCGCCGCCAGCGCGATGGCGCGCCCGGCCGGGCCCAGGTGGCGCACCGACACGGCGTACAGCGCGATCGCCGCCAGCAGCACGGCCAGAGGCAGGCGCACGGCGAGCAGGTAATTGCGGGTGTGCTTCTCCATCGTCGTACGTCCAGTCCCGTCAATCCGGTTCAAAGATGTTCTCGATCGGTCGCCCGAAAAGACGCGCGATCTTGAAGGCCAGCGGCAGGCTGGGGTCGTATTTGCCGGTCTCGATGGCATTGACGGTCTGGCGCGACACGTCCAGCCGCTCGGCCAGGTCCGCCTGCGACCATCCCTGCCCGCCGCGCAGGTCGCGCACCTGGTTCTTCATCGGCGGCGCAGCCTCACCACCAGCACCAACTTGGCCAACCCGAAGATCCAGAAGAAGCACGGCAGCACCAGCAGGGCGACCAGCGCAGCCGGCACGCCTTGCAGCACGCCGGCGCTGAGCAACAGCCCGAAGCTCAGGAACCCGCACGAAGTCAGCACGGCCGCCGCAGCCAGCGCCTGCAGATCGAGCTGGCGCTCCAGCTCGTCCTGCTCGCGGATGACCAGCGCGATCGCGCGCATGGCGATCATCACCGGCAGCATCGGCAGCAATGCCAGAAGCGTTCGCAGGGTCATGCTGTGGGTAAGTGGCACCAGCCACCCGAACAGGCCGATCAGTACGCAATATCCGGCCATCGCAGGCAGGAACCGCACCAGATAGCGCTTGTGCACCGCGCGCATGGCCATGGCCTTACTCACCCCGCGATCGGTGGCGCAACCGACGCCAAACCAGCACGGCCAGCACCAGAAGCACGCCCGGCACCAGTCCTACCAGCAAGCCAGCCTGGAAATCGTCCAGCCGCCCGCGCCACCAGGCGACGCCCAGCACCATCAGCCCCAGCACGGCCAGCAGCAGCAACTGCCGACCGGGCGAGCTCCCCTCGCAACTGACGCTCTCGCCGTAGTGGCGCACCAGCAGCCAGCTGCGGGCGATGCCATAGCCGATCATGGTTACCGGGAACACCCAGATCAGGATGCTGCCGTCCAGCCTCACCACCCCGGCCGCCGCCAGGAACCCGCCGACCAGGCTGAGCGCGCCGAGCAATGCCGTGGAGGCACCCAACGCCACCAGGTGCACGCGCTGCTCGAACTCGTCGCTGGCCCGAATCCGCCGCGCCATGAGGCCGATCACGAACAGCATCGGCAGTACCGGCACCACCGCCAGCACCACCTTCAGCGGCACGCTGGCGGCGGTTCGGCTCAGCGGCCAGACCAGCAGCATGGCGGCCATGTAGGCGACCATCGCGACCGACAGCTGGCTGCGGTAACGGGTTTCGTTGAAACGCGGCATGACTGGCTCCCCTGCCGACGGCGCGCCACCCCGGCGGCCTGTCAAGCAAACTTGACAGATAGCCTAGGCGGCGCCGTCGAGGGTGTCAAGCACCCTTTACACGACCCGCATATCGGCCTTGCCTTGCGTGCCTTGAGTGCCCAAAATGTGACTGTGATCACAATGTGAAGCATGTGACGCACAGGGGCAAATCCGGGACTGGGGAGTCCACCGGCAGCCGATAGCCGCACACGGCAAAAAACCGACACTCGTTCGCGACAGGCCTTTGCTGCCAACAACTTGGCGCTCGTGTGCGCCAGTTGGCACAGGATTTGCGAACTGCGTCACAGCCAGGCAGGCCAGCGCTTGCTGGTCGCGCCACGGGGGCAACCGGGAAGTCTCGCCGGGCCTGCACCGCACCGGAACACATTAGTCAGCCGCATCAATCATTTAGAGGAATCAGCATGTCCAAGCGTCTTCTCTCTACCGCGCTGGTCGCCGTTCTGGCCGCCGCCGGCTTCGCCCCGTCCGCCCAGGCTGCCACCGGCACCATCAACATCTCGGGCAAGGTGCTCGCGGACACCTGCACGATCGCCGTGAACGGCGGAAGCACCGTCACCCTGCCTTCGGTGATGAAGACGGCCTTCACCGCGGTGGGTTCCGTGGCCGGCGCCACCACCTTCGCCGTTGCGTTGACCGGCTGCGATACCAACGCCACCAGCGCCACGATGCAGTTCTCGGGCAGCGGCATCGACACCACCACGGGCAACCTCAAGAACACCGCCGCCAGCGGCTCGAACGTGCAGGTCCAGCTGCTCAACGCGGCGAGCTCGGACGCGGTCATCAACACCAACACCCAGGCCAACGCCCCGGTCATCGCCATCGACAGCTCCACGGGCGCGGGCACGGCTTCGCTCAAGGCGCAGTACATCGCGACCAACGCAGCGACCACCGCGGGCCTGGTGACCTCGTCGGTCAGCTTCACGCTCACTTACCTGTAAAGCGGAACTCCGCGCGCGGCAGCCTCCACCCGGCTGCCGCGGCCCCGCCGGTCAGCGCGGCACGCCGGTTTCGTACGGAATACCTCGATGAAAACCCCGCTTCGCGCGCTTGGCGCAGCCCTGATTGCGCTTTCCACAATCACCGGTGCGGCCGACGCCAGCGTCGTGATCGCCGGTACGCGCGTCGTATTCCCTGCAGCAAGCGGAGAGGTCACCGTCCGCCTCAGCAACGAAGGCGACCAGCCAGCCTTGATCGAGGCCTGGATCGACAGCGGTGACCCCGCCTCCACGCCGGACACGGCCAACGTGCCTTTCCTGGTCACGCCGCCCCTGGTGCGGATGAACGCAGGCAAGGGGCAGAGCCTGCGCATCGTCTATACCGGCCAGCAACTGCCGGCGGATCGCGAGTCGCTGTTCTGGCTCAACGTGTTGGAAATCCCGCCCAAGCCGGGTTCCAAAACGGGCGAGGAACAGAACACGCTGCAGTTCGCGGTGCGCTCACGGCTTAAGCTCTTCTTCCGGCCGGCCAACCTGCCCGGCGATCTGCCGACCGCAGCCCAGCAAGTCACCTGGACAGTTGTCCCGGACGGCAACGGGTATGCATTGACCGCCCATAATGCCTCGCCCTACCACATCACCTTCAGCAAGCTGTCGCTGAGCGTCGGCGGTACCAGCTATGCCGCCGCGGGTGGCATGGTCGATCCGCAGGCGACGCTTCGCCTGCCGATCAAGGATCTCGCGCGGCCACCGACCGCCGGAACCGTGGTCGACTACACCGTGATCAACGACTTCGGTGCGGCCACCTCCTACAAAGGCACCATCGGGCAGTGAAGCAAGCGCGCGCCAGCGCCGGGGCGACAGCGTCGCGCGGGCTGGTGGCGCGCCGCCATCTACTGCCCGCGCTGATCGGCATGCTCCTGTGCAGTTGGGGCGGGAAGGCCATCGCGGCGGTCACCGCGGGGTCCGGTGCGGGTGCCGACGCGGACGCCGTCGATGCCAGCTTCGACCGCAGCATGCTTTCGGGCGCCGGGCAGAACACCACGGATCTTTCGCGCTTCGAGCGCGGCGACTTCATCCCCCCGGGCGACTATCGCGTCGACGTCTACCTCAACGATCGCCTGATAGGTCGCAGCGACGTGCGCTTCGCGGCGGCATCGCCGGACGCCAGCGCGACCCCCTGCGTGACGCGTGGGCTGCTCGACATGCTGGGCCTGCATCCGGCGGATCTTTCGGCCCGGGCCACGGCCGACCTCGCCAGCGGGACCGCCTGCGTCGACTTCGGCCAGATCATCCCGGGCGCCAGCATGAGCCTGGACATGGCCGATCTGCGCCTGGACGCCACCGTGCCGCAGGCTTTCCTGGGCCAGATGGCGCGTGGCTATGTCGACCCGGCGTACTGGGATTCGGGCGTCACCGCGGGGCTGCTCAACTACAACTTCAACAGCTATCGCACCACCAGTCAGGGTCTGGCACAGACTTCCGCCTACCTCGGCTTGAATGCAGGGATCAATCTCGGGCGGTGGCACCTGCGGCAGGATTCCGCGCTCACCTGGCAGTCGGCGGTCGGCGATGCACGCGCCACTCGCCACTGGCAGAACACCGCCACCTACGCACAGCGCGATCTCCCGGCCATCCAGGCGCAGCTGACCGTAGGCGACTCGTGGACCAGCGGCGAGATATTCGACAGCCTCGGCGTGCGCGGCATCCAGGTCGCTACCGACGATCGCATGCTGCCGCAGTCGCTGCGCGGCTATGCACCTACCGTCCGCGGTGTGGCCGGCAGCAATGCCAAGGTGACGGTGCGCCAGAACGGCATGGTGATCTACGAAACCACCGTGTCGCCGGGCCCGTTCGTCATCAACGATCTCTATTCGACCGGATACGGCGGCGACCTGCAGGTCACGGTGGCCGAAGCGAATGGGCGCGTGCATGCCTTCTCGGTGCCTTACGCCTCGGTGCCGCAATTGCTCCGTCCTGGAGTGACCCGCTTCAGCGTGGTGGCGGGCGAACTTCGCGACCGCTCGATCCAGGACGATGCGAACGTGTTGCAGGCCACGCTGCAGCATGGCTTCAGCAATCTGCTCACCGGCTACGCCGGCGTGGCAGGATCGCAGGGCTATGCCGCCGCCTTGCTGGGCGGCGCATTGAACACCCACTACGGCGCGTTCGCCATGGACGTGACGGGTGCACGCACGCGCATCCCGGGCATGGACACCATGTCGGGCCAGAGCGTGCGTTTGAGCTACAGCAAGATCATGGCGCAGACAGGCACCGCGCTCACCGTGGCCGCCTACCGTTACTCGACCGGCGGTTTCCTTGCCCTGGGCGACGCCGCCCGGGCGCGCGACTATGCGCGCCGCGGGCTGCCGGTCTTCGCATCGGGGTATCCCTCGACCACGACGAACGCCGGCGCGCCGCCGAGCGATCTGCTGACGCCGGAACAGCAGGCTGCGCTGGTGGGCGGCGGTTTCGTCGATGCGGTGGCGCCCATTGGCGTTGACCGTCAACGCAGCAACTTCAGTGTCACGCTCAACCAGCAATTGGGAACGCGCGGCGGTTCGCTCTACGTCAATGGCTCGGTGCGCGACTACTGGAACCGGCGGGGCACCGACACGCAATTCCAGCTGGGCTACAACAATTCGATCGGGCCGATGACGTACAACGTCTCGGCCAGTCGCGAGCGCGACCTGCTGGGCCGCAGCGAGAACCGCTATACGGTCTCCCTGACGCTCCCCCTGGGCGACAGCACGCATGCGCCGATCCTCACCGGCGCATTGACCCGCGACAGCGGGGGCGGCATGCAGGAACAGGCCACCGTCAGCGGCACCGCCGGCCGCGATGACCAGTTCAGCTACGGCGCCACTGCCGCTCACGACAACACGGTTCTCTCCGGCAGCACGGGAAGCATCAATGGCGGCTACCACGGCACGCACGTGCAGCTCAACGGCGGCATCGGCGTGGGCAGCGGCTATTCGCAATCCTCGCTGAGCGTCGCCGGCGGCATCGTGGTCCATCCCGGCGGCGTCACCTTCGGCCAGCCGCTGGGCGATACCGTGGCCATCGTCGAGGCCCCCGGTGCCGCAGGGGCACGCGTCGGCAATGCCGCCGGCCTTCGGGTGGACCGGCACGGCTACGCGCTGGTGCCTTACCTCACGCCCTACGTGCTCAACACGGTGACCCTGGATCCGGCCGGCCTGTCGCTCGACGTACAGCTGGACAACACGAGCGCCCAGGTCGCACCACGCGCCGGCGCCGTGGTGATGGTCAAGTTCAAGGCCGATACCGGCCGATTCATGCTGGTCAGGGCACGCCTGGCGGACGGCCGTACCCTGCCTTTCGGTGCGCAGGTGGAAGACGAGAAGGGCCAGGTCATCGGCGTCGTCGGCCAGGCCGGCCGCGTCATGATGCGGGTCAGCCGCGACACCGGCCGCACAAGCGTGCGATGGCAGGATGCAGGCCACGAGCGCCGCTGCGGCTTCTCCTACCGCGTCCCTGCCGCTCCGGCCGGTGCAGGCGCCTCCCCGTATGCCGAACAGAGCGCTGTCTGCAGCATGCCACCTGCCGTCGCGGCACCCGATTCCAAGAGCACCTGATCACCATGCGCAGCGCAAAACACGACCTTTCCATGGCAGTGGCACGCGGCTACCGGCGCGTAGCGCTGCTGCTGGTCGTGCTGTTGCTGGCGACCGTCCCAGGCCGAGCCTGGTCCAAGTGTTCGTTCAATGCGCGCAACTCGCAGGGCACCTACTCGGTCGCCGTGCCGTCGACCATCGTCAACGATCCGGCCATCCCGCAGGGCAGCGTGTTGTATACGTCCTCGCCCACGGCCATCAACCAGCGGGTGAATTTCACCTGCAACAACAGCGGCAACAACGGCTGGGGGCTGGTGAACGACGCCGGGACCACGCCGCCGACCACGGAGAAGCTTTTCCCTATCGGGACCACGGGCGTCAGCTACCGGGTCATCCAGAGCGGGAACTACATCTACCCCTATCCGTTTTTCGATCTGGGCAACGGTTCCTGGTACGAAGCGGACGCCGTGACGCTCGAACTCGTCAAGACCGGCCCGATCGCAGACGGCAGCTCGCTTCAGGGCCAACTGGCGAGCTTCAAGGCAGGCACACCGGGCAACTACATTTTCGACGCCGTGATCACCCTGGCTAACCAGCTGACCTTCACGGCCCCTGCCTGTACCGCCAATGCCAGCGTGATCAACGTGACGCTGCCCACGGTAACCAACCAGGCGTTCAGCGGGGTCGGATCGGTGACCGGCGCCACGCCGTTCCAGATCGCACTGACCTGCTCCGGCGGCGCAACCGTGCGGATCACGCTGGACACCACCACGCCGGTGGCGGGCAAGCCGGGTGTCATCGCGCCCTCGAGCGGGAGCACCAACGGCATCGGTGTGCAACTTCTGGATTCCTCCGGCGTGACGCCCGTGAGTTTCGGCGTTCCCGCGGTCATCGGGGCAACGCCCAACGGCGCGCTCAACGTGAACTATGTCGCCCGCTACTACCAGACCGGAGCCACGGTCGGCGCAGGGTCGCTCGGCGCCACGGCGACGTTCACCCTTTCGTACCAGTAGGTCCGCCCGGCTTCATTCCGGGGCACGGGGCCAGGAAGGCGTAGGCTTCGACGGCTCGCTCAGTCGTAGGTGCGCACCACGACCTTGGCGGCGTCCCCACCGTCCGCGGACCTGGCGTAGCTGGCGAAATAGCCAAGCAGCCGGTCGCGCGCGAGGTCGAGCGCGGCCAGATCGTGCACGTCGCTGGAATAGGTAGGGCCCGCATCCACCGTCGTCATGCGGCAAGCCAGGCGCTGCGAGGTGGGCATCCCGGCGTGGGAGGCGGTCTCGTTGACCAGCCCGGCGGTGGGGCACGTCGGCTCCAGTACGGCTCCGGAGAAATCGATCCGCCCGCCGCCTGCCCACGCGCCGGACGAGGCCAGCACCAGGATCGAGCCAATCAACCAACGATGCGAACCGCGCATGAGCCTTCCCTCGCGGCACGGACGGACGCGTGCCTGAAAGTGCTTTCGGCGGAGGAACGGTGGCCTTGATGGCACGCGACGGACTTCCCTCCGAAAGCGCGAACGCCGTCACATTTTTGACGGGTCCGGGTCCGGGGGAAGGTTTAGCGGACGGGTGGTGAGCAGGGCGCCTGCGCTGGCGGGTTACTTATCGACGCGAGGTCAACAAACTTGAAGAAGGCATGCAAGGCCGACGCTGGCAGGCCGCGCGGGATGCGGGCCCGCCGGTCCGGGCGGGCCGGGTGCCGGCGGGCTTGAGCCTGCCCACGTCAGCGCGACGAGATGTACTTCTCGCGGCGGATCTGCGCCACCGGGAGGCCGTATTCCTTCAATGCGGTGAAGGCGGCATCGACCATGTTGGGGTTGCCGCACAGGTAGGCGATGTCGCGGTCGGCGTGCGGCGCCAGCTCGGCCAGGACGCTCTGTACGTGGCCGCTGCGGTCGTGCGGGCGCGGCTCGGTGCGGGGTTGGCGGCTCAGGCAGCCGTGGAAAGTGAAACCGGGGTTTTCCCTCGCGAAGGCCTCGAATTCCTCGCCGTAGAGCAGTTCGGTCTCGTTGCGGGCGCCGTAGAGCAGCACCACCTCGCGGTCGCCCCTGGCGAGCAGCTGGCGGATCTGCGGCAGCATGGCGCGGTAGGGCGTGACGCCGGTACCGGTGGCCAGCAGCAGGTAGCGCGGGTGGGTGTCGCCCGGATTCAGGCAGAACCGGCCGTAGGGGCCGCTGGCCTCGATGGTCTCGCCCGGCTGCAGGTTGCCCAGGAGCTTGGTGGCCGCGCCGCCCTCCACGTAGCTCACCGCGATTTCGATGCGTATGGTCGGCGAACTGCCGTCGCCCACGGTCGCCACCGAATAGCTGCGCTTGGTCGCCGTGCCGTCCTCGTAATGGAAGTGCACCTGCAGGAACTGCCCGGGCTGGAAGGCCAGCGGCTGGCCGTCGGCGCGCTCGAACACCAGGTGGCGCACGCTGGGCGCGAGCATGAAGCTGTCGACGAGGCGGAGGGTGAAGTGGTCGGCCATGGGATTCCGGAGCGGTAGGCACGCCCGGCGTGAGCGGGGTGCAGGTAAACGACCCCGTATAATAAAGGGCTGGCCCCCACGGTGCAGCCCATGTCATCTGTTCCCGCACTCGTCGTCGACAACCTGCGCAAGACCTACGGCAACGGCGTCGAAGCCCTCAAGGGCATCTCGCTGACCGTGCAGCAGGGCGATTTCTTCGCGCTGCTCGGTCCCAACGGCGCTGGCAAGTCGACCCTGATCGGCATTCTTTCCTCGCTGGTCAACTCCACCGGCGGCGATGCGCGCATCTTCGGCGTGTCGGTCAACCAGCAGCGCAACGAGGCGATGAAGCTGATCGGCCTGGTGCCGCAGGAGATCAACTTCAACCAGTTCGAGAAGCCGTTCGACATCTGCGTGAACGAGGCCGGCTTCTACGGCATCCCGCGCAAGATCGCGGCGCAGCGCGCAGAGAAGTACCTCAAGGAGTTGCGCCTGTGGGACAAGGCGCAGCACCAGGCGCGCATGCTCTCCGGCGGCATGAAGCGGCGCCTGATGATCGCCCGCGCGATGATGAACGAGCCGCGCCTGCTGATCCTGGACGAGCCGACCGCCGGCGTGGACATCGAGATCCGCCGCTCCATGTGGCAGTTCGTCAGCGGCATCAACGCGGCGGGCACCACGGTGATCCTCACCACGCACTACCTGGAGGAAGCCGAACAGCTGTGCCGCAACATCGCGATCATCGACCACGGCACGATCGTGGAGAACACCACGATGAAGCGGCTCCTGGCGACGCTGGACGTGGAGACATTCGTACTCGACGTGGTCGCCGCACCGGCCGAACTGCCGGTCATGCCGGGAGTCATCTTGCGCCGCGTGGACGACTACACGCTCGAAGTGGAGATGGCGCGCGAGCACGACCTCAACTCGGTGTTCTCGGCGCTGTCCGGGCGTGGCATCACGGTCAAGTCGATGCGCAACAAGACCAACCGGCTGGAGGAGTTGTTCGTCAGGCTGGTCGAGGGCGGGCGGGACAAGGCCGCGTGAGGGTCATCCGCACGACCGAGCGCACGCAGATCCCCACATGACCCCGCCGCCCACGATTCCCCCCGCATCCACGCCTGCCATCCCCGGCGAAGCCAAAGGCCCAAGCATGAGCAATACCGCCACCAACCTCGTCGCCCTGCACACCATCGTGCGCCGCGAGATCGTGCGCATCATGCGCATCTGGACGCAGACGCTGATCCCGCCGGCGATCACGATGACGCTGTACTTCGTCATCTTCGGCAAGCTGATCGGCAGCCGCATCGGCACCATCCAGGGCGGCTACAGCTACATGCAGTACATCGTGCCCGGGCTGGTGATGATGAGCATCATCACCAACAGTTACGGCAACATCTCCAGTTCGTTCTTCGGCGCCAAGTTCAGCCGCGCGGTGGAAGAGATGCTCGTCTCGCCGATGCCCAACTGGGTGATCCTGCTCGGCTACGTCACCGGCGCGGTGACGCGCGGGTTGGTGGTCGGCGTGCTGGTGCTGCTGATCGCGCTGTTCTTCACCTCGCTGCAGGTGGCGCACCCGCTGATCACGTTCTTCTCGGTGCTGCTGGGCGCGACGATCTTCTCGCTGGCCGGTTTCGTCAACGCGGTCTACGCCAAGAAGTTCGACGACATCGCGCTGGTACCGACCTTCGTGCTTACGCCGCTGACCTATCTCGGTGGCGTGTTCTATTCGGTCAACATGCTGGGCGAGCCGTGGCAGGCGATCTCGCGCGCCAACCCGATCCTGTACATGGTCAACGCGTTCCGCTTCGGCGTGCTGGGGATCAGCGACGTGAACATCGGCGTGGCGTTCGTGGTCATGCTGGGCTTCGTGGCGGCGCTTTCGATCGTGGCACTGCAGCTGCTCAAGCGCGGCGTGGGCCTGCGTTCCTGATCCGCCTGCGATGCGCGTCAACAAATACATCAGCGAGGCCGGACTGTGCTCGCGCCGCGAGGCGGACGAGTGGCTCGCGGCCGGGCGCGTCACCATCAACGGCGAGGTCGTCGGCACCGGCGCCAAGGCCCTGGAAGGCGACGAGGTACGGGTCGACGACGAGGTCGTGCGCATGCGCGTGCTGGCCGCCACGCCGGCGGCCAAGAAGGCCATCTACATCGCGTTGAACAAGCCGGTCGGCATCACCTGCACCACCGACCGGAGCGTCGCCGGCAACATCGTCGACTTCGTCGACCATCCGCAGCGGGTGTTTCCGATCGGGCGGCTGGACAAGGATTCCGAAGGGCTGATCCTGCTCACCAGCAACGGCGACATCGTCAACGAGATCCTTCGCGCGGAGAACCGGCACGAGAAGGAATACCTGGTCGGGGTGAACAACCCGGTGACCGATGCGTTCCTGGCCGGCATGGCGCGCGGCGTGCGCATCCACGGACAGATGACGCTGCCGTGCAAGGTGCGCAAGATCGCCCGGTTCGGTTTCGGCATCGTG
Source organism: Frateuria sp. GZRe12 (assembly GCF_051900535.1). Classification (NCBI taxonomy): domain Bacteria; kingdom Pseudomonadati; phylum Pseudomonadota; class Gammaproteobacteria; order Lysobacterales; family Rhodanobacteraceae; genus Frateuria; species Frateuria sp. GZRe12. The sequence continues at coordinate 264,610 of NZ_JBHZGI010000002.1, forward strand.
CTCACGCAGGGGCTGAACCGGCAGATCCGCCTGATGGCGGCCGCGTTCGGCTACCGGGTGACCCAGCTGCGGCGCGTGCGCATCGTCAATATCCAACTGGGTCGCCTGAAGCCGGGCCAGTGGCGCAACCTCACCGATGCGGAACTGAAAGGGCTGCTGCCTGGCCGCACGCAATGGTGAGGGCGGCACGCGGCGGCGAAGCGGTCCGGCGCGCCCACGCCGCCACCCTGCGCACGTCCTGATCGGGCCACCCGCCCGGCGTCGTGGGCGCGGCGGCGCCTTGATCCCCGTCGGCGTAGAGTGATCGCATCGGGGTTCCGGCGGAGGGTCGGGCCATGGTGTGCTGGCGGCGATGGGCTGCGGTGGTCTGCCTGGCGGCGGCATGGCCGCTCTGCGCCGACACGGCGCCCGGCGGGCACGCGCCGGCCATGGTGGCGCAGCTCACGCTGGACGGGGCGATCGGCCCCGCCGCCGCCGAGTATTTCGACGACGCCGCGCGACGCGCCACCGCCGATGGCGCGGTGGCGATCGTGCTGCGGCTGGACACCCCCGGCGGCCTCGCCGGGGCGATGCGGCAGATCATCGCCGGCATGCTCGCGAGCAGGGTGCCGGTGCTGGTGTTCGTCGCCCCGGAGGGCGCGCGGGCGGCCTCGGCGGGGACGTACATCCTGTACGCCGGTCAGGTCGCCGCGATGGCGCCGGCGACGCACGTAGGCGCCGCCACCCCGGTGCAGCTCGGCGGACACACGACCCGGCCGCTCGCCGGACCCGCTGCGGCCGGCACCGCGCCGCATCGCGCGGACGGTGACCAGGACGCCGAGGCGACCAAGGTACTCAACGACTCGATCGCCTACCTGCGCACGCTGGCGCAGTTGCGCGGGCGCAACGCGGCATGGGCCGAACAGGCGGTCCGCGGCGCGGCCACGCTCACCGCGTCCGAAGCGGCGCGGCGGCAGGTGATCGACTTCGTCGCCAACGATGTCGCCGACCTGCTGGCCAAGGCCGACGGCCGCGTGGTGCAGGTCGGCAACCGGTCCGCCACGCTGCGCCTGCGCGGGGTCGTGGTGCGTGACTATCCACCCGGCGCGCGCACGCGCTTCCTCGGGGTCATCACCGAGCCCACGGTGGCGTACCTGCTGTTGCTCGCCGGCATCTATGGGCTGGTGCTGGAAGCCCTGCATCCGGGCGCGCTGCTGCCCGGCATCGCCGGCGGCATCTGCCTGCTCGTGGGCCTGTACGCGTTGCAGTTGCTGCCGGTGAACTACGCCGGGCTGGCGCTGATGGCGCTCGGCCTGGGCCTGCTCGCAACCGAGGCGGTCAATCCCACCGTGGGCGCGCTCGGCGCCGGCGGGCTGGTCGCCTTCGTCATCGGTTCGGTGATGCTGATGAACGAGGCGGTGCCCGGCTACGGCGTGAACCTCGGCGTCATCGCGGGCATGGCGCTGGGCGCCGGCGCGTCGCTGGCGGGCCTGGTCTGGCTGGTGCTGCGCTCGCGGCGACCGCAACAGCGCATCGGCGATCCGGCGATGGCGGCCGACCTGGCCGTGTTGCTGGCACCGCTCGATGCCACCGGCGAAGGCTGGGCCCTGGTGCGCGGCGAGCGCTGGCACGTGCGCTGCAGCAGCGCGCTTCCGGCCGGCGCGACGGTGCGCGTGGTACGGCGCGAAGGATTGCTGCTCTGGGTCGAACCGGCCTGACGGAGGTCAGGCCTCCATCCACGGAGAACGGCCATGTTCGGATTCATCGGCGTATTGGTGGTGCTCGCGGTCCTGCTTCTGTTCGCCTCGGTCAAGGTGTTGCCCGAGTACCAGCGCGGCGTGGTGCTGACCCTCGGGCGCTACACCGCCACCAAGGGGCCCGGCCTGGTGCTGCTGGTGCCGGTGGCGCAGCGGATGTTCCGCGTGGACCTGCGCACCACGGTGCTGGACGTGCCGCCGCAGGACGTGATCTCGCGCGACAACGTGTCGGTGCGCGTCAACGCGGTGGTCTACTTCCGCGTGGTGGAGCCGGACAAGTCGGTGCTGCAGGTGGAGAACTTCCTGCAGGCAACCAGCCAGCTGGCGCAGACGCGGCTGCGCTCGGTGCTGGGCCAGCACGAGCTGGACGAGATCCTGTCCCAGCGCGACTCGATCAACCAGACCCTGCAGGTGATCCTCGACCAGGCGACCGACCCATGGGGCATCAAGGTGGCCACAGTCGAGATCAAAGACGTCGACCTCAACGAGACGATGGTGCGTGCGATCGCGCGCCAGGCCGAGGCCGAGCGCGAGCGCCGCGCCAAGGTCATCCACGCCGAAGGCGAGCTGCAGGCGGCGGAAAAGCTGCGCGACGCGGCGGCGACGCTGGCGCAGCAACCGCAGGCCTTGCAGCTGCGCTACCTGCAGACGCTGGCGGACATGTCCACCAGCGGCAAGTCCTCCACGGTGGTGTTCCCGCTGCCGCTCGACCTGGTGCGCCCGCTGCTCGATGCATCGCCGGCAAGGCCCGGCGGGTGAGCAACGCGAGGCCGGGTGCACCGGGGCCTGCGCCACCCACCCGCTCGAGCCGATAGGTCAGAGCCGGTAAGTCAGGCCCAACGACCACAGCCGCCCCGGCTCCAGCTGCAGCCCGTTCACGCGCCGCCAGATCGGCAGCTGGACGAAGGCATAGGCCTCCAGCCGCCGTCCCAGCTTCACCCCTAGGCCGGGACTGAGATACGCGTAGGTCGCGCCGCTGTTGGCCCGGTCGGCCTCGCGGCCGCTCTCGCGCCGCTCGCTGTGCAGGTTGATCTGCAGCTGCGGGGTGAAGCGCCCGGCCGCGAGATAGCGCAGCCCAAAGTTGGCGTTGATCGAGTTGCCGGGGCGGAATCCGCCGCGGGCGTTCAGCGGCACCTCCGCCATCGCCTGCGCGAAGTAACCGACGGACTGGCCGAGATTGCCGAACTTGTAGAAGCCGACCAGCGCGTCGGTGGTGCCGGTGCCCAGCTGCAGGCCGCGGTCGAGCAGCTCGCCGGCCTGCGGGCCGGCTTCGAAGGCCTGCCGGAACCGGCCGGTCGCCAGCTTCAGGCCGAACTGCAGGCCCAGCCCCGCGTCCGGGCTCAGGCCCTGGTAGCGAGCCACCACGCGCAGGTCGCCGATGCCGTTGGCGTCGGAGGTGGACACCGCGGTGTCGCCCTCGGCGATCGTCTGGTGATAGCGGCTCTCGTAGGGCAACTGGAACGACACGCCCCAATAGCGGGACAGGTTGTAGTCAGCGCTGAGCAGCGTGTTGCGGTTGATGGTCCTGAGCTGCACTTCCTCGTCCGTGGGAAACGAGAACGAACCCAGGCTGACCCGGTTAGTGCCGTGGTACAGCTGGTCTTGGTCGAAATAGTCCTGGCGCAGGCCCAGGTGCCAGCCACGGGTGATGGCGTAGCCCTGGCTGGACCAGTCCGAATTGAGCGAGCAACCGCAGGTGGAGCAGGCGCTCGCCAGCGTCGGGGCGACGGCCAGCGCGGCAATGGCCAGCAGCGGGGCGCGCGTGGGGCGCAGGCGCGCGGGGGCGAAACGGGAAATCATGTGCATGGAAACCGTCCTGGGTCTCGGCGGCGCGATCGACGCGCCCGCCGTGGAAAGGAGATTGCAGCCGAAACGGCAAGCGGTACGTCGCCCGCTGACGTCAGCCGTGCCAGTGGCGCGCGCGAGGCGGTCGCGGCGCGCGGCGGATTACGCGGGCAGGTCGCCTGGCGGGCCGCGTGGCGCGGCGGCCAGAACCACGCGCGCGCTCCAACACGGCGAGGGAACCGCCGGGCCCGACCGGGCCGGCGGCAGTGGCGCGAGGACCGGCAGGCTGGCGACGGCCAGCAGCACGGGCATGTGCCCGAGCAGGTCGCAATAGCCGCAGCGGGTGATCACCGGCACGCCGGGCGCGGCCGGCGGATCGCGATGGCCATCGTGCATGTCGCCCGCAGCCATGCCGGCCATGCCCATTGGCGTGCCCGGCAGGGGCGACAGGCGCGCGATCACCGGCATGGCGATGGTCAGGGCGATGGCAAGCATCCCCAGCCAACCGATCCACCGATGCGTGCGCGAGCGTTTCATCCTCAGCCTATGGATTCCGGGTCCGACGCGGTTATGCATGGTCCCATGCGAGGGCCCGGGCGCAGGTGTGGCACGGTGCCGCGCGAGCGCTCAGTCGCCGTGCGGCTTGCCCAGCGGGGCGCCGATGCGGAACCGGCACACGTGGCCGCCACGCACGATGCATTCCATGTGGTGAATGCGCCGTCCACTGGCCGCTTCCATGTAAGCCAGGTCGAACTTGCAGACTTGCGGCACGCTGCGGGCCATCGCGTGGAACACGCAATTGAAAGCCTCGACCTGCGGCTCCTGGCCATGCTTCGCGACCACCGCCTCGTAGCCGAGCGCGTCGAGCTGGCTGGCCAGCCGCTGCACGACGTCGTCGTGGCTCGCTTCAGGCGGCAGCGGCACCTCATGGCCACCCAGCGTGCGACCCAGGTCCTGCAGCATCTCCTCCAGCGCGGCCGGCCCGTAGCGCTCGCGCAGCTTGCCCAGCAGCGCCGTGCTGAGCAGGCCGTAATTGCGCGGGAACAGCCCGCGCCCGTTCTCGGTCAGGCGGAAGCGTGCCTGCGGCCGGCCGCCGGTGGCGCGCGCCTGCCCGCGTTCGACGTAGTTGCGCGCGAGCATGGTGCTCAAGTGCTGGCGTACCGCGTTGTGGCTGATGCGCAGGCGCTCGCACAGCTCCTCCACCGAACAGCCCTCCGGCGCCATCAATAACTGGCGCAGCAGGCGCTGCTGGGTGGCACCGAGCCGTGCGAGCGCGCTCATGCTCAGGCGGCCTTGGCGGGGAACTGTTTGGCGATCGCACCGGCCAGCGCGTCGGAGATCACGTCCATGTGCGCCTGGATGGCCTGCCAGGTGGACTGCTCGCCCTTCATGTCGCCGGCCATGATCTGCTGGATCTGGGTAGCGTGGTGCGCGACGTGCGTGGCCATCAGGCCCTGCACGGCATTTTCCGGCAGGTTCGGGTTGGCGCCGGAGAGGAACTGGGCGATCGCCGTGACGTTCGACTGCAGGTCGGCCATGGCCTTTTGCTCGCCGGCGGAGTCGTTGGCGGCGCGCGCATCGGTCAGCGCCTTCACGCCGCCCCAGTGACCGGCGAGCAACTCGAGCATGCGGGCCCCGGCCGGCTTGCCGTAGAAGCCCCCGACCGCATCGGCGATCTGCTTGGCGTTGGCGACCACTGCGTCAGCCGCGGCCTTGGCCTTGGCGCTGTCATGCGCGTGCACGGCCAGCGCGTAGTCGCGGGTATGCACGGCATGGCCGTGCCAGAGCGAGCGCATCGCGGCGTCGAGCTTGGGCGCGGCGGGCACGGCGGACGCCGGGCTTTGGGTCTGCATGGCCATCGCGGGAGTCGCCGCGGCCATCGTGGGGGTCGCCGCGGCAAAGGCAGCAGCCAGGATGGCGGCGGACAGGCAGGTGGAAGGTTTCATGACGGTCTCCAGAAGGATCGTCGCGGTTGCGACGGTGGAAGTCTGGACGGGCCAGATTTACGCGCAATAGATATATGTGTAAAGCCTTTCATATCGTGATTGCCGAGGATGGAAGGAGCCCGCTTGCGGGCGATTCCCCTGGCGGCCGTTCATCGCCCACACGTGGGCTCCTGCAGGTGTGCCGTGGCTTGTAAGGTAGGTGCTTTCGAAGTGGATGCATGCCATGTTTTCCCGCCACCGCCTGCTGCTCGCCGCCCTGCTCTCCCTCGCCACCGCCGCGCTCGCCAAGCCGCCGGCGCTGCCGGTAGAGCATCCTGAGCTGCACGCGCTGGCCAGCGCCCCCAGCGAACAGGAACTGCGCGCCACGATCACCGCGCTGGTCGGCTTCGGCACCCGCCACACGCTGTCGGACACCCGCTCGGACAACCGCGGCATCGGTGCGGCGCGGCGCTGGGTCAAGGCGCGATTCGAACGCATCAGCCATGACTGTGGCGGCTGCCTTGAGATCATCACGCCCTCGCAGACATTCACCGGCGAACGCGCGCCGAAGCCGGTGGAGGTCATGGACGTGGTCGCCATCAAGCGTGGCAGCGCCGACCCGGACCGCGTGATCGTGATCACCGGGCACCTCGATTCGCGCGTCACCGACGTCATGGACGCCACCCACGACGCGCCCGGCGCCAACGACGACGCTTCGGGCGTCGCCGCGCTGATCGAGGCCGCGCGGCTGCTGTCGACCCAGGACAACCGCGCCACCCTGATCTTCGCCGCGCTCTCCGGCGAGGAGCAGGGCCTGTACGGCGGCAAGGTGCTGGCCGAGTACGCGGTGGCGCACGGCTGGCGCGTGGAAGCCCAGCTCAACAACGACATCGTCGGCAAAAGCCGCGGCCAGAACGGCGTGCGCGACAACACCGTGGTGCGCGTGTTTTCCGAGGGCACCAAAAGCAACGAGACGCTGACGCAGGCCGCCTATCGCCGCTACCACGGTGGCGAAGTCGATTCGCCCTCGCGCAACCTGGCCCGCCTCATGGACCGCCTGGCCGACGCGTACCTGGCGGACTTCCATGTGCGCATGGTCTATCGCACCGACCGCTACGGCCGCGGCGGCGACCAGGTGCCGTTCCTGCAGGCGGGCTTTCCGGCGGTGCGCATAACCGAGGGCCACGAGGACTACGCCCGCCAGCACCAGGACCTGCGTCCCGGCTATGGCGACACCATCGACGGCATCGACTTCCGTTACCTCGCGCGCGTCACCGCGCTCGACGCGGTCACGATGGCGAGCCTGGCCCGCGCGCCCGCGCCACCCGCCGGCGTGGACATCAAGGGTGCGCTGGCCACCGACACCACGGTGAGCTGGCGCAAGGTGCCTGGCGCGGCCGGCTATCGCGTGCACTGGCGCGACACCACCGCACCGCGGTGGCAGCACGCGCGCGCGGTGGGCGACGTGGACCACGCGGTGCTCGGGGATGTGGTGATCGACGACTGGTTCTTCGGCGTGTCGTCGGTGTCCGCCGACGGATACGAAAGCCCGGTGGTCTTTCCGGGCGACGCGGGAAGCTTCGAACGCTCACCGCCGGAGGCGGCCGGGCGGCGCTGATCGAGTGTTGTCGCCAGGCAGCCCCACCGGCCGTTCCACCCCGTGGAGAGACACACGCCGGGCTCAGCCCCGGCCGTACGCATCCTCGAAACGCACGATGTCGTCTTCGCCCAGGTAGCTGCCGGACTGCACCTCGATCAGCTCGAGCGGCAGGCGGCCGGGATTCTCAAGCCGGTGCCTCACGCCCAGCGGGATGTAGGTGCTCTGGTTTTCGGTCAGCGTGAGTACCTCGTCTCCGCGGGTGATGCGGCCGGTGCCACTGACCACCACCCAATGCTCGGCACGATGGTGGTGCATCTGCAGGCTCAGGGAAGCGCCCGGATTGACCGTGATGCGCTTGACCTGGAACCGCTCGCCCACGTCGATCGAGTCGTAGCTGCCCCAGGGGCGATACACCTTGCGGTGGCTGGCCGGCTCGCCGCGACCTTGCGACTTGAGCCGCGCGACGATGCCCTTGACGTCCTGCACCCGGTCCTTGTGCGCGACCAGCACGGCGTCGGCGGTGTCGACCACCACCACGTCCTTTAGTCCCAGCAACGCGACCAGGCGGCCCTCGCCCCAGGCCAGCGTGTTGCGGCAATCCTGCGCCACCACGTCGCCGTGGTGCGCGTTGCCGTCGCCGTCCTGCTCGGCCACTTCCCACAGCGCCGACCAGCTGCCGAGATCATTCCACCCGACATTGATGGGCAGCACGGCGGCGGCGTCGGTGTGTTCCATCACCGCGTAGTCGATCGAGTCGGAGGGGCACGCGGCGAAGGCGGCCTTGTCCAGCCGCACGAAATCGGCATCGCGCGCGGCACCGTCGATCGCGGCACGGCATGCCGCCAGGATGGCCGGCTGCTGGCGCTCGAGCTCGGCCAGGAACACCGACGCGCGGAACAGGAACATCCCGCTGTTCCACACGTACTCGCCCGAGGCGACGTACCGCTGCGCCGTGGCCGCGTCCGGCTTCTCCACGAACTGCGCTACCTGGCGCACGCCCCCGCCCACCTCGGCGCCGGCGCGGATGTAGCCATAGCCGGTTTCCGGAGCGTCCGGCACGATGCCGAAGGTCACCAGCCGCCCCTGCGCCGCGATCGGCTCGGCCTGGCGCACGGCGGCCTGGAATGCCGCCGCATCCTTGATCACGTGGTCGGAGGGCAGCACCAGCAGCAGCGGATCGGCGCCCTCGGCGGTCGCCTGCAGCGCGGCCACGGCGATCGCCGGCGCGGTGTTGCGCCCGACCGGTTCGAGCAGGATCGCCGACGGCACGCAGCCGACCTGGCGCAATTGCTCGGCCACCATGAAGCGGTGCTCCTCGTTGGCCACCACCATGGGGGCGGCCGACGCCAGCGGCGCGATGCGCAGCCAGGTCGCCTGCAGCATGGTGTCCGAACCCGCCAGCGGCAGGAACTGCTTGGGATACGCCTCGCGCGACAACGGCCACAGGCGCGTACCCGAGCCACCCGAAAGAATCACCGGAACCATCCACTTCTCCATCCGGCCTGCCGCACCGGGCCGCAGGCATGCCAACGAGCGAGATAGGCCCCGCTCCCCATCCGACCGGGAGCGGCCACCGCGCGAAAGACACATGATGCCTTGCAAGAGCGCAGCGTGCGCGCGTTTCGCCCTAAGCGACCAGCGCGCCGGCTCCCTGCAGATGCCACGCGCACATCTGCTCGACCCCGTCGCGCAGCGGCATGCAGGGAGACCAGCCCATGCCGTTGAGGCGCAAGCCCTCGGGCATGGCTCCGGTGGGCTCGGGCGCGCGCGTCCGGTTGACTAGCCGCCCCCGGTAGCCGATGGCGTCGGCCGCCATGCGGGCCACGTCCGCAAAGGCAACTTCCTCCCCGCCATCGACGTTGACCGGTACGTCGCTGCTGTAACGGCGCATCAGGAACAAGGCCGCATCGGCGAAATCGTCGACCTGCAGCCAGGGCCGCGTCGCCACGCCATCGATCGCCAATTGCGAAAGGCCGTCCGCGTGCGCCTCATGGAGACGGCGGACCACGGCCGGCAGCACGCCGGCCTGTGCGCCCGGGCTGTCGCCCGGTCCGTAGAGCTCGGCCGGAACCACGCCGATCGCATCGAAGCGGTACTGCCGCCGGTACGCCTGGCACATGCGGATGCCGGCTATCTGCGCGAACGCCTCGCCGTCTTCATCCGGCTGGAATGCCGCGGACAGCAGCGCTCCTTCCCGCAGCGGCGGCAGCGCGCCGGCGGGATGGATGCTCGACGAAGCCAGGAAACACAGCTTGCGCACGTCCGTCCGCCACGCGGCATGGATCACGTTGGCCTGCACCGCAAGGCTTTCGCGGACCGCCTCGTCCGAGCGCCGGCCGGCGACGCCTTCGCGCGCCGCGGTGAGGAACACGTATTCGGGCCGGTGCCGAAAGAAGAACGCATCCACCGACGCGGGCCGGGCGAGGTTCACCTCGTCCGGTCCCAGAAAGCGGATGTTGTCGTAACCGGCCGCCCACAGGCGCCGTACCACCGCGCCGCCCACCCAGCCGCACCGCCCGGTGACGAGAATGCGCGCATCCAGGTCCATGACCCTACCCCGTTAGTTCACGCCGCGTAGTCGGCCCTGGACTCTCCCCGAGCAGCGGCCGGGCCCTATTCTGCACGCGACAGGCCAACAAGGCAGCAGAATTGTGCAGTGCGCCTCAAAACATCAAAGATGTTTCTGCCATGCATCGACGCCTTCTTCGATGAGCCGGTAGGCATGTTCGAAGGCGTCGCGCGACTTGCGGTAGGGGTCGGAGATGTCGCGATCACCCTGCCATTTCCCGAGCAGGAAGGCGCGCCCCACCGCGTGTGGCGAGTACCTGGCGAGGCTGGCGAGGTGGGCGCGCTCCATCACCAGGATCAGGTCGGCGGCGACGATCGCCGCCTTGTCCAGTTGGCGCGCACGGTGGGGCGATGCGTCGATGCCACGCTCGGCAAGAAGAGCGCCGGCCAGTGGGTCGATCGGCTTTCCCTCGAGCGCCGCCAGTCCGGCCGAATCGACGGTCGTGGCCCGCCCGCGCAGCCGTTCGCGCAGGAGGTATTCCGCCGTGGGACTGCGGCAGATGTTGCCGATGCAGACGACCAGGACCTTGTCGAACACGACCTTCCACCCAGGCGGTGACGAAAGAATGCGCCGCGCGTGCCCCGTCTTCCCGGGCAGCCGCGGCGATGGCTAATCGGCGACGTCGGCGACGAGGCGGTCCAGTTCCGCCTTAAGCGTGGCGCCGTTGACGCGCAGCCAGTCGCGCTGTTCGCGCCAGTTCGGGAACAGCGTGGCGACGAGCGCCCAGAAGCGCGGTGCGTGGCTGCGCACCTTGAGGTGGCACAACTCGTGCGCCAGCACGTAGCGCAGCGCGGCGGGCGGGGCCAGCGCAAGGGCGAGATCCAGGTTGATGCGGTCGCGGGTGTCCAGGCTGCCCCACAGGCTCTTCATCGGGCGGATGCGCAGCGAGGTGGGCGCCAGGCCCAATTGCGGAACGTAGCCCGCCATCCAGCGCGAGACGTCGCGGCGCATCTGCGCCTCGAAGTGCGAGGCGAGCAGTCCGCGCGCCACCGGCAGCGCGCGGGTATGCGGACGCGGAATCACCAGGGTCAGGCCGCCGTCGAACGACTCCACCCGCGGGTACGGGCCTTCGGCCCAATCCAGCAGGGCGATCTCGCCGCGCAAGGGAAATTCGGTCGCGTGCCCCACGCGCAGCGGCGGTAGCGGCTTGACGATGAGGTTGAGCTCGTCGAGCTTGCGCTCCAGCCAATCGGCATGGCTGCGCAGGAAGGCGCTGACCTGGGAGGGATGGGTACCGTTGGGGTAGGACACCCGGGCACCCTTGGGCGTGACTGTCAGGCGCAGGCGCCGCGCGCGCGGATGCGCGGCCTTGAGCACGCGGATCGTGCTGCCGCTTGCCGTTGCCAGTTCCAGCCAATCGCCTTGAAGTTCTGCTGCCATGGTCCGAGCCCGTCGGTAGAGCATAACCTTGCAACGGGGGGTGTGAGGAAAGGGTTGGATGGCGCCAGACCGCCATTTTGGGCCGGCGTTCACCTGGCGCTGACGGTTCGGTCTGGTCCGTCTGCCCACCGGGGAAGATGCCCCGAAGAGGCGGATGAGGGCCGGGGCCCGCGGGAGGGCCTGGACGAGCCATGCCGTTACGGGAGTCCACCGCGAGCGCGGCCCCTCACTCCCACTCAGCCCCCTCCGACGGGGAGAGGGAGCGGAAGCGATCAGGCATCCTTGGGACGCGGCAGACCGAACCATTCTTCGAGCTTGCCCAGCAGGCGCTCCACTTCGAGCGTGAACAGGGCGAAGCGGGCGTCGAGCTCGGCGGCGGCGTCCGGGGCGCTGTCGGCCAGTTCGTCCGTGACCACGTCCAGCAGCTTGAGCTTGCGCAGGATCAGGTCCTCGCCGAGCACGAAGCTGATGCGGTCGTCGAACACCAGCCCCAACTGGAACACCTGCTTGCCGTTGCGCAGGTGTTCCTTGATCTCCTCGCTCTCCAGGTCCTGCCGGCGGCATTTGGCGATGGCGCCGGTGTTGCTGCCCGGATCGCGCAGCTCGACCTCGTCGCCGAGCGCGAGGCCCGCCGGCAGCGTGCCGTTGGCGAGCCAGTCGGTCATCAGCACGCGCGGGCCCTCTTCCGGCGCCAGCGGCACTGCGGGGAAGCTGCCCAGGGCTTCGCGCATCTGGGTCAGCGCGTTCTCGGCCGACTTGCGGCTGGAGGTGTCCAGCACCAGCCAGCCCTGCTGGCGGTCGACGTAGGCGGACATGCGCGAGTTGCGCACGAAGGCGCGCGGCAGCAGTTCGGTGAGCAGGTCTTCCTTCATGCGCTTGCGTTCGCGACCGCCGACCTTGCGGCCTTCTTCCTCGGCGATCTTCTGCACGCGGCGGTGCAGTTCATCGTTGACCACGGCGGCCGGCAACAGCTTGTCCTCGCCGCCGACGGACACCCAGGTGCAATGCTTGACCGCATGGGTGAGCGCGGCTTCCTCGCCTCGGCCGATCGGCGGCACGAAGCCCTTGGTGAAAAGCTCCAGCGGGCCGCACGGACGCAGGCGGTGCTCGCCGAGCGCTTCGTCCAGGCGGGAGAGGTCTTCGGCGACGGCGGGGGAAAAGCGGAACAGCGTGAGGTTGCGGAAGAACATGGGAGATCCGGTTGGGAACAGTTCGCCCCGGGGGCCTGGCGGCCCTTCGACTTCGGCGTTGCGGCCTGCGCCGGGACGAACGGTTGAGGTTGGTTTCAGCCCTTCGACTGCGGGCCTTCGGGCCTGCGCTCGGGGCGGACAATGGAGGATATCGCCCAGGGCGAACGGTTGAGGTTATCCGATACCGTTGCCCTGAGCGTGGCGCTGCGAAGTCGCAGGGCTCGCGAGAGATCGGGACTAGCGGCTCACCGCCGCCACCGCCTCGGCCACGTAGTCGAGGTTGCCGCGGTTGAGTGCGGCCACGCAGATGCGCCCGGTGCCCAGCGCGTAGATGCCGTACTCGTCACGCAGGCGGTCGACCTGCGCGCGGGACAGGCCCGAGTAGGAGAACATGCCGGCCTGCTGCTGGATGAAGGCGAACCGCGGCGCACCGTGCGCGGCCAGCTTCTCGACGAGCCCCGCGCGCATCGCATGGATGCGCTCGCGCATGCCGGCCAGTTCGGCTTCCCACATCGCGCGCAGCTCGGGGTTGCCGAGCACGCCGGCGACCAGGGCGCCACCGTGGGTGGCGGGGCTGGAGTAGTTGGCGCGGATCGTCTGCTTGATCTTGGCGCGCAGGCGCGCGGCCTCGTCGCGGTCGGCGCCGACCATCGACAGCGCGCCCACGCGCTCGCCGTACAGCGAGAAGGACTTGGAATAGGAACTGGCCACCACGAAGGCGGCGATGCCGGAGGCGCCGAACAGCCGGATCGCCGTGGCGTCGGCGTCGATGCCCTCGTCGAAACCCTGGTAGGCGATGTCGACGAACGGCAGCAGGTCGCGCGCCTTGACCAGGTCGACCACCTGCTGCCACTGCTGCGCGTCGAGGTCCACCCCGGTGGGGTTGTGGCAGCAGGCGTGCAGCAGCACCACGGTGCCGGGCTCGAGCTTGCCGAGGTCTTCCAGCATGCCGGCGAAATCCAGGCCGTGGGTGGCGGCGTCGTAGTAGCGGTAGTCCACGATCTCGAAGCCGGCGTTGCCGAACACCACGCGATGGTTTTCCCAGCTGGGGCTGCTGATCGCGATGCGCGCCTGCGGCAGCACTTTCTTGAGCAGGTCCGCGCCCACGCGCAGCGCACCGCTGCCGCCGATGGTCTGTGCGGTCGCCACGCGACCGGCCTCCAGCAGCGGGGAATCGTCGCCGAACAGCAGCTCCTGGGTCAGCAGGTCGTAGGCGGCCAGACCGTCGATCGGCAGATAGCCGCGCGGCTTGGCTTGCGCGGCGAGCGACTGCTCCACCTCGCGCACGGCGCGCAGCAACGGGATCTGGCCCTGCTCGTCGACATAGATGCCCACGCCCAGATTGACTTTGTTCGGGCGCTTGTCGGCCAGGTAGGCCTCGGTAAGGCCCAGGATCGGATCGCCCGGGGCCATTTCAACATTAGCGAAGTGGGACACTTGAAAGACTCGCGTGGAAAGGGAAAGGAAGTATGGACGTCTAGACGTCGGCATCAGTGAACGCCGCGTCGGCCGGCTCGCCCGCCAGCCAGCCATGCGCATCGGCGCGTGCGACACCTTCGCGCGCGCCCAGCGCGGCGAAGTCGAACAGGTTGCGGTCCGCCAGCTGCGAGGGCACGACGTTGCCCAGCGCGCGGAAGATGGTCTCGCAGCGGCCGGGGTGGTTGGCATCCCACTCCCGGAGCATCCGGCCGATCGCCTTGCGCTGCAGGTTTTCCTGCGAGCCGCAGAGGTTGCACGGGATGATCGGAAAGGCACGCTCGCGCGCGTATTCGGCGATGTCGCTCTCGCGACAGTAGGCCAGCGGCCGGATCACCACGTGGCAGCCATCGTCCGAACGCAGCTTTGGCGGCATCGCCTTGAGGCTGGCGCCGTGGAACAGGTTGAGGAAGAAGGTGGCCAGGATGTCGTCGCGGTGGTGGCCCAGCGCGATGCGCGTGATGCCGTTCTCCGCGGCCCACTTGTACAGCGCCCCGCGACGCAGCCGCGAGCACAGGCTGCACATCGTCTTGCCCTCGGGGATCACGCGGGTGACCGTGCTGTAGGTGTCCTGCTCGATCACATGGAAAGGCACGCCGCGCGCGGCCAGGTAGTCCGGCAAGACGTGCGCGGGGAAGCCGGGCTGCTTCTGGTCGAGGTTCACCGCAACCAGGTCGAAGCGCACCGGCGCCTTGGCCTTGAGCGAGAGCAGCATGTCCAGCAGCGTGTAGGAATCCTTGCCGCCGGACAGGCACACCATGATGCGGTCGCCGTCCTCGATCATCTGGAAATCGGCGACGGCCTGGCCGACCTGCCGGCGCAACCGCTTCGCCAGTCGCGCGGCCTCGTGGGCCCGCTTGCGTTCGTCGCGGGGGTCGGAAAGAACGGTGGACATGGGCGTCATTGTACCCAAGCCCGCCCGCGCCATCCCGCGGGCGTTACACTGTTGGCCCGTTCATTCCCGTGCCGTCGCGCCCGCCATGCAGGTCCCCGATCCCATCCAGATCGCCCGCCGTCTGGCGGAGTTGCGCCAGGAGCACCGTGACCTTGACGCGGCGATCAGCCACATGGCCACGCATCCCGCGCGCGACGAATTGCAGCTGACGCGACTGAAGAAGCGCAAGCTGCTGCTCAAGGACGCCATCGCGCGGTTGGAGAGCAAGATGATCCCCGACCTGGACGCCTGATGCCGACGCCGACCGTGCTGGAGGACGCGCACGTCGTCCTGGAACCGCTCGATGCCGCACACATTCCTTCGCTGGAGGCTGCCGCGGCCGACGGTGAACTGTGGCGGCTCTGGTTCACCTCCGTGCCGGCGCCGGGACAGATGACGGCATACGTGGAGAAGGCGCTGGCCGGGCAGCGCGAGGGCCGCATGCTGCCGTTCGCGATCCGCGAGCGCGCCACCGGCGAGCTGGTTGGCAGCACGCGCTTCTACGATCTCGTGGACGATCCGCCGCGCGCGGCGATCGGCTACACCTGGTACGCGAAGCGCTGGCAGAAGAGCCACCTCAACACCGCCTGCAAGCGTTTGCTGCTGGAGTACGCGTTCGAGCGCATGGGCCGCGTGGCGGTGGAGTTCCACACCGACGGGCGCAACCTCGATTCGCAGCGGGCGATCGAGCGCCTCGGCGCGCAGCGCGAAGGCGTGTTGCGCGCGCACAAGCGTCGGCCGGACGGAAGCCTGCGCGATACGGTGTGTTATTCGATCCTCGAGCGCGAGTGGGCGGACGTGAAGCGGTGGCTGGAGTTGCGGCTGGCGCGGCTGGCCACTTCGCGGTAGCGGTTCCGCTTCGCGCAACGTCTTTCGCAAGCCCTTGATGCCTCATCCCGGCCCTCTGCGCTGAGGGGAGCGGGGGCAACGCCCCGCCGCATTGGAAGCGCTCGCCCGGAACTCCCTAGCGCGTCCCGCGCGGATGCACCTCGATCGTCGCGGTCATCCCTGCCGCAAGCACCATTCCCGGCGGCAGCCGCGCGGTATCGATCGCGACGCGCACCGGCACGCGCTGCGCCAGCCGCACCCAGTTGAAGGTCGGGTTGACGTCCGCCAGCAGGTCGCCGCCGGCGGGGTTGTCGCGATCGGTGATGCCATGCGCGATGCCGGTGATGGTGCCCTTCAGGTGCACGCCGCCGGCCATCAGCCGAACGTCGACCGGATCACCCACACGCAACTGCGGCAGCTTGGTTTCCTCGAAGTAGCCGTACAGGTAGTAGCTGTGCGCATCGATCAGCGCCAGCCGTGGCGTGCCGGTGGCGGCGTAGTCGCCCACGCGGACGGCGAGGTTGGTGACGTAGCCGTCGACCGGCGCGCGCACTTCGGTGCGCTGCAGATCCAGCTGCGCGCGGTCGAGTGCCACCTGCGCCTGCTCGACCGCCGCCGCGGCCTGCTCGCGCGCCGCGCCGGCCTGGCTGCCGCCGGCCTGGGCCTGCTGCCAGCTGGCGCGGGCGGCGCTGGCGGTGGCGGCGGCATCGCTGCGCGCCTCGCGCGAGATCACGTCGCCCATCTGTTCGCGACGCTGCGCCTGCGCCGCGTACATGCGGTACTGCTCCTGCCGCGCCCTGGCACTGGCTTTCGCCGCCGAGATGCTGGCCCCGGCCGCGCGCGCGCCGGCCTCGGCGGCGGAGAGGTTTGCCTGCGCCTGTGCCACCGCATTGCGGAAGCGCGCCTGGTCGATCACGAACAGCAGGTCGCCTTTGTGCACGGACTGGTTGTCGGCCACCGCCACGCGATCGACCAGCCCCGACACGTCCGGCGCCACGCGCACCACCTCGGCGCGCACGCGGCCATCGCGCGTCCACGGCGCGTACAGGTAGTGCTTCCACAACGCGTGGCCGAGCAGCACGGCGAGCACCACCACGACAGCGGTAGTCAGGAATCGGAGGAACGAAGCAGCTTTCATAGGTAAGGATCAGCGGATCAGCAAAAGTCCGGCGGCGCCGAACAGGCAGACGAACAGGGCGAAGCGGAACAGCGAGGGATGCATTAGATGCCGGTACAGGCCCGCGCGCCCGATGGCGAGGTCGAGCACCACCATCACCGCCAGGCTCAGCAGGAACACCGGCAGCAGGCTGGGCATCAGCACGCCGAACAACTCGATCTCAGGCGGCATCGGCCGGCTCCGGCGCGGGCATGTAGGCGGCCAGCGGCGATTCCTCGTCGCGCAGCGCGCTGCGCAGCTGGTACAGGTGTCGCCGCACGGCGGCGCCGCGCGGCGCGGCATGGATGGCCTCGAGCACGACCGCATCGGCGGTGCGCCAGCGCGCCGCGTCGGGCGTGCGGTAGAACGCCGCCACGGCATCGAGCGCCGCAAGCGCCGTGTCGCGTGCCGCGGCGGGCAGCACGTTTCCGCTCAGGTCCTGGCGCAACTCGATCACCGCGCGACCGCTTTCCTGCACCGCCAGCGACCAGGCCAGCAGATGGCGCGATTCGTCGCTGTCCGGCCGCGTGTGCGCGACCACCTGCTGCAGCAGGTCGCGGCTGACGCTTTCGAAGCGCCAGGCGAGCCCCGGCAGCGGCGCGCTGGCCGCCAGCGTGACCTGCTCGCGCAACAGGCGCAGCTGGCGGAGGCGCTGCCAGTGGGTACCGGTGACGCCGGGCATCACCATGAAAGCGACGCCCGAGAGGCCCAACCCAGCGACCTGCGCGATGGCGTCGTTGAGGAAGTGCGTGGGGTCGTACACCATCGGATTTTTCAGCGCGAGAATGTAGACGAATCCCAACGTATAACCGGCGCCGACGCCCGGCAGCGTGTCGCGCGTGGCCAGGTACGGTCCTATCAGCAGCAGTCCGGCGGTCGCGCAGATCAGCATGGCGAAGCCGTCGCTGCCCGGCAGCAGCACGAACACCGCCACGAAGCCCGCGGCCATGCCGCCGGCGTAGCCATACAGCGTACGCGTCGCCGCGGCGATCGGGTTCGGCGAGGCGGCCAGCAGGCCGGCGAAGATCGTCGCCAGCAGCATCGCACTGCCGCCGAACGCCCAGCCGCTGGCCAGCCAGAAGGCGGCGAGTACCAGCATGGTGAGAAAGGTGCGCATCGTCGCCACCGCCGCGCCGGCCAGGTCGTTGCCGCGGCGGAAATGCACCCGTTCCACGCTGCCGCGCAGGTTGCCGCCACGCAGCGAGGCTTCCACCGCGGTGAAGTCGGCCAGCTCGTCGGCGAAGCGCTGCACCAGCGCCGCACCGGTGTCGAACTCCAGCTGCGCGGCCGGCTCGTCGAAGCGCTCGCGCAACGCGGCGACGTGCGCGGGGAGGATGTCGACACAGGCGCGCAGGCGTCGGGTCAGCACCGCCGGCTCGTGCTGAGCCGGCGACGGCGGCGACAGCGCTTCGCCGATCGGCCGGTAGGCGTTGACCAGCGCCTCGGCGACCGCATCGCGACCGCGCCGCTGCAGGCGGTTGATGAGGTGATGCAGCGACTGGAAGCTGGTCGCCGCGGCCATGTAGCGCTGGTTTAGCAGGCGCATGCGGGCGCTGCGCGAGCGTACTTCCGGGTCTTCGAAGATCACCGAGGCGCGCAGATCTTCCAGGTGCACCACGGCGCGCACGAACTCCAGGTGCGCCTGCTCCATCCGCGCACGCGGCAGCGCGCCGCCGGTGCTCTCGCGCACGAAGTCGATGAAGCGCGCGAACTGGGTGCGCGCGCTTTGCCGCAGCACCACGCGCAACCGCTGCGGCAGCACCAGGTCGCTGCACACGGCCGCGACCCCGATGCCCAGCAGCACCTCACTCACGCGCATCACCGCCGAATCGAAACTGTTGAGCGGATTGCCCACCGCCGGCAGCGTCACGATGGCGGCGGTATAGCCGGCCAGCACGAAGCCGTAGGCCATGAAGTTGCGATACAGCGTGGCGCCGCCAGCGCACAGCGCCAGCCACGCCGAGAGGACGAGGAAGAACAGCTCGCGCTGCTGCGGGAACAGGGCGATCAGCGCCAGCCCGAACAGGCTGCCGGCCAGCGTGCCCAGTGCGCGGTAGAAGCTCTTGGCCAGCACCATGCCGCTGTGCGGGTGCATCACCACCGCCACCGTGATCATGGTGGTCGAGGGCTGTTCGAGCTTGAGCCACATAGCCAGCCAGGCGGCCGCGTACATCGCCAGCAGCGACTTGGCGACGAACAGCCAGGCGCGCGATTCCTCGGCGAGGAACGCGCCCAGCCAGGGCCAGCGCGGCAGCTTGGCGGTTGTGATGGCGGACATGGTTTGCGAAAGCCTTCAGGCGCGGCGGTCGAACCCGTCGAGGAATTTCTTGAGCAGCCGTTCCAGCCCGGCCTGCTCGCGCGCGGTCAGCCCTTCGGTCTGCTCGTCCAGCAGGGTGCAGATCGAGGGCAGGAGACGCTCGATCAGGGCAAGCCCGGCGGGCGTGAGGCTGAGGACCAGCTTGCGTCGATCGTCCTCGCTGGCGGCACGCCCGATCAGGCCCTTCTCGCACAGTTCGTTGGTAAGCCGCGTGATGTTGGCCGCCTTCTCGCCCGAACTGCGCGCCAGTTCCGACGGGCTCAACCCGTGGCCATCGGTGCCGTAGAGCATCATCAGCAGGTCGTATTGCGGATGGTTGAGGCCAAAGGGTTTGAGCGCCGCGTTGGCGTCGTCGTGGATGCGCTTGTGCAAGTGCTTGATGAGGCGCACGAGCACCGCCGGTTCGCGCGGGAACGCGGGGTGGCGCCGACGGGTGACGGCGAGGCGTTGTTCGGTGGGGAGGAAGCTGCTCATGGGGATTTTGGCTGCTTGGGTGATATTACATTTATGTACTAAATGACGCAATGGCAGGCTCGTGGGTGGCGTCGCTCACCTGCGGAGATGTCCAAGGGAGCTTTTCGTTCTTGCGGGGATCTTCCGCGACCTGGCTCGCCTGCCGCGGGCTTCCGATCGCCTGACGGCGCTCGGGTCACTTTTCTTTGCGGGCCCAAAGAAAAGTAACCAAAAGAAACGGCCTGCTAAGCCCGGTGTAGCTAAAAAGCTAGGTGCCACCTCGCTTTGACGGGTGAGCCGCTCGCTCTTAGAGGAGCTGCCGCCGCTTCACCGCGGGCGCTCGGGAGTTGAGGCGAGGGAGGTATTCAGCGATTTGATAGTGCCGGCTCGAGTGGCTCGCTCGCTTGCAAAGCGGGCGCTCGCCGTTTGCTTGCTCTTAGCCTCGCGATCATCAAACGGACGAACGGTGCCTTCGTACCTGATCACTTCCGTCGGCCTGTAGATCGTTCGGGCCAGAACACCGACCGCTCTTGAAGGGCAAATCGGTAGCAGCTCCACGCTGCCGCAAACCCACCCTTGCCCCAACTCCCGAGCGCCCGCGGTAAAGCGGCGGCAGCTCCTCTAAAAGCAAGAGACTGGCCCGGCAAGGCGACGTGGCGCCTAGCTCTTATCCCACACCGGGCTTCGCAGGCCGTTTCTTTTGGTTACTTTTCTTTGGGCCAGCAAAGAAAAGTGACTCGAGCGCCGGCAGGCGATCGAAAGCCCGCCGCAGGCGAGCCCAGTCGCCGCAGATCCCCGCAAGAACGACATGCAAGGCAACGTCCATGCAAAAGCATCCCCGCGAGCCTCGGCCCCTCACCCCAGCCCTCACCCCGGTGGGGAGAGGGCGCCAGAGGCTGTAGCATTGCCGCCCATGAGCGAGCAGTCCAAAACTACCCATTTCGGCTTCCGCGACGTCCCGGTAGGCGACAAGCAGAAGCTGGTCGGCCAGGTATTCACCTCGGTCGCGCGCAGCTACGACCTGATGAACGACCTGATGTCGTTCGGCGTCCATCGCCTGTGGAAGCGCCACTTCGTGGCGATCAGCGGCGTGCGGCGCGGCGACCGCGTGCTGGACCTGGCCGGCGGCACCGGCGACATCGCCGCGCTGCTCAAGCCGGTGGTCGGCGACGAGGGCGAGGTGGTGGTGGGCGACATCAACGCCGCCATGCTCGGCGTGGGCCGCGACCGGATGACCGACCGCGGCCTGGTCGGCGGGCTGCGCTGGGCGCAATTGAACGCCGAATGCCTGCCCTTCCCGGACAACAGCTTCGACGCGGTGACCATGGCCTTCGGTCTGCGCAACGTCACCGACAAGGACAAGGCACTGGCCGACATCTGCCGCGTGTTGAAGCCCGGCGGTCGCGCGCTGGTGCTGGAGTTCTCGCGCGTGCAGAGCGAGCTGTTCGGCAAGCTCTACGACTTCCATTCGTTCAAGGTGTTGCCGAAGCTCGGCCAGCTTTTCGCCGGCGACGCGGACAGCTACCAGTACCTGGCCGAGTCGATCCGCAAGCACCCGGACCAGCAGACCCTGAAGGGCATGATGGAAGCGGCCGGCTTCGGCCGCGTCGAGGTGCGCAACCTCACCAACGGCATCGTGGCGATCCACAAGGCCTGGAAGCTCTGAGGCATGAACCACGGCGCGCAACTTGAACGCCTGAAGGCCTTTTCCGACGCCGTGTTCGCCATCGCCATCACCTTGCTGGTGATCGAGGTGCACGTGCCGCGGCTCGATACGCCGGACGATGCAGCCTACCTCGTCGCATTGGCGCACCTGGTGCCCAGCTTCATGGGCTTCGCGCTGAGCTTCCTCACCATCGGCGCGCTGTGGGTGGCGCACCACCGGCTGTTCGGCGTGCTGGAAGGCTACGAGCCGAAGCTGATGTGGCCGAACATGCTGCTCCTGATGGTGATCGCGTTCATGCCTTTCGCCACCGCGTTGATGAGCTCCAATCCGCTCGCGCGCGTGCCGGAGGTGTTCTACTCGGCCACCCTGCTTGCGGCCGGGCTGCTGCAGCTGTTGCTGTTCCGGGTGGCGCTCAAGCCCGGGCGGACGCGCGCGGACGTGCCGCCGGAGGAGATCAACGCGTTGCGCTGGCGTGCACTGACCCTGCCCACCGCCACGACGATCGCGCTGCTCATGGCCTGGCGCATGCCGGGCAACAACAACTTTTTCCTGCTGTCGATCCCGCTGCTTGCGCGCGCCTACGCCGCGCTTGGCCGACGCCGCGCGCTGCGGCTTCCCGCCTCGCCGGCGACGTCCTGATCGGCTGATCCAAGTCATGGGCACGGGGTGGGCGCGGCCGTAGGGTGGCGCTCCCATCCCGCGAGTGTCCGCCATGCACGCCAATCTCAGCCCCGAACAGAACATCCACATCTTCGACGCCCGCGGCATCGCCCGCCGCTTCCGCCATTCGGCGATCTTCGGCGCGCTGGGCGCATTGCGCTCGGGCGAGACGATGCGCTTCATCAACGACCACGACCCGCTGCCGCTGCTGGCGCAGCTGCGCGAGCGCTTCGGCGAATACCTGACGGTCAGCTACCGCGAGCGCGGTCCGCAGGCGGTGGTGGTGGATTTCGGCATCGTCGGCCTGCCCGGCGAGTGAGCATGGCGTTCCCCGCGTTTTTTTTCCTCGCGCCGTGCATCACCGTGCGCGACCCGCTGGCCGCACTGCTGGGTGCGTCCGACGATGGCCTGCTGGTCTACGGCTATGCCGATGCGGTGCGGCTGGCGGGCCACTCCTGCCCGACCGTGGGCGGCGCCTTCCTGATGGCGCGTGCCGCGCTGCGCGCGCTTTACCCCGATGGTCCCGCCGAACGCGGCGGCGTGTCGGTGCGGATGGGCGGGCCGGAACAGGAAGGCACCACCGGCGTGGTCGCGCAGGTGCTGACACTGGTCACCGGCGCGGCATCGGCCAACGGTTTCCATGGCATCGGCGGGCGCTTCGTGCGCCAGGGCCTGCTGCACTATGGGACGGCGCAGGAAGTGCCGGGCGTGCGCTTCCAGCGGCGCGACACCGGCCAGGCGGTGCGGGTGGAACTGGATCTCGCCCGCGTGCCGTCGCCACCGGGCCTGCGCGAGCGCATGGCCGAGGCGCTGGCACCGTCGGCCACGGCCGAGCAGCAGCGCGCCTTCGGCGAGTTGTGGCAGGACCGCGTGCGGCGCCTGCTGCTGGACCACGCGGACGACCCGGCGGTGGTCCGCGTCGAAGCGCTGGCCTGACGCTCAGGCCGGCGTGCGCAGGTCCCCGCGCACCGTGCCGACGCGGCGCGCAGTGTCCTCGCTGTCCTTCAGACGTACCGTCTCGGCAAGCGCCGCGGCGTACCAGCGCCGCATCCCGGGCAGTTCGCGCAGGCGCGTGGCGTAGGCGAGCGAGGTCTCGTCCAGCGGCAGCCCGTAGCTCAGGATGCGCCAGGCGACCGGCGCGAAGAACGCATCCACGGCGCTGAAGGCATTGCCCGCCAGGAACGGTCCGCCGAAGCGCGCGAGCCCTTCGCCCCACAGCTCGGCCAGGCGGGCAAGGTCGCGCTGCAGTGGCGCGTCGATGCCATGCAGTTCCACGCGCACGGCGCAGTTCATCGGGCAGGTGGTGCGCAGGGCGGTGAAGCCCGAATGCATCTCGGCGCTGGCGCAGCGGGCCCAGGCGCGCGCCTTTGCGTCGGCCGGCCACACGCCCGGGTGGCGCTCGGCCAGGTACTCGACGATCGCCAGCGAATCCCACACCACCGTGTCGCCGTCGCGCAGGCACGGCACCTTGCCGTTGGGCGCGAAGGCGCGGAAGGCGTCCCAGCTGGAGCCGTCGCGCAGGGCGACCAGGTGTTCCTCGAACGGGATGCCCTGCTCGACCATCAGCAGCCAGGGCCGCAGCGACCAGGAAGAGTAGTTCTTGTTGGCGATGAAGAGTTCCATGGCATCCCTCGCAGTTTGCAAGGTGGACTTTCAGCCCACCGCTCCGGTGCGTCGATGGCGCGCTCGAGCCAGCCTACGGTTTGCAGACCGCGGGTTGGTGGGCGGTGCGCACCGCGGCGCGCCGGCGCATGTTGGCCAGGATCACGCCGCCGACGGTGACCGCGCCGCCGACCAGGGTCAGCAGCCCGGGCCGTTCACCGAGCCAGAACCAGCCGATCAGCACGGCGATCGGCGGCGAGAAATAGATGAAGCTGGACACCTGCGAGGCCGAGCTGCGGTGGATGGCAATGTTCCAGGCGATGTAGCCGACGAAGGTGGGGGCGAAGCCCAGCCACAGCAGCGCACCGATGCGCGGCCACGGCGCGGCGGCCAGTGCCTGCGGCAGGTGGATGGCGAACGGCAGCGCGCCCAGCGTGCCGGCGAAGAAGGTGAAGGCGGTGACGCCGAACACGCTCGAACGCGCGAACAACGGCTTCTGCCCGACGAAGTAGATCGCCGAGGCGGCCACGCTAAGCAGCACCAGTGCGGCCATCGGCTCGAACTTCACCTGCTTGCCGCTGGCCAGCACCACCATCACCACGCCGACCAGCGCCACGCCCAGGCCCGCCAGCGTGCGCGCCGGCAAACGCTCGCGCAGCCACAGCGCCGAAAGCGCCGCGGTGGCCGCAGGCACCAGCGAGATCAGGATCGCGGCGGTGCCGCTGGCGATGCGGGTTTCGGCGTAATTGAGCGCCATGTGATAGACGGTCAGGCCGATCACGCCCAGTGCCGCCAGTTGCGGCCAGTCGCGCCGGGCCGGCAGCGGCGGGCGCTTGACCAGCAGCCACAACGCGAAGCAGAGCGAGCCTATGCCCAGGCGCGCGAACGCCACCTCGCCCGGCGTGAAGGCCGGCAGCGCGAAGGCGATCGCCGCGTACGCGGACGACCAGGTGACCAAGGCGACGCCGATCAGGGCCAGCGTCCGCCCGTCCAGGCGAGGGGTATCCATGGGGAATTCCGGTGCGGGGAAGTGCGCATCCTAGTGAGGGCCGGGTTACGCAGGAAGCATGCAACCAAGCCAGAATGGCATGCTTCGCCAACGAACGAATTGCAGGTTTCCATCATGGCCTTCGTATCGAAACCCGAACTGGACGCCCGCGACTGGCAGCTGCTCGAAGCGCTGCAGCAGGACGCGCGGCAGGGCTACGCGGAACTGGGCCGGCAGGTCGGCCTGTCCCCACCGGCCGTGGCCGAGCGTCAAGCGGCTGGAGGAAGCCGGCATCATCGCCGGCTACCGCGCGGTGGTGGATCCGAAGCGACTGGGTTACAGCATCGACGCGATGATCCGCCTGCGTTGCGACGGCGGTATCTGCGCGCGCATCGGCGCGCTGGTGACCGACATTCCCGAGGTGCTCGAGTGCCGCCGACTCGCTGGCGAGGACTCGGCGCTGCTGCACGTGGTCGCGTTGTCGGTGGCGCATCTGGAGGCGGTGCTCGACCGGCTGCTGAAGATCCACCCCAGCGTGAGCACGACCACGCTGGTGGTGCTGCAGACGCCGCACACGAACCGGCCGCTGACGCGCGCGATGTGGCAGGCGGCGCACGCGGTGGAAGGCTGAGGCGCCTTCCCTTTGCTTCGCGGCGTGGCGCCGGGGCACGCGAGCCGGATGCCGGCATACTGCACACCTGAACGCCCCCGAGGAGCCTCCGATGTCCGACCTCCCCCTACCGCCCGACAGTGACGAGCAGCCGACCGACCCGCAACGCCGCCGACTGCTCGGCGGCCTGGCCGCGGCGGGCGCCGGCCTGGCGCTGGGCGGCGCCAGCGTCGATGCCGTGGCGAACGCGAAAAGCGCGGCGCTCCCACCGACGAAGCTGGACGCGCTGCTGCGCAAGCACATCCAGCGCGTGGTCGTGATCTACGCCGAGAACCGCAGCTTCAACAACCTGTTCGCCGATTTCCCCGGCGTGGCCGAGCCGCTCTCGGGACTCCGGCCCGAGCAGTACCTGCAGCGCGACCGCGACGGCTCGGTGCTCAAGCAGCTCCCGCCCGTATGGCACGGCGTGGCGCCGCACGAGCAAGTGGTCAACCACCGCAAGTACGTGGTGCGCCAGGAGGACATCGTCGACCTGCCCAATGCGCCGTGGGCGCTGCGCACCGGCGGCGGCGAGCCGCTGCCGCAGGGCGTGGTCACGCGCGACCTGTGGCATCGCTTCTACGAGAACCAGCGCCAGATCAACGGCGGCAAGAATGACGGCTTCGTGGCCTGGGGCGACTCGGGCGCGCTGGTGATGGGCTACTACGGCGACAACGCGGCCAACCTGCGGCTGTGGCAGCTGGCGCGCCAGTACACCTTGTGCGACCACTGGTTCATGGGCGCGTTCGGCGGCTCGTTCCTCAACCACCAGTACCTGATCGCCGCGCAGCCGCCGTATTACCCGCACGCGGACCAGAGCCCTGCACGCTTCAACATCGCGCAGACGGTCAGCGGCGAGGCCACCGACATCCATCTCAAGCTCGCCCACGACTCGCCGGCCAGCGCGATGGAGGGCAAGCCCGAAACGCTGACGCCCAATGCGCTGACGCCCGACTTCTGGGCGGTCAACACGATGGGGCCGCCCTACGCGCCGGGTTTCTCCAAGGATCCGAACGATCCCGCCCATGCCGATCCCGACAGCGCCAACACCGTGGTGCCGCAGAAGCACGCGACCATCGGCGACGTGCTTTCCGAGGCGGGCGTGGACTGGGCCTGGTACGCCGGCGGCTGGAAACTGGCGCTCGAGGGCAAGGGCGACGGCGACCAGGCCGATTTCCCCCAGCGGCCCAACTTCCAGCCGCACCACCAGCCGTTCAACTACTTCACCGCGTACGCGCCGGGCACGGCGGCGCGCGAGAAGCACCTGCGCGATGCGGGCGTGGGCGAGACCGCGGAAACCAACCACTTCCTCGCCGCCGTCGCCGCCGGCACGCTGCCGCCGGTGACCTTCTACAAGCCGCAGGGCGACCTCAACATGCACGCCGGGTATTCGGACGTGGACGCTGGGGATCGCCACGTCATGGCCGTGGTGGAGGCGCTGCAGAAATCGCCGGCGTGGCCGGGCTTGCTGGTAGTCGTCACGGTCGACGAGAACGGCGGCTGGTGGGACCACGTGGCGCCACCCAAGGGCGACCGCTGGGGCCCGGGCTCGCGTGTCCCGGCGATCATCGTGTCGCCGCATGCGAAGAAGGGCCACGTGGACCACACGGTGTACGACACCGGCTCGATCGCGCGCTTCCTGACTCGCCGGTTCGGGTTGCGCAAGCTGCCCGGATTGACCCTGCGCGAGGAGTCCATGCGGGCCGCCGGCGGGCCGGCGCCGGGGGATCTCACCGCCGCGCTGGAGTTCGACGAGGCGTGATGCCTTCTTCTCCCTCCGGGAAGCAGCGGCGGAGCCGCGAGGCCTTGGCCCGTAGGATGGGCTTCGGCCCTCCAGGCACGCGCGCGGCAAGACCCATGGCGGGATGAAAGCCTCTCTCCGAACGGCAATGGGCTTTCCGCCAGCCGTCGACGCCTCAGAGGGCGGCGGGGTGGACGGTTCACGGGATGACAAAGGAGCTTTTCGTTCTTGCGGGTCCTTCCGCGACTGCGGCCCCTCACCCTCCTAGGAAGAGGGGCGCTGAATCAGGAGGCTTCAACCACGTCGCGGCGGCGATGCCGTGAGCGGAAGGCGCGCCAGCGCGCCGCCAGGCACGAGAAGATTACGTACAGCGCCGGCGTACTGAGCAGAGTCAGGCTCTGCGAGATCAGCAGCCCGCCGATCAACGCGATGCCCAGCGGGCGGCGCAGCTCCGAACCCTCGCCCAACCCGATCGCAATCGGCAACGCCGCCAGGATCGCCACCATCGTCGTCATCATGATCGGCCGGAAACGTACGATGCACGCCTCGCGCACCGCATCGAGCGGCGCCTTGCCGTGCTCGCGTTCGGCCACCAGCGCGAAGTCGATCATCATGATCGCGTTCTTCTTCACGATGCCGATCAAAAGCACCAGCGCGATCTGCGAGATCACCGACAGCTCAGTGCCGGTCAGCCACAGCGCGAGCAACGCGCCCACGCCCGCCGCCGGCAGCGTCGACAGGATGGTTACCGGATGGATCAGGCTCTCGTAGAGCATGCCCAGCACGATGTAGACGGTGAGGATCGCCGCCAGGATCAGCCAGCCCATGCCGCTCTGGGTTTCCATGAAGCGGCGGAAGTCGCCGCCCACGTTGAGGCGGATATCGCCAGGCATGCGCAGGTCCTGGACGGTGCGCTGCACGATGCCCATCGCCTCGCCCATGCTCACGCCCGGTGCGAGGTTGAACGAAAGGTCCATCGTGGTGTGCTGGTCCTCGTGCGAGACCGAGGTCGGCGCGAGTCCCGGCTCCATGTGCGCCAGCGCGCCCAGCGGGATCATTCTGCCGCTGTCCGAGCGCACGTAGATGCGGTTGATCGCCGCCGGCGTGGCGGTCTGCGAGGGCAGCGCGTTGAGCACCACCTTGTACTGGTTGATGTCCGAATAGATGGTCGACACCTGGCGCTGGCCGAAGGCGTTGTACAGCGCGCCGTCGATGGTGCCGATCGAGACGCCCAGCCGCGCGGCGGTGTCGCGGTCGATCACCACGTTCTGGCGCAGGCCGGCGTCGTCGATGTCGCTGCCGACGTCCTTGAACTTCGGGTTCTTCTTCAGCGCGTTGATCAGCTTCGGCAGCCATTGCTGCAGTTCGGCGAGGTCGTCGCCCTGCAGCGAGACCTGGTACTGCGCGCCCTGGTTGCCGCCGCCCCCGCCGCCGCTGGGCAGGTCCTGGATCGGGCGCAGGCGCAGGTCGAGGTCGGGGAAGCGGTCGGCCTTGGCCGAGAGGCGCGCGAGCACGGCGAAGGTGTCGTCGGTGCGGCCCTCGCCACGGGTCTTCAGCTCGATGTTGAACGAGCCGCTGGTGCCCTGCCAGTTGATGCCCAGGCGCGAGCCGACCGCCTTGACGTCCGGATCGGCCAGCAGCATCGCGGTGAGCCGGTCCTGGCGCGCAATCGCATCCTTGAAGGACACCGTCGCGCTGGCGCTGGCGCGGCCCCAGATCAGCCCCGTGTCCTGTTTGGGGAACAGCCCGCTCTTGACCACGCCGAACAGGAAGAACGTGGCCACGATCAGCACCAGCGGCGTCAGCGACAGAGCCAGCGCGTGGCGCAGGGCGAAGTCCAGCGAACGGGTGTAGATGCGCAGCATGCCGGCGTGGAAGCGGTCCAGCGCCTGGCCCAGCCGCGTGGGTTTCGCGTTGGCATGGCCGCGCAGGAACAGGGCGCACAGCGAGGGCGTCAGGGTGAGCGAGATCACCGCCGACATCGCGATCGCCGCCACCAGCGTCATCGTGAACTCGTGCATGAACATGCCGGTGATGCCCGGCGCGAACAGAAGCGGGATGAACACCGCGATCAGCGAGGCGGTGATCGACACCACGGTGAAGCCGATCTCGCGCGCACCGGTCAGCGCGGCCTGCAATCGCGGCATGCCCTGGTCGATGTGCCGGATCACGTTCTCGATCACCACGATCGCGTCGTCCACCACGAAGCCGATCGCGATCACCAGCGCCAGCAGGGTGAGGTTGTTGAGCGTGTAGCCGAGCGTGTACATCACCACGAAGGCGCCGGCGAGCGAGAGCG
Source organism: Frateuria sp. GZRe12 (assembly GCF_051900535.1). Taxonomy (NCBI): domain Bacteria; kingdom Pseudomonadati; phylum Pseudomonadota; class Gammaproteobacteria; order Lysobacterales; family Rhodanobacteraceae; genus Frateuria; species Frateuria sp. GZRe12. Next base: position 293,564 of record NZ_JBHZGI010000002.1, read on the forward strand.
GCACGGTCAGCGCGGCGATCAGCGTGGGCGCGAGCCGGCGCAGGAACAGCGCCATGGTCAGCACCACCATCGCCAGCGAGATCAGCAGCGTCGCCTGCACCTCGTGCAGCGAGGCGCGGATGGTCGGGGTGCCGTCGAAGTACGGAGTGAGCACGGTGCCGGGCGACAGGTACGCGCGCAGCGCGGGCACCTGGTCCTTGACCGCATCGACCGTGGCGATGACGTTGGCGTCGGCTTTCTTGTAGACGTACATCAGCACCGCCGGCTTGCCCTGGAACCAGGCCGCCTGATAGGCATCCTGCTGGCCGGCGTAGACGTGGGCCACGTCCGAGAGGCGGATCGGCACCCCGCCGCGCACGGCGATGATCAGGCCGGCGAAGTCGTCGGCGCTGTGCAGCTGGTCGTTGGCGGTCACCGCCATGGTGGTCGCGCCGTTGGACAGGAAACCCTGCGGCGAGGTGACGTTGGCCGCGGTCAGCGCGTTGCGCAATTGGTCGGGCGTCAGGCCCATGGCGCTGAGCGCGTGCAGGTCGATATCCACGCGGATCGCCGGCGTCGCGGCGCCGGCGATCTCCACTTGCGACACGCCGGGCAACTGGCGCAGCCGTTGGGCCAGCAGGGAGTCGGCCACGTTGAAAAGCGTGGCGGCCGATTCGGTATCCGAGGTAAGCGCGAAGGCGATGACCGGATCGTCGTTGGGGTTGGCCTTCTCGTAGCTGGGCGGGCTGTTGAGACCCGATGGCAGGTCCGGCGCTGCGGCGTTGATCGCCGCCTGCACGTCGCGCGCTGCCGAATCCAGGTTGGTGCCGCCGCGGAACATGAGAAACACCACCGCGCGGCCTTCGGAACTGTGCGAGCGCATCGACTCGATGCCCGGGACCTGGCCCAGGTGGCGCTCCAGTGGCGCGGCCACGGTCGACGCCATGGTGGTGGCATCGGCACCGGCCTGCTGCGCCTGCACGAAGATCACCGGGAACTGCATCTGCGGCAGCGCGGACACGCCCAGCAACGCGTAGCAGATCATCCCGGCGAGGATCACGCCCATGGCCAGCAGCGAGGTGCCGATCGGGCGGCGGATGAAGGGGCCGGAGAGGTTCATGCGACGGCGGGGGAGGGCAGGTCAAAAGGGGAGAGGATACGCGGCATCGCCGTGCTAACGCGCAACCGACCGATCGGTTGATCGGTGAAGCGGCGTCGCTGGTCACCCCTTCCGCAGGCGAGCCAAGCCGCGGAAGTCCCGCAAAGGCGACGAGCAAGGTGGCGTTCTTGACGGCTTTCCCGCGAGTCCCGGCCCCTCACCCCAACCCTCTCCCCGGAGGGGAGAGGGAACAGAGCGCGCGGCGTCGCTTTACGCACACTCCGAAGCTCTTGTTACCTCAGCTCCCGAGCGCCCGCGGCAAAGCGGCGGCAGCTCCTCTAAGAGCAGGCGCTCACCAGGCAAAGCCAGAAGGCACCTAGCTCTTATCTCTCACCGGGCTTAGCAGGCCTTTTCTTTTGGTTACTTTTCTTTGGGCCCGCAAAGAAAAGTGACCCGAGCGCCGGCAGGCGCTCGGAAGCCCGCCGCAGGCGAGCCAGGTCGCGGGAAGGCTCGCTCGTGACCGCAAAGCCAAGAACGGGGCCCGCAGGAGATACCACCGCGAGCCCCGGCCCCTCACCCCAGCCCTCTCCCCGGAGGAGAGAGGGAGAAGATCGGGTCACACCGCGCGGGCGTCAGCCGCTGCGCGCGCCAGCGCCCGCCGCTCGCGGCGCAGCCGCAGCCAGTCGGAGAAACGCTCCATGTACAGGTAGATCACCGGCGTGGTGTAGAGCGTCACCAGCTGCGACAGCAGCAGGCCGCCGACGATCGACACGCCCAGCGGCCGGCGCAGCTCGGCGCCGATACCGTTGCCCAGCGCCAGCGGCAAGGCGCCGAGCATGGCCGCGGCCGTGGTCATCATGATCGGCCGGAAGCGCAGCAGGCACGCCCGCCGGATCGCCTCGCGCGCGTTCAATCCGTCGCGCTGCGCCTCGATCGCGAAGTCGATCATCATGATCGCGTTCTTCTTGACGATGCCGATCAGGAGCACGATGCCCACGATGCCATCCACCGACAGGCTCATGCCGCACAGGATCAGCGCCAGCAACGCGCCCACGCCGGCCGGCGGCAGCGTCGAGATGATCGTCAGCGGGTGGATGTAGCTCTCGTAGAGCACGCCCAGCACGATGTAGATCACCACGATCGCCGCCAGCAGCAACAGGACCTCGTCGCCGATCGACGCGTTGAACTCGGCCGCCTTGCCGATGAACTGGCCGCGCACCTGCGGCGGGGAATCCAGCTGCGCCTCGACCTCGTGGATCGCGTCGACCGCCTCGGACAGCGAATAGCCCTGCGCCAGGTTGAAGGAAACCGTCACCGCCGGCAGCTGCTGCTGGTGGCTGACCACCAGCGGCGCGCTGGTGACCTCGGCGGTGGCCAGCGAGGCGATAGGAATGGTGCCGCCGGCACCGACCTGGAAGCCGACGTTGCCGGTGTTGCCGATGCCCGACGGGGTCGCCGAATTGGCCGACGTGAGCTGGCCGAAGCTGGTCGCGTTGGAGCCGGTCAGGGCGCCCGAACCGTTGCCGCGCACGGTGAGCTTGTTGAGCAGGTCGCGGCTGGAGCGGAACTCCGGCGCGACCTCCAGCACCACGCGGTACTGATTGAGCTGGGTGAAGATGGTCGAGATCTGGCGCTGGCCGAAGGCGTCGTACAGCGTGTCGTCGATGGTCTGCACCGGCACGCCCAGGCGGCTGGCCTTCTCGCGGTCGATGGTGAGCTTGAGTGCGTTGCCCCGGTTGGCCAGGTTGTTGTCGACGTCGGCCAGCTCGGGCCGCTGGCGCAGCGCCTGGGTCATCTGCTCGGCCCGCTTGGCCAGGTCCGCCGAGTTCACCTCCGAGAGCGAATACTGGTACTCGGTGGAGGCCACGCGGCTGTCCAGCGTCACGTCCTGCACGGGCTTCAGGTACAGCGCCACGCCCGGAATGTTCGCCACCGTCTGCTGCAATCGCGGCATCACCTCGTCCAGGCCGCCGCGGTCGCCGCGGTCCTTCAGCACGATCGAGAGCTGGCCCTGGTTGAGCGTGGGATTGATGGTGCCTGCGCCGATGAAGGCCGCCACGCCGGACACGGCCGGGTCGGCGCGCAGCGCCGCGGCGACCGCCTTGGTGCGCTGCTCCATCTGCGGGAAGGCCACGTTCTCGTCCGCCTGCACCACGCCGGTGACCAGGCCGGTGTCCTGCTCGGGCAGCAGGCCCTTGGGAATCACCACGTAGAGGATGATGGTGAGCACCACGGTGGCCGCCGCGACCAGGATGGTCAGGCGTCGATGGTCGAGCACCCAGTCCAGCGTGCGACCGTAGAAATCGACCGTGCGCAGCCACACGCCGCGCTTGCCGGCGGCGGCGTGGCGCTCGTGTGCGTCGTCGCCTTCCGGCAGCTGGTCGGGCTTGAGGAGATACGCGCACATCATCGGCGTCAGCGTCAGCGACACCAGCATCGAGATCGCCACGGCGATGGTCAGCACCCAGGCGAACTCGTGGAACAGGCGTCCGGTGACGCCAGGCATCAACAGCAGCGGCAGGAACACGGCGATCAGCGAGACGGTCAGCGACAGCACCGTGAAGCCGATCTCCTTCGCGCCTATTTCCGCGGCCTCCTTGCCGCTCTTGCCCTGTTCGATGTAGCGCACGATGTTCTCGATCATCACGATCGCATCGTCGACCACGAAGCCGGTGGCCACGGTCAGCGCCATCAGCGAGAGGTTGTCCAGCGACATGCCGGTGAAGGCCATCACGCCGAACGTGCCCATCAGCGACAGCGGCACCGCGATCGACGGGATGATCGTCGCCCACAACCGGCGCAGGAACATGAAGATCACGCCCACCACCAGGCACACGGTGAGGATCAGCGTGAACTCCACGTCGTGCACCGACGCCCGGATGGTGACCGTGCGGTCGGCGAAGACATCCAGGTGCACGTCGGCCGGCAGCACCGCCTGCAGCGAGGGCAGCACGGCGCGGATCTGCTCGACGGTCTGCACGATGTTGGCGCCGGGCTGGCGGCGGATGTCCAGCAGCACCGCCGGCTTGCCGTTGGCCCAGGCGGCGAGCTGGTCGTTCTCCACGCCGTCGACGACACGCGCGACATCCTTCAGGCGTACCGGCGCGCCGTCCTTGTAGCTGATGATGGTCTGCCCGTAGGCGGCCGCGTCGGCCAGCTGGTCGTTGGTGCCGATCGAATAGCTCTGCGTGGCGCCGTTCAAGGTGCCCTTGGGCGCGTTGACGTTGGCCGCCTGCAGCGATGCGCGCACGTCTTCCAGCGTGAGGCCCAGGTTGGACAGCTGCGACGGGTTGACCTGCACGCGCACGGCCGGGCGCACGTTGCCGGCGATCGACACCAGGCCCACGCCCTGCACCTGCGAGAGCTTCTGCGCGATGATCGAATCGGCTAGGTCGTTCACCTCGCGCAGCTGGCGGCTGTCGGAAGTGAGCATCAGCGTGAGGATCGGCGCGTCGGCCGGGTTCACGCGGTTGTAGACCGGGGGATAGGGCAGGTTGTTGGGCAGCGTGCCCTTGGCCGAGCTGATCGCCGCCTGCACGTCCTGCGCGGCGATGTCGATGTCCCGGTCCATGTTGAACTGCAGGATGATCGTCGACAGTCCCGCGGACGAATCCGAGCTCATCATCGACAGGCCGGAAATCTGGCCGAGCTGGCGCTCCAGCGGGGTGGTCACCAGCGCCGCCATGGTGGTCGCGCTGGCGCCGGGGTACTGCGTGGTCACCACCAGGCTGGGGGCGTCGATCTCCGGCAGCGCCGACACCGGCAGCTGGCGATAACCGAGCACGCCCAGCAGCAGCACCGCGACCATCAGCAGCGATGTGGCGATCGGGCGGCGGATGAAAAGGGTGGAAAAGCCCATGGGTTATCCGGTCTGTCTATCAGGTGAAGGCGCGCGTGGATCGCAACCCAACCGCCGTTTGCCCCGAACGCAGTGCAGCGACGTCGAAGGGCTGCCCTTCGACTGCGGCCTGCGCTCAGGGCGAACGACCATTTTTGCGGCGCCCCGGCGTTCGGCCCCGGGGCTGCCTGCTGTCATCAGTGCCCGCGTCGGCCGCCGCCGTCCTTCTTGGCCTTCTCCAGCTCTTCCTTGGTCGGCGCCGGCGGCACCTCGCCCGGCTTGAGCGGATTGACCTTGCTGCCGGGCTTGAGCCGGAACTGGCCTTCGGTGACCACGCGCTGGCCCTCGGTCAGCCCGGCCGCGATCATCACCGCGCTGTCGCCCACTTCCTGCGCCACCTGCACCGGCTGCATCTTGACCGTGTCGTCCTTCTGCAGCAGATAGACATAGTCGCCGTCAGGGCCGCGTTGCACCGCCTGCGCCGGGATCACCAGGCCACCGCCGACCGTGCGCACCTTCAGCCGCACGTTGACGAACTGGCCGGGCCACAGCTCGTTCTTCTGGTTGGGGAATTCCGACTTGAGCCGGAAGGTGCCGGTGCTGGCGTCGATCTGGTTGTCGATCACCTTGAGCACGCCGCCGTCGGCGATCACGTGCGCGTCGTCGCGGGCAAGCGCCGCGACCGACAGCGCGCCCCCGCCCACGGCCGCCTGGCGCACCATGTCGAGGTTCTGCTCGGGCAGGTTGAACATCACGTTGATCGGGTGAAGCTGGGTCAGCGTGACGATCGTGCTGGTGGTGGTCACCACGTTGCCCGGGTCGACGCCGCGGATGCCGGCCAGGCCGTCGATCGGCGAGACCACCTTCGTATAGCCCAGCTGTACCTCGGCGTCGCGGATCTGCGCCTGGTCCGAGGCGAGCGTCGCCTCCAGCTGGCGCACGGTGTTGCGCAGCGCGTCCAGGTCCTGCTTGGCGATATAGCCCTTCGGGCCCAGTTCCTGGCTGCGCGAGTAGTTGGCCTTGGCGGTGGCCAGCTGCGCCTGGTCCTGGTGCAGCCGTGCCGTGGCCTGGTCATAGGTGGCCTGGAAGGTGCGCGGATCGATCTGCGCCAGCACCTGGCCCTTCTTCACCGGCTGGCCCTCGGTGAACTCCAGGCTGATCAGGCGGCCGCTCACCTGCGGGCTGATCGCCACGGTGTTGAGCGCCTGCACCGTACCCAGTGCGGTCAGGTACACCGGCACGTCCTGGCGCGCCACCGGCACCACGGTGACCGGCACCGGCGGCTGCTTGCCCTCCTCTCCCTGGCCCTGGGCGTTGGCCTGCCCTGGCTGGCCGCCCGGCTTGTGCATCAGGCGCAGGCCGACCACGGCCAGCACCAGCACCACCACGACGATCAGCGCGATCTTCCAAAAACGCGACATTAGACAAAGCTCCCGGAATGGTTGCCGGCCTTCACGCTGCGCCGCGCGCAGCCGAAGCCGACCCTGTGAAAAGCATAGGGTTACAGCAACGGCCTTGGACAATGCCAGTTGACAGGGGTGCCCCATGACCGATGACACGTTACCGACGGCACGGACGGCGGCGCTTTGCCGCAGTCGCACCGTGCGCAGCGTGGCCTGAACCTTGGCGCGCGCTTTGATCTATAATCGGCGACTTGTCTGCCCCGCGCCGGCCGGCCCCGAGGCCTTTCGGCACGTCCACTGATTACCTGGAGTTACTTGCGTGAGCGGTTCCATGACCAAATCGGACCAGAGCTTCATCCGCCAGTTCAGCTGGCTGATCGCCGGTCTGCACGTGCTGGCGCTGGTGTTGCTGATCATGGCCTACAGCATCTACTCCCACGCGGCGAAGGAAACCAACCCGCACGCGGCGCAGAAGGTCGCCGAGCGCCTGGCGCCCGCCGGCGCGGCCTACGCCGGCGATACCGGCCGCGCCGCCATGCTGGCCGCGCAGGAAGAGGCCGCCAAGGCCGCCGCTTCGCAGGTTGCCTTCGGCGGCAGCACCGACGGCAAGACCGTCTACGAAGGCCTCTGCCACAGTTGTCACACCGCCGGCGTGGCCGGCGCTCCCAAGCTGGGCGACAAGGCCGCCTGGGCACCGCGCATCGCGCAGGGCATCGACACCCTGGTCAAGCACGCGATCGAGGGCTACCACGGCCCGGACGGCAACTTCATGCCGCCCAAGGGCGGCATGCCCTCGCTCACCGACGAGCAGGTGGGCAACACGGTCAAGTGGATCGTCAGCCAGGCCAAGTAACCTTGGCCTGACGAAAAAGCTTCCGTCAAAACGCCGCCCATCGGGCGGCGTTTTTCGTTCGCACCCTCTCCCCCTGCGGGGAGAAGGTTGGGATGAGGGGTCGACCTCGCCGACGCCCCCGGGATTTTGCCCGCTCATACCCGGCCCGTTTCGCGCGGGCGTTTCCTACGGCGTCCACTCGTGCGCGAATCGCTGCAACTGCGGGAAGAACGCATCGAAGCGCGCCTGCAGCGGAGCATCCATTTCCTGCAGCACTGGCAGCATCCGGTCCAACGGGTTGTCGCGTTGCAGGCGCTGCCCGATGCCGGCGAGCGCGCGATCGAGCACCACCGGCTCGGCATACGCGGCCGGCAGGTCATTGGCCTGCATGTAGAGCGCGAAACGCCGCGCGGTGACCGGCAACAGCGCGTCCTGCCGGCGCAACAGCTCGCGCAGGTCGGTCGAGAAGGCCGGCAACGGCAACGGCGACCAGCGCGCGAAGTCACGCGCCAGCAGATGGTCGAACCACATGTCCAGCGCGATGCCGGCATAACGCCGGTACGGCGGCTCGAACAACGCGCGCGCCGCCAGTACCTCGGGGTGGCGGTCGGTATACCCATCGATCGCCCGGTGCAGCGCAATGCCCTCGCGCACCCCTGTCGGCAACGCGGCATCCGGCGTGCCCCGCACGAAGTCACCGAGCACTCCGCCCAGGATCCGGCCCTCGTCGGCACCGGCCAGCAGCGCATGGGCCAGGTGGTTCATGCCATCTCCCGGCACCACGGCCGGTGCACGGCCGCGACGGTTATCATTGTGCGCATGACGCCCACCACCGTTCCCGACAATCCCGCCGCGTTCCCGATTGAAGAGGCGAGCTTCGCGCTCGACGGCCCCGCCGGCAAGCTGGAGGCGATCAGCGACGTCGCCGCGCCGGAGGAGGCGCGCCGCGGCGTGGCGGTGATCTGCCATCCCAACCCCGTGCAGGGCGGCACCATGCACAACAAGGTGGTGACGATGGTCGAGCGCAGCCTGCGCGAGTCGGGGCTCGATACCGTGCGTTTCAACTTCCGCGGCACCGGCGCCTCCGAAGGCAGCTACGACGAAGGCAACGGCGAGAGCGAGGACCTGGCGGCGGTGGCCGCCTGGGTACGCCGCGTGCGTCAAGACGACGTGCTGTGGCTGGCCGGGTTTTCCTTCGGCAGCTACGTGACGATCCGCAACGCGGTGCGCCTGGGTGCCGCCGCGCTGGTGAGCATCGCGCCGCCGGCGGGGCGTTTCGCGTTGACCGGGATCGAGCCGCCGCAGTGCCCCTGGCTGATCGTGCAGGGCGAAGCCGACGAAGTGGTCGAACCGCAGGCGGTGTTCGACTGGATCGACAGCCTGCCGGTCGAGCCGGAAGTGGTGCGCATGCCCGAGACCAGCCATTTCTTCCACCGCCGGCTGATGGATCTGCGCGGCGCGGTCAAGCATGCGGTGCAGCCGTGGCTGCCGCCGCCGCGCAACGGATGAACCGGTCCCGCTCCCCTTCTTTTGACGGAGGGGAGTTTTCGCGCGCACCCCGACCCTTTTCCAACCTCCCCTGGCGAACAGTCGGAGGACCCGCCATGCCGAATTCCGCTCGATGACCACCCTCACCCCCTCCGCCCGTTACCACGAAGGCGTCGTCGCGCACCGCTGGGAAGCCGATCCGGCGCAGCTTGCCGTGCTGCCGGAGTTCGATCGCATGCACGCGGCGCTATGTGCTCCAATGGAGGACGGCGGCCTGTTCGGACGGCTGAAATCGCTGTTCGGCGACGACGAGCGTGCGCCGGTGCCGGGCCTGTACCTGTGGGGCAGCGTCGGCCGCGGCAAGACCTTCCTGATGGACCTGTTCGCCGCCAGCCTGCCGCATGGCGTGGCGCTGCGGCGGCACTACCACCGTTTCATGGGCGAGGTGCACGCGCACCTGCGCGAGCTCGGCGAACGTGCCGATCCCCTGGAGGACGTGGCCGAAGGCCTGGCCGCTCGCTGCCGCGTTCTTTGCCTGGACGAGTTCCTGGTCAACGACATCGGCGATGCGATGGTCCTGGCCAACCTGCTCGACGCGCTGTTCCGCCGTGGCGTGGCGCTGGTCACCACCTCCAACACGCCGCCGCAGAACCTCTATCGGGACGGCCTGCAGCGCGCCCGCTTCCTGCCCGCCATCGCGCTGATCGAGAAGCACTGCCGGGTGGTGGAGATGGTCTCGCCGCACGACTGGCGCCTGCGCGCGCTGACCCAGGCGCCGGTTTACCTGACTCCGCCGGGCGCCGAGGCCGAACGCGCACTCGCGCGCGTCTTCGCCAGCCAGTCGCAAGGCGACGGGCAGGACGGCGGGACGCTGGACATCAACGGCCGTCCGATTCCGGTGCGCCGGCAGGCGCCGGGCGTGCTGTGGTTCGACTTCGACGCCCTGTGCGAGGGCCCGCGCGCCGTCTCCGACTACATCGCGCTCGCGCGTCGGGTGCCCACCGTGATCGTCTCCAACGTGCCGCAGTTTTCCGTCTACAGCGAGGACGCCGCGCGGCGGTTCGTGCTCATGGTGGACGAGTTCTACGACCGCCTCGTCAAGCTGGTGCTTTCGGCCGCCGCGCCGATCACCGAGCTGTACGACGGCGAGCGGCATCGCGCCGAATTCAGCCGCACCGAATCGCGGCTGATCGAGATGCAGAGCGAGGAGTACCTGGCGCTGCCGCACCGGCCCGAATAGGCCCGGTCCGCAGAAGGCCCCGCCACCTCGCGCGGCAGCCTTCGCACTTTCCCATTTTTCGCATTGCGGCTGCCGACGCGGCCGAAGTACTCTGGCCGACGGGTTACAAGCGGTTCCCACCTGGTCGGCCGGAGGGAGAACGCCATGCATACGACCATGGAGCACGCGCTGGAAGCGACGTTCATGGACAGGGACACCGCTCCTGGCGACGGGGCAGACCCGTTGGCCACGACCGACCATTACACCGTGCCCGGCTTCGATGCCGTCGCCCACCTGGCTGCCGCTTCGCTCGGCGTGGCGATGGTCGCTCTGGTGCTCGATGGCGGCAGCGCCTACTGGTACAGCAGCGATGCGGGCCCGCAGGCCCCCCATGTGCTGCATCCGCTCTACCTGGAGGCGGCGCGCCGCGGCGCCGGCCAGGTGCTGCCCGACATCGCCGCCGACGCGCGCTACCGCGACACGCCGCCGCTCACCGGCCCCTCGCCGGCCAGCTTGCGCTTCTTCGCCTGCGAACCCGTGTTCACCCTGAGCGGCCGCCACGTCGGCGCGCTATGCGTGATGGATCACGCGCCACGCAGCGGCCTGGACGAGGCGGGGCTGGCCGCGCTGCGCGACGCCGCGCGCCTGGCCGGCGCCGGCGTGGTGCTGGGCGGCTATCTGGGACGCACCGATCCGGTCACCCAGCTGCCGCATCGCAGCGCGTTCTTCGAGGACCTGCGCAACCGACACAAGAACGGCGTGCAGCGCGCATGGCTGATCGCCATCGAAGTGGCCCCGGTGGAGCGCTTCAATGCCTTCGTGCGCGCGATGGGCTTTGCCTACGCGGACGAACTGATGCGCGCGGTGGCCGCGCGCGTGCAGGACTGGATGCCGGCGCGCACCAACCTCTTCCAGGTCGGCGTCACCCGCTTCGCCGCCGTGCTGCCGGACGGGGGCCAGCCGCTGGAAACGAGCCAGCTGGACGCGCTGGTGGCCCGCCTGCGCACGCCGTTCGATTGCCTGGACATCCCGCTCACGCTGCAGCCGGGTGTCGGTCTGCTCGACCTGGACGTGCGCCAGCTCGACGGCGCCGATCCGCTGCGCCAGGTGATGAGCGCCTCGTACGCCGCCCAGCGCAGTCCGCGCGGCTGGGCGCTGTACGAGCGCAGCCAGGACGAACGGCACCGGCAGGAGTTCTTCCTGGTCACCGAGCTTGCGGCCGCCCTGACCGAGCGCACCGAGCTCTATCTGCACTACCAGCCGCGCGTGCGCCTGAGCGACGGCCGTTGCGTCGCCCTGGAAGCGCTTGCACGCTGGCGCCATCCGACCCTGGGCGAGGTGCCGCCGGGCCAGTTCGTGCCGCTGGCCGAGCGCGCCGGGCTGATGCGTTCGCTGACCGGCTGGGTGCTCGACCACGGCGTCGCCCAGCTGGCCGCCTGGCGCCGCACCGGCTGCGACGTCGGCCTGTCGCTCAACATATCCAACGCCGATTTCGACGCCGACCTGGTCACGCGCCTGCAGGACGTGGCGAGTCGCCACGGGGTCGATCCGCGCGTGCTGGAACTGGAGTTCACCGAAAGCACGTTGCTGGCGCACAGCGACGCCACGCGGCGCCACCTGGACGCGGTGCGCGAGCTGGGTACCGGCATCGCCATCGACGATTTCGGCACCGGCTACAGCAACCTCGCCTCGCTGCGGCAGATGCCCGCGACCTGCCTGAAGATCGACCAGTCTTTCGTGCGCGCGATGGACGCCAGCCGGCATGACGCGGCGATCGTGCGCTCGACCGCCGCACTCGCACACGACCTCGGCTTCCGCGTGGTGGTCGAGGGCGTGGAAAACCGGCGCATCTACGACACCGTGCGCCGCATGGCCTGCGACGAGGTGCAGGGCTTCCACGTCTCGCGCCCCATGCCGGCTGCCGCCGTGCCGCCCTGGCTAGAGCGCTCGGCCGACTGGCACCAGATCGACGGCGAGGACGCTCCGTGAGGTTGACCGACATCCTGCGCGACCAGCATGCGCAGCTGTACGTCCTGCTCGACGAACTGCAAGGCCTGGGCCTGGCCGGCCCCGAGGGCGGCGAGCGATTGCGCAAGGCGAGGCAGGCGATGGTCGCGCACCTGACCCTGGAGGACAGCCGGCTCTATCCGGCGCTGCAAGCGCATCCATCCACCTCCGCCCTGGCCCGCCGCTATGTCGGGGAAATGCAGCAGCTGACGCCGGCGCTGCTGGCGTTCTTCGACGCCTACCACGAGGGCAATGCCGATGCGGAGGCCTTCTCGCGCAGCCTGGGGCAGTTGCTGGCGGAGCTGAAGCAGCGGATCAGCCGCGAGGAGGACCGGCTGTATCCGGCCTACGAGGCGCACTGCGAAAAAAGCGAGTGATGGAAGTGCCGCGGGCGGCGCCAGCCTTCCTGCCTGCGCGCACGACAGGACCGGCTTCCTGCAGGAGCGCACCTGTGCGTGGCCGCACGCTCGCGCACAGGTGCGTTCCTGCACGGGGACGGGCCGGGACGCTTCAGTCGTGATGGGGCGCCTTCAGCACGCTGATCCTGCCGTTGGCTTCCAGCCGCACCTCGGCGACGTCGCCCACTTCGCGCAAGCCTTTCTCGCGCAGCACCCGGCAGAACGCCTCATCGGACATGTCGTGCTTGCGCAAGGCCCCCTCGATGATCCGTCCATCGCGCGCGAGCAGGCTGGCCCTGCCCTCGATCACGCGATCGAACAATCGCCAGCGCGCGGCCACCCAGGCGATGGCCTTGTCCAGCAGGAAGATCGCCAGCACGCCGATGATCGCCGCAAGGGGCGCCTTGTCGTCGCCGATGATCGCCGTGCGCAGCGTACCCCCGACCAGCATGAGCACCACGATGTCGAACGTCGTCATTTCGCCGAACGAACGCTTGCCCAGCAGCCGCAGCAGGAGCAACAGGCCCAGATACACCCCCGCCCCGCGCAGTGCATACACCCACCACGGGTCCGACAGGTGCATGGCGTCAGCCGGTCGAGCCGCCCATCACCGGCACGATCGCGCCGCTGATGTAGCTGGAGCAGCTGGGCGCGGCGAGGAACACGTAGGCCGGCGAAAGCTCCTCGGGCTGCGCCGGTCGCCCCATCGGATTCTTCGAACCGAACTTGCTTACGCCCTTGGCCGGCTTGTCGGCCGGATTGAGCGGCGTCCATACCGGCCCCGGCGCCACCGCGTTCACCCGGATGCCGCGCGACACCAGGTTGCTTGCCAGCGACATGGTGAAGGCGTGGATCGCGCCCTTGGTCGCGGAGTAGTCGAGCAGGTTCGCGTTGCCGAACAGGCCGGTTTCCGAACCGGTGTTGATGATCGAGCTGCCTTCGCGCAGGTGCGGGAGCGCGGCCTTGGCCATGTGGAAATAGCCATAGATGTTGGTGCGCATGGTGAGGTCGAAGTGTTCCTCGGTGATGTCCTCCAGCGCGTCGGCGTGCTCCTGGAAAGCGGCGTTGTTGACCAGGACGTCCAGACGGCCGAACTCGTCCACCGTTTGCTGCACGGCCTGCTCGCAGAAGCCCGGATCCTTCACGTCGCCGCGGATCAGCAGGCAGCGGCGGCCTTCCTTCTCGACATGGCGCCTGGTCTCGCGCGCGTCCTCGTCCTCGGACAGGTACACCACCGCCACGTCCGCGCCCTCGCGGGCGAACAACACGGCCACCGCGCGGCCGATGCCCGAGTCGGCGCCGGTGACGATCGCCGCCATGTCTTCGAGTTTTCCGCTGCCACGGTAGTCGGGCGCCAGGAATTGCGGGCGCGGCTTGAGCTTGGCCTCCTTGCCCGGCTTGCTCAGGTGCTGCTCGGGCAACGGCGGGCGCGGCCTGGCGCGCGTGCTGGTCTGGCCAGGCTGTTTCTTTGCGGCGCTCTTGCCAGCCGGTTTCGATGCCTGCTTCTGCTTGTCCTTGGCGTCGATGCGCGATTGCACCCGGCGTTCTTTCGCTACCGCCTTGCCGGCGCCGCTGCCGCCTTTGGCGGTTTTCGTCGTGGCCATCATCCGCTCCCGCTGTGGCTGGGTATGGCTCGCGACGATAGGCAGCGCGCCGTGGGGGACAAGTGAGCGCAGCGTTGCGGCCGGGAACTCGTGCCAAAGGAGCACTTGTTGGCACCTTCCGCCGCATTCGAAAGGGGAAGTGCCGGCAAGGGGGCACTGCGCGATCACGGCCCTTGCCAGTCCCATAGGGAAGGTGCCCGAACGCGGGCGGAGCGCTTTTGGTGACCGTCGACCACTAAATGTTGGGTTGACCGTCGCCCAAAGCCCAGATATGTTGTGCCTCGTCGGTGCCCGTCCAGACGCGACTGTCGGTCGGGCTTAAAAGGGAATCCGGTGTAAATCCGGAACTGCCCCGCAGCGGTAAGCGGAAACGAACGTCCTCACATGCACTGGGTCGCAGCGCCTGGGAAGCGAGGGCAAGTAGGTGGGTCGACCGACCCGCGTCCGCGAAGTCCGAAGACCTGCCGGCACGCCGGGCCCCAAGGGCTGGCGGTCGCGTCGCATGAGACGCGACCGTCCGATCCTGATGCGGCCCGGCGCGGGTGACCGCTTCCGCGGGGAGGCGCGTTGCATGCGGGCGTTCTGGCGCCCGCGTGGGCGTGCCGTCCGTCGGAAGCGAGCCCTCAGGCCCTGCGCGCGGGAGCAGGCGTTTGACGTTTTTGGAACCGTCGCGTCGGTGCGTTCTCCTCCGTACCGGCGCGGCGGCTTCCCTCCCGGAGACCCGCATTGGACACCCTCGATACCGCTTCCCGCGACGGCACGGCCGCGCCACCTGCCGACGACGGCTTTGCCCTGACCCCGCCGCACAGCCCCGCGCAGATGCGCGTGACCAAGCGCAACGGCGTTACCGAAAGCGTGGACGTCAACAAAATCGTGCGCGCGGTGACGCGCAACGCCGACGGCCTGCACGGGGTCGATCCGCTGCGCGTTGCGCTCAAGACCATCGGCGGCCTGTACGACGGCGCCAGCACGGCGGAGCTGGACCAGCTCTCGATCCGCACCGCCGCGGCGCTCACCGCGGAGGAGCCCGAATACGGCCAGCTTGCCGCGCGGCTGCTCGGCGCCTACATCGACAAGGAAGTGCGCGGGCAGGAGATCCAGAGCTTTTCGCAGTCGATCGCACGCGGTGCGGAGCTTGGCCTGCTCAACCCAAGGCTGCGCGACTTCGTCGCCGCGCACGCGCGCAAGTTGAATGACGCGATCGATCCGGTGGCCACTCGCCGCTTCGAGTACTTCGGCCTGCGCACCGTGTACGACCGCTACCTCCTGCGCCATCCGCAGGTGCGCAAAGTCATCGAGACGCCGCAGCACTTCTTCATGCGCATCGCTTGCGCGCTCGGCGGCAACGAGGTGGGCGAGACGCTGGAGCTCTACCGCCTGTTTTCCGCCCTCGACTACATCCCCAGTTCGCCCACGCTGTTCAACGCCGGCACCGCGCATGAGCAACTGTCCTCCTGCTTCCTGCTCGACTCGCCGGCCGACTCGCTGGAGGCGATCTACGACAAGTACACGGACGTGGCCAAGCTGTCGAAGTTCGCCGGTGGCATCGGCCTTTCGTTCACGCGCGTGCGCTCGCGCGGGTCGCTGATCCGCGGCACCAACGGTCACTCCAACGGCCTGGTGCCATGGTTGAAGACGCTCGACGCCTCCGTCGCCGCGGTCAACCAGGGCGGCAAGCGCAAGGGCGCGTGCTGCGTGTACGTGGAGCCCTGGCACGCGGACATCGAGGAATTCCTGGAGCTGCGCGACAACACCGGCGACGAGGCGCGGCGCACGCACAATCTCAACCTGGCCAACTGGATCCCCGACGAATTCATGCGACGGGTCGAAGCCGACGGCGACTGGTCGCTGTTCGACCCGAAGGCCGTGCCGCAGCTGGTCGACCTGTGGGGCGTGGCTTTCGAGCAGGCCTACCGCGAGGCGGAAGCCGCCGGTCTCGCCGCCAGGACGATCAAGGCGCGCGAGCTCTATGCACGCATGCTGCGCACGCTGGCGCAGACCGGCAACGGCTGGATGACCTTCAAGGACCGCTGCAACGCCACGGGCAACCAGACGGCCGAGGCGGACAACGTTATTCACCTGTCCAACCTGTGCACCGAGATCCTGGAGGTCACCGGCGCGGGCGAGACGGCGGTGTGCAACCTTGGCTCGATCAATCTCTCGCGTCACCTCGCGGAGGGCGCGTTCGATTTCGAGCGTCTGGGCACCACCGTGCGCACGGCGGTGCGCCAGCTGGACCGGGTGATCGACCTGAACTTCTATCCGATCGCCAGCGCGAAAAGCGCCAACCGCAAATGGCGCCCGGTGGGCCTGGGCATCATGGGCCTGCAGGACGTGCTGTTCCAGTTGCGCCTGGCCTTCGATTCGGCCGAGGCGCTCGACCTGTCCACGCGCATCGCCGAGGAAATCTACTTCCACGCGCTGGAGCAATCCTGCGAGCTGGCCGAACGGGCCGGCGCGCATCCGGGCTTCGGCGAGACCCGCGCCGCGCGCGGCGAGTTGCAGTTCGACTACTGGCCGCGGGCCGCACCGCACGACGAGGCGCGCTGGAGCGCATTGCGCGAGCGCGTCAAAAACAGCGGCCTGCGCAACTCGCTGCTGATCGCCATCGCGCCCACCGCCACGATCGCCTCGATCGCCGGCTGCTACGAATGCATCGAACCGCAGGTGTCCAACCTGTTCAAGCGCGAAACGCTTTCGGGGGACTTCCTGGTGGTCAACCGTTACCTGGTCGAGGAACTGAAGACGCTGGGCCTGTGGACGACCGAGGTGCGCGATGCGATCAAGCTTGCCGACGGCTCCATCCAGGGTATCGCGGTGATCCCCGAACACCTGCGCCAGGTCTACCGCACCGTGTGGGAGCTGCCGCAGAAGGCGCTGATCGATCTGGCCGCCGCGCGCGGCGCATACATCGACCAGAGCCAGTCGCTGAACCTGTTCATGGAGAACCCGAACATCGGCCAGCTCTCCTCGATGTACATGTACGCATGGAAGGCGGGCATCAAGACCACCTACTACCTTCGCTCGCGACCGGCGACGAAGATCGCCAAGACGACCGTTGCCGCGCCAAGCCAGGTCGAGGCGAACGCAGCGGTGTTCTGTTCACTGGAGAATCCGGAGTATTGCGAGGCCTGCCAGTGACGAGGAACGCGCATGCAGCCTTATCGCAATCTGGACGGCCATTCGGGCGTGACTGCCTTCGAACTCGGCACGGACTGGATCCGGGTGTGGTTCGTCAACGGCGAGGACTACCAGTATTCGGCGGCAAGTGCCGGGACCGAGCACGTGCGGAACATGCAGGTTCTGGCCGAAGCCGGCGAGGGCCTGGCCTCCTACATCAGCAAGTTCGTCCACGACGACTACGAACGCGGGGCATGAAACCTTCTCCAACGGAACAGGGGTTGGGAAAGACGGCTCGGCGCTTGCCGCGAATCGCGCAACCCTGGCCATCCTGCCGCGTACAGGGTGCGCTCCCACCGGCGAGAGTCCGCTTGCATGGAACCGGCTCAGCCTGAGCGGGTGCGCGCAGCACCGAAATCGAGGGCCGCGCGCCCGATCCCGCACATGACCCGTACCTCATCCGCCCCCCGGGGCACCCTTCTTCGACTGGCTCAGGCAGGCCTGGGGGAGAAGGAAGAATCGAAGGCCATCGTATGACCAGTCAACTGCTCGACCCCGGCTACGCCCTCACCCTGCGCCCGATGCGCTATCCGGCCTTCTACGAGATGTACCGCGCCGCCATCCGCAATACCTGGACGGTCGACGAGGTCGACTTCGCGCCCGACCTCACCGACCTCAACGCCAGGATGAACGCCGCCGAGCGCCACCTGATCCAGCGCCTGGTCGCCTTCTTCGCCACCGGCGACACCATCGTGGCCAACAACCTGGTGCTCAACCTCTACCAGCACGTCAACGCGCCCGAAGCGCGCATGTACCTCTCGCGCCAGCTCTACGAGGAAGCGCTGCACGTGCAGTTCTACCTGACCCTGCTGGACACCTACATTCCCGATCCTGCCGAACGGCACCGGGCGTTCGACGCGATCCAGAGCATCCCCTCGATCCGCGCCAAGGGCGAGTTCTGCTTCAAATGGATCGGCTCCATCGAGCACCTCCGCCGACTCGACACGCGCGAAGACCGCCGCCGGTTCCTGCTCAACCTGATCTGCTTCGCCGCGTGCATCGAGGGGCTGTTCTTCTACGCCGCGTTCGCCTACGTCTACTACCTGCGCTCGCGCGGCCTGCTGCACGGGTTGGCCTCGGGCACCAACTGGGTGTTCCGGGACGAGTCCGGCCACATGGCCTTCGCGTTCGAAGTGGTGCGCATGGTGCGCGCCGAGGAGCCGCAATTGTTCGACAACGAACTGCGCGCGCAGGTCGAGCAGATGCTCGAGGAAGCGATCGCCTGCGAAACGCAGTTTGCCCAGGACGTGCTGTCCGGCGGCGTGGCCGGCCTGTCGTCCAGGGACATGCGCCAGTACCTGGAATACTGCGCCGACCAGCGCCTGGCCCAACTGGATTTCCCGAAGAAATACGGCGCCAGCAACCCGTTCGACTTCATGGACCTGCAGGACGTGCAGGAGGTGACCAACTTCTTCGAGCGGCGCGTGTCGGCCTACCAGGTCGGCGTGCAGGGCGAGGTGGCGTTCGACATGGCGTTCTGAGACGCTGGCGGCCTGCCTTGTCGAAGGAAACCGATGGGCCTGGCCGACGTCACCGTGCTGTTCGACAGCCCGCTGTTGCGCATCACCGGAATCGACTGCCGCCATCCGCGCGGCGGTTGCGGTTGCGAGCGCGGCGACGAGCGCACGCATCTGGCCATGCTGCGGCGCGGCGGCTTCGGCTACCACCTGGGCGGCGCCGCGTACGTGGGCGATCCGGCCACCGCATTGCTCTACCGCGCCGGCGACAGCTACCGCATTTCGCATCCGTTCGAGGGCGGCGATGCCTGCAGCTGCTTCGAGGTGGCACCCGAGCACGAGGACGAATTGTTCGGCCGCCGCCTGCGCGACGGCGCCGACGCGGCGCGCGTGGCCACTCCGGCCGACCAGTACCGGCACCGCGCGCTGCACGCCGCGCTGGTGCGGGGCGAGGTTGATTCTCTGGCGGTCGAGGAAGCGGCCACCTCGCTGTGCCACGACATCCTGCATCGCGCCGCGCTGCCCCGGGGTCCACTCGCGCCGCCCGCCCAGCGGCTGGCGACGCGCGCAAGGGAGATGCTGCTTGCCGATCCCGCCGACGCCGTCGGTCTGGCGGCGCTGGCCACGCGGGTCGGCTGTTCGCCGTTCCACCTGGCACGCGTGTTCCGCCGCGCCTTCGGCCTGAGCCTGGCCGACTACCGCACGCGCGTCCGCCTGGCGCTCGCGCTCGAACGGCTTGCCGCCGGCACGGACGACCTCGCCGCGCTGGCCTGCGAGCTCGGCTTCAGCCATCACAGCCATTTCGGCGCGGCGTTCCGACGGCATGTGGGGCTGACACCCGCGGCGGCGCGGGCGCGCCTGCGCACGGACACGGCCGCACGCGCGAGCAGGTATTTGATAGCGACGCGTTCGCGCGGGCGCTAGCGTTGCGGGCGTCCCCACGGGAGTAGTCCATGAAGACCGCCGTCGCCCTGTTCGCCCTCGTCGCCGCTTTTCACGCGGGCCGCGCCCGCGCCACCGCCCCGCACGCCATGCTGCCGCCCGCGCTCGCCACGGCGGTCGCCGAGTTCGATCGCGCGCAGATGAAGGGCGATGGCGTGGCGCTCGCGCGGCTGCTCGCCGACGACTACGTGCTCTTCAACAGCCGCGGCCTGGTCGAGGACAAGGCCGCCTTCATCCATGACTACACCGCGCCCGGCGCCTCGATGAAGCCGTTCACGGTGGAAGACGAGGTCGTTCGCCATTGGGCCGGCGGCGCCGTGCTCGGTGGGGTGGTGACGCTCGAAGGCACCAGCGAGGGCAAGCCCTACAAGGTGCGCCTGCGCTTTGCCGACATCTGGGCGGAGCGCGACGGACGTTGGCGGGTGGTCTTCACCGAAGCCACGCGCGTCCCGTTGCCTTAGCTCCCGCCTCGCTCTCCCCTTCCGGCGAGTGGGCTGGGTTGAGGGGCCGGGGCTCGCCGGGATCCGCGTGGTGACGCTCCTCCACACCCCCGCCACGCCCTTCTTCCTCGCAAGCCTTGTCCCCTCACCCCAGCCCACTCGCCGGAAGGGGAGCGGACGCCATGCCACCAGCCCTATTGACTACACCTGTAGTCAGCGCTAGCTTGACTACAACTGTAGTCAGGAAAGCCGCCATGCCACGCCCGTCCATCGGCGACCAGGAACTCGCCCTGCTCCATTACCTGGCCGACCACGCGCCCGCTTCGGTGGGCGAGGTCGCCGCCGGCTTCGGCGAGGCGCGCGGGCTGGCCCGCTCGACCGTGCTGACCATGATGGAGCGCCTGCGCGGCAAGGGTTACCTCACGCGCCGCCAGGCCGGCGGCCTCTACCGCTACAGCCCCGCCACCGCGCCAGGCGAGGCGATGCGTCACGCCGTGGGCAGCTTCGTGGAAAAGACCCTGAGCGGGTCGGTCTCGCCGTTCGTGGCCTACCTGTCCGAGCGTGCCGAGGTCAGCGATGCCGAACTGGCCGAGCTGGAGGCGCTGGTGGCCCAGTTGCAGTCACGGCGCAAGGAAACCTGACCATGTCCACGCTCGCGGCGTTGCTCGATGCCCTGTCCACGCGCCTGCTGTGGACCTCGGCGCAGGCCTGCCTGCTGATCGGCGCGGTCGCGCTGGCCTGCCGCCTGCTCCCGCGGCTGCCGGCCGCGGTGCGCTGCATGCTCTGGTGGCTGGTCGGCGCGCAACTGGTGCTGGGGCTGGCCTGGCACACGCCGTTGCAGTTGCGCTGGCTGCCACCGCCCGAGGCCACTTCCGCGGTGGTCACCCATGCCTCGCCGGTCGTGCTGCTGCCGATGGCTACGCGCTCCGTGCGCGCGCAAATCGTGCCGGCGCTCGTGCCTCCCGCGGACCACGCGCCGTTCCCGTGGGGCCGACTGCTGCTGGCACTGTGGCTGGGCGGCGTCGCACTGCAACTGGCGCTGGTCACGCGGCAGGGCTGGCGCGTGGCGCGGGCCCGCCGCGGCGCGCAGCCGGCGCCGCCTGGCTGGCAGAGCGCCTGCCAGGCGCTGGCCGCGCGGTTGGGCCTGCGTCATGCCCCGCATCTCGCGCTTTCGCCGACCATCGGCTCGCCGCAAGTGCTCGGCGCCTGGCACCCGCTGGTGCTGTTTCCGTCCGACGCGCGCCTGTCCGACGAGGAAACCGCGATGGCCATCGCGCACGAGCTGGCGCACCTGCGTCGCGGTGATCTGTGGCTGGGCTGGGTGCCCGCACTGGCGCAACGGCTGTTCTTCTTCCACCCGCTGGTGGCCTGGGCGATGCGCGAATACGCGCTCAGCCGCGAGGCCGCTTGCGACGCCCAGGCGCTGGCCTGCACCGGCGGCGCACCGCAGGCCTACGGCCGCCTGCTGCTGCGACTGGGCGTGGCCGCACCGCTCCCCTCCGGCCTGGCCGGAGCTTCCCCCACGTTCCACAACCTCAAGAGGCGACTGACCATGTTGCAGCACATCGAGGCCACTTCCCGCCGCAGCCGCGCCTGGCTGCTGCTCGTCGCGATCGCGGTGGCCGGCGTGGTGCCTTACCGCGTGACCGCCGGCAGTGCGGATGCTCCCGCAAGCCAGGACCAACCCGCGCAGGCAGCGCTACCTGCGGCACGCCCGGCACCCGTCGCGGCTCCCGCACCCGCCGCAGCTCCCGCGCCCGCCGCACCTGCGGCACCGGCCGCCCATCCGGCGCGGTACCGCATCCCGCCTGCGCCGCCTGCCCCACCTCCGCCGCCGCCCCCGCCCGCGCCGGCCGTACCGCCTGCGCCTCCGGCACCGCCCGCCCCTCCGCCGGCGCTGACTGGCTTCGGCGGCCATCACCTGCACATCGAAAGCAATTCGGACGCGCGTAGTGGTCTGGCCATCTTCGATGGCGACACGGCGATCATCAACGGCAACGATGCAGACATCGCCGCGGCCCGCCACCTGCAGCATGGCAACGCCCCGCTGGTCTGGTTCCGCCACGCCGACAAGGCGTACGTCGTGCACGACCCGGCGGTGGTCGCGCGCGCCAAGGCGATCTACGCGCCAGTGACCGCGCTGGCGAGCGAGCAGGGCAGGTTGGCCGGGGAGCAGGGACGGCTGGCCGGCCAGCAGGCCGGACTGGCTGCGCGCGATGCCGCCTTCGCCGGAGAGCAGGCGGACCTTGCCCGCGAAGCGGCGGAAATCGCCGCGCAAGCCATGGAGGCCAACTCGGGGGCGGACAAGGGCGCTTCGCGCGACCGCGAAGCGCGCCAGCACGCGCTAGAGCAGCGGCAGGCCGAGCTGGAGCAGCGGCATGCCGCGCAGCAGAAAGAGATTGCCGGACAGCAGCGCGACCTCGAAGCGCAACAGGCTGCGTTCGAGAAGCAGCAGCAGGCACTCGCCCAGCACCAGCAGGATGTCAGCCGCAAGGCCGAGCTGCAGATGCAGCAGTTACTGGAAGAAGCGGTTCGCAGCGGCAAAGCGCAACTGACCGGGGCGCGCTGATCGGTCAGGCCGCACCGCGGAAGACGGGTGGGAGCGCACTCCTGGCACTGCAGGGCCCGCTTGTTGCCGATGGCCGTATGGCATCGCTTACAAGCGGGTTGCTGCGAGGTGGCCGTTCGCCGTCAGGCCATGCCGCCGTTGATGCCTATCACCTGGCCGTTGATGTAGCCGGCGGCGTCCGAGCAGAGGAAGGCGACCAGCGCGGCGACTTCCTCCGGCTTGCCGGCCCGTTGGGCCGGCACCATCTCGCGGATCCGCTCGGGCGGGAAATTCTCTCCGATCATGCGTCCCTCGATCACGCCGGGCGCCACCACGTTGGCGGTGATGCCGCGAGAGGCCATCTCGCGTGCCAGCGATTTCACCGCGCCGTGCAGACCGGCCTTGGCCGCCGCGTAGTTGGCCTGGCCGCGGTTGCCGACCTGGCCGCTGACCGAACCGACCGCCACCACGCGACCGAAGCGCACGCGCGCCATCGGCAACAGCAATGGCTGCACGACGTGGAAGAAACCATTCAGCGAAACGTCGATCACGCGCTGCCACTGCCGGGCGCTCATGCCGGCCATCGGCGCGTCGTCGTGCACGCCGGCGTTGCTGACCACGGCGTGGATCGGACCGTCGGCCAGCAGGCTCTCCAGCGCTGCCTGCGTGGCGTCGCCATCGGTCACGTCGAAAGCGATGGCGCGGGCCTGCCCACCCGAGTCGCGGATCGCCGCCGCCACGGCCTCGGCGCGCTCCAGCGCACTGTTCGCGTGCACGATGACCTGATAGCCGGCTGTCACCAGCGCGTGGCAGATCACGCTGCCGAGATCGCCGCTGCCGCCGGTGACGAGGGCGCGGCGGGGCGAAGCGGACGTGCTCATGAGTTCGGTCCCTCCGGATGGATCACCGCGGCGCGACCGCTGGCCAGTAGGTGGCCGTCGCGTTCGATGCGGAACATGTACTGGGCGCCGGTATCGCCGGCATAAAGGCATTGCGCATGGACGTCCAGACGTCCGTCGGGTGACACGTACTCGACAGCCAACCGCACCTCTCGCAGGCTCACCAGCATGCCCGGCCGGACGGTCTCGACGCCGCCGGCGCGCGCCCGCAGCGCGCCATGGACCGCCATCGCCTGGGCGCCGTACTCGGCCAGGTGCACCGCGTGCAGGCCATGCGGACCGCGCAGCGGGTTGTCGGGACGGGCATGTCCTTCGCTGGTGGCATGGATGGTGTCCACGTCCCACGTGGGCACCGCATCGAGCAGGCACATGCCGCCGGCGTGCGGGATCAGGTGGGCCCAGTCACTCTTCGGCAGCATGCTCGGCCTGCGCGTGCGGCGCCATCAGGATGGAAAGGCAGAAGTGGAAGGCCACGCCCAGGCTGACGGTGAGGCCGATCGCCCGCAGCACGGGGATGGTCGCCCAGGCCAGCATGCCGAACACCAGCAGCGCCGACAGCACGCACACCAGCGTGGCGTGCAACGTGCGCCGCTGCTCGGCGGCATCGCCGGTGTCGCGTTCGAAGAACAGCGCGTAGTGCAGGCCCAGGCCACCGGCCAGGATCAGCGCGACGAGGTGGAACAGCGAGATCTGCACGCCTGCCACCCGTTCGACCGCCAGCACCAGGAAGGTCGCCAGGGTCATCGGCGCCAGCACGTGCCAGGCCCGGCGCAGGCTGCGCAGGGCGAAGCTGATGGTCAGCACCAGCAGGATCGTGGCGGCCAGCAACGCCTGCAGGATGCGCGTGCGGTAGGCGATCACCAGCGATTCGGCTGCGCCCTTCAGATCCAGCACGCGCACGGTGCCGCCGCTGCCCCGGGCCAGCGTCGCCAGCGTCGCGGCATCGTGCACGCCGCTGACCGTACCCAGGCCGAGCCAGTGGCCGTCGCGTTCGACCAGCATCGCGGCCAGGCGCTGGCCCAGCGGACTGGCTGCGAAGGCCTTCGGGGCCAACGGCGGCAGACTGCGCGCGGTCTCCACGTCGGCCACGAAAGGGGCGAACAGGTCGCGCCGGAACGGCAGGCCATCGGTGGCCTCGGCGAGCGACTTCTCCAGTGACGCGCGATCTGGCAGTTTCTGCTGGCGCGCGCTCTGCGTGGCTGCGCTGGGAAGGTAGCGCGAGGGCAATTCGATCGCATCGACGGCCTTGTTCGCAACCAGCGCGTCCGCTTTCGGCTCGAGCCGTTCGGACAGCGCGAGCACCGCCTCGGGCGTGGCTGCCTCCAGCACCAGCAGGTAACGCACGTCCGGCGCGCCGAGCGCCGAGCGCAGGCGGGCGTCGCGCAGCAGCAGGTCGGTCGGCAGCGGCGTGAGCGCAGCCAGGTCGTTCTGCCAGAACGGCCCGCGCCCCAGTGCGAGCAACGCCACGATGACGACGGCGACCGCCCACGGGATCCAGCGCGGGCGCGGCAGGCCGTCGACCACCCCGCGCAGGCGCTTGAGCCACGGCAGCGCGGCGACATCGCGCACCCGGATCGGCAGCAGGTACGGCAGCAGGTAGCGCGTGCTGAAACCGGCGGCGAGCAGCCCGACGATCGTGAACACGGCCAGCTGCTTCAGACCGTTGACGCCCGAAGCGTAGAACGCGAGGTAGGCGATGCACGCCGAGGCGATGGCGGTGAGCAGCAACGACCACAGGTCGCGCACGCTCGCCACCGCATCCTCGCCGGCGCGGCGGTGGCTCAGTACACGGATGGGATATTCCTGCGCCACACCCAGCAGCGTGAAACCGAACGCCAGGGTGATGCCGTGCACCTGCGGGTAGATCAGCGTCAGCGCCGCGATGCCGGCCAACGCGCCACTGGCCACCGGCAGCGCCGCCAGCAGCAGCGAGCCGATGCTGCGATAGGCCAGCAGCAACAGCACGATGAAGCCCACCGTGGAGATGCGGCCGATCCAGTCGGCCTGGTTGCGCGTCTGCGAGCTGGCGACCACGCTGAAGTAGCCCGGGCCCGACACGGTCAACTTCGCCTCGCGGCCGCCAGGCAACCCATGCAGTGCCTGCTCGATGCCGCCGATGGCCGCCTGTTGCGCATCGGGATCGAAGCCGGGCGCGCGGGTCTGCACCAGCAACAGCGCCTCGCCTTGTGGGGAGAACCACACGCCGTCGCGGATCTGCGGCGAGCGCGCCGGCGCCCAGCGCTGTGCGAGCTTGAGCACTTCCAGCGTGGGGTCGCGCGGCAGCAGGCCCTTGAACAGGCTGGCCGCCGGCGAGCCGAGTTCGTCCAGGCGTTGCTGCAGCTCGTCGCCCAGGAACGCCGCGTCGAGCGCATGCGTGTCCAGCGTGGGCGAGAGCAGGTAGCGGTAGGGCAGCAGCTTCGGATCGAGCGCGGTGAGGTCGAAGCTGCCGTTGAGCACCTGCGCGTAACGCGGGTCGGCCTTGAGCTTCGTCGCGAGCGCCTGGCTCAGCTTCGCCAGCATGGTTTCGTCCTTGCCGGTGATCGCCAGCAACAGCAGGCGCGAACCGGGGCCCTCGCCCACCTGTTCCATCAGCAGGCGCTGGTCGGGCGTGGTCGGTGCGGGCATGAAGCTGCGCAGGTCGGTGCCGACCTGAAGATGCTTCACGACCCACAGCCCCAGCAGGGCCAGTACCAGCAGCCATCCGGCCAGCAGCGCGACGCGCGCGCGCAACGGCATGTTCAGGTGCCCTTGCAGAGCGTGGCGAGGGCCTCGCGGGTGGGTTCGGCCGGCATCTTCGCGGCCAGGCTGCCGAGCAGGTCGATGGCGACATCGCCGTCCGCTTCCTGCATCCACATGCAGCGTGCCTCGTCGCCCTTGCCGTCGATGCGGATGGTGGCGACGGTGCGCGCGACCTCCAGATCACGCGGGGTCAGCGTGAGCGTCCAGGCGCCCGTGGCGTCGCCGCGACGGGCGATCGCGAAGGCCTGGCGCAGGTGGCCCGGGTCGCCGCCGAGCAGCGCCACGAAGCTGTCCACCAGCACTTTCAGCTGCGGTGCGCGCTCCAGCGAGAAGCTGCGCTCACCCTTGCCTTCACGCTGCTGGGTGACCTTGCCGTCGGCGATGCGCGCGGTCTCTTCGTGCGGTTTGGTGACGTGGCGCTCGAGCGTGTCGCCGCCCAGCCAGGCCAGTTCGCCGGAGACCACCAGCGGACGGTCGAGCACCTGCATGAAGCGCGCTTCGGCGAACGCGGTGCGCGCGGGCGCGGGACGGCCCAGCTGGCTGATCAGCGCATCGGTGGCGTCAGGTGCCGAGGCGTTCGCCGAGCAGGTCAGGGCCAGAGTGCACAGGACCGCGCTGATCTTGCTGCCAGAAGTCATAGAAGTTGAACCAGTTGTAGGGGGCCACGTGGACGTAATGCTCCAACCGCTGGGCATAACGGGCGATGAGCGCATCCAGCGCCGGACCACGGGCGTGGCGCGGGATATCCACCTGGTCCACCAGCGGCTCGAACACCAGGCGGTAGCGCCGGCCACCCAGGTACAGCCCGAAGCACAGCACCACCGGCACCTTCAGCGAATGGGCCAGAAGCCAGGGACCGACCGGGAACGGCGCGCCCTGGCCGAGGAACGGTGCGTGGCGCAACGCCTCGTGGCTGCGCCCGCGATCGGCCAGCAGCGCGACCAGTGCGCCTTGCTGGCAGGCTTCGGCGATCGCCAGGGTGATCGAGGTGCCGTCCTGCGAGGCGTCGATCACGCAGGCGCCCACTTCCGGCGCCAGCGCTTCGAGCAATTCGGTCATCGCCGGGGTCTTCTGCTTGTCCAGCAGCACGCGCAACGGCATCTGCGGGCGTCGCGCGCCGATCGCGCGCAGCGCCTCGAAACTGCCCTGGTGGGAGCCGAACAGCAGCACGCCATGCCCTCGCGCCAGGCGTTCGTCGAGCATCTCCAGCCCGACCGTCTCGATCTCGAAGTGCTTCTCGCCGTGGGCGAGCAGGAAGATCCGGTCCATGATCGTGGCGGCGAAGCAATGGATGTGCCGCATCACCTGCCAGGACGAGGCGCGCCGACCGAACACGCGGCTCAGGTAGGCGCGCGAGGCGGCGCGCTCGGGGCCGCGGCGCAGGAAGAAGTAGAGCGTGATCGGGTAGAGAAACAGCCGTCCGAAACGCCGCCCGCCGTACAGCGCGATGTTGCGGATCAGCCACAGCGCGAAACGTCCGCCGCCTTCGGGCCGGCTTTGCCAATGCTGGGTCATGCGTCAGTCGCTCCCTCGACCAGGCCGCGCGCCAGCAGAGTGCCGTCGCGACGTACTTCGAAGCGTACCTGCGCGCCGGCCGGCGTCAATTCCAGTTCGGCCGACTCCTCCGGCTGGAGCGGCGCGACGAACTTGGCCTCGCGTACGCAGGCCAGCCGCTGGCCGCGCCAGGCACGCAGGGCGTCGGCGACCTGTTCGAGCAGCAGCACGCCGGCGACCAGCGGGCGCCCCGGAAAGTGGCCTGCCAGGCTCGGGTGGCCGGCCGCGAAGGAAAAAGTGGTGTGGTAGCTGTCGGTACTCATGGCTCGCGGTTCCTGCCGCGGATCAGCTGGGGCCAGCGTAGCGCCAGCCGGTGCAACAAATCATGCAGGCCCAGGTGCGGCAGGTGCCGCAAGTGCCAGCGACGGAAGATGTATTCCAGGATGAACACCAGCGCCATCAACAGATAGGCGCCCAGGTGCACGTAGCCCTGGACCCATGGCTGCGGCAGCGGCCAGGGCGAAGGGGCGCCCATCCTTTCGAGCAGGCCCCCCGGTACCTGGCACGACAGCAGAACGCCCAGCAGCAGCGCCTGGGCGGTCAACAGCAAGCTCCAGAACGCGGTGAGCCCGCGCGCATAGGGGACGATGCCCGGCATGGCCAGCCGTGGCGCGCCTTCGATCGCCTCGATGAACTGCGCCACCAGCGGCTGGCGCCCCGCCCGCAGGGTCCGTCCGAACACCCAAGCCAGCAGCAGGTTCAACAGTACGGGCACCGCGTCGAGAACCAGCGAGGCCAGGCCGCGCGAAGCGAGCCAGCCCAACATGCCGGACAGAGCCAGCCACAGCAGCCAGGCCGCCGGGCGGCGGTCACGCAGAGCCGGCCACCACAACAAGCCCAGCAGCAGCGACAGCGCCGCCAGCGAGAGCAATTGCCGGTGCATTAAGGCGCCGGCGACGGCCAGCAACGGATAGGCGAGCAACAGCGGCAGCGGGCGCTTGCCGGGGCGCCGGGCTTTGGACATGACGTGCGCGTGCATCAGTGGTGGAAAAGTCGATGATCCGCGCGATGGGTTGGCGAGCGCGTCACGAGGACGCATACGCGCCAGCTCAAGCGGCGCGGTTCTGCTCGATGTGCGCCGAGAGCGTGGCCAGGCTCGTGAAGATGCGCTTGTTCTCCGGGTTGTCCGAGCGCAGCTGGAAGCCGTAGCGCTTGGACACCGCCAACGCGATTTCCAGCGCGTCGATCGAATCCAGTCCCAGATCGCCGCCGAACAGCGGTGCGTCCGGGTCGATCTGTTCGGGTGCGACCGATTCCAGATTCAGGCTCTGGACGATCAAGGTGGCCAGCTCGAGCTGGACCGCAGTCTGTTCTGCCATGCTTTTTTCCGTACCCCATGCGTGCCTCCCCCCGGCGGCAACCGGCGCGGAGTGTAACATAGCGGCCTGTTGCTCCTGGTTTGGCAATGCATGATGCAGGGTTGTGAAAACGCACTGGCCGAACCGCTGCCGCGCCGCGCGCCGCGGGTCGCCTATCGCAGCGGTGAGGCGGCTACGGTGCTGGCCGAGTACGGCACGCTGGCGGTGTTCGGGTTCGGTAGCGGCGCGCCGGCGAGCGAGGATCCGCGCTGGTTGCGCGTGGCGCTGGAGAGTTTCGACGCGCCGGCGTCGCTGGAGCTTTGGCAAGTCGATGCCGAGGTGGACCACGGCCGCGACGGCGATGTGCGCTGGGCGGCCGGCGGCGGCTGGCTGTTCGCCGCGGTGGAGCTGGACGAAGCCGCCCATGGTGGCCCCGGTCCCGCGGCGACCCATGCCTACCACGCGTTGCGCCGGCTGGTCGAAGGCCGCGCCGAACGGCACGTGCTGCGAATCTGGAATTACCTGGAGGCGATCAACCAGGGCGAAGGAGACGCCGAGCGTTACAAGCTGTTCTGCGAAGGCCGCGCCACCGGCATGGGCGGGTTCTTCACCGAGGGTTACCCGGCCGCCACCGCGATCGGCCACCACGGACCGCGCGGCCGCCTGCAGGTGTACCTGCTGGCGTGCGATCAGCCGGGCGAGCGGATCGAGAACCCGCGACAGGTCAGCGCCTGGTGCTACCCGCGCCAGTACGGCCGCACGCCGCCGAGCTTCGCCCGCGCGATGCTGCTGCCGGCGCAGGATGCACTGGCGATTTCCGGCACGGCGGCCGTGGTCGGCCACGCCTCGGCGCATGAGGACGACCTGCAAGCGCAGCTCGAGGAGACCTTCACCAACCTCGAGGCGCTGCTGGCGCGCGGTCGCCTCGCACCCGGCTTCG
Organism: Frateuria sp. GZRe12; assembly: GCF_051900535.1. Taxonomy (NCBI): domain Bacteria; kingdom Pseudomonadati; phylum Pseudomonadota; class Gammaproteobacteria; order Lysobacterales; family Rhodanobacteraceae; genus Frateuria; species Frateuria sp. GZRe12. The sequence goes on from NZ_JBHZGI010000002.1 coordinate 323,428, forward strand.
ATACCCACTCGCCGCTGAAGGCATACGTGCGCCATCCGGCCGACGCCGCGCAGGTGCGCGAGTTCATCACCCGGCGCCTGCCCGGCGTGCCGGTGCTGCTGCTCCACGGCGACATCTGCCGCACCGAACTGCTGGTGGAGATCGACGGCTGGCGTTACGCCTGACGCACATCCCGGGAGGGCCGTGTCGCGGTGGTAGGAGCGACACCTGTGCGCGACCGCGCGGCCCGCTCACGCATGTCACACACACAGTGCGCTTCACACTTGCCAGCTTTCCCAAGCGCAAGGGTGATGGCAGCTCGCGGGAACGCGTGCCCCCGGCCACGCGCGGTCCCGTGCAGACGGCTGTCGCGCACAGGTGCGCTCCTACGGCTTAGGTTTCTTGATGGGCCGCTTGTAGCCGGAAATCATCTGCTGACGCGCACGCCCGACCGTGAGTTCGCCCTCGGGCGCGTCCTTGGTGATCACGGACCCTGCGCCGATGGTGGCGTTGGAGCCGATCGTCACCGGCGCGACCAGTGCGCTGTTGGACCCTATGAAGGCGCCATCCTCGATGCGCGTCAGGTGCTTGTTGGCACCGTCGTAGTTGCAGGTGATGGTGCCTGCGCCCACGTTGACGCCCGCGCCGATGCTCGCGTCGCCCAGGTAGGTGAGGTGGTTCGCCTTGCTGCCTTCGCCCAGGCTCGCCTGCTTGGTCTCGACGAAGTTCCCGATGTGCACGCCGGCTGCCAATTCGGTGCCAGGACGCAGCCGCGCGAACGGGCCAATGGTGCACGGGCCGTGGGTGATGACGCCTTCGAGGTCGCAGTGCGCCAGCACTGCCGTACCGGCGGCCAGCTGCACGTCCTTCAGCCGCACGAACGGACCCACGTGTACCTCGTCGCCGAGCGCCACGCGCCCTTCGAGGAGCACGTCGATGTCCAGCTCCACGTCCATGCCGGCATGCACCTGGCCGCGGACATCCAGCCGTGCCGGGTCGGCCATGCGCACGCCCGCCAGCAAGAGTTCCCGCGTCGCACGGCGACGATGGTGGTCTTCCAGTTCGGTGAGCTGCAGCGGGTTGTTGGCACCGGCCGCCTCGACCGGATCGGGACATTCGACGCAGGCGGCGGGACGGCCTTCGGCGGCGGCCATCGCGAAGACGTCGGTGAGGTAGTACTCGCCCTGCGCGTTGTTGCGCTCCAGCCGGCCGATCCACCCACGCAGCGCGACCGCGTCGCCAGCGAGGATGCCGGTGTTGACCAGTCGAATGGCGCGCTGCGCGGCATCGGCGTCCTTTTCCTCCACCACACCGGCGACGCGACCTTCGGCATCGCGCTGCACGCGACCATAGCCGAAGGGGTTGTCCAGCACGGTGGCAAGCAGCGCCAGGCCGTCGGCCGCAACCAGCGGCGCCAGTGTGTCAGCGCGCAAGAGCGGCACGTCGCCGTAGAGCACCAGCACGCGTGCACCGTCGGGGATGTGCGCCAGCGCCTGCGCCACCGCGTGGCCGGTGCCGAGCCGCTCGGCCTGCTCGACCCATCCGATGTCCGGATCGGCGGCGAAAGCGGTGTGCACCTGCTCGCCGGCATGCCCGTACACGACGTGGATGGTGCTCGGCGACAGCGCCCGGGCGGTCGCCAGCACGTGGCCCAGCAGAGGCTTGCCGGCCAGCGGCATCAGCACCTTGGGCTTGCGGGATCTCATGCGCTTGCCCTCGCCGGCGGCGAGGATCACGACGTGGAGGGGCGAAGCGGGCATGCGGATACCGGTGGAAGCCTTCAACGGGCGCTGAGGATAACAGCGCGGTCGTGAAGCGGACTGGTCAGTCCTGCTTTTCCGGCGCCGGCTTCAAATCTTCGAGCTTGGGCGTGTACGCCTGCACGAAGGCGTTGTGCAGCACGTTGATCACCGCCTGCCAGGCGCCGACGTCCTTGTTGTCGATCCGGCCGCTGATCGGCACCTTGGTCGCGAACTGGTCTTTCTCATGGTTCTTGAACAGCCAGGTGACACCGCTGGCGAGAGCCTCCCAGGCGACCCGCAACGGGTTCTCCTTGTCCTGCTCGACATCCTGCTTCCAGCTGAACACCTTGACGTCGTGCAGCAGCGGCTTGGCATAACCGTTGAGCTCGCCATTGCGAGCCTGCAGTTGCATGACGAAGGTGCCGTTGCCGCCGGCAAAGTCGAGCTTGGCGTAAGCGCGTGCCAGGTCGTTGAGGCGCTTGAGCTCGATCTCCCGGACGCGCAGGTCGAAGGTGAAATCCAGCAGTTTCGGATCCAGTGGATCGAAGCTGGCATCGGCCGTCAGCGGCGCATTGCCGAGCACGTTGGCGGTGGCGTGGAAGTCGGCCACGCGACTGCCTTGGGCGCGGTTTGCGTTGCTCAGGTTGACTGCCCTGGCTTCCACGTCGGTCATCTTCATGTCCACCTTCGGGTGCGACACGAAGTTATGGAAGGTCACCTGGCTGTTGTGCGCGGTCACCTCGTCCAGCCGGATCGGCATCAGCGCCTCCAGCTGCTGGCGCCAGTCCACGCCCTTGCCGGCCTGGCTGGGCGCCTGGTCGCCGCCGTCGACGAAGTTGAGGCTGGCATGGTCGAACTCGACGCGGCCGCGGACGGTGCCGTGGGTGAGCGCGCGCCAGCTGATCGCAATGTCGGTCGTGCCTGCGCTGAAGAACGGCACCGGCACCTTGCCGTCGACCTTGTCGATGCGCAGGTCGCCAAGGCTGTAGGCGCCGCGCCACAGGTGAATGTCCACGTCGGCGACGTGGCCGTGGTAGTCGCCCATGCGGTCCATCTTGCGGTTGAGATAGTCCTTGACCACGTAGGGCAGGGCCAATCGCGCCACCACCAGGAGCGCGACGATGACCAGCACGATGACCAGCGTACGGCGGGCGACGTGTTTCATGCAGGGTCCTGACAGCCCAGTCCGCCGCGAGTCTAGGCGGGGGCGTGTGGGCGCAGCGTTCAGATCAACCGGCGGGCGATTCCGGCCCCGAGGACACCGAGGTATGGCCGTGCTCGCAGCGGAAGGTGAACACGTAGTCGAGGCTGAAGGGCTTGGCTTCGGTATCCACCGCATGACTGTTCCCGTCCGCATCGGCCGCCCAGCGGGTGATGGTCAGCGGCGTGTAGCGCCAGTCCTGCACGGCCCTCCGTACGGCCTCGGCAAAAAAACGTTGTGCGGCCGGTGGTGCCATGCGCACCTCGCTGACGTTTCCTCGCGGGTCCACGACCACGCGTGCGGGCAGTTCGACCTGCGGCGGGCAGGCTGCAAGCTCCGAGGCGGGGTAGGCAGGCGGGACGTGCTGCTCGATGGTGGCACCCGTGGCGACCTGGCCCAGGGCCAGCGAGTAGTGCGCCAGCCCCGTGTCGTCGGCTATCCGGTAACTGGTCGAGCCGACACCCGGATCGGTCGCGGGCTTCTGCGCCGTGTGTGCGCAGGCCGACAGGAAGGCGGCTGTGCCGAGCAGACTGATCGCACGGATCATGTTCCGGTCCTTCCTGGATTCCGGTACAGCCTAGCCGGGGGCGCCGCACGCGCCAATGCGCAGCCTTGCCTGCTCTTCACTCCGGGGATAGGACCGGGGCGAGGTCGGGGCTCACGGAAAAATCCGTTCGGAACCACAGCTGACTTGCGTGTACCCGCAAGCGCGGCCCCTTATCCCAAACCCTCCTTCCGGAGGGAACGCGAGCCCGGTTGCCGAAAACGAAAACGCCGGCGCAAGGCCGGCGTTCCCTGGTGATGCTTCGCAACCCGTCAGTGCTTCAGGTTGCGGCGCAGGCGCTCGAGCGCCTGCAGCTGGGTCAGCGCGGCGACCAGCTTGGCCTGCGCCTCGGCCACGTCGATGGCGTCGGAGCGGTTGGCCAGGGCGTCCTCGGCTTCCTTCTTGGCGGCCAGGGCGGCAGCCTCGTCGATCTCCTCGGAGCGCACGGCCGTGTCGGCCAGCACGGTGACCGCGTGCGGCTGCACTTCCAGGATGCCGCCGCCGGTGATCGAGATGTCGACTTTCTCGCCGCCGGCCTCGGTCACGACGACCTTGCCCGGCTTCAGGCGGGTGATCAGCGGGGCGTGGCGTGGCGTGATGCCCAGCTCGCCCTGGTCGCCGGTGGCGACGACCATCGTGGCCTCGCCCGAGTAGATCGCGGCTTCGGCGCTGACGACTTCGACGCGGATGGTGGTTGCCATGTGGATGTCTCGTTCTGCTCAGGGGATGGCGGGCCGGATGGCCCGCCGTCGGATCAGGCCGCCTTCTTGGCGGACATCTCCTCGCCCTTCTTGATCGCCTCGTCGATGCCGCCGACCATGTAGAACGCCTGCTCCGGCAGGTGGTCCACGTCGCCGTCCACGATCATCTTGAAGCCGCGGATGGTCTCGGCCAGCGACACGTACTTGCCCGGCGCGCCGGTGAACACTTCGGCCACGTGGAACGGCTGGCTGAAGAAGCGCTCGCACTTGCGCGCGCGCGACACGACCTGCTTGTCTTCCTCGGACAGCTCGTCCATGCCCAGGATCGCGATGATGTCCTTGAGCTCCTTGTAGCGCTGCAGCGTGCCCTGCACGCGGCGGGCGACGTCGTAGTGCTCGGCGCCGATCACGTTCGGATCGAGCTGGCGGCTGGTCGAATCCAGCGGGTCCACCGCCGGGTAGATGCCGAGCGCGGCGATGTTACGCGACAGCACCACGGTCGCATCCAGATGCGCGAAGGTGGTCGCCGGCGACGGGTCGGTCAGGTCGTCCGCGGGCACGTACACGGCCTGGATCGAGGTGATCGAACCGGTCTTGGTGGAGGTAATGCGCTCCTGCAGCACGCCCATTTCCTCGGCCAGGGTCGGCTGGTAGCCCACTGCCGACGGCATACGGCCGAGCAGCGCGGACACCTCGGTGCCGGCCAGGGTGTAGCGGTAGATGTTGTCGACGAACAGCAACACGTCCTTGCCCTTGCCGCTCTCGTCCTTCTGGTCGCGGAAGTACTCGGCCATGGTCAGGCCGGTCAGTGCCACGCGCAGACGGTTGCCCGGCGGCTCGTTCATCTGGCCGTAAACCATCGCCACCTTCGATTCGGGAAGGTTGTCGAGCTTGACCACGCCCGCGTCCTGCATCTCGTGGTAGAAGTCGTTGCCCTCGCGGGTACGCTCGCCCACGCCGGCGAACACCGACAGGCCCGCGTGCTGGGTTGCGATGTTGTTGATCAGCTCGAGCATGTTCACGGTCTTGCCCACGCCGGCGCCGCCGAACAGGCCGACTTTGCCGCCCTTGGCGAACGGGCAGACCAGGTCGATCACCTTGATGCCGGTTTCCAGCAGCTCGTTGGCCGCGGCCTGCTCGTCGTAGGTCGGCGCTTCGCGGTGGATGACCCAGTGGTCTTCGGCGTTGATCGGGCCGACCTCGTCGATCGGGTTGCCGAGCACGTCCATGATGCGGCCGAGGGTCGCGGCACCGACCGGCACCTTGATGCCTTCGCCGGTGTTGTGCGCGACCAGGCCGCGACGCAAACCTTCGGTGGAGCCCAGCGCGATGGTACGGACGACGCCGTCGCCCAGCACCTGCTGGACCTCCAGCGTGATGTCCATGCCGTCGATCTTCAGTGCGTCGTACACCTGCGGCACCTGATCGCGCGCGAACTCGACGTCGATGACCGCGCCGATGATCTGAACAACTTTGCCCTGGCTCATGGATGTGCTCCGGATGGATTTCTAGGTTTCTTTAAAAAGCGCCACCGAAGCGTCGCTCTTGTGAAGAGTGCGGCCATGGATGGCCGCTTTTTGATCTGCTCTTGCGAGCATGGATGCTCGCACTAGTAAACACCGCAGCACTCACACCGCCGCGGCACCACCAACGATTTCCGAGATCTCCTGCGTGATCGCGGCCTGACGTGCCTTGTTGTAGCTGAGCGTCAGCTCGGCGATGACCTTGTTGGCGTTGTCCGAGGCGCTCTTCATGGCGACCATGCGCGCGGCGTGCTCGCTGGCGAGATTCTCCAGCACGCCCTGGTACACCACCGACTCGATGTAGCGGCCGAGCACGTGTTCCAGCACGGCGGCGGCATCGGGTTCGTAGATGTAGTCCCAGTCGTGGGTCTGTTCCAGCGTGATGCCGGCATAGGCGTTGTCGCCCGACGCCTGCTGCGCGGCCAGCTCGGCCGCAACCAGCGGCAGCGGCAGCAGCGCATCGACCATCGGCTTCTGCGTCATGGTGTTGACGAAGTCGTTGTAGGCCAGGAACACTCGATCCAGCCCATTGGCCGTATAGGCGTCCAGCACGACCTTGATCACGCCGACCAACTGTTCGAGCTTGGGACGCTCGCCCAGATGACTGACGCTGCCGACCAGGTTGACGCCCTTGATGCGGCGGAAGAACTGGATCGCCTTCTGACCGATCGCCACCACGTCGACCTGCACGCCCTTGTCCTGCCATTCGCGCACTGCCGGCAGGACGCGGCGGAACAGGTTGGAGTTCAGGCCGCCGCACAGGCCGCGGTCGGTGGAAATCACGATGAAGGCCACGCGCGCCACGTTCTCGCGCTCGATGAGGAACGGATGCTTGAAGTCCGTGTTGGCCTGGGCCACGTGGGCGATCACCCGGCGCATCATCCGCGCATACGGACGCGAGGCCTTCATAAGGTCCTGCGCCTTGCGGATCTTCGAGGCCGAGACCATCTCGAGCGCACGCGTCACCTTGCGCATGTTCTGCGTGCTCTTGATCTTGGTTTTGATTTCGCGTCCGCTTGCCATCTGTCTGCTCTTGGGTTCGACCTGCGTGGGGCGGGCTTATCGCCCGCCATCAACGTGCACGGCGGGCCCGAAAGCCCTCCGGCGGGTTCACCAGGAACCGGTCTTCTTGTATTCGTCCAGGCCGCTCTTGAAGACGCCCTCGATCTCGCCGTTCCAGTCCCCGGTGGCGACGATCTTCTTCATCAGCTCACCATGGTTCTGATGGAAGAACGCGTGCAGGCCACGCTCAAAGTCGAGCACCTTGGCGACCGGCAGGTCGTCCAGGTAGCCCTTCTCGGCGGCGTACACCGACAGCGCGAGCTCGGCGATCGACAGCGGCGCGTACTGCTTCTGCTTCATCAGCTCGGTCACGCGCTGGCCGCGGTCGAGCTGGGCGCGGGTGGCCGGGTCGAGGTCCGAGGCGAACTGCGCGAACGCAGCCAGCTCACGGAACTGCGCCAGCGACAGCTTCACGCCGCCGGAGAGCTTCTTGACGATCTTGGTCTGCGCCGCACCGCCCACGCGCGACACCGAGATACCGGCGTTCACGGCCGGGCGGATGCCGGCGTTGAACAGGTCGGTCTCCAGGAAGATCTGGCCGTCGGTGATCGAGATCACGTTGGTCGGCACGAACGCCGACACGTCGCCGGCCTGGGTCTCGATGATCGGCAGCGCGGTGAGCGAACCGGTCTTCCCCTTGACCTCGCCGTTGGTTTCCTTCTCGACGTAGGCCTCGTTGACGCGCGCGGCGCGCTCGAGCAGGCGCGAGTGGAGATAGAACACGTCGCCCGGGTAGGCTTCGCGACCCGGCGGGCGCTTGAGCAGCAGCGAGATCTGGCGGTAAGCCACGGCCTGCTTGGAAAGATCGTCGTACACGATCAGCGCGTCTTCGCCGCGGTCGCGGAAGTACTCGCCCATGGCGCAGCCCGAATACGGCGCGATGTACTGCAACGCGGCGGACTCGGAGGCCGAGGCGACGACCACGATGGTGTTGGCCAGCGCGCCGTTCTCTTCCAGCTTGCGCACCACGTTGGCGATCGACGAGCGCTTCTGGCCGATCGCGACGTAGATGCTGTAGATGCCCGAATCCTTCTGGTTGATGATCGCGTCGATCGCCACGGCGGTCTTGCCGGTCTGGCGGTCGCCGATGATCAGCTCGCGCTGGCCGCGGCCGATCGGGATCATCGAGTCGATCGCCTTGTAGCCGGTCTGCACCGGCTGGTCGACCGACTTGCGCCACACCACGCCCGGCGCGACCTTCTCGATCGGCGAGGTCTTCTTGGCGGCGATCGGGCCCTTGCCGTCGATCGGATTGCCCAGCGCGTCGACGACGCGGCCGAGCAGCTCCGGGCCGACCGGCACTTCGAGGATGCGGCCGGTGGTCTTGGCGGTGTCGCCTTCCTTCAGGTGCTGGAACTCACCCAGCACCACGGCGCCGACCGAGTCGCGCTCGAGGTTCAGTGCGAGCGCGAAGGCGTTGCCCGGCAGCTCGATCATTTCGCCCTGCATCACGTCGGCCAGGCCGTGGATGCGCACGATGCCGTCGGACACGCTGATGATGGTGCCTTCGTTGCGGGCCTCGGCACCGAGCTTGAACTGCTCGATGCGGCTCTTGATCAGTTCGCTGATCTCGGACGGGTTCAGAGTGGTGCTGGACATGGTCGCTTTCCTGAATTTGGGAATGCTTTTTCAAGAGTCCGACCCCATGGCCGGTTTTACTCTTCGATATTTTCTTCAGTGCCGGATGGCCGGCCCCGATTCGCGACGCGAACGCCGCGCTTGAATCAATTTGCCAGGACGCTGGCGAGACGCTGCAGGCGACCGCGCGCGGAGCCGTCGATGACTTCGTTGCCGGTATCGATCACCACGCCGCCGAGCAAGGCTGGATCGACCTTGGCTTCCAGTTCGATCTCGCGCTTGAAGCGGCGCTTGAGCGACGCCTTCAGCTGCTCGGCCTGCGTGGCATCCAGCGCCATCGCGCTGGTCACCTTGACCTTCAGCTGGGAGCCGGCCTCACGCTTGTGCTCCTCGTACAGATCCGCCACTTCCGGCAACAGCGCCAGGCGGCGCTGTTCGGCGAGCGTCGTGAGGAACTGCGCGAACGCGTTGTCGGCAGCCATGCCCTGCGGCAGATGGAGCGCCACGAGCTGCATCGGCTGCACACGCGGATCGCCGACGAGCGCGGCCACGCGCGGGTCCTTCGCGACCGCCGCGGCGAAGCCGAAGGCCTGCGACCATTCGCCGAGCGTGCCGGCCTCGTGCGCCAGCTCGAAGGCGGCGCGCGCATACGGACGGGCGAGCGTGATTGCCTGGGCCATGGTCAGATCTCGGTGGCGAGCTGGTCGAGCAGCGCCTTGTGCGCGGCCGGATCGATCTCGCGCTGCACGATCTTGGCGGCGCCCTGCACGGCGAGCGCGCCGACCTTCTCGCGCAGCTCCTCGCGGGCACGCTGGGCCATCGAGGCGATGTCGTCCTGCGCGCTGGCCTTCAGGCGGTTGATCTCGCCGATGGCATCGGCGCGGGCCTTATCGAGGATCTGATTGGCCTGCTGCTGGGCGCGATCGATGATCTCGGCCGCCTGCTGGCGTGCCACCTTGATCTCGGCGGCCACCTTGCTGTCGGCATCGCGCAACTCGGCGCGGGCGCGCTCGGCGGCATCGAGGCCTTCGGCAATCTTGAGCTGGCGCTCTTCGATGGCCTTGTTGATGTGCGGCCAGATGAACTGGACCGTGAACCAGATCAGGATCGCGAAGGCGATCATTTCGCCGATCAAGGTCGCGTTGAAATCCATCGCTGCGTTACCTGTAAATGCGGGGTGATACGGGTACGGGCGCCGCTGACGCGGGCGCCCGTAGGGGAGCGGTGCGCAAGCGCCGCTTCGGGCTTACTTCGCCGTGAGGGCCGACAGCAGCGGGTTGGCCACCGCGAAGTACATCGCCAGCGCCACGCCGATCAGGAACGCCGCGTCGATCAGGCCGGCGAGCAGGAACATGCGGCCCTGCAGCAGCGGCACCAGCTCCGGCTGGCGGGCAGCGGCTTCCAGGAACTTCGAACCCATGACGCCGATACCGATACAGGCGCCGAGGGCGCCCAGGCCGATGATCAGGCCCAGCGCGATGGCGGTGAAACCCTGGATTTGCGCGATTTGAACGATAGCTTCCACGACGATCTCCTCAGAAAGAAAAGCTTATGTGTTTCGGTTGGACGTTGTTCGAAAGACGGGACTGCAGATCAGTGGTGGTCGTGAGCCATCGAGATGTACACGACGGTCAGCACCATGAAGATGAAGGCCTGGATCGAAATGATCAGGATGTGGAAGATCCCCCACACGGTGTAGCCGATGATGCCCATGCCATACAGCGCCCAGCTGCCGGCGGTGAACAGCCCGGCAATCAGCATGAACACGAGCTCGCCGGCGTACATGTTGCCGAACAGTCGCATCGCCAGGCTCACCGGCTTGGAGAGCAGCTCGACCAGATTCAGCGCGAAATTGGGGATCCACAGCAGCGGGTGTTTGCCGAACGGCGCGGTAAACATCTCGTGCATGTAGCCGCTGAAGCCCTTGGCCTTGAAGCTGTAGAAGATGATCAGGATCAGCACGGTCAACGACATCGCGAACGTCATGTTGATGTCGGCCGTGGGCACGGCACGGAAGTGGCCGATACCGAACTTCTCGGTGATCCAGGGCAACAGATCGACCGGCAGTAGATCCATCGCGTTCATCAGGAACACCCAGACGAACACGGTCAACGCGAGCGGGCCCAGCACGCGGCGGTCGCCGTGGAACACGTCCTTGACCTGGCCGTCGACGAACTCGAGCACGATCTCGACGAACGCCTGACCTTTGCCGGGCACCCCGGCCGTCGCCTTGCGTGCCTTCGCCCAGAACCAAAGGCAGAACAGGACGCCGAGCACCAGCGACACAGTGACCGAATCGACGTGCACCGCCCAGAAGCCTTCCGGACTCGTATGCGGAGTCAGGTGCTTGAGGTGGTGGGAGATGTATTCGGTAAGACCGCCCTGCGGCTCGCTTGCCATGTGTCAACCCTTGAATCGAAACGCCAGCAGATGAACCGCGTAAGCAGCCGCCAGCCCCGTAATGGCAGCCAGCGGCGGCAACTTCAGTTTGATCAGGATCACGCCCATCCCTCCGATGACCGCAATCCACTTGAGGATCATGCCCACCAGCAGCCGGCCCAGTGCCATGCCAGCCCCGTGCATCCCGGCGAAGGCCCGCGCGCCAAGCAGCGCGTTGCCCAGCGCCACCACAAGGGCGCCTGCAAGAGCCGCCAAGGCTTCGCGGCGCCCCTGCATCAGGAAGACGAGGCCGACCAGCGCTGCCGCGGCGACCTGCCACATCACGATGCGCAGGGCCAGACGGCGTCCGGAGGCAAGACTGTTGAGCACGTGTGTTCCCGCGCGGCTTCGCACCAGGCGTCACCCTTGCAGCTGCGGGCCACGATCCAATCCGCAAAAGTATATCAGCCGGGCGTTTGGACGGACAAGCCGCAGCGGCTGCGACATCTTGTCGTGCGGGCGCTCGTGTTCACCTTGAGAGGTGGCGCAAGTTCTTGCATCGAGTCCCCATAAAAAATGGTCGGACCAAAGTCCGACCCTCGAAGTGCGTCCCGGCGGGGAGGATGGGACGCGGGCAGAAGCCCTTACCTGGCTGCCGCCTTACGGCCAGCAGCGGCATTCGCGGCGACCGCGTCGTTGGCGGCCGTGAGCGGCTGCACCATCGCGCCGAGCGATTCGACCGTCTGGCGACCCACGGCCACCAGGTTCTGGCTCAGCGCCACGCCCTGTTCGGCCTGGGCACGGCTCAGCGCCACGCCCTTGTCCCACAAGCCGCGCAGGGCCTCGGGGTCACGCGCCTCGCCAGCGGTGAGCAGGAAATCGGCGGCGGCGTGGGAATGCTGTTCCAGCGCGGCCAACTGGAGTCCGACGGTTTGTTCCAGCCCCTTGAAGACCAGCGCCTGCGCCTTGAATGCGTTGTCGGCGAACTGACGGGCGTAGGCAAACATCTGGGAATCGAACGGCTTGGTCATGGCTTGCCCCTCGCGGGAGTCTTGGGAGTGAAACAAGCCTAGCAAAGGTTTTTGTGCATTGCAACATCAAGCAACGGACGCCACCAAAGGGCCGGACGCGAGAAGCTTCCGCAACGCATCAGAAGCTATCCCGGCTGCAGCTCGCACCCGACGTGCAGGTTTCGTGCACCACCACCCGGTCCAGCCCCGTCAGGCGGGACTCCAGGCGACGGAAGATCCAGCGCGCAAGCATCTCGCTGGTCGGGTTCTCCAACCCTTCGATCTCGTTGAGATAGTGGTGATCCAGCTGCTCGAACAGCGGCGCGAAAGCCGCCTTGACGTCGGCGAAGTCCATCACCCAGCCCATGGCCAGGTCCGGCTCGCCTTCGACGTGGATCTCGATGCGGAACGAATGCCCGTGCAGTCGCGCGCACTTGTGCCCGGCCGGCACGTTGGGCAACCGGTGTGCCGCCTCGATCTGGAACATTTTATGGATGTGCATAGCGAGCCATTGTATGTCGCCCCGGGGCCAGGCCAAGGCGACGACGCAAAGGGGAGGCGGTGGGAAAGACACGGCGCCGCGGGCGCGTGGTGGCTATGGGTGGACTCGAACCACCGACCCCAGCATTATGAGTGCTGTGCTCTAACCGGCTGAGCTACATAGCCATGGGGCATCGCCGGCGCGAGGCGCCAACGGAGCCCGGCAGTGTAATCGGCGCATCCGGCCGGTTCAAGCCTCTTCGCTTTCCCACGTCACGCGCGCTATGGTTGGATTCGAGGTCCAGGGCCGCTGCATCCGTGGCACGCGGGCTTGAGGAGGCGACATGATCGACGCGGATGGCTATCGCCCCAACGTAGGCATCGTGCTGCTCAACGGCGACGGCCAGCTGTTCTGGGCCCGCCGCGTCAGCCACGATGGCTGGCAGTTCCCGCAGGGCGGCATGCGCAGCGACGAAACCCCGCTCGAGGCCATGTACCGCGAACTGGCCGAAGAGACGGGGCTCGCGCCGGAACATGTTCAAGTCATCGCCAGCACCCGCGGCTGGCTGCGATATCGCCTGCCCAACCGCTATGTGCGCCACCATCAGCGACCCACCTGCATCGGCCAGAAGCAGGTGTGGTTTCTGCTGCGCCTGGTCGGCGGCGAGGAGGCACTCAAGCTGGACGCCTGCGACAAGCCGGAGTTCGATATCTGGCGCTGGGTCGACTTCTGGTATCCGGCCGTGCACGTGGTCAATTTCAAGCGCCAGGTGTACGAACGCGCGCTTCGCCACTTCGCGCCGCTGGTGGAGGAGCTGCTGAGCGTCCAGCTCGGCGCCCTGCCGCGCGCGCCCGAGGGCACCCGTCCAGGCGACCGCGCGGTCGCCTGAACAAGAGTGCGGAAACCTAGTTGACAATCATTCGCATTCGCGCTGGAATGCGCGGCATGTACATCTGCCTCTGCAACGCCGTGACCGACGGCGATATCCGCCGCGCCGTCGCCGACGGCGTGCGCACCTTCTCCGAGCTACAGGCGCGTACCGGCTGCTCCGACTGCTGTGGCTGCTGCGAGCCCGAGGCACGCGCCACGCTCGAGACTGCCCTGGCGCAGGTGGCGTTCCCACTGCCGCTGGTCACCGCCTGACGGGCGCGGGCCCCAAACCGCAACCATTCGCGTTTCTCCCCCGCCACGGGCAAGCCCGTATAGTCGCCGGTCGGACAGACTGGAGACTCACCCCATGAAAGGCGACGCCAAGGTCATCGAGTACCTCAACAAGGTGCTCTACAACGAACTGACCGCCATCAACCAGTACTTCCTGCATTACCGCATGTTCAAGGACTGGGGCTACGGCGAGCTGGCCGAGCACGAATACAAGGAGTCGATCGAGGAGATGAAGCACGCCGATCACCTGATCGAGCGCATCCTGTTCCTCGACGGACTGCCGAACCTGCAGCACCTGGGCAAGCTGCGCATCGGCGAAAACGTCCTCGAATGCATCCAGGGCGATCTCGACCTGGAGCTGGCCGCCGCGATCGACCTGCGCGCCGCGATCGCGCACAGCGAAGGCATCGCCGACTACGTCAGCCGCGACCTGTTCAAGAACATCCTGCACGACGAGGAAGAGCACATCGACTGGCTCGAGACCCAGCTCAACCTGGTCAAGGACATCGGCGCCGAGCGTTACCTGCAGAGCAAGATGGGTTGAAATCGCCTTGTGGTGGGCTTCTTCCACCACGGCTGACACGGCGGCTTGCGGTGGGCGACGCCCATTTGGTGTGCAAACCGTGCGGCCGTTCCTTGACGCTTTCGTCACGCTGCCGCTATACCGGTCACCCCAGCAGTTCCGGATATTTACATGGCTTCACGCCCGCCTCCGCGCTTCGTCGTGCGTCCGCACGATGAAGCCAGCCAGCGCCGCCGTCGGCTGTGGCTGGGTGCGGCCTGGCTGGCCAGCCTGCTGTTGACCGGAACCGTGGTCGGCGTGCTGGCCTGGCGCACCACGCCGGCCGCGATCGATCATCGCGAAGCGAAGCTACTGTCCGCGCAGAACGAACAGCTCAAGCAGCAGATCGCCAATCTCACGCGCGCGCAACAGGTCACCGACATCGCGACCCAGTCCTTGCGCGGCACGCTCACCGAACGCGACGAGGAGATCAATGGCCTGCGCGCGGACCTGGGCTTCTACTCGCGCCTGGTCGGCGGCAACGCGCAGCGTGAAGGGCTCAAGGTGCAGGAAGTGCAATTGCGCCCGGTGAACGGCTCGCATGCCTGGAACCTCGCGCTCAGCCTCACCCAGAACGCCAAACGCGGCAGCGACGTCAGCGGCACCGTCACGCTCAGCGTGGAAGGCGTGCGCGGTGACAAGGTAGTGGCGCTGGACTGGTCGCAACTGGGCGATGCCGCGCAACAGGAGGGCCTACCCTTCCGCTTCCGCTATTTCCAGCAGCTGCATGCCACGTTCATGTTGCCGGTCGATTTCAAGCCGACGCGGCTGCGCATCCGTGTCAAACCCGAGGATGGCGACGCCGTCGACCGCGCCGTGGCGTGGAGCGACGCGCTGTCGGGCAACCTCACTACGATCGAAGGGGGAAACTGACCATGTTCAACCGACGCCGCACCGACCGTGCCGACGGTAGCAACGACACCAGCCTGATCGCCCGCGGCACGGTGATCCGCGGCGACCTGCGCTTCAGCGGCGCGCTGCACCTGGATGGCCGCATCGAGGGCACCGTGCTGGCCGACGGCGAGGACGCCGTGTTCACCGTGAGCGAGTATGGCCAGGTGCAGGGCGACGTCCACGTACCGCACGTGATCGTCAACGGCGCCGTGCAGGGCGACATCCACGCCGGCGAGCGGCTGGAGCTGGCGCCTCTGGCGCGCATCACCGGCGACGTGCACTACCGCACGCTGGAGATGGCTGGCGGCGCGCAAGTGAACGGGCGCATGAGCCATCGCGTGGAAGCGGTAGCACGCGAACTGCCGTCGCCGCCTCAGCCGGATGCCGAACTCGACGAGGCCGTGCCGGCCTGATGGCGGTAGCCGTACAGAAGCAGTGCCTCCCGTTGGGGCGAACTCACAGCACCAGGCAGGGCCGGGCGTACTCCGTGGCCAGACTTCTGGCGTCCGGTAGGCGCTATCCTTGAGATCGCGCCTTCGCAACCGCACATTCGCCGCATGGAAACACTCGTTTCGATTCCCGATTACCGCCAGGCCAACGCGCCGCTGGTCTTCACCGAGGCCGCCGCACGCAAGGTGCACGAACTGATCGTCGAGGAGGGCAACCCGGCGCTGAAGCTGCGCGTGTACATCAGCGGCGGCGGCTGCTCGGGCTTCCAGTACGGGTTCACCTTTGACGAGGCCCAGGCCGAGGACGATTTCGCGCTCGATCGCGAAGGCGTCACCCTGCTGGTCGATCCGCTGTCGCTGCAGTACCTCGCCGGTGCGGAGATCGACTACGCGGAGAGTCTCTCTGGCGCCCAGTTCGTCATCCGCAACCCCAACGCCAAGACCACCTGCGGCTGCGGCTCCTCGTTTTCGACCTGAGCCCTCGATGGCCGCTGCCGTCACCAACATCTTCGCCGGCCTTAGCCTGGTGCTCGACCGCATGGCCGAGCGCCGCGACCACGACGCGTGGCTGCTCGAACAAGCCGCTTGTGGCGAGGTGCGCTACCTCCTGCTCGACCCTTCGGGCGAAAGTTTCCTGCTACGCGAAGCCGAGGGTCTGCGCTGGTTGAGCGACGCCGAGCGTCGTGAGCTGTTCGCCGATGTGCCGGCCAGCCTGCTTGGCATCGCGGAGGGCTGCCCGCATTTCCTGCTCGCGCTGGACGAGAGCCAATCGCTGGATTCGCTGGAAGAACGCCTGGCCGCGCGGCGCATCGGGCTGCGCGAAGCGGGCCTGCGCCTGTCCGCCGCCGAGGCGGGACTGTTCGCCTACGCCAAGGGCCTGGCGCATTGGCAACGCGAGACGCGCTTCTGCAGCAGCTGTGGCGCGCCGCTCGTGCGGGTCGCTGCGGGCCACCGCATGCAGTGCACCAGCGCGACGTGCGGACGCCTCCATTTCCCCCGCACCGACGCGGCGATCATCACTATCGTCGAGCACGACGGTGCCTGCCTGCTCGGCCGCCAGGCAAGCTGGCCGAAGGGCCGCTGGTCGGCGCTGGCCGGCTTCGTCGAACCGGGCGAATCGCTCGAAGACGCCGTGCGCCGCGAAGTAGCCGAAGAGGCCGGCGTGCGCGTGGGCGCGGTGCATTATCACTCCTCGCAACCCTGGCCGTTGCCGGCCTCGCTGATGATCGGCTTCATTGCCAGCGCCGTGGACCCCGCGATCAACCTGCGCGACGGCGAGTTGGAGGAAGCGCGCTGGTTCACACCCGCGCAAATCGTCGATGGCCTGGCCGATGGCAGCTTCGCCACGCCGACGCGGCTGTCGGTGTCTTACCAGCTGCTGGCGCACTGGTTGCGCGAACGCGCAGGGCTCGAGCTCGACGCGCTCACGGCCGATACCCCGTAGGCCCGTACCTGGGGGCGGGCCGTGCATGGCGGTCGCGCACGGGTGCGCCGCAACGCTTGCCCTAGAATGGCGGCATCCAAGGAGTTTTCCGATGGCCCTCAGCCTGCTCGCCGCCCTTATCGCCCTCGGCCTTTTGCATCTGCTGCCGCAGCTGGCGCAATGGCGGGGCGATGGCGTGTTCCGAGGTTGGGTGCGGCAATTGGACGACACCGCCGGACGCGGACGCGTGCTGCTGACACTGGTGGTGCCGGCCGTGCTCTGCCTGCTGCTGGCCGAACTGTTCGGCCAGCTGCCGCTCGGCGGCTTCCTGCAGCTGGCCTTCGCGGTCGTGGTTTTGCTCTACGGCCTCGGTCCGCACCCCTTCGAGGCGGATCTGGAAGCGATCCTGCACGCCCCCGATCCGGTCGCTCGCCAGACCGCCGCGCAGCGCCTGGCCGAACCGGGCGGGCAGGTCGCCTGGAGTGCGCACGCACTGGGCAAAGCCGTGGCGCTCGCTGCGCTGCGCCGGCGCTTCGGGGTGTTGTTCTGGTTCTTCGTACTGGGGCCAGCCGGTGCGCTGCTTTACCGGCTGGCGCAGGCGCTGGGCCGCGACGACACGTTGGCGCTGGACGCAGCCAGCCGCCGCCACGCGCACTACGTCGCCAACGCGCTGGACTGGCTGCCCGCGCAGTTGCTGGTCTTCACCTTGGCGCTGGTCGGCCATTGGGATGCGGTCATGGCCGCCTGGCATCGCTGGCGCCTGCATGCGGCGCCCACCAGCTGGTACACCGACGGCCCCGATTTCCTGGCGGCCGCGGCCTGCGCCGACATCGAGGTGGAAATCGAAGCCGGCGACGGTTATGTCGAGGAGCGCACCGACCCGCTGCTGGAACTGGCGCGCATGCGCAGCGCGTTCCTGCGGGCGTTGCTGGCGTGGTTGAGCGTGGTCGCGCTGATCGTGCTGGGCGGCTGGCTGACCTGACCCAGGCGGCCTTACCGGTGGGTTCCAGCCCACCCTCCCCGCGACCGCGTGGCGGACTGAAGCCGCCTTACAAGTGCACCTACGCCAGCGTGCCGCGCAGTTCGCGCACGCGCGCTTCCAGTGCATCCAGCCGCAGTCGTTCCGGCGCCACCGGCGCATCGATCACCAGTTCGATCCGCGCGCGGAATCGCCGTGGCAGGCGTGCGCGTCCCAGCCGCGTGTCGCGCCGGCTCCACACGCTTCCCCACAATCCGCGCAGCGCCATCGGCACCACCGGCACCTGCCGCCGTTCCAGGATGCGCAACACGCCCGGCCGGAACGGTCCGATCTCGCCATCACCGGTGAGCCCGCCTTCGGGGAAGATGCACACCACCTCGCCGGCGGCGAGCGCCTGGTCGATCGCCTCGTAGGCCGCCGCCAGCACCGCCGGGTCCTCCTTCTGGCCGGCGATCGGAATCGCCTTGGCAGTGCGGAACACGAACCGCAGCAGCGGGATGTTGAAGATCCGGTAGTACATGACGAAGCGCGTGGGGCGGCGCAGATTGGCCATCAGCAGCAGCGGGTCCATGAAGCTGACGTGGTTGCACACCAGCAGCGCCGGGCCTTCCTCCGGTACGTGGCGTGCGCCTTCCACGCGGACGCGGTAGAGCGTGTTCACCAGCACCCAGGTAACGAAGCGCATCGGGAACTCGGGCACCAGCGTGAAGATGTAAGCCGCCACAAGCACGTTGAGCAGCGCCGCGGCAAGGAACGTCTCCACCGCATCGAAGCCCAGCGCACCCAGGCCCAGCCCGAAACCCGCCGCCAGCACGATCAGCAGTGCGTTGACGATGTTGTTGCCCGCGATCACGCGCGAGAGCTGCTCGCGCGGCGCTCGCGCCTGTACGAAAGCGAACAGCGGCACCACGTAGAAGCCGGCAAACACACCGATCAGGGTGAGGTCCAGCGCCACCCGCCAGCTGCCCGCGCCGCGCAGGAAAGCCAGCCAGTCGAGCCCTTGCGCCAGCGCCACGCCGTGCCGCGCGAAGTACAGGTCCACGCCGAACACGGTCAGTCCGAATGCACCTAGCGGCACGAGGCCGATCTCGACGCGCTTGCCGGACATGCGCTCGCACAACAGCGCTCCCACGCCGGTGCCGATCGAGAACAGGGTCAGCACCAGCGTGATGACCGAGCCATCGCCGCCCAGCGTCTCGCGCGTGTAATTGGGAACTTGCGCGATCAGCACCGTGCCGAAGAACCAGAACCAGGAGATGCCCAGCACCGCGTTGAACACCGCGCGGTCGCGTCGCACGATGCCGAGCACGCGTGCGGTTTCGCTGAATGGATTCCAGTTGAACTTGAGCCCCGGGGCCGTGGCCGGTGCCAGCGGAATGCGCCGACTGGCCAGGTAGCCCGCCACCGCGACCGCGATGGTCGCGGCCGATGCCAGCCAGGGCCCGATGCCGGCCACCAGCATCAGCGAGTTGCCGGCGATCATGCCGACCAGCATCGCCAGCTGCGTGCCCATCTCGACCAGTCCGTTGCCGCCGACCAGTTCCCCGGCCTCGAGCGCTTGGGGCAGGATCGCGTACTTGATCGGCCCGAAGGTGGTCGAGTGCAGTCCCATCAGGAACAGCACCACCAGCAACAGCGTGGTGTCGTGCGTGTGGAAGCCGATCGCCGCCAGCACCATGGCGGCGATCTCGAACAGCTTCACCGCGCGGATGATGCGCGTTTTCTCGTACTTTTCCGCCAGCTGGCCCGCGGTCGCCGAGAACAGGAAAAACGGCAGGATGAACAAAGCCGGCGCCAGGTTGGCGTAAAGCGACACGCTCCGGTCGTCCAGAGCCATCTGGGTCGCCACCAGCATCACCAGCGCATTGCGGAAGGCGTTGTCGTTGAACGCGCCCAGCGCCTGGGTCCAGAAGAACGGGGCGAATCGGCGCTGGCCGAGCAGGGCGAACTGGCTCATGCGGGTCCTGGGCTGGGGGCTGGCGCTAGCCTAGCGTGAAAGCCGCTCTCCGCCCGCTGTCATGGACACATCGTTGCGGGGGCGCGCCAATGGGCATACCGTCGGCGACGGAAGGTGCCGCCGGGGGGCGGACTCGTTGCCATTGCATCACAGCGAAACCTTCCGCGGCGCTCACGGCGCCCGCCTACCTGGCGCCTGCGTTTCGAGAGGGGAAAACATGATGGACATGAGCCGGAGATATCTGGTGTGGGCGTTGTGCTATGCCGCGATCGGCATGGCCTTGGGCATCTACATGGCCGCATCGCACAACCACGGGCAACTGGTGACGCACGCCCATGTGTTGATGGTCGGCTTCGTGGTTTCGCTGGTCTACGGCATCATCCACCGGCTGTGGCTGGACATCCCTCGACGCGCCCTCGCCATGACCCAGTTCGTGCTGCACCAGGCCGCGGCGGCCGTGCTGCTGGTCGGCCTTTTCCTGCTTTACGGCGGCAAGGCGACCGAGGCGACGCTGGGACCATTGCTGGGCATCGGCTCGATCGGCGTGCTACTGGGCATGCTGCTGATGCTCTACATGGTGGTGCGTCCGGGCACGGCGCGCAGCGCCGAACCCGGCGCGCCGGGCCGCGCAGCCGCCTGATCGGGACCCGCCGCACGGCAATGCCGTGCGGCGAGTCTTACCAAGGCGCCATTACCCGCAATCCGGACAGGGATCCGGCCGTGCCACGGGCCGAGCCGAGCCAGGCTCCCGTGCTACCGGCCGGCATGGCGAGACCAACCACCTCGTCGCTGCGGTCCACCAGCAACAGAGTCGGGCTTGCCGCGGCCGCATAGTCGAAGCGGACGTCGACTCCAGGCCAGGGAAACGCGTTGTCGACCCTCGCCAGTTGCAGGTCGCGCACCGGCAGGGCCATGGCTCGCGCAGGCGCCCGCGTGCCGAGCAGGCGGGCCGGCCGCGAGGCGAACACCGCCGTATGCCGCTGCGCGAGCACGAGCCGCGCGGCGACCATTTCGTCCAGCACGTTCTCGCCGTGGTCGGCGTCGCGATCGAGCACGCCGTTGATGACGCCCAATGCATCGCGATTGGCGATCGCCTGGGCGTGCCTCGCCGGCAATACCATCCAGCAGGTACTGGGCAACAGGAATAGGCCCGCCAGGAACGGCAGCGCCCACGCCGCGCGACGGTTCCCGCGCGCTGCCAGGCGCAGGACGATCACGGCCAGCAGGCCGCCCCAGAATAGCGACGACCACGCAAGGTAACGGCTCGAGTAGATCTGCGTGGGGTATTGCCGGAAGTAGCTGGCGCGGGCGATCGCCACCAGCAGTCCGCAGCCGACCGCGAACCAGCTCGTCGCCAGCGCGAGCAGCTCCTGCCGCGGCCAGGCGCACGGCCGGCGCCAGGCGCGCAGGCTCATCACGCCCAGCGCGAGCATGCCCGCCAGCCCGAGGCCCAGTTCCGGCCAGACAGCCTGCCGGGCGTCGCCAAACCACTGCAAGGACAGCTGCGCGAACGGCGCCGATACCATCCGCGCAAGCGCGGGCAACTTGTCCTGCAGGGAAGCGTCGGCAAACGGGCCCATTGCATAGAGGTAGGGCGCGGCCAGCCAGCGCAGCAGGACGCTCGCCTGCCAACCCGGCTCGATCGCCAACGCAGGCATGTCGCCACCGGTGCGCGGCAGCGCGAAATAGCAGGCCAGCGCGAGCGACGTCGCCCCCAGCCAGGCCAGCAGTTCCTGCCAGCGGGCGCCACGCAGGCACAACGCGATTAGCAGGGCGCCGAAGACTGCCGCGCCGGTGCCGAAGGAAAGCGTGGCGACCAGCCCGAGCGCCAACGCCAGCGCCAACCGTGTCGCACCGGCACGGGCGATAAGCAGCACGCCGCCGAAGAGGCAGGCCACGACCAGGTATGCATGCACCGATTCGTTGGCGTGCGCCAGCGTGCGGCCGTTGCCGAACCACAACAGCATGAGCGCGCCACAGAGCAGCCAGCCCTCGCGCACCGCCGCTTCGGGCCGCTCGGCGGGGCCGGGAGCGGCACGCATCCATAGCAGGCAACATCCGGCCAACAACAGCATGCCGACAAGGATCTGCAACCACTGGCCGCCGCCGAGCACCTGAAGTTCGAACAAGCGCAGCACGTTCGGCAGGACTTCCGGATGGCCGTTGTCGACCGTCAGCACGTTGCCCGGCCAGGGCGTCGCCAGCAAGTGCGCATAGAAGCGCCAGGGATCGGCATAGGGCACGCGCGGCGACAGCAGGAGCATGCCGCCGACCGCTACCAGCGCATGGATTAGTCCCAGGACCGAGCCGGCGATGGCCAGCGCGCGGCCGCGACGCACGGCCACCGCCTTTCAGTTCCCGCACCGAAGCGCCCGGTGCGCGATGTCGCGCCGGCAGAACGCGCCGTTGAAATGGATCTTGGAAACCGCCTCGTAGGCATGCTCACGCGCGGCGGCAAGATTACTGCCCAACGCGCAGACGGTCAGCACGCGCCCCCCGGCGGTGGCGGCGCGGCCCTGCTCGTCGAGTTTCGTACCGGCATGGAACACCTTCACCGTGGGATCGAAGGCGCCATCCAGTCCGCCGATCGGGTCGCCACTGCGCACGCGGCCCGGATAGCCCTCGGCGGCCACCACCACGCCGATCGAGGGGCGGCTGTCCCACTGCGCGCGGGTGTGGTGAAGCTCGCCGTCCAGCGCGGCCTCGATCAGCTCGATCAGGTCCGACTTCAGCCGCAGCATGATCGGCTGGGTTTCCGGATCGCCGAAGCGCACGTTGAATTCGATCACCTTGGGCGCGCCGGATTTGTCGATCATCAGGCCCGCGTAAAGGAAGCCGATGAACGGGGCGCCTTCGGCGGCCATGCCGCGCAGGGTCGGCTCGATCACTTCCTTGAGGATGCGCTGCTCGACCGCAGCGTCGACCACCGGCGCGGGCGAGTAGGCGCCCATGCCGCCGGTGTTCGGACCGAGGTCGCCCTCGTCGCGGCGCTTGTGGTCCTGGCTGGAGGCCATCGGCAGCGCGTGGCTGCCGTCGCTCATCACGATGTAGCTCGCTTCCTCGCCGTCGAGGAATTCCTCGATCACGACGCGCGCGGAAGCATTGCCGAAGACGTGACCGCCGAGCATGTCGTGCAGCGCCTGTTCGGCGTCGGCGAGCGTCAGCGCCACGACAACGCCCTTGCCGGCGGCCAGACCGTCGGCCTTGATCACGATCGGCGCACCCTGCTGGCGCACGTAGGCGAGCGCGGCGCCGAGTTCGTTGAACACCGCGTAGCGTGCGGTCGGGATGTTGTGGCGGAGCAGGAAATCCTTGGCGAAGGCCTTGGAGCCTTCCAGCTGGGCAGCGACTGCGCGCGGTCCGAAGATGCGCAGGCCGGCGGCACGGAAGCGGTCGACCACGCCGGCGACCAGCGGTACCTCGGGACCGACCACCGTGAGCTCGACTTTCTCGGCCTTGGCCAGCTTGAGCAGGCCGTCGAGGTCGTTCATTGCCACGTCGGCGTTGCGCACGCCACGCTCGCGCGCGGTGCCGGCATTGCCGGGAGCGACGATCACCTCGCTTACCCGCGGCGACTGCTTGAGCTTCCACGCCAGTGCGTGCTCGCGCCCGCCACTGCCGATCACCAGAACCTTCATGCGCTCTCCCGAAGCTGAGTCGCGCGCCCCGCGGCGCAGGCGCGCATTGTAGCGGTGCCGGCGCAGTGCTTTGGAACGCGGCGGCGGGCTTCGGCCTATCGCCCTGATGCAGGATGGTGGGCTGAAGCCCTACCCTACGGATGCGTGTGGTGGCGGGCGAGCAGCTCCAGCAGTGCCGCACGCGGCAGCTTGCCGGTCTCGTTGCGCGGCAGGGCGGCGACCTTCAACAGCGGCCGCGGCAGGAACACCGGGTCGATCGCGCGACGCAGGATGTCGAGGATCGTGTGTTCATCCAGTCCCGGCGCCACCGCCAATGCGGCGATGCGGTGCACGCCAAGCGCATCGCCGCCGTCGAGCTGGAACACCACGCCGTCCTCGACGCCCGGGATCGCCAGCAGGCGTCGGGTGAGGTCGCCCAGCGAGGCGCGCTTGCCGGCGATTTCCAGCATGTCGGCCTGGCGCCCGCGCAGGCGGAAGGCACGACCGTCCGCCGACAGGCTGACGATGTCGGCCAGCAGCCGCGGCGCGTCCAGCTGCGGCGCGTCCACCTGGGTGCCGTCCGGCTGCGGATGAAGATGGACGTCCGGATACAGCGCCCAGTCCGCCTCGCAGGTCGTCCGGCGGCTGGCGAACACGCAGGTTTCCGTGGAACCGAACACTTCCAGCAGCGGTGCGCCGAAGCGCTCCTCGGCCGCCTGCGCCAGCTCGGTCGGCATCGGCGCGGTGGCCGATACCATCGCCGACAGCGGTGGCAGCGCTATGCCCGAGTCCACCAGTGCACGCAGGTGCACCGGGGTAGTCACAAGCACGCGCGGTTCGGGCACTTCGGCGAGCGCGGCGGCGACGTCGGCGGGAAAGAACGGCCGTCCCGCGTGCACGCCGATGCCGCCCAGCAGCGGCAGCACCACGCTCATCTCCATGCCGTACATGTGCTGCGGCGGCACCGTGGCGATCACCCCGAAGCCGTCGCCGACCGCCGCGCGCAACATCGACAGGTTACCCGCGTTGCTGGCGTGGAAGCTTCGCCAGGTCTTGAGGTTGGCGCTGGGCACGCCGGTGGAGCCGGAGGTGTAGCCGATCGCCACCACCTGGTCCGCCGGGATCTGCGGCCAGCTTTCGACCTCTTCCTCCAGCGGCGGGGCCGACAACACCGGTAGCCGGTGGTAGCCGACCGGCGCCGGGTCGAGCGCCTGCTCGCCCAGCGCGTAGCAACCTGGATGCGCAGCCATCACCTCGTCGACCGCCTGCGGGGCGCGCGAGGAAGGCAGCAGGTTGGTCTGGCCGCGCAGCACGATGGCGCAGAAGGCGACCAGGAAGGCGTAGCGGTCCTCGCACAGGTTCACCGCCGCGCCGGCGCCCGGCAGCGTGGCGGCGACCTGGCGCACGTGGGCCAGAAACTGCGCGGCGCTGACCGGCGCGCCGTCGCGCCATGCAAGCACGCGCGCAGGCGTGTCCGCGTGCAGCAGTGCCAGGCGATGCGGCGCCTCGCGCTGGAACGTGTCGTAAACGATGGCCAAGCCGCTTATCTCCCAGTTCGCCATGCGCCAGACACACACAGCATGGCGACCGGCCGTTGCAAGCCGGCGTGAAGCGCGCGTGTGTTGCTGTCCCGCCGCGGGGTTTCCATCGACCCCGAGGCGCCCCCTGGACGCTCAGGCCCGGATGATAGCGCCGGTAAGGGCATCGCGGATCACCGTGGGACGTTCCTGGCCGCCGAGCGGGGCATCGAGCACGCCGTCGAGCGCATCGCCGAAGTAATCGAGCACCTGCTGCGCGCTACGCGCGGGCGGCGAGCCATGTGGATTGGCGCTGGTCGATACCAGCGCGCCGCCCCAGGCGCGGCACAACGCGGCGGCCGGTGCATGGGCGGTGACGCGCAGCGCGATGCCGGCATGCGCGCCCGCGACCCAGGCCGGCACTTCCGCGGTGCGGGGGAAGATCCACGTGTTCGGTCCGGGCCAGCTCGCCTCCACCTGCGCCCGTACCTCGGCCGGCACCCGGGCCAGGTCGATGTAGCGCTCGACCTGGCTGAAGTCGGCGGCGATCAGCAACACGCCCTGGGTGGGCGGTCGCTGCTTGAGCGCGAACAACCGTTCGAAGGCATCCTGGTCGCGCGGATCGCAGCCCAGGCCATAGACCGCCTCGGTCGGGTAGGCCAGGACGCCGCCGCGCCGCATCAGCGCGGCGGCGGCGTCGCATTCGGCAAGAGTGAAGCACGCCGTCATGGTCAGGCGTCGGTGGTTTTTTTCGCGGCCGCCTTTTTAGTGGTGGCCTTCTTTGCCGTCTTCCTGGCGGGTGCCTTCTTGGCAGCGGTCTTCTTCGCCGGAGCCTTCTTGGCGGCCGCCTTTTTCGGCGCGGCCTTCTTCGCAGCGGGTGCCTTCTTCGCAGCCGCCTGCTTGGTGGCGCTCTTGCGCGCGAACCGGCCCTTCTTGACAGGCGCGGCGGCCAGCAGCTCCAGGCACTGCGCCTCGGTCAGGTCCTTCGGCTCGGTGTCCTTGGGGATGCGCGCGTTCTTTTCGCCGTCGGTGATGTACGCGCCGTAGCGGCCGTTGAGCACTTGGACGCCATTGCCGAAGTCGGTGATCACGCGGTTGGCGAGCATCTCCAGCTTCTCGCGCACGATCTGCAGCGCGCGCGGCAACTCGATCGTGTACGGATCGTCTTCCGCCTTCAGCGACGCGTAGGTGCTGCCCTGCTTGACGAACGGGCCGAAGCGGCCGATGCCGACGCTCACTTCTTCGCCGCTCGCCGATTGGCCGAGCTGGCGCGGCAGCTTGAACAGCTCCATCGCCTCTTCGAGGGTGATGGTGTGCATGCTCTGGCCGGGACGCAGGCTCGCGAACTGCAGCTTTTCGTCGGTGTCCTTGTCGCCGATCTGCGCATACGGCCCGTAACGGCCCAGGCGCACGGAAACCGGTTTGCCGCTCTTCGGATCGATGCCCAGCTCGCGTGCGCCGGTGGCTTCGCTGCGATCGACCGACTCGGTCTTTTCCTCGACCTGGGTCTTGAACGGCTGCCAGAAACGTTCCATCAGCGGCACCCACGCTTCCTCGCCGCGGCTGACCGCGTCCAGCTCGTCCTCTAGCTTGGCGGTGAAGTCGTAGTCGACGTACTGGTTGAAGTGCTGGGTGAGGAACTTGCCCACCGCGCGACCGACGTCGGTCGGCTTGAAGCGGCGGTTCTCCAGGAACACGTATTCGCGGTTCTGCAGCACCTGGATGATGCTCGCGTAGGTCGACGGGCGACCGATGCCGTATTCCTCCAGCGCCTTGACCAGGCTCGCTTCGGAATAGCGCGGCGGCGGCTCGGTAAAGTGCTGGTCGGCCAGGATGTCCGAAAGCGCGACCTGCTCGCCCTTCGCCAGACGCGGCAGGCGGCGGGCTTCGTCATCGTCCTCGGCGCTCTTCTGGTCGCGACCTTCCTCGTACACCGCCAGGAAGCCCGGGTCGACCACGGTGGTGCCGGTGGCGCGGAACGCGGCAGGACCGCCGGCGGCGTGGGGCAGATCGAAATCCACCGATACGGTATTGAGCGTCGCATGGATCATCTGGCAGGCGACGGTGCGCTTCCAGATCAGCTCGTAAAGCTTGCGCTGCTCGTCGTTGAGGAACGCGGCGACCTGGCGCGGCGTGCGCATCGCGGAGGTCGGGCGGATCGCCTCGTGCGCCTCCTGGGCGTTCTTGGACTTGGTGCGGTAGACCTGTACGCCGTCGGGCAAGGCACCGTTGCCGAAGTCGCGGGCGATCAGCGCGCGCAGCTCGTCGGTCGCCTCGTTGGAGAGCGCCGTGGAGTCGGTACGCATGTAGGTGATCAGGCCGACGTTGCCCTCGCTGCCGAGGCCGACGCCCTCGTACAGGCCCTGGGCGACCTTCATCGTGCGACTGGTGGAGAAGCCGAGCTTGCGCGCGGCTTCCTGCTGCAGTGTGGAGGTAGTGAACGGGGGCGCCGGGCGGCGCTTGCGCTCCTTGGAGGTCACCTCGCTGACGGTCAGACGACCGCTCGCGGCATCCTTGAGCGCGCCGCGCGCGGCCATTGCATCGGCCTCGTTGGTGAGGTCGAACTGCTCGAACTTCTTTCCGTTGAGTCGGGTCAGGCGCGCGCCGAAGTCGCCGTCGGCGTGCTTGAGTTTCGCCTCGACACTCCAGTATTCGCGGGCGATGAAGGCTTCGATCTCCTCCTCGCGCTCGACGATCATGCGCAGCGCCGGACTCTGCACGCGGCCGGCGGAAAGGCCGCGCTGCACCTTGCGCCACAGCACCGGCGAGAGGTTGAAACCGACCAGGTAGTCCAGCGCGCGCCGCGCCTGCTGGGCGTCGACCATGTCGTACGAAAGGTCGCGCGGCGCGGCCACCGCCGCCTTGATCGCCTTGGGCGTGATCTCGGAGAACACCACCCGGTGCATGCGCTTGCCTTCGGTCAGGCCGCGCTCCTTGAGGATCTCGCTGATGTGCCAGGAGATCGCCTCGCCTTCGCGATCCAAGTCGGTCGCGAGGTAGATGTCGTCGGCCGTCTTGGCCGCCTTGGCGATCGCGTCGACGTGTTTCTCGTTGCGTTCGATGACTTCGTACTTCATCGCGAAGCCGTTGTCCGGATCGACCGCGCCCTCCTTGGGCTTCAGGTCGCGCACGTGGCCGTAGGAGGCGAGAACCTGGAAGTCCGTGCCGAGGTACTTGTTGATCGTCTTGGCCTTGGCGGGCGACTCGACGATGAGGAGGTTTTTGGCCATGGGGCGGGGGGTTCCGGGAACGTTCCGTGCCGCCGGTCGGCGGGCACACTCTTTATTAGTTGAGCCATGCGCTCGCCGGAACTGTCAAGCCGGATCGCGTGAAACCGCGATGTGGCGCGATTTCCGGCGGTAGAGCCCGCCCGCGCGATCGGTGCCCGCGGGTCAGCAGACGCACTGGTACCGGTTGCCGGGAAGGCTTTCCACCTGCCCGTCCAGCTCCAGCATCAGCAGCGTGGAGGACAGCGCGGCCAACGGCAGGCCGGTCCGGGTCGCCAGCTCGTCCAGCGTGGCCGGATCGTGGCCCAGGGCCTGGCGAAGGCGTTGGTGTTCCGGATCTCCCGGCGGCGTCGAGGGTGACGGCCCAGGCGGGCTCCCGGCCAGTCGTGTCGCCAGCTCCACCCCCAGTGCGCGCGCGGCCGGTGCCAGCACCTCGATCAGTTCGTCCGGGTCCTCGACCAGCCGCACGCCCTCGCGGATCAACCGGTGACAGCCCCGCGCCAGCGGGTTGTGCACGGACCCGGGCAGGGCAAACACCTCGCGGCCCTGTTCTCCTGCCAGCCGCGCGGTGATCAGCGACCCGGACTTCAGCCCTGCCTCGATCACCAGCGTGCCCAGCGACAGCCCCGCAATGAGGCGGTTGCGGCGCGGGAAATGATCCGCCCGCGGCGCCGTGCCGGGCGGGAACTCGCTCACCAGGGCGCCACGGCTCGCGATCGCCCGAGCCAGCGCCTGGTGCTTGCGCGGGTAGACGAGGTCGGGGCCAGTGCCGATCACCGCGATGGTGGACGCATCGGCCGCCAGCGCGGCCGCATGCGCGGCGCCATCGACGCCATCGGCCATGCCGCTGGTGACCACGAAACCGGCCTGCGCCAGTGCCGTGGCGAAACGGCGCGCATGCGCCAGCCCGCCGGGCGTGGCGCCGCGTGCGCCGACGATGGCTACCTGCGGATGCAGGAGCAGGCTCGCGTCGCCATCGACGAACAACGCCGCCGGTGGTTGCGGAATATGTTCGAGCAGCGAGGGAAAGTCGGCGTCCGTGCAGCTCAGCAGCCGATGGCCGGGGGCGTCGAGCCAGGCCAGGTCCGCGGCCAGGCGCGCCTCGTCCGGCCGCTTGAGCCACGCGCTGGCGGCCTCGCCCAGGCGGGTGGGCGAACCGCGCAAGTGGCCCAGCACGGCCACGATGTCGCGATCCGCCGCCAACCGCTCGCGCAGCGTGGCCAGGCCCAGCCCGGGGGTGCGCAGCAGGACCAGCCAGGCGCGAAGTGCATCCGTGTCACTCATCCGCCCAGTGTAGGTTTTGCGCCAACGAAAAACGGCGCGGCCAAGGCCGCGCCGTCGTGTCGGATAACCCCGAAGCGCTGGCTATTCGGGCATCACGAGGCGGTCGCCGCGATGCACCGGGCGCAGGCCATCCATCACCAGGCCGTAGCTCACGCGATCGAAGGTACGGAACACCATCACGTGGCCGACGAACTCGTCCGGCAGGGTGACGTGTTCGCCGGCGCCGCGGCTCCAGCTGCTGCTGGCCACGTCGTCGTGGACAGTCTCGCCGGGCTGGAAGATCGCGAACGTCTGGCCGTTGTCCACGCCGTCCTTCGCACCGATCGACAACGCCACCACCTGGCGCGGACCGGCCGCGTCCATCGCATCGGCGAAGGCGATCACGCGTGCGTTGGCCGGCACCGAGCGCGGCGCATGCGGGTAGTAGTACGGATCGTAAGCCGGACCATCCAGCGGCAGCACGCGGTCGCCACTGCGGATTTCCTGGGTGGCGTCGAGCAACAACAGCGTGGATGGATCGCCTGCGCGCAGCGTTTCGGCGGTGCCGATCACGCTGACTTCAACGCCCAGATCCTCACCCCGGCCGTAGTGGCCGTCGTCGCGGAAGTCCTCCTCCCACGGCGAGCTGACCATCGCGACATTGCTGTCCAGCGGGTGGCCGACGATTTCGTTCCCGGCGTCGCTGGGATCGTCCTGTTCGAAGCCGCGGAAAACGTGGCTGGGACGCACGATCACCCAGCGCTGGCCAGGCTCGCTCTTGAGCCCGCGCACGTACAGGTTCTGGCCGACCGCGCCACGCAGACGGGCCTCTTCGAAGCCGACCACGTAAGGCGCCGAGCTGACCTCGTTGGAGTCCATCACCCGCATGTCCTTGAGGAACAGCCGCAGCTGGTCCAGCGGGATCGCCGGCACCGCCTCGGTCTCCCGGTGCGTGCTCGGCTCGAGTTTCAGCCGCGGCCCGTTGATGAAGGACAGGTTGAGCACGTCGCCCGGGTAGATCAGGTGCGGATTGCGTACCTGCGGGTTGGCCTGCCAGATCTCCGGCCACAACCACGGCTTGGACAGGAACTTGGCCGAGATGTCCCACAGCGTGTCGCCGCGGCGCACGGTGTAGGTGTCGGGGTGGTCGGCGCGCAACTGGGCCCCGGCGGCGTACACGGCCACGGTGACCAGCATGCCGGCCAGCAGCCCGATGGACTTCTTGATCATATGCTCAGATTCCCCTACCCCGAGGCTCGGGCGAGTGTAACCGAATGGTGAAGGCCCGCAACCGGGAGCAGTTGGCAAAATCGCCTGCCGCACGGGAGCTTGCCGCCGTACAATGAGGCTCATTCTAGTTTGCGCCGGGGCTTTCGTTGCGACGATTTGCCCGCATCTTTTCAGGCGCTCCGAGGTATCGATCATGTCCGTGCTGACCATTCTTGAATTCCCCGACCCCCGGCTGCGCACCCGGGCGGCGCCTGTGACCGTCTTCGACGCCGAGCTCAAGCAGTTCGTCGCGGACATGTTCGAGACCATGTACGCCGCCAATGGCGTCGGCCTGGCCGCGACGCAGGTCAACGTGCACCAGCGCGTGCTGGTCGCCGACATGAGCGATCAGCGCAACCAGCCGCTGGCGCTGATCAACGCCGAAATCGTGGGCAAGGAAGGCACGCAGGTGTACCAGGAGGGCTGCCTGTCCTTCCCCGGCATCTATGCCGACGTCACCCGGGCGCTGAAGGTCACGGTCAAGGCGCAGGACGTCGACGGCAAGGAATTCACGGTGGAAGCCGAGGGCCCGCTGGCGGTATGCATCCAGCACGAGCTGGACCACCTGGCCGGCAAGGTGTTCGTCGATTACCTGTCACCGCTCAAGCGCAACATGCTGCTCAAGCGCATGGAGAAGCAGCGCAAGCAGGCGGCGAGCGCTTGAGGATCATCTTCGCCGGCACGCCGGAGTTTTCCGTTCCCTGCCTGGAAGCCTGCCGCGCCAGTGGCGCGCAGGTGGTGGCCGTCTATACCCAGCCCGACCGGCCGGCCGGCCGTGGCCGCAAGCTCGCCCCCAGTCCGGTGAAGCAGGCAGCGCTGGCTGCCGGGCTGCCGGTCGAACAACCCGAATCGCTTAAGTCGGCGCAGGCGCAGGCGACGCTGGCGGCGTATGCGCCCGACCTGATGGTGGTGGTTGCCTACGGCCTGATCCTGCCGCGCAAGGTGCTGGCAATCCCGGGACTGGGCTGCTGGAACGTGCACGCCAGCCTGCTGCCGCGCTGGCGCGGGGCGGCGCCGATCCAGCGCGCGATCCTGGCCGGCGATGCCGAGAGCGGCGTGGACCTGATGCGCATGGAAGCGGGGCTGGACACCGGTCCGGTGCTGCTGGAAAGGTGCACGCCGATCGGCCCGGACGAGACTGGCGGCACATTGCACGACCGCCTTTCGATGCTCGGCGCCGACGTACTCGCCGAGGGCCTGCGCCGCACACTGGTCGGGGAAACCCTGACCCCCACCCCGCAGCCGGACGAAGGCGTCACCTACGCGCACAAGCTGGAGAAGGCCGAGGCGAAGCTGGACTTCGCGCGGCCGGCGATCGAGCTGGAACGCACCGTGCGCGCATTCGATCCATGGCCGGTGGCCGAGGGCGCGATCGCCGGCGAGAGCGTGCGGATCTGGGGCGCGCAGGCCGTTGATCGTGTCCACAACGCCACGCCGGGCGACGTGCTCGCCGCCAGTCGCGACGGCATCGAACTGGCCTGCGGCGAAGGCGCGCTGCGCGTGATCGCGCTGCAGCGCCCCGGTGGCAAGCGCATCACCGCCGCCGACTATCTCAACGCACGCCCCGAACTGCGCGGAGCTGCCAAGTGAACGCGCTGCCGCTGCCGCTCCCCGCCTGGGAGACGGTTGGGGTGCGAGGTCGGGACTTGCGCGAAACTCCACTGGAACGACAGCCTTTTTTCAGCCGAGCCTTGCTCATCCTTCGCCGCAAGCCTTGGCCCCTGACCCCAGCCCTCTCCCCGGCGGGGAGAGGGAGCAAAGTGCACGCCAGCGGATCATGGCGATGACCGACACCCGCGCCCTTGCCGCCACGGCGCTGGCGGACATCGCCTTGCGCGGCGCCTCGCTGCGTGAGGCGATGGAGCGCCACGCTCCGAAACTCCCCGACCCACGCGACCGCGCCCTGCTGATGGCGCTGCTCAGCGAAGGCGCGCGCTGGTGGCTGCGATTCGATCCCGCGCTCGACCGCCTGCTGGCCCAGCCGCTGCGCCGCAAGGAGCCGCAGGTTCACGCGCTGCTGGTGCTCGGACTGGTGCAACTGGAGATCCTCCAGTTGCAGGATTACGCCGCGGTCGCGGCCACCGTCGAGGCCACCCGCGCGCTCAAGCGCCCGCGCCTCGCCGGGCTGGTCAATGCCGTGCTGCGCCGCTGGCAACGCGAGCGCACCGACCTGCTGGCCGTGCTCGACGCCGCGCCGCCGACCCGCCACGCGCACCCACTGTGGCTGGCCGCCGCGATCGCCCGCGACTGGCCGGCCCAGATCGATGCCGTGCTGGCCGCCGACAACCTCGAGCCACCGCTCATGCTGCGCGCCAACCGTCGCCGCACCACGCGCGAGGCGCTGCTCGAACGCCTCCACGCGGACGGCCAGACGGCCGAACTTCATCCGTGGCTTGCCGACGCGATCGTGCTGCCCCACAGCGGCGACGTCACACGCCTGCCCGGCTTCGCCGAAGGCCTGTTCGCGGTTCAGGACGGCGCCGCCCAGGTCGCCGCCGATCTGCTCGATGCCCGCCCCGGCCAACGCGTGCTCGATGCCTGCGCCGCGCCCGGCGGCAAGGCCTGCCACCTGCTCGAGCGTAGCGACCTGGCGTTGACCGCGCTGGATTCGGATCCCGCCCGCCTGCGCCGGATCGGCCAGAACCTGGACCGGCTCGGCCTGCATGCCGCGCTCCTGGCCGGCGATGCCGCCGCGCCGGAGGCCTGGTGGGACGGCCAACCCTACGACCGCATCCTCATCGACGCGCCCTGCTCGGCTACCGGCGTGCTGCGCCGCCGGCCGGACGTACGGCTGCACCGGCGCGAGAGCGACATCCCAACGCTGGCCGCCCTGCAGCAACGCATCCTCGGCGCGCTGTGGCCTCTGCTCAAGCCGGGCGGGAAGCTGGTTTACGCGACCTGCTCGCTGCTGCGCGCGGAAAACGAAGCGGCGGTGCAGTCCCTGCTCGCCACCGCCGCGGACGCGCGCCCACTGCCATTTGCCTTGCCGACGGGCCAGGCCGCCGCGGTCGGCTGGCAGATCCTGCCCGGCGATGGCGACCTGGACGGCATGTACTATGCCGTCCTCGTAAAGCAGTAACGGCTCAGCACACGGTAAGCCCAGCCCGGTTACAACGTTTGCTGTTCCGCACGGATCGCCCATGGCCCCTCCCCACGCCAGCCCACTCGACCGCCGCCGCTTCTGGCTGCTCATGCTGATCGCCCTGGTGGTGATCGGCGCCGGCATCGGCATGCGCGATCCTTGGCCGTCCGACGAGCCGCGTTTCACGCTGGCGGCCAAGCAGATGGTCGAAGGCGGCGACTGGATGTTTCCGCACCGCGGCAGCGAGCTGTATGCCGACAAGCCGCCGGTGCTGATGTGGACCGAGGCGGTGAGTTTCGAAATCGCGCGCAACTGGCGCATTGCGTTCCTGTTGCCCTCGCTGCTCGCCGCGCTCGGCTCGCTGGCCCTGATCTACGACCTGGGCCGTCGGCTGTGGAACCGGCAGGCGGGGTTGTACGCGGCGGCCGGCCTGTTGCTGGCGTTCCAGTTCGTCTATCAGGTCAAGCGCGCGCAGATCGACCCGCTGGTGATGTTCCTGATCACCGCCGGCAACTGGGGTTTGCTCCGGCACATGCTGCTGGGCCCGAACTGGCGTGCGTACTGGCTGGGCTGCTTCTGTGCCGGGCTGGGCGTGATCACCAAAGGCGTCGGCTTCCTGCCGCTTCTTTTGTTCATCCCCTACGCCTTCGCGCTGCGCGGGTGGGACGGCGTGGCGCGAATGGGCCGCGGCCAGGCGATGCGCTGGTGGCTGGGTCTGCTTGCCGTGCTGGCGGCGATTGCCCTGTGGCTCGTCCCGATGCTGCTGGCCGCGCGCGCGCATCCGGAAAACCCCGCCTACGCCGCCTACGTGCGCGACATCCTGTTCCACCAGACCGCCGACCGCTACGCCAACTCGTGGGGTCACATCCACTCGCCGCTCTACTACCTGCCGATCGTGCTGTTCAGCTGGTTGCCGCTGTCGCTGACCTACCCGGGCACGCTGCCCCGCTGGTGGCGCGCGCTGAAAGCGAAGGACGCGCGGTTGATGCTGCCGCTGGCGTGGGTGGCGCTGGTGCTGGTGTTCTTCTCGATTCCCGCCGGCAAGCGCGACGTCTACATCCTGCCGACGCTGCCGATGGTCGCGCTGGCCAGCGCGCCGTTCATCGGCGAGTTGCTGCAGACGCGCTGGTTGCGGGCCGCGGGTCTCGCGTTCACCGCGTTGTTCGGCACGCTGCTGCTGGTGGTGGGCGCATACGCGCTCATCGCGCATCCGCCGGCCGCCGCGCAATGGGCGGCGCGCCGCGGATTCGACGGTGGCGCACAGGCGCTGTTCGGCTGGCTTGCGGCGATCGGCGCGGTGCAGTTGGCGCTGGTGGCAGCGCTGCGGCTGCGCGGCGCGGCATGGGCGGTCTGCGGCGGCATGGCAGCATTGTGGCTGGGCTGGAGCGTAGGCATCGCGCCTCAACTCAACGACTCGAGTTCCGCCGCGGGGCTGATGGCCAAGGTGCGCGCGCAGCTGGGTCCGGCCGATGAGGTCGGCCTGGTCGCCTGGAAGGAACAGAACCTGCTCATGCTCGACCGTCCGGCAAAGGATTTCGGCTTCACCCAGCCGTGGACGCGGCAATACGACGACGCGGTCGCCTGGCAGGCCACCGATCCGGCGCATCGCTGGTTGTTCGTGCAGGAGCCTGCGATGGGCGCTTGCGTGCATCGCGACCGCGCCATCGACCTGGGCCACGCCAACCGCCGCGAGTGGTGGTTGTTCAAGGCTGATGCGGTGATTCCCGGTTGCGTGCCCGACCCCTCGGCCGAGGCCGCCGACGCCAAGGTGCCCGAATGAGCGCGCGCAGTCCCGACATGGCGGTGATCCACCAGGAACACGTGCGACCCGTCTGGCAGGCCTGGCCGGCCTGGGCGCTTTCGGCGCTGGTGGCGCTGATGCCGCTGTCCTTCTCGGTCGAACCGGACATCAAGGCGCTGCCGGCGGCGCTGCTGTTCTTCTGCGGGCTGGGCGTGCTGTGGCGCGCGCCGGTGCGCCAGGGCTACCGCGCTGCGGCGGCGGTGGTGATCCCTTCGGTGCTGCTGATCGCGCTGGACGTGGCCAACGTGCTTTGGCACGGCCTGGGCTGGCGGCCGCTGGACCACGCCGCGCACGTGCTGTTGTACGTGGTGGTGGCCGCGGTGTTCGCGCGGCAGCTGTGCATGACCCTGGTGTGGTTGACTTTCAGCCTGACCGCCATCGGCCTGGGCGCGGTCTGCCTGGTGCAGCATTACTGGCTGCACGTGGGGCGCGCCTACGGCCTCAACGGCGGTGGTTCGAGCGCGATCGAATGCGCCACGTTGCTGCTCGGGCTGGCGCTGTTGGCGTTGGTGCAACTGCTGCGCGCCCGGCCCGGCAGCTGGCGCTGGTGGCTGCACGGTGGCGGCATGGCGTTCGGCATGTATGGCGCGTTGCTGACGCAGAGCCGTGGCCCGTTGCTGGCCTTCGTGCCGGCGTTCCTGCTGGTGCTGCTGGTGCAGGCCCGGCGCACCCGGCGCTGGCGCTGGAGCCTGGCGCTCGGCGTAACCGTGTGCCTCGGTGGCGCGATCGCCACCGCCACGCTGCACGGGGCCATGCTGGGACGCTTTACCACGATCCAGCAGGAGGTTGCCGGCTTCGACCAGGGCGACCCGGACGGGTCGGTGGGCGAGCGGCTGGAAATGTGGCGCACCGCATTGCGCGCGTTCGGCGAGCACCCGCTGACCGGCATCGGCGTGGACCGGTATGCGGATTATGTGCAGGCCGAGATCGCCGCCGGCCGCAGCGACCCGACGATCGCCCGCTACAACCAGCCGCACAACGAATACCTGCGCGCCCTGGCGACCGGCGGCCTGCCGCTGCTGCTGGCGGTGCTGGCGGTGTTCGTACTGGCGCTGCGCTACTTCGCGCGCTGGACGCGCGATGCCGACGACACGGTCGCGGCGACCGCCACGGCCGGGCTGGCGATCGTCGTGCTCTACCTGCTGTGCGCACTGGGCGAGAGCGTGTTCTACCGCGTGATGTCGCAGTCGTTCTTCTTCTTCCTGGTGCTCGGGCTCGCGCTCAGGGTAGGCTACCTGATCCGCGTCAGGGGCGATAACCCCGATCCAGCAACCACAGCTTGATCGCCTTGCGCCGGACATATTCCACGCGCACCAGCGCGTAGAGCAGGCCGCGCCAGCCGTCCAGGAAGCCGCCGCGCAGCACGTAGCCGCGCACGAATCGCCACCACGGGTTGAGCAGGATGTGCCGCAGCTTCGCCCGCTTGCCGCGCGCGTGCTGGTACTCGGCCATCATCTGCGCGTAGCGCTCCTGCTTGGCCAGTTGCTCGGAGAGCGAGCGGTACGGGTGATGCTGGAGGTTTCCGGCCAGCGTCTTCCGTGGCCCATCGAGGCTGACCGCCTCATGGATTTCCCGCTCGCCGCGCCAACCGCCACGACGCCGGTCGAACAGCCGCAGCACGCGGTCCGGGTAGGCGTTGCCGTGGCGCAGGAAGGCGCCGAAATATTCGGACAACCGCGCGAACCGGTAGCCGGCCGCGCCAGGGAATCCGCGATCGCGCGCCGCTTCGATGCTCGCCCGCAAAGTGGCATCGACGCGCTCGTCGGCGTCCAGGCACAGCACCCAGTCGTGCCGCGCCTGTTCCACCGCGAAGGCCTTCTGGCTGCGGAAGCCGTCGAACGGCCGCTCGATCACACGTGCACCATGCGCCTGGGCGCGTGCGCGGGTGTCGTCGGAGGAACCCGAATCGACCACCACCACCTCGTCGCAGAACGCCAGCGAGGCCAGGCAATCGTCGATGCGATCGGCCTCGTTGAAGGTGATGATGCAGGCGGAGATCGGGGTGCGGCTCATCCGGAAACCGGCGCGGGAACGGTGGCGGCATAATGCCAGCTTGTGCCTGCCTGATGCCCACCATGGATTCGTGCCTGCTGTTCGCCACCGAGCTTTATGCGCTGCCGATCCTGCGCCCACTGGCCGCGGCGGCGCAGCGCGCGGGCCAGCGCGTGGGTTGGGTGGTGCCCGAATCGGTGGCCGGCTACCTGCGCGCGGACGAGGCGCGGCTGCGCTCGGCGCGCGCGGTGCGGGCTCTGGCGCCGCAAGCGGTGTTCTGCGCCGCCAACTGGGTAGCGCCTTCCTTGCCTGGGGCCAAGGTGCAGGTCTTCCACGGTTTCAACGCGGAAAAGCGCGAGCCCGATCGCGGCCACTTCCGCCTGCGCGGGTTCTTCGACCTCTATTGCACGCAAGGCCCTGCGACCACCGCGCCGTTCGAGGCGCTGGCGCGCGAGCAGCGCTATTTCGCGGTGGCCGAAACCGGCTGGCCCAAGCTCGATCCGCTGTTCGCGCCGGCGCCGGACGCGCCCTCGCTGCGTCCCGAAGACGGCAAGCCGGTGGTGATGTACGCGGCCACCTTTACCGAGTCGCTGAGCTCCGCGCGCGCGATGGTCGACACCCTTCGCATGCTGACCGCGCGCGGTGACCGCCATTGGCTGCTCACCCTGCATCCGAAATGCGACGCCGAACTCATCGCCCACTATCGAAGCCTGGAAGGCCCGTTCGCGCGCTTCTACGAATCGGACCGGCTGCTGGACATGCTGCGCGCCGCCGACGTGCTGGTCTGCGACACCTCGTCGGTCATCGACGAGTTCGCGGTGCAGTTGAAGCCGGTGGTCACGCTGCGCAATCGGCGACCCAAGCCGTTCATGCTCGACGTGGCCGAGCCCTCGCAGGTGGATGCGGCGATCGACACCGCGCTGTCCCGTCCGGCGGCGCTGATGCAGGCGCTGGCCGACCATGCCGCCGCCATCCACCCTTACCGCGATGGCCTCTCCAGCGAGCGGGTGCTGGCCGCCACCGACCGCCTGCTCACCGGCGGCTACGGCCGGCTTGCGCGCAAGCCGTTGAATCTGTGGCGGCGCTGGCAGGCTTCACGCGACGTGCGCGCGCTGCTGCCCGACTGACGCGCCAGCGCACACGGGCGTCCACGGCGAACAGGCTAAACTTCCGTCCCTTCCCGCCGACGACTTCCCGCCCGTGCCGCCCAACGCCTACAGCCGAACCGAACACCTGCGCGCCCTCTGGCCCTGGCTGCCGTTGTGGGCGCTGGCCGCGCTGCTGGCGATCTTCTCGCACGGGCCGATGCCGCTGTATTCGACCCGCACGCTGGCGGTGGCCTGGGAAATGTGGAGCCACGGCCATTGGCTGGTGCCCTACAACAACGGCGCGCCCTACAGCGAAAAGGCGCCGCTCCTGTTCTGGATGATCCATGCCGGCTGGTTCGCCTTCGGGGTCAGCGACGTCTGGCCGCGCGTGCTGGAGGTGATCTTCGGCGGCAGCCAGCTGGTGCTGATCGCGGCGCTGGCGCGGCGGCTGTTCCCGGACCGCCCTTGGGTAGCACGTGCCGCGCCGTGGATGCTGCTGGCGTTGGCGTATGCGTTCCTGTTCGGCCTGCAGATCATGTACGACGTGCTGCTGGCCGTGTGGTCGCTGGCCGCGCTGTTGTGCCTGACGCGCACGCGCACGCGGGATGAACCGCGCTGGTGGCTGTTCGGCATCTGCCTCGGGTTGGGGCTGCTCACCAAGGGACCCGTGATGGCTCTGCACGTGGTGTTCCCGTGGCTGCTCGGCCCGCTGTGGAACGACTGGGCGAACCAGCATCGCGCGCGCTGGTACGGCCGCGGCCTGCTCGCCTTCGGTCTCGGCTTTGCCATGCTGCTGGCGTGGGCGCTGCCTGCCGGATTCAGCGGCGGCGAGGCGTATCGGCAGCGGCTGTTCTTCACCCAGACCGCCGGCCGCGTGGTGAACGCGTTCGACCACGCCCGCCCGATGTGGTGGTACGTGCTGGCGCTGCCACTGCTGATGTTCCCGTTCAGCGGCTGGCCGCGCGCCTGGGTGGCGCTGGCGATGTTGCGCCGCCCGCTGGACGCCGGCGTGCGCTTCGCGCTGTGCTGGGTGGTGCCGGTGTTTATCACCTTCTCGCTGATCAGCGGCAAGCAGCTGTACTACCCGCTGCCGGAATTCGCCGGTGCCGTGCTGCTGCTGGCCGGCGCCATCGCATTGCTGCGCGAGCGGCGGCCCGAGCTGGCCTACAACCGTTGGCTGGGCACCTGGCCGCTCGCCGTGGGCGGCATCGTCTTCGGCGTGTTCCTGTTCGTGCTGCCCTGGCTGGTCGCCAGCGGGCGGCTGCACGGTGAATGGTTCGACACCACCGCCGGCTACAGCCGGTTCTTCGCCGTGGTGTTCCTGCTGCTCGGTGCGCTGCTGCTGTTGCGCGGTCGCGGCGAGATGCGCCGCCTGGCCTTCGCCGGCCTGCTCGGCACGCTGGCGATCAATACGCTGTTCACCCTGACCTTGTGGCCGCGCTACGACCTCACGCCGGCGACCCGGCTGCTGGGCGCGGCGGACGCGCAGAATCGATCGATCGGCTACGCCGGCGTGTACGAGGGCCAGTTCCATTTCGCCGGGCGGTTGGACCATCCGATAACGGAGCTGCACGGGGACGAGGCCATTGCCGCCTTCGCGCGCGCCCACCCCAACGGCCTGATCGTGACCCATCCGGACAAGCTCGACGCGGCCGCGCTGCGCTATCCGCTGCTCGCGCAGCCGTTCCGCTCCTCCTGGGTGGTGATCTGGCCGGCCACATCCCTGGCCGACCTGCGCGCCGGCCACCGTCCGCCCGAACCGGCCCAGCCCACGCGGGTCTTCCCCAATCCCGACGGCCGCTCGCGGCAGTTGCCGTGAACCTCGCGCTGATCGCCGGCCTGCGGGCGCAGTGCGGCGGCCCGCGCGATGGCGCCCTGTTGCGCTTCTCGCTGGGCAACGCGTTGCTGGGCGAGGGACGGGCGGCCGAGGCGGTCGAGGAGCTGCGCCGGGCGCTGGTTTTCGATCCGGCCTATTCGGCTGCGTGGAAGCTGCTCGGCAAGGCCTGCCTGGCGATGGAAGACCGCGCCGGCGCCGCCGAAGCCTGGCGTCAGGGCATCGCCGCGGCCAGCCAGCGCGGCGACAAGCAGGCGGAGAAGGAAATGGCCGTGTTCCTGCGGCGTCTCGCGTAAGGCGGCCTTTCGACCGACTTTTCCATAAACGGGTTGGATTGAAGCCCATTCTGCTGCCGCCTCTCGCGGCCTGAGCGTTCCCCCATGAACGGGCAAAGGAAACGCTCAGCCGCGCTTGTAGGGATTGGGCAGCCCGTGCCCCGACCAGCGCCGGTAATGCCACTGGTACTGCACGAAGGCGCGCTCCACGCAGCTTTCCACGCCGCGGTTGAGCGCCGCGCAGGCGCGGTGCGGGTCGGCGTCGTCCAGTCCCTCGGGCGCCGGCAACAGATGGATGCGGAACCCCTCCCCGCGCGGCAGCCGGTCGGCAAAGGCAAACAGCACCGTCGCGCCGGTGCGCGCTGCCAGGCGCGGTAGCAGCACCATGGTCAGCGCATCGCGTCCGTAGAACGGCGCCGCCTCGCCCTCGCCGGCACGCGGCTTCTGGTCGGGCAGGATTCCGATCGTGCCGCCCGCGGCCAGGCGCTTGTACAGCGTGCGCACGCCCGCGCCCTCGGCGCGCACCTGCTCGGGCGCCAGCGCGCCACGCACGCGGCGCAGCAGGGGCTCGATCGCGGCCAGCCGCGGCGGACGGTACAGGATCGCCATCGGCATGCGGCTGCACAACCAGTAGTTGAGCAGTTCCCAGCAACCCAGGTGCGGCGCGGCGATGACCACGCCCTTGCCCCTGGCCACTGCCGCGTCCAGCAGTTCGCCGCCGCGCACCTCGCGCACCAGCCCCAGCATCTTTTCCGGGCCCGCGCCCCAGACCTTGACGATTTCGGTGATCGACTTGCCGCCTTCGGCCATGACCTGGCGCAGCAGCGCGGCATGGACGGACCGATCCAGCCCGGGCCGGGCGATCGACAGGTTGACCGTGGTGTCGTGCGCGGTGCGTCCGCGCACCCACAACGACAGCCGCCCCAGGCCCGCGCCCGCGGCATGGAGCAGCCGCAGCGGGAGCAACCCGAACAGGCGCAGCAGGAGATAGAGCACGTAGATGTCGGGGCGCATGGAGGACTGCCGCTTGCCGCGCCTTCCGGCGCAAGGTAAAGGGAACGCCGGCCCTGCCGTTAAGCGCAGGACCGGAGACGCTCCACCGTTTTTGCCTATTCTTGCAGGGACGCCCTGCCGACGCCTGCCGCCCCCATGATCAGCCTCATCCAGCGCGTGGTTAGTGCCAGCGTCGACGTCGACGGCGTGACCGTGGGCGCGATCGGCCCGGGCCTGCTCGCCCTGGTGGCGGTCCAGCCGGACGACGGCGAGGCCCAGGTCCGTCGCATGCTGGAGAGGTTGCTGGGTTACCGCGTCTTCGCCGACGCGGCCGGGCGGATGAACCGCTCGTTGGCCGACACCGGCGGCGGCCTGCTGCTGGTGAGCCAGTTCACGCTGGCCGCCGACACACGGTCGGGGATGCGTCCCAGTTTCACGAGTGCCGCCCCGCCCGAGCACGGCCGGCGCTGGTTCGAGCGGTTGGTGGAACTGGCCCGCGCCACGCACGGGGGAGGGGTGGAAATCGGGCGCTTCGGCGCCCACATGGAGGTCAGGCTCGTCAACGACGGCCCGGTCACCTTCTGGCTGGAAGTGCCCTGACCGGATCCCCAACGACTCGATGGCATACGACACGCGATGTCCCACGCAAACGCCGATCTGGCGCGATTTTTGCGTGTAGGGCACGCGAAATTTTTCCCTTTAAAACTGGTCAAAAAAGCGCCACATCGCTATACTGATCGGTTCCTGCATCTGCGGCGGTAGGTATGAACAACA
Organism: Frateuria sp. GZRe12; assembly: GCF_051900535.1. Taxonomy (NCBI): domain Bacteria; kingdom Pseudomonadati; phylum Pseudomonadota; class Gammaproteobacteria; order Lysobacterales; family Rhodanobacteraceae; genus Frateuria; species Frateuria sp. GZRe12. The sequence goes on from NZ_JBHZGI010000002.1 coordinate 365,785, forward strand.
AAGCTCCCGAGCAACAGTCCGAAATCAAGGCGCTCATTTCCAAGGGCCTGGAACAGGGCTACCTGACCTACGCGGAGATCAACGACCACCTGCCCGACGACATCGTCGACCCGGAGCAGATCGAAGACATCATGGCGGTGCTCAAGGGCGTCGGCATCGAAGTGCACGACGCCGCCCCGGACGCGGACCCGCTGGCCGACAACGCTCCCGGCAACGGCACCGACGACGAGGCCGCCGCCGAGGAAGCGGTCGCCCTGCTCTCGGCCGTCGACGCCGAAGTGGGCCGCACCACCGACCCGGTGCGCATGTACATGCGCGAGATGGGCACGGTGGAGCTCCTCACCCGCGAGGGCGAGATCGCCATCGCCAAGCGCATCGAGGAAGGCCTGGGGCAGGTGCAGACCGCGCTGGCCAGTTTCCCGCTGACGATCGAGCTGCTGCTGGAGGAATACGACCAGCACCTGGACGGCAAGCGCCGCCTGTCCGAGATCCTGGCCGGCTTCGCCGACCTCGAGCTGCTGGCCGACCAGGCCCGCGAGGAGGCCGAGGAAGCGGCCGCCAACGGCGAGGTTGCCGAGGACGAGGGCGACGAGGAAGACGAGGAAGAGACCGCCGAAGAGGAAGAGGCCGGCCCGACCGGTCCGGACCCGGAAGAGGTCAAGCGCCGCATGGAATTGCTGCGCGACTACTACGGCAAGTTCCAGAAGGCCGCGCCCAAGGCCGCCGGCATCACCGACAAGAAGATCGTCAAGCTGCGCGACCAGATGGCCGAGGAGTTCCTGAAACTCAAGCTGCCGTCCGCGCTGATCGACAGCTTCGTGCGCAAGCTGCGCGAAGTGGTGGGCGACATCCGCCACCACGAGCGCGTGCTGATGGAGATCTTCATCAAGCAGGTGAAGATGCCCAAGGCCGAATTCCTCAAGGCGTTCCCGAGCAACGAGGGCAACGTGGAATGGGCGGCCGAGCTCGGCCGCAAGCGCCAGAAGTGGTCGCCCAACATCAAGAACCACCGCGAATCGATCGACGCCGAACAGGAGAAGCTCGCCGCGATCGAGAAGAAGCTGTTCCTGCCGCTGACCGACATCAAGGAAATCAACCGCGCGATGTCGATCGGCGAGGCCAAGGCCCGCCGCGCCAAGAAAGAGATGGTCGAGGCGAACCTGCGCCTGGTGATCTCCATCGCCAAGAAGTACACCAACCGCGGCCTGCAGTTCCTGGACCTGATCCAGGAGGGCAACATCGGCCTGATGAAGGCGGTCGACAAGTTCGAATACCGCCGCGGTTACAAGTTCTCAACCTATGCCACCTGGTGGATCCGCCAGGCGATCACCCGCTCGATCGCCGACCAGGCACGCACCATCCGCATCCCGGTGCACATGATCGAGACGATCAACAAGTTGAACCGCATCTCCCGCCAGATGCTCCAGCAGTTCGGCCGCGAGCCGACGCCGGAGGAGCTGGCCAAGGAGATGGAGATGCCCGAGGACAAGATCCGCAAGGTGCTCAAGATCGCCAAGGAACCCATCTCGATGGAGACCCCGATCGGCGACGACGAGGACTCGCATCTGGGCGACTTCATCGAGGACACCAACGCCTCCTCGCCGATCGAGTCGGCCACCGAGACGGGCCTGATGGAAACCGTGCGCGACGTCCTCGCCGGCCTCACCCCGCGGGAAGCGAAGGTGCTGCGCATGCGCTTCGGCATCGACATGAACACCGACCACACCCTGGAGGAAGTCGGCAAGCAGTTCGACGTCACCCGCGAGCGCATCCGCCAGATCGAAGCCAAGGCGCTGCGCAAGCTGCGCCACCCGAGCCGCTCGGAGCAGCTGCGCTCGTTCCTCGACCTGGAGTAAGCGCAGGTCTCACGCACCATCACGACGCCCGCCTCGCGCGGGCGTCGTCGTTTCCACCCGACCCTCTTCGCCCCCGCCTGGAAGTCACGCGTGGGCGATTCTTCGCCACTGGCCGCGCCTCGATGAGAGCACGGCCCCCAAGAATGCGCCTGCAAGAGTGGCGACGCGCGTTGGCGCGGGTGCGGGCTGCCGGTACCATGCACCACCGCCCTGCGTCCTGCAGGTGCACCCCGGCGGGCCTATAGCTCAATGGTTAGAGCAGGGGACTCATAATCCCTTGGTTCCAGGTTCGAGTCCTGGTGGGCCCACCACCCTGGTCCGTATCGATGGCCCATGTTGTTCGTTTGAGCAAAACGTGGCCGTTTGGTCACTTTTTGCTTCAGTTGAAGCAATACCTGTCCACCTCTGACCCGTGCATATGGCGGCGGGCATTTCTTGTGGTACGCTTTTCGTACCTTCCTTGTGGGGAAAGCTTACCTATGGAAAGTAGGCAGGCGGACATAGAAAAGCTTCTCAGGGATTTCTGGGAGGAGCGAGCGATCTCGTTGGAGGGTGAACCGTGCTCCATTGAAGAGCTGGGCGCGCCTTTAGATTCGATCACCTCCTTAGAGGCGATCATGGAGATCGACAAACTGCTCAACCGTAAGCTCCCGGTCGACCAGATCATCCGAAAAGGTGGCTACTCGGACGTCGACGACTTCGTATCGAGCGTTTGCAGCAAGGTGCTCGAGGTGATCTCGGAGACCGACAATGGGTGAAAGTGAAGCCAGTCGGGTAGCGATCGCTCAGCGTCTTCGCGAATCTCGTGAGTACGTCGGGCTGTCCCAAGATGAAGTGGCATCGGCCCTTGGCCTCTCGCGGCCGGCGGTGACGAATATTGAGAACGGTAGCCGGAAAGTCGAGGCGACCGAACTGCATCACTTAGCTCGTCTATATCGTCGAACGGTCGACTACCTACTCACCGGCATGCGGACTCCGGCCGCGGAACCTGCCCAACTGGCATTCCTTGCGCGTGCCGTGAGGGGGCTTTCGGAGCGAGATCTCGGCGAGGTCGCCCGCTTCGCCGAGTTCCTCAAGCATGGCAAGCGGTCGGACTGAGCACATGGCGAACCTTCCGACGGAAAAGCGTGCCAGCGCCCGGGCTTTCGAGGTTCTTGACTCGACTGGGGCCATCGCCCGCGCCATGCGAGAGGGCTATACCCGCGTTGATCCGTTTTATATTGCGGCTCAGGCCGGGATCTCGGTGCTCCTGCGGCCAATGGACAAGCTGCTTGGCGCGTTCCTCCGCGAAGCAGGCCCAGGAATCTTGTTGAACGTCGAACGTCCCGCGGGACAGATCCACATGACCTGCGCGCATGAGCTTGGCCACTACTTCATGGGCCACGAGGATGCTGTCGACGATAAGGTTGAATATGGGGACAGCGCATCGGAGCATGAGCGCGAAGCCGACTGGTTCGCGTACCAGCTGCTTACCCCGCGCCGCCTGATCGCACGAGTTATGAAGGCCAAGTGCTGGGGCTTGAGCGTTCTTAGCGAGCCTAATGTCGTCTACCAATTGTCGCTGCGGCTTGGAGTGAGCTTCACGGCAATGGTGTGGTCGCTCTCGCGGCAGAGGCTGATTGATGCGCCTATCCGCAACAGGCTACTCAAGGTCGAGCCTGCCGCGATCAAGCGGCAGATTCTGCAGGGCGTAGCCTATGACGGGGACATCAAGCGAGATGTCTGGCTCATAGACGAGTTTGACCGTAACACCTTGCTAGAACCACGGGTCAACGACGTCCTCTTGGCCAAGTTGCCGAACCACGCAACGAGCGGATACCTGTGGGATGTCGACCAGGCGCGTGCCGAAGGGTTCAGGGTTGAGTCGTTGACCGTACCGTCAAGCGGAGGGGATGAGTGCCAGTTGCTTGGCGACGCCAGTCTTGGCGGCTACCGGATCCTCGACACGCTGTCGCCGCGAGGACAGATCCAGTGGCGGCCACTTGTTCTTACCGAGCGCAGACCGTGGCGACCTTTGGATCCTCGCGCTCAGCTTGAACTCGGGTATGCGCCAGAGCCGCTGGCCCCCGGCTTAACGCCCGCATCGCGAGCCTCCTTGCTGGATGAGATCAGGCTGACGTGACGATCGGGATTGTTTCTACGGTAGAGCAGTACTTCGGCAGAGCCCGTGATCAAGGTGACCGACCGACGTGCTTGGCTTTTGCGGTTTCCGATATCAATCGACACTATGCACCGGCACCTGGCTTTCTTAGCCCTGAGTATCTCTATCGAGCCGCATTGCTCGATGGTAATCGGTATGGCGGGCAAGGCCTCTCGCTTGAGTCAGGACTGTGTTCGGCTGCTTCCGGGCAGCCTGAAGAGAGCTACGCTCCTTATCAGACAAATGAACCAACCTCGCCGATTGCGCTCCCCACACTCTTGCCAGGGACGATCCTCTATCGAAGCGCGCTATCGCCGTGGCCGCTCGATTTCACCACACTCGTAACCGCGCTCCACGCTCGCCAGCCTGTCGGTCTTGGGCTCAGGCTCACTCGCTCGTTTTACACGCCTCAGGACGACGTCATAGCCTACGAAGCCGAGACATTGCCCTATTCTGGTCATGCGGTCATCGCAGTTGGCCTTGGCGAGAGAGCCGGTACGCACTATGTTCGAATCCGCAACAGTTGGGGCCTTGATTGGGGAGACAACGGACACGCATGGCTTCCGAAAAACTACGTCACCGACCACACCTTTTGCATTTTTGGCGCTAGCGCATGGCAACCTTGATCGAGAACGAGCGTGTAGTTCCGGCCTGGCGCGATGCCGTCGGGCGCTTGCTCAGCGCTCCATCCGCAGGACTCCGCAATGTCGTCATCGAAGTAGCTAAACCTTACGAGGTCACGGCTGACGACAGAACCATTCTTCGCAATGTCGACGAAGCGCTCCGGCGCCATTCGAACGGCTTCACGGTTGAAACAGTTGCTTCAACAATCTTCCCGAACGGCCTATATCGCCGCCTTGGGCGCCCTGGCTTCTATCGGCCTGCGATCGAACAGATTCGTCGGGGTCAATCGCCAGGAGCGTGGGGTACGTACGCGCTTCGCCTCATGTCACGGACAGGCCGCAAGGGGACCTTCAACCCGTTGGAAGACGCGATCAAGAAGATCACGGAGATGAAGCGTCGTGGAAGAATGTGGCAGAGCGTGCTGGAAGTCGGTCTCCACGATGCAATCGAGTTTCCGGAAGGCGGCTCAGAGCTTCCGCTGTACGATCCGCATGTGGACCGGAGGAAGTTGCGAAATATGCAGTGCCTTAGCCATCTGTCCTTCAAAATTACCGACCGCGAACGACTCGACCTTACGGCTATGTACCGACACCACTATTACGCCCATCGAGCGTTGGGCAATCTCGTCGGACTAGCGCAGCTCCTTGGGTTCGTGGCCAAAGAATCGGGCATGCAGATTGGCAGCCTAACGTGCCTTTCAACTCATGCCGAGCTCGACGGAGGCTTAGGCTCCCGTTCCGACGTTTGCCGTGTGATACAGGCCCAGTCCGCTTAAAACAATGCCGCTTGACGGGCTGCGAGGTGGCGGGGTTGGGGGTAGAGGGACTGCATTCCTTCGCGAAATTCCCGCACTCCGCCGTAACTTGGATGGCGAATGACAGTCACTCGGACGCCGAGGCGGCCAGCATATTGACCTGCGTCTTGACCAATCGCCACGATGTGCTTGATTTTCAACCAGCTCAGCAGTTCTGCATTCAAACCTTCTACTTCTGTCAGCTCGCGAGCAGTAAAACGGCGGTTAGAAAACGGTGCGCCTGGCTGGTGAGGGTGCAGCGGGAAGACGTTCCATAATAGCGGCATCTGTTTCAGGCGCTGGAGCACGCCCCAAATCTCTGCCGCCGTACGCTCCGCAACCGCCGGCCCAACGGTACCTCTCGATAGCACCGAGCCGGGGTAAAATTGAGCGGCTGCAGACAGATGGGCTTCGTCGGTGAGAGCAAGGCCAGTCCGACGGCCTCCGCGGTAACCAAGATCGCGGCCCATCCAAATTGTGTCTATCCCAAGACTTTCGACTGCGGCCAAGTACGTGCGCAAATTCTTTCGACGTACTGCCGGTGCGTTACCTTGATCGCAGGATGCGCACCTGTCGCGATACGGATTGAAGACGTTCTCAAGGCTGAGCTGCGAGAGGGCGCGAACAAATTCGGTTGGCGTCATGAGTTGACCTACGGCGGCGCCAAGAAGTTTAGCTTGTGATTGAGCATGTCGACCTCAACCGTACCGCCTCGGTGCTGCTGGAGCTCCCGGAAAATTGCGAACCCGTCAAGGATGGCGCGCTCCCACTGCCAGAGTTCGCACCGATAGACCTCGTAACCCTGCACCATGCTGTGAATCTGCTTCAGCAAACTGTAATCCAAACCACCTGGCCTCACGTCTCGATAGAGTCCTCGACGCTTAGCATGATTGAAGATCCACGTCGCAATGCCTTCTTCGATAATCATCGCTCGGGCGCCGTCCTCGTTTTCATCAATCTTTGGCTCGGACTTGCGCTTACGCTTTAGCAGACCTCGCATGACCGGCGACCAGCCGAGATGCGCGATATAGGCAAGGTGAAAAACGTCATGGAACCGGTAGTCGTCGGGTTCGTTGCTGTTATCGGTCAGACGATCACCAACGAAGACGTCGCCGATCATTTGAACGACGTGTCCGTCCCTTTGATTGCCCCGCTCTACGAACCGGATTGGTAGAACTCGGGGGAAGCGCTCGTGAGCTTCGTACTTCGACTCGGGATCGAAAAAGTCTGGATAGACAGGATTGTCACCAGGCCAGCGACTTCGGATCTTCTGCAGGTTTTCTCGCGCAACGTCTTCCGAGCGCAAATCAAAGCTGCCGCACACCTGCGCCCAAATGGCTAATGCCAGCCCAAAGTGCTGCGCAACCGCAGGACGAGCCATCCCTCTAAATTGCTCGTCCGTCGTCTGCGCGATCACTCCTGCAGATTGCGCAATCCTACCGAGCCATTCCGATCGATCGCTTACCAAGTAGTCGCGATGCGACTGGACCAAGCCATCCAAGTGTCGGAAAGTCACTGGCTGCGGAGGGGGAAGTTCGCTCTCCTTGAAATTCTTCCGCAGGGTAGCTAGCGCGTGGGCACCCAGATCGTCGGGCGAGATTCCAAGGCGACCGGCAGCAGCTACGAGGTACCAGAGCGCGTCGCCCAGCTCTTCTGCCGCCAGTTCATGTTGTGTTTCACTCAATTGGTCACGGACGGTTTTTTTCACGACCGCCAACAATCCGCCGATCTCGCCGAAGTAGCCAAGCCTTAGGAATTCGAGCTCCTGCTGCTGGCTACTGAAACGATTGGTCTCACCAGCCTGTAGCGCGTATTGGGGAATGGAAAGCGGAGTGGGGAGCGGCTGGGCAGTGAGCATGGGAGTGTGACCTTAGGACGAAAAGAGTACGAGGGCAGGATGCTCCCTCTCGCACTGTTCGGCCATCTCGGCCCGCATTTTTCTGCCGCACTCTACGATCGTGCGCCGATCGGCAAGGATAGCGCCCATGGCCAGTGCACGCTGCTGCAGAAATTGAGTTACGTCGTAATGTGGGTAACGATTTTTTGATTGGAACCAGCTTGCGCGGAGACCGAGTCGTCTTGCGAACGCATGCAGCTCATCGGTCGAGTCAGCGACTAAATGGCACCATGTCTTACCGCGCCACACGATGTATTCGGAATCGACATATACGGCCACTAGCTGGATCCCGGTTCGTCTGTGCAGTATTCTCGCACATATGGCACAACGCTTCAACAACATTTCCGACGCGACGGCACTGGGAGCCAGTATCCGTGCTAGGCGGCTCTCTGTGGGGCTTACGACGCCAGAGCTAGCACTTCGCGCAAACGTTCATCACTCAACGGTTGTTCGTGCCGAGCACGGAAGATTCGCCACTTTGAGCACGTCTGTGCGGAAAATTTGCACAGCGCTCAACATTACGTGTGATGGCAATCTTGGTCACGAAGCCGAAAGTCTGACTAAGCGCCTCCTTCTTTTGTTGGAACGGAAGCCCGAAGCTGCCGCCGTTATTGTCGCAGTCATCGGTGCATTGGAGCGGCAAGGACCAAGTGATTGATTGTTGAATGAAGGTAATTGGTTGGGCGCAGTGCGAGGCTCCTCTTCCAGGCGCGCCTTTCGACATGGCGCTGCTGCCGAGACCAGATTAATAGTGATCTCTACGGTTGCCCGTGGCTTGGCTGCTGCGTACGAGCCCATCCAGACGGTGACTTGTCGCAAATTGCGGGCAATGAACGACCAGCATTGTTGTGGCTCCTAGCCACCACGCTGTTCCTGTCGAGGGAACTGACCTTCGCATCCGCCTAGAATAGGCGTGCTTGTCTGCTGGGAGCGCACAATTGGCAGGAGAAGATTCAATGGATTCGAACGAGCCTGAGGTCAGGCAGATCACTATGCGCCTGAGTGTTCCTCCAGACCAGGCTGAGGCGTTCGGCTCCGCCATGCGGCAATGGATGCTGAGGGTGCCCACCGTCTACTTCCTGGACATTTGTGCGATCAGCCACATCAAGGACTATCTCCCGACACAGACCTTGAAGGACGAGCGCCACAAGGAGTCGATCCAAGCACTCCAGGAGCTCGATCTTCCACACAACGGCGTGTCCTACCTTCCTGCGCTGATGGAGAAGGCGAGCGACCAGCGGAGCAAGTTTTCTGTGCAGGAGTTCATCGCAGAGGCGCGGCGTGACTGGGTTGCTATGGCCGCGTTCTTCCAGAGTGCGCCCGTGATCGAGCCTTGGGATTTCGTCGAGGCCTATGCCACTGACTTGTTCGGGGCCCATCCGGAGGAGTCAGCCTCAGCGTATCTGGCGTTTCTTCAGTACGCGAACGACCAAAGGCTTCATAACAGGGCTGCCGATGGAAAGCGCCTCAATATAGCTAGGGTGCTGTGCGCCAAAGCACAGGAGCTTGGAATCATCACGAGCCACCCGGTGGTGTTGGTCACGATCGCATGCGTGTATGGGTGCGAAGACGCCCAACGAGTGATGAAGTTCGCTGGGAACCCAGAGAAGTTCAACCCCGGGAACGCCCTTGGTGACGTCCAAGCTATCTCGCGCATCGCCGGAACAATGGCCAGCTTGATCCAACGCGACGGCGCGAGGGGTGGACCATTCAAGAACGGCAAATTCGTGACCGCAGATTCTCCACTCCATAACATGTTGCGCTACTTCACCGTGCAGTCGGTGAGCACAACTGATGTCCCGGACGGAACGGAGCAGCAAATTGCCATGTCCGTCAGCGCACCGAGTCTTTACCCTGATCTGTTCGACGCGGATGGCGAGCCCAAAGGCGAGAAAGGCCGAGCCGAACTGAGCCAGCTATCCGATCTGCTAGGGGTGGAATTTTCTGTGTAAGTTGTTGGCCAACCCGTCGATGCTTTTGCCGCGACGGATCGCAAATCACTTATCCGACACCGTTCTTAGGCCCGAGCACCCCATCAGCTTCAGGCGGGTCAGCGCGTGAAGCTCTGCTTGGGACAATACCCTCGAGAACAATGGACCGACACATGAGTTCCGACGATAGAACCGTCTACGCACTTGAAGCGCCGCTCAAGCTGGTCGCTTCGCATGAGATCGCCTATCCCGGGTTTCAGTCGGCGCTCAGGGGTGAGTTCGTTCGCCTAGGCGAGCCGGCGGAGAATCGCTCTGCGGAGATTGCTTTTCGAGACATCTCCATCCTAGGGGTGCCCCTGTCGAAGTTCGCCATGGAGCGCTCGAACGGCGATACGGGGCTTCTGAAGATCGCCTTTGACCGCGCGATGACCAAAGCCGATGCGTTCGGCTTCCTCCAGCAGCTCGCTGATGCGTGGTCGGCCACGCTGGCCGACGTTCAGCGCAATCCCTGGTACGGCAACCTCTATTTGGACATCCGATGGTCACAGGTGAAAGCGCTCACCGCGCAGGGTGGCGGGATATGGGCGTCGATGCAGATGACTTCGACCGAAGGCGTCGCCGTCGAGCCCGAGAGCCTGGCTGCATTGCGTTGGTCGCCACTGACCGATGTCTTCGTGGAAGGTATGAAGGCGTCCCAACCGAAGTCGAAGTTCCTATTCTGGTTCGTCATTCTGGAAGAGCTTGAAAAACGCGAGGAGTTTCTTTCCTTGTTCACCCCGCTCTTTTCACCTGAACAGAAATCAGAGCTTCAACAGGTCCTGTCCCCCAATAGCGCTGCGTTGCAACGCCTCAATGGGTTGTTGAACAATCCCACGGCGACGCTTGAGGGCCGAGCGGCGAAGCTTGCCCGCATCATCGATGAGGTGGGCAGCTCCCGCATTAACGGCTTGGGGGGGCCTATCGTCGTAGACCAGGCGCGCTGCGCCGCCTTGATCGAGCAGCGCAACAAGGTCGCTCACAAGGGGTCTAGCATCAACAAGGATCTACTTTACAACGTGCTTTTCCCCCTCAGCCGCGCCGCGCTCAAGTACATCCTCGAGCGAGACGCTATGAGCGCAAGCGGAGCTCAACGTTGAGTTCGTAGCGAGCAGAGGCAACGCGTCCGCTGCCAGGCAAAACGCGGTTACAAAAAGAACGACAGGGCCTGTCGAGTCTTGCGGTGAAGCGTTCGGGCTACTTCTTCGCCGGGGCCTTCTTGGCCGTCTTCGGAAGAACCTTTTTGGCAGGCGCGGACGTCTTCAAAGAGCCGCCAATGAGCATGCTGTCGACCGTTACCCCCCTCTTCTTCAGGGCCTCCGAGAACCACAGAGGACGCTTCCCCCGTCCAGACCACGTTTGGGCAGGGTTCTCCGGGTTGCGGTACTTCGGCGCCACCGCAGCCTTCGGACCCTTGCTCCTTTGCCCCCCGCGCCGGGGGTAGACCTCGTCGATGGTCAGGCCCGCGCTCTTGAGAAGAGCCTCAATTTTGGTACGGACTTCCTGGACATGACTCTTTCGAGCGGATTGCATCTGCGCTTCCGCGCTCTTGATGAGAGCCTGAAGTTCCGCTGGGGAAAGTGAATCGAGATTGATAGCCATGGTCGTCCTCGTGTTGGGTCGACCCAATTAAACAACGAATTCCAACGCCAGGCCATGCCCCACCCTTACCGTCAGATGCCGCCTTTGCAAGTTGACGTGCTTATGTCTTGGTCGCATCAATGGCTTGCAGCTTTCTGTGGCGTTCTGCATCCAGGATTTTCCTCACCGCAGAAATGGACGCACCCGTCTTCTCCGCCAGCCACTTATGCCTTGCTTTCACCGTAGGAAGCGTTCGCACAGCCGAGGAGGTCTTTGCTAAGCGGATGATTCTCTGCGCTAGCACTTTACGGACGCTCGCTGCATGTTTGCGGCGCAGTGCGCCATAGGCGGCAAAAGCATCTTTACGGTGATAAAACACTGACCCTGGGGGAATATCCGCCATAGCAATAATTGACGCCAGCGTAGGATACGGCGGACCTTTTTTCGTTGCTTCTTCTAACAACTCCAACGCTCGCTCTCGCCTTTCCTTTTCTGAACGAGGCCGCAAAATAGACTCTCTACGCGCAGGTAGATCAAACGGGATCGCCATCTGGCTTGCTGCACGACTACCATCCGTCAATATATCGACTATCGATATATTCAACTTTGCCGCCAAGTCAAGGAGGGTTCCCAACTGGAGTCGTAACGTATAGTACCGCTTATGGAAGAGCTCACCGAAATGTTCAATGAGTACTCGCCGGGGGTATAGCGTCAGAAGCGTGCTCGTAAACTCGCCAAGCTGCGCCAGCCTGAATCTAGAACTTGGAGAGGAAGACGTATAGGCAAGGAGAGCTTCCGCCTGGGAGGCCACGGCATCCTGTTTGATGGCCGGCGCGAGACGGTCAGAGTCAACCGCCAGGCTCTCGCCACACCGCTCACAGAGAGATAGCGCCGTTTTCCCCGAGTTGTTTCTTTGCACCGCCTCGCACCCACCACATCTCTGAGATAGCTCCAAAGAGTGGATGGAGCACCGGCTTATTCCCTGAATCTGCCAATATAGCCGGTCATAGACAACATCCGAATTGCGTTCGGCTTGGCGGTAGCACGCCGCGCACCATGCTCGAGTTCCCTTGAGGGCCCCAACTGCATTACCCGCACAGACATCCCTAAGTGCGATTAGGGTGCAACCTGCAAGATTTGCCAAGCCAGTCCCCGCCTGGAGAGTCTCGAGTAGAGGAGGGACCTCGCGGCTGTAACCGTTGTATCGGATGCTGTCATGTCGAGACAAAGGTTGCCCTAGCGTGGATAGCCGCCAGTGCCTTAGGTGTTCCATGAACTGGTGGTAGGAAGCGCCGTGCGCGTGCGCAAGGCGATGCAAATAAGAGCTGAGACACTCGACCTCTGCGGTCCCCATGCCCTGCGGCTGAACTTGGAAGTAGAAGCTCACTAGTCCGAACCGCCCCCTACCGGGTCCCTTTTAGGCCGCCGCTGGAAGGGACGACGGGTGGATTTTTCTGTTGGTCGCGCTTCGTCCGACACTCGCGGGGAGGGTGGCAACCCAGCCAACATCCTTTTTCCCTCCTCAATGTCTTGCCTGATCACATCAATCTGGACTTCTTTCCGGGTCTCCAAGAAGTGGATCTTACGTAAAGCGGACTCACCTCTGGCGGCCATCTCTGCAAGGGCACCCAATGTCCAGTGCACCAGTTGTCCGTAACAGCCAGAAGTTCCGCGGTAGATCAGCTCTCGGTGAGCGAGCAATGTTTGCCCACGCGCCCATGGGAGCATGGCGTCTACCGTCGCAAGAAGCCGCGAGAAGAGCTCGTGCCCTTCCTCGTCTTCCCCGTAGTTTGAAAATTCCAGGGTATGGAGGCGCCCATTAAGGTGCGCGGATCGGTACTGGTGACGGAGTATCTCGTAGCCGCTAATAAAGACCACGATGGACTTGGTTTCATTGCCCAGACACTTCATTGAGTCGAGAATGCCTTCTGCTTTGCGGTTGCTCTTAGTCCTCAATAAGTGGTGCGCTTCATCGATCACGATGAACTTTGTACCCCTGTACTCAAGCCCGGAGACTAGCTGCCGTCGGATAAGGCTCTCTGGGTCTTTGGAGCGAATTTCGTACGACCCCACCTCGTGGAAGGGGTGGCCAACGGCAGATAACAATTGAAGCGTCATGTAGCGGCTCGAGATGAAGCCGCCGTCAGTTGCGGCAGCTTCGACCCGAATGAGCGGTCGCTGCTCTGGATGGTGATTCTCCCCAACCAGGGCCTTGGCCAGCTTGTGCGACAACATGGTCTTGCCTACTCGGGTCGGGCCAACCAAGGTGATCACGGTGCCGGGTTGTGCTAGTGCGCAGTGGTTGAACAGCCGGCGAAATGTCAGGTTGTAATAAGGATGCGATACAATAGTTTGGCGGAGGCGCTTAGTGATCTTTTCAATATCCATCCCAGCCACCCTCCGCTGTATCAAATGGCTTAGGTGCCTCAGTCGCACCGCGATGAGGACTTTTGAGCGTCGGCCGGCTAGGTGGGGCTTTATTTTGGTTTCGTAGTTTTCTTCTTACTTCGCTTTCAGCCATTCCTTCGATAATGCGGTTTTCGGCCGCCTGTTGCTCTAGCGCCATGTACTGCTCGCGCTTGATCTCCCCAGTTAGGCTCCGGTTTTCCAGAAAAACGATTGACTCAAGCATTCGAGCTTCGGACAAACCGGCCGCCACATGATCTGGCCCCGAGAAGCAAGGTACCCACCGACCGTTTACCGACACATAGATGCACCTGTCGTTCCATGGCTCCTCAAGGGCATCGACCCTTTCGAGGCCTGGCGTCAGCAGCGCGGGATGGAAGTACCAGCGATCTAAGTGCCGTACCCCTCGACACGCGTCAATGCGAAGGGGCCTATCCAGTGGAATGGCTGTAGCGATGAGGAAGGTCTGATCGGGCGGAACGGGGATTCCGGAGCAGCCGAATGTCCCCTCGAGCCCGCTGAACTTCTGGTCGGCCGAGACGTAGGTTCCAGGCCGCACCTTGAGGTTGTAATGCTTAAGAAAGTAGCGCTGATAGGCATCGTAGATCGCCCGAAGGCTCCAACATGCGTGCTGCTCGCCGCGGTGGGTTCGGGAGACAGCGCGTCCTCGTTGGTCGTTGGCCGTACTGCCTCGGAGCGAAAGAACCAACTCCTCTTTGATCCCATGGAAGACTGCTTCAATTTGTCCACCGAACCTCGGTGCACCCGGTGGCCGGTCTTGTTTAGAGACGCCGTACCTCGCTAAGAGAACTTCGAAGTACACAGACTGGAAGTCAGATCCGTTGTCTACAACCACTGTTTCCGGAAGGCGGCCATGTCGGATCACGCAATCCCGCATCACCGTGGCACACGCTCTCCGGCTTGGATCCCTAAATGAGACCGATATGGCCAACACGACCTGGGTGGTTTGATCGACCATCACCGTGAGCCACGCACGCTTGGATTTCCGCTTGTTTGCGAAGATGCCAACGAGGACGTGTTGATCAATGAGGTAGTGATCGATGTGAGCGCGCTCCCAAGCACGCAGGGGCGTTAGCGAGCGATCCCGCGGGGCGACAGGCGCAGCCATGGCCGTAGCGCTCCTGTGCCCGCCCTGGGCCAAGGCTCGCTCCTCGGCAGGAATCCGAGAGAACTCCTTCATGAAGGTGTTGAGCGATACCGGCTTTGGTCCCGGCTGGTGGCCGCCGGGACCAGTGGCAGCGCTCTCCGCGGACAGTCGCACGTAGGCGTAGTAGCCGTGGATCGCTTTGGGCGGATTCGGCACGAGGAGGACCGTTCTGATTGCCTCGCGCATCAGCGTGAGATCTAACTCCGACACCCGCCGTTCTCTGTTTCCGCGTTTGTGGGTTTGAGGGACGAGCGCCAGCAAGCAGCCTCCCACCTCGCTCAAGCGCTGCCGCCATCGTCGTAGTGTTCGATCGGAAACGTGCGATGCTATGCCGGCCATCAAGTTCCGGCGCTCGATGACCGCCGCGAGCTGACGCACGGTCGGAGCGTCTTCGTGCCTCACGCCCTCATGCGAGACACGCAGGAGCGCTCCCCACCTTAGATCTGCAACCTCCTTGAGCGTAGATAGGCGCATGCCCACAAGAGCGTCATCTGGCTCCGCGAGACGTTGCCGGTCGAGCAAAGCTGCGATCCGTTGCTGATCTATGAGGCGCAAGATTGGGGTTGCGTCAGCTAAGGCCGTCTTGCGGAGCAGCTCGCCAAGGGTGAGCACCTTCTCCGCAGCCAGTATGTGCAGGGCAGCGGCGGCGATTGAGGGCTCTGGTTCGACTGGACACCTACGGGCCTGCAAAAGAAGCGCGAAGTTTTCACACGCGATTGGGTTGATAGCGTCTTCAGTGACGACCTTATGAGCAATGCCAAGCGCTTTGAACGCCTCGGCGGCGGCGAAATCTTCGAAGCCCGCTTCACTCCTCTGCCACCGCCCCGGTCTTTGCTTTGTTAGCCTGTCGCACTCGTGCTGAGGCTTAACCTGGAACGCAACGAGCTCATCTTGGCGGAGCACTAAGAAATCGGCGGTGTAATTTGTTCGGTGGACTCTTCCGTTCGCCGCCACAAAAGTGACGCTCACGCTTTCGGGTTGATCCCACATCTCGAGCACAGCCGGGCTGTACTCACACATGAGAAGAAAGTCGCGCTCTAGCGTGCTTTCCCCCTGGATAGTGCAAGCCATCTTGTGGCTCGCGTAACGCCATGGCGTATTACGCACCGCACGTGACGCTACCGCTCTCGACGGTTCGCTGGCACGTACCCGGCGTACGTAGGCTTGGCCTGCAGCGGGCAGGTTATAGGCGATGAGCAGATCGGATAGTTCTGACGCTGTAAGCATGCGGTGACCTCCAGAAGCTCGTTAGCAATGACGCCGAAAGGGGCGCACGACGACGGCTCCGCGAGGCGCAGCCGCTTGACAAACGGTCTGAGGGCTCACATGCTGGTGCTGCGGAAGAGACAAACCGCGCACAACCAAGAAACCCTGCGTGCCAGCGCGGGGTTTTCTTTTTCAGAGAGCCCAAGGTGCTATCAAGTCATGGGCTACTTCTCCTTGCTGGTGCGGTGCGCCGAAGGGGCGAAGGAAGCCTCAAGCCATGCCTTTACCGATGGCGTGGCGGCGAACCAGCCGCGCCTACCCGGTAATCTGAACATCTCTATAGGCAAGCGCCCCGCCTGCCGGGCCTTGTATAGCGCGTCGGTGGTTGGATAACCCATGACCCGGGCGGTCTCCGCACCGGTGAGGACAGGTGTCCTCGGCAGGTAGAGATCAAGGTTCAGCCCGGGCGCAAGGTCTTTTGGCACGGCTCGCTCTCCGGTCCGGCCCAGTCCGGAACAACCAGGGTGGGCATGTACGGGGACGAAGGGTGGGGCCCCGAGGATGACGCGCCAGAGACTGCGCCGATCGGCCAGTCTTGTCAAGCTAAGATACTGTTTTATAAGGCGTTTTTGTCGTATAGAGCACACGATACGAAAACCGCCTGATCAATGGCCCGCGGGATGCGAACGCGCTTGATGGAAAGACCGGGTAAGCCCGCGTCGGGGCGTCAGCCACAGCCACTGCTTGTCGTGCGGGCAGCAGTTCGGCTAGCGCCATAGCCTGACAGCAATAGATCTCGCAGTTAACCGCCCTGACTCAGCGCGCTGGCGGCGGGGGGATCAGGCCCAATCTCTGTCTTGAGGACCCAACGTTGTGCCGGAATTTGTAGTGCTCTTGGATCCGCGCCTCGAGCATTCGGACTTCATTGGGATCGCTCGCTTCGTTTCGTTCGCACCGCAGTTGAGCAAGGCGCTCTGCCCACCAAGCCTGATGCAGCTCCGCTAGAAACATTTCAGATAGCTTCCGCTTGGTTTCCTCGGAGACGGTTTTTTTGCTCATGCCGAGATCCGTGATCACGCAGCAAGCTCACCGAATCACGCGCTGCTGCCGGGCGTGTGATCGAGGCCCAATCTTGTTCTTGTCAGGGCGATGTCATGCTGCGTCTCATAGTGCTCTCGGATCCGCCTTTCGAGGGCTCGTACTCGGGACGGATCGATGCATACGTCCTGTTGGTCCTGCAGTTGCGCGAGGTGCTCTGCCCACCAAGCCTGGTGCAGTTCCGGGAGGAACATCTCGTCCAGTTGGCGCTTGGTTTCGTCGGTGACCTTTGGTTTGCTCATTGAGAAATCGTTCAAGGAACGCCTTTCGCGGAGCTCTAGCTCCAAGCTTCCAGTTTACTCCCACGTTAGAATTCGGTCGTGGCCACTTTATGCTTCATCTCCCCGGCCGATAATTGGTTTAACGAACACATGTTCCGGGCATGCGTGATGGTCGGCGATCATCTCCCCGGCACTGCTCGGTGCGTCGCCGGCAACGACGGGTCGCTGACACGCGGCACGTGGTACGCATCGAGGATGCGGTCGATGGCGTCGCGGTTGCGCGTCAGGGCACGGTCGAGCTCGCGGCGCAGCGCGCGATCGTCGCGGCGCAGACCCATCGAGATGTCGAACACCATCGGCGACTGCGGGCCATCGAGCCATGGCGTGACGGGCGTCAGCACCATCGGCACGCCCGATCGCGCGGCGAAATAGCCGGCGGTGGGACCCCAGACCACCGCGACGTCGACATCGCCACGCGCCACGGCCTGGATGACCGCGGCTTGCGGCGCCTTGTCCGCGTAATTGCCGTAGACCGTGTAGCCGCGCACGTGGGCAGTGATGCCCCGATGCGCGAGCGACATCGCCGGCGGTGGATTGGCGCCGTCGTCGCCGACCAGCTGCACGCCGATGCGCAACGTGCGCAGGCGCGGGTCGTCCAGCGACGTCAGTGCCTGACGAAGCGCCCGATGGAGGATTGATCAGGAAAACGCGTCAGCCAGCTGGGTTCCGGCCCGCGTGCCGGTGCCGCGTGAAGGGCGCCCGTCGCCGTCGTTGCGCGGCAGGCTAGCGGCCTGCCCGAAGGCGCAGATCCCGGGTCTCTGGTCCACGCTCCGGCGAACCCAGCACGGTGAACCTCACGCTGTCCCACGCACCGTCCCCCGCCAACGCGGTAAGTGCGTGCCGGCCCGGTTCGCCCAGGCTGAGGGTGATCGATGCGTCACCCTGGGTGCTGCCCTGCAGGCGCCCGTCGAGGAGCCACTGCACGTGGCCTGGGCCGCCCAGCGCGCGGACGGCGAGGCGCAGCGGGCCGCTGCCGTTGGGGGCCTGGCGCAGGGTGGCGCCATCGCGCAAGCCGGTGATGCGGATGGGAGTGGCGACCGCGAGCGAATCGGCGGCGCAGCCGGGGGCGAGCGGCGGCAGCGTGGAGGCCTCGCGGTCGGCGACGGCAAGCCACGGGGTGGCAAGGGCGGGCCAGCGGGCGAGGGTCACCCGTTGCTCGTGCGGGGCATGGCAACCCGCGCTGAGGCGTCGGCCCTTGGCGTCGAGGCGCAGGTCGAGGCGACCGCTCATCCAGGCGCCGGGGTCGCGTTCGGCAAAGGTCGGGGGCTGGGCGCCATCGAGGGTCCAGGCGGAACGCCGCTGGCGGCACAGCGGGGAGCCAGTGCGCTCGGCGGGTTCGCCCAGCGGCCAGCAGATCTCGACCGCGCGCACGCTGGCCGGACGCGGCGCATGCACGCCGCCGCGGGTGGGCAGCATGTCGGTGAGCTGGAACAGCAGCGGCAGCGCGGTGACGGCGCCGTACTGGCCGGGCGAGGGCGTGCCGTCCGGACGACCGATCCAGACGCCGACGGTCCAGCCGTCGGTCACGCCAATCGCCCAGGCGTCGCGGTAGCCGTAGCTGGTGCCGGTTTTCCAGGCAACCGTGGCGTGGCGGTCGATGGTCCCTTCCAGCGGGGCGCCTTCGACGTCGGCGGAATTGCTGGCGAGGATGTCGCGGATTATCCAGGCGGCGCCGGGCGAGAGCAGGCGGCGCGGGCGGGCAGGTTGGTCCGGCGTGTAGCGCGGGGCGCCGGCGATGCCGCCGTTGGCGAACGCGCTGTAGCCGCCGACGAGGTCTTCCAGTCGGGTCGCGGTGCCGCCGAGGATGATCGGCAGGTTGGGCCGCGCGCCGTCGGGCAGCTGCAGTTCGACGCCGCCGCTGGCCAGGCGTGCGACGAAGCGGTTGGGACCGACGCGGTCGAGCATGTCGACCGCCGGCACGTTGAGCGAGCGCTGCAGCGCCTCGCTCACGCTGACCGGGCCGCTGAAGGCTTCGTCGAAGTTGCCTGGGTGGTAGCCGCCGAAGTCCTGCGGCGCGTCCACCAGCAGGCTTTCGGAGGTGACCAGCCCGTCGTCCAGCGCCAGGCCGTAGAGGAAGGGCTTGAGCGTGGACCCGGGCGATCGTGGCGCCCGCATCATGTCGACATGGCCGGCGCGTTCCGGATCGGCGAACTCGCCGGTGCCAATGTAGATGCGCGATTCGAGCGTGGTGTTGTCCACCGCGAGCACCGCGACCGAGCTGCGCGGGGGCAGCCGGGCGAGGTAGCCGGCGACGTGGTCCTCTGCGGCGCGCTGCAGGTTGGCGTCGATGGTGGTGACGATGCGGCGCGCGCGTGGCCGCTGCCGATGCAGGCGTTCGGCGAGCAGCGCGGCCGCGAGCGGTGCACGCAACGAGCGTGCGACCACCGGTTCGATGGCCGCGTCGCTTACCTGTCCGGACGTCCAGACGCCCTCGTCGCGCAACCGGCGAAACACCTTGTCGCGCGCGGCGCGGGCCGCCTCCGGATGGCGGTCGGGTCGCAGCCGGCTGGGCGCCTGCGGCAGTACCGCCAGCAGCGCCGCCTCGGCGCGCGACAGGCGGCTCGCGCTCTTGCCGAGATACGCCCACGAGGCGGCTTCGACGCCTTCGATGGTGCCGCCGAAGGGCGCGTGGTTGAGGTAGAGGTCGAGGATCTGCGTCTTGTCCAGGTGCGCTTCGAGCTGCAGTGCGCGGAAGATCTGCCTGAGCTTGCCGCCGAAGCTGTGCGGGATCGGCTCGATGATGCGCGCCACCTGCATGGTCAGCGTGGAGCCGCCGGAGACGACGTGGCCGTGCAGCGCACCCTGCACCGCGCCGCGCAGCAAGGCATACGGGTTCACGCCGGGGTGGCGATAGAACCAGCGGTCCTCGTAGGCGAGCAGCGCCTGGCGATAGAGCGGCGAAACCCTGGCCGTGGTGGTCGGATAGCGCCACACGCCGTCGCGGTCGGCAAAGGCGCGTAGCGGCGTGCCGTCGCGGGCGAGCACCACGGTGCTGCCGGCGTCGGGAGCCGGCAAGGGGAGCGGGAACAGGCGGTCGAGGATGACGGCCACGAGCGGGAGCGCGACCAGGATGATCGCTGTGGCGCGCAGCCAGCGTTTGAGTCGGGATCGGCGGGGCTTCGGTGCTGGGTCGGTCATGGGGGCTGCCCTTCGACGTCGGTCTGCGGCCTACGCTCAGGGCCAAGGGTTCTTTGTCGGATCCGGAAGGCCATCGGCCTTGCGCGTGGTAGCGGGGATGGTGAAGCCATGCCGGGTGTCTGCGGGAGGACACGAAAGCCGAAAGGCCTCGCCCTCTCCCCACTCCTCTCCCCCGGTGGACCGGGAGAGAGGGAGCACAGCCGTTGCGATGCATGCATCGTGCGTTGGCGGCTAGGGCTCGATCACCGTGATCTTCGCCGGCACCGCCTTGCCGACGCCGCGCAGGGCCGGGCGATACATGTCCTCGGCCAGGGGCGGCGGGACCGTGTACGTGCCGGGCGTGACCGCGCGGACCAGGTAGAACACGTGGGCGGCGTCGCCGCGGCGCAGGTGGAGGGCGGCGGCGTAACGGTCGTCGCGGTACTCCTCGTGCACCAGGTCGGCAGCGCCGGTGTGCTGCTGCATGTCGATGCCGCCGATGACGACGCCTTCCCACTGCTGCGCGCCGCCAAGGTTGAGGTTCTCCACTTCCAGGCCGCCGGGCAGCAGGTCGGTGACCAGCGCGTCGGGCATGTCGGTACGCGCCTCCAGCGTGAGCTCGGCGATCAGGGTGTCGCCCTCCTTCAGCATGTCGCCGGCCCACGGCTGGCCGTCAGTGGTGAAGTAGCTGCGGCGCACGTCGACCTGGCGGTCGTCGGCGGCGGGCGGTTGCTGCGGGATGCCGGCGACGTCCAGCGTGCCGAACACGGTGCCCGTGCCGGCTGGCTGCACGCTGACGCCGCCTTTCAGTTCGGCCAGCGTGAGTTCGCGCGTCCATAGGCGCTTGTCGGCGGGTGCGGCCTCGCTCTTGCCGCCCATGGCGAGGGTGACCGCCAGCGGCGCGCCGGTGCCCGCGTCGAAGGCGCGCGCCACGCGGGCGATCGCCACCTGCTCCTGCGTGGAGAGGTAGGACCACGACCAGTGGTAGTACGGCACCTCTTGCTTGTTGGCGTGGTCGCGCGCGGTGGCGTTGCGGGCCCAGTCGATCAGCTTGGCGTCGTAGGCGGGCTTGGCCAGGCCGTAGCGGTGGGTGAGCGCGACCATCAAAGCCAGGTCACGCAGGTCCGAGCCGTAGTCGCCAACGTACCAGGGGCGCTCCTTGTCCCAGGCGAAGGCTTCGTCGATGGCCTTCTGCGCGCGCTCGTTGTCACCCATCAGTTTGAGCGCTAACCCTAAGTGCACCAGCGGCAGCGGGCCGACCAGCTTGTCGCGATCGTGGTCGAAGATCGCGCGCAGCGTACCCAGCGGCGCACGATTGACGCGGGCCAGTACGAAGCCGGAGTAGGCCTCATCCGCAATGCGCAGGTGGTCGTGGTGCTCGTAGCTGTAGTACGGGTGGCCACCGGCGAGCAGGTCGTCGCTCAGGCGCTGCAGGGATTTCTGCAGCACCTCCTGCGGCACGGCGAAGCCTTCCTCGCGCGCGTCGAGCATGAAGTCGACCACGTACGGCGTCATGAAGGTTTCGATCGGGCTGGTACCACCCCAGAAGCTGAAGTGGCCGTTGCTCGCCTGGAACGAGGCGATGCGCGCCAGGGCGCTGTCGACGGCGGAGCGGCGGGTCGCCTCGCTGGTGGACAGCCCCAGTGCCGTGGCGGTCGCCGGGTCGAGTACCAGCGCGGCGTAGCCCTTGCTGGTGGTCTGTTCGATGCAGCCGTAGGGATAACGCAACAGGTCGCGCAACGCGGAGCCATAAGGCAGCGGCGGCAGCGTGCTCAGGGTGAGTTGCGCGCGCACGGTCGGCGCGAGCAACCCGGCGGCGGCGCCGGCATCCAGGTGCGCGGGCTTGCCCGCCTCGATCGCCAGCGGCACGGTCGTCTGTTGTTCGGGCCAGGCCGGACGCACGGCGAACTCGAAGTGGCGGTCGACCGTGAAGTCGCCGAGCGTGGCGTGGATGTCGAGCTTGGCCACGGCCGCGCCCGCGCTCGCCGTCACCGGCATGGTGAGCGTGGTGCCAGCACCGTCCTTGAGGGCCACCTCGCGGCTGGCGTTGGCGATGGTGATCGGGCCGGTACCCTTGACCACCACCTTCGCCGTGCCGTCATGCCCGGAGAGGTTCTTCAGATCCAGGCTGATGCGCGCCTTGTCGCCGGCGGCCATCACCCGCGGCGTGCTCGGCTCGACCACCAGCGGCGCACGCACGGTGACCGCGCCCTCGGCGTTGCCGAAGCGGTCGGCGCTCCAGGCCAGGGCGGCCAGGCGCAGGCTGCCGTTGAAGTCGGGCACCTGCACGCGCAGCGTCGCCTTGCCCTGGGCATCGAAGGCGACCGGTGCGGCGAACAGGTCGACGATCTGCACCTTGGGGTTGAGGCGTGCGGCATGCGGCAGCGCCGGCCCGCTCATGTCGCCGCCGTAGCGCAGCGTCGCCTCGGCGCCGTCCATCGCCTCGATGATGCGGCTGTAGAGGTCGTAGGCATCCACGCTCAGGGCGCGCTTGGCGAACATCCAGGCCCAGGCGTCGGGCACCGGATAGTTGGTGATGTTGATCACGCCCTGGTCGACCGCCGCCAGGGTGACGTAGGCGCGCGTGTTGGCCAGACCCTTCGCCTGCACGGTCACCTCGAGCGGGTTACCCGGGCGCATCAGCGCCGGTGCGCTCAGCGTGAGCGGGATGCGCCGGTCGTTGCGCTCCATCGCGACATGCTCGACGCCGAGCGCGCGGGCCGGCGTGGTGTGCTCCTGCGCCTCGCCGCCGCGGAACACCAGTGCGGAGACGTACACGTCATGGCGCTCCCAATCCTTGGTGACCGGGATCTCGAAGGTGCTGCCGGCCCTGGCATCGATGTCGCGCACGTAGAGCAGGTGGTCGGATTCGACCAGCAGCAGGCCCGGGCCGTCATGCGGCGGCGTCACCGTCACTTTCATGGTGTCGCCGGCGCGGTAGCGCGCCTTGTCGAGCTGCAGCTTGACCTTGTCCGGGCGCGCCTCCTTGCCGAGGTTCTCGTCCTCCCAGCTCCAGCCGGCGAAGAACGGGAATACCGTGGTGAGCTTCGTTTCCGGATCGTAGACCTCCAGCCGGTAGCCGCCCCACTCGACCGGGAAGTCGACGTGCACGCGCTGGCCCGGGGCCAGGTCGACGTCCTTCTCCTCGATCAGCTGCAGCTGCTGGTGCGCGTCGGATTTCCAGCCGTCGCCGTGCTCGTACAGCCAGTAGAAGTCGCGCAGCTCGCGCTGCAGCCGCACCTTCAGGTGATGGCCGGCGACCAGCTTGCCGTCGACGTCGGCGCGCAGGATCTCGAAACCCGCCTGGCCTTCGCTCTCGGCGCCTTGTTTGGGATCGAACAGCGGGCGCACGCCGACCAGTTGCGGCGCCGGCCAGTACACGCGCTTGAGCAGGCGGGTGACGGCCCGGCCGCCGGTCTCGTAGAC
Source organism: Frateuria sp. GZRe12 (assembly GCF_051900535.1). Taxonomy (NCBI): domain Bacteria; kingdom Pseudomonadati; phylum Pseudomonadota; class Gammaproteobacteria; order Lysobacterales; family Rhodanobacteraceae; genus Frateuria; species Frateuria sp. GZRe12. The sequence continues at coordinate 389,345 of NZ_JBHZGI010000002.1, forward strand.
GCTGCCCGAGAGCGTGACGGCGAGCGGCGCGACCGGCTTGACGTCAGCCGGCAGCGCGATCGGCTGGGCGAGCTTGCCCTGCGCGTCGAGCTTGGCGTCGAGCACGTCGTCGGCGCTTCGAGGCAGGTCCAGCGTGGGGTCGCCGAAGAAGGTGTCCTTGAGGTTGTCCAGCGGATGCACTTCCGGCGCCACCAGCAACTTGGCGGTCACGCGGTTGCCGTCGGCAGGCGCCCCATAGAGGTAACTGGAAGCGACCTCGAGCTTGAGCGGCTCGTCCGGCACCAGCCGCGTCTGCGGGCTGTCCAGGCTGAGCTTCAGGCGCTCGGGCAGGAACTCCTCGACGTGGAACGGGAAGGCCTCGACCGCGTCCTTCGCCGCCGGGTCCAGGCGGAATTCCAGTTGCCACAAACCGGTCGGCGCATCGGCCGGGATCGCCTCGGAAAGCGCGTAGTAGTTGAGGTTCGAAGGCGTCAGTTGCTGGTCGGCGAGCGTGCGGCCATCGGGTTGCTTCAGGCGCACGAACAGCGACTGCGCCTTCATCGGCTTGCCGTCGAAGTCGCGCAGCAGCGCCGATACGCGCAGCGTCTCGCCCGGCCGGTAGAGGTCGCGGCCGGACCAGGCGTAGACCTCGAACGGCGCCTGCCTGCGGCCGGTCACGTCGAAGTTGGAAATGTCCAGCGCGGGGCGGTTGAACGGCAGTACCGAAACGTCGTCGCCGTGGCGCGCGATCAATACGTCGGATGGATCGAGCTTGTAGGCGATCAGCGCGTTGCCGTCGCCGTCGGTGGTCGCCTTGAGCCGCGCCTGCCCGTCCGGTCCGTCGATCTCGATGGCCACGCCCTCCACCGGCGAACCGTCGCGCAGCGAGGCCACGTGGAGCAGCGCGTTGTCGCGGTACATGCGAAGGTGCAGCCCGAGGTCGCTGACGAAGAAGATCGCGCTGTCGTAGTTGCCCTTGAAGGTGCCGCCCTGCTTGACCACCGCCATGTACACGCCGGGCCGCTGCAGTTCGCGCACGCGTTGCACGGGCAGGTAAGTGACGGTGCGTTCGTTCTCGTCGCCACCCAGCGTGTAGTGGTTGGCGTAGACCGAGTCGGCCATGTCGGTGATCGGCCGCTTGACACGGTCGCCGTGCTCGCAGATGTCCCAGCTGTTGATCTCGTGGTCGAGTTCGTAGCTGTCGCGGTGCTTGTTCGCCGGGTAGGCGCAGTAGAGGTCTGACAACGCGTCGTCATGCACGCGGAAGAACTCCACGTCGGCGTCGTGCACGTTGACCGAGACCAGCGGCAGGCCGCGGCTGCCGCGGGCGGGCAGCACGCTGCCATGCGAGGCGAAGCCGACCGCGGGCGGCACGCTGCCGGAGTAGATGTCGCGCTTGAGCTCGCGCCCGAGCGTGCGGCCGTCGGCGGCGAGCAGGCCGGCGTGCAGCAGCACGGCGTAGTGGGTGTTGGGCTGGACGAAGGGGAAGCGCAGTGTCTTGCCGTCGTCGTCCAGGCTCCAGCTGCCACTGATCGGCTCGCCGTTGCCGCCGGTGACCGCCAGCTCGCGGTCGAACGGCTGCGCCGCCGCCAGCGGGGCGTTGAAGCGCAGCACCAGCGCGGTGCGCGTATCGCGCAGGTCGGCGCCGGCCGAGGCCAGCGCGAATGCCGCCTTGCCGGCCGGCGCATGCGCGCTGGCGCTACCGGCGGGCGCGCCCTGCAGCGCCGGCCTGTCCTGCGAGGAGCGGTTGCAACCGCCCAGCAACGCCAGCGCCAGCAAACCCAGACACAACCCGACCTGGCGCGACCTGCGCGCCACCGACACTTGCCACATGACGATCCCCTTTCCTTGAGGTGCGGGCGCATTATCGCCGGGTTTTGTGGCGGCCCGGGGGCGGGCGGAAGCCAGCCCCGGGGCTGTTTGCGTCGTCCCTGACCAGCGCGACGCGTGCGCTTCGGCCGACGATGGGGCGCGGTTGCCAGCGCCCGTTCACGACTGGCGTCAGATAAGTGGCTTCAAGGCGCGGGCGGCGATCCGGGCGTCGCTGCCCGCGGCGCGGCTGACCATCGCGTAGTTGTAGCCATTGCCCGAGCCGTACTGGGCGAGCAGGCCATCGTCGACGCGCTCGCCGCGCGGAAGCAGGTAGCGGCGCGGACCGGGCGGGCGCACGTAGAAGCTGATCGCGTGGCCGGCCGCGTCCTGGTAGAGCACCATCGCGGCCGTTCCCTGTTCGGTGGCGAACAGGCGGCCGCCGACCGGCCGGAAGCCGGCCGCGCGCAGGTCCGGCAGCGGCACGCCGCGTTCGAAATGCCGGTCCAGCCAGGCCTGCAGATCGCCCGGGTGTCGCGGCACCAGGTCCGGCCTGGCGCCGGGTTCGAGCGCGAGCATGCGATAGGCCGCAAGCGCGTCGCCCATCGGCGGCATCGCGCGCGCGACCTGCCAGCCGCGCACCTGCCAACCGCCCAGGCCACCGATGCCGACGCACAGCAGCAACGAGGCGGCCCGCGCGAGCCGCGACACGCGGCGGCGCTGCCGGCGCGCGCGGATCGCGGCCGGGTCCAGTGCCGGGTTGGCCGGCAGCGACCCGATCCCGGCAAGCGCGGCGCGCAGTTGCTGGGCGTCGTGCTGCCACGCCTGCACTTGCGCGGAGCGCTCCGGATGCCGGGCGAGGTAAAGCTCCACGGCGGCGCGGCGCTCGCCCTCGAGGCGGCCATCGACGTACGCGTGGATGTCGTGTTCGCTGGGTTCGTTCATTTGAGCACCCGCAGGGAGGGAGTGGTGGATTCGCCTTCGCCGAGACGGCGCAACGCCGCACGCGCGCGCGACAGGCGCGACATCACGGTGCCGATGGGTAGGTCGAGGATCTGCGCGACTTCCTGATAGCTCAGGCCCTCCACGGTGACCCACAGCAGCAGGCTGCGCTGTTCCGGGTTCAGCCGTCCAAACGCTTCGAGCATCGATTGCGCGATGGCCTCGCGCTCGGCCGAGGGCGCCTGCGGCTCCTCCTCCGCGCGCAGGCGGCCGAGCAGCCAGGCGTGGCGCTGCGCGCGACGGCGGCCGTCGAGGAACTGCCGGTACAGGATCGCGAACAGCCAGCTGCGCAGCGAGGCGTCCTCGCGCCGGCTGGACCAGCGCGAGAGCGCGCGCTCGAGCGTGGCCTGGACCAGGTCGTCGGCGCTGGACAGGTCACGCGTCAGCCACAGCGCGAAGCGCCGCAACCGCGGCAGCAGTTCGCGCAGGGCATCGTCGAGCGGGTGGACGGGCATGGCCGGACTCCGGCGTGAGGGCTTGGCCGATAGACGCGGTGGCGCGTGGATTATTCCACCGCGTGGGAATAAATCGCCCGCCCGTGCGTCCGGCGTGCCATCACCACACGGCCGAGGGCCGGGAGCATCCTCCATGAAAATCCGTTTCAGACAGGCCGCGCCTTGGGCGCTGATGGGCGGCTTGGCGGCCGTCACCGTGGCCGCGTTCGGTTACGTCGGCGGCTGGCTGGCACCGCACCGGCTCACCCCGCAGCGCCTGGTCGATACCCTGCAGGACAACGCCGGCCTGCACCCGGGCTACCGCCGCAACCACGCCAAGGGCGTGTGCGTGGCCGGATGGTTCGAGGGCAACGGCGCGGCGAGCGCGTATTCGACCGCGGCGGTGTTCGCGCGCGGCCGCACGCCGGTGGTCGGCCGCTTCGCCATTCCCGGCGGGAACCCATACGCGCCCGACGGCAGCGTGCCGATCCGCAGCATGGCGCTGCGCTTCAACCTGCCGGACGGCGAGCAATGGCGCACCGGCATGAACGCAATGCCGGTGTTCCCGGTGTCCACGCCGCAGGCGTTCTACGAACAGGCACTGGCGGGACGGCCCGATCCGGCCACCGGCAAGCCCGATCCGGCGAAGCTCGCCGCGTTCTTCGCCGCACATCCCGAAACCGCCGCGTTCCGCGCCTGGGCAAAACACGCGAAGCCGTCGGCCAGCTACGTGACCGAGCGCTACGACAGCATCAACGCGTTCTACCTGGTCGATGCGCAAGGACATCGTCGCGCGGTGCGCTGGGCGATGGTGCCCCAGGCCGCCGATGGGCGCCCGGGACCGGCCGGCGATGCCGACTACCTCGCCCGCGACCTGGACCAGCGCCTGGCCCGGGGACCACAGCGATGGACCTTGCGGCTGACCTTCGCCGCGCCCAATGACCCCGTCGACGACGCCGCGCGCGTCTGGCCGGCCGACCGCCCCGCGGTGGACGCCGGCACGCTGGTGATCGAGCGCATGCAGGCGCAGGACAGCGGCGCATGCCGCGACGTCAATTACGACCCGACGGTGCTGCCGGCCGGCATCGAGCCTTCGGCCGATCCCCTGCTGGCCGCGCGCTCGGCCGCGTATGCCGACTCCTACCTGCGCCGTACCGCCGAGGAGGCGCACCTGCCCGGCAGCGCGCGTCCTGCCGCGGAGGCCACCCGATGAACACGCCGACCACCTTCCATCCGCTCGCGCGGCTGCTGCACTGGACGATGGCCACGATGATCGTGGCGATGCTGTTCATCGGCGCTGGCATGGTCGCCACCGTGTCGCAAAAGCACGGCTGGTTGCTGGCGATCCACAAGCCGCTGGGCATCGCGATCCTGCTGCTGGCGATCGCGCGCCTGGCGTTGCGCTTGCGCCATCGTCCCCCGCCGCTGCCGGCGGATCTCCCGCTGTGGCAACGGCTCGCGGCGCTGGCCTCGCACTGGCTGCTGTACGCGCTGATGCTGGCGCTGCCGCTGCTTGGCTGGGGGATGCTGTCGGCCGGCGGCTACCCGGTGATGCTGGGCGACGCGCGGCGGCTGCCTGCGATCCTGCCGGAGAACGCCGCGTTGTTCGCCTGGCTGCGCGAAGCGCACCGCTACCTCGCCTGGCTGCTGTTCCTCACCTTCGTGGCGCACATGAGCGCGGGGCTATACCACGGGCTGATCCGCCGCGACGGCGTGCTGGCGTCGATGCTGCCGAGCCGTCGCGGCAAGGCGCCGATGACGACCGGGGACTGACGCTTCCGCGGCACCCGTAAGGTGGGTTTCATCCCGCCGCGGCGGACGTGGCCACATGGCCGACGCTCGCCCTACGAAAGGCGGTGCCGGCCGCGCTTGGCGTCGAGCATCAGCAGGTCCGCCTCGCGGTAGGCCTCGCCCAGGTCCCGGTCGGGGCCGCGCCAGCTGTAGCCGAGCGTGGCGGCGACGCCGGCGGAGCGCAGCGCCTGTTCGATGCGGGCAGCCTGGCGTGCCAGTTCGGTGGGGCCCACGTCCAGGATCAGCACCACGAACTCGTCGCCGCCCAGACGCGCCACCACGTCCACCGCGCGCACGGCGCGGGTGATTTCTGTCGCGGCGCGCTGGATGAGCTCGTCACCCGCGGCGTGGCCCTGGCTGTCGTTGGTCTGCTTGAGGCGATCCAGGTCGACCACCACCACGCCGGCGGTGGTGTGTTCGTCGCGGCAGCGCTGCTCCTCCAGCGCGAGCAGTTCGCGCCAGCCGCGGCGGTTGAAGATGCCGGTCATCGGGTCGGTCATCGCTTCCAGCTCGGCGCGCTCGGCGCGGCGGCGGGCTTCCTTGAGATCGACGTCGTGGCACCAGAGCGTGGCGAGCATCTGCGCGCACAGCTGCACGATCGGCAGCCAGCGCTCCACGTCCACCGATACCGGCTGCGGATCGATGCCGCACAGGGTGCCGATCGCGCCATGGTCCAGATGCACGGGCACGCCCAGGTACGCGGCGATGCCGCAGCTGGCGATCGGCGCGGCGGCGTACGGCGCGTGGGCGCTGATGTCGGGCACCACGCAGGGGCCGCCGCGCACCATTCGCGCGCAGATGGAGTCCGCCCACTTGAGGGCGTCGCCGCTGCGCACGCCGAAGCAGTCGTCGGACGCCGCCAGCACCAGCCAGTCCTCGCCCTGGACGCGGGTGAAATACCAGGCGCCGACGCCGGTTCGCTCGCGCAGCATCGACAGGCAGGCCTGCGCCGCCTCGCGAAAACCGCCGAACGCTGGCAGCGGCGGGAATGACAGGGTTTCGGGCGGCGTGCTCATGGGCGGAACGATGACAGGACCAGTCGCGGAAGCGGGGGTCACGATGCCTGCCACGATGGTGCCAGCATGCCGATGAATCGCCCCTGCGCGTGGAAAAGCAGAATCCATGCCACGCCTCCTACCAGGGCGCCAGCAGCGGGGTGCGGGTCAGCACGTCGGCCAGCGACAGCGCGATCATCACCGCCAGCCACGCAAACCCGACGCCGGCGACGATCCGCAGCAGCGCGTTGTCGGTTTTCAGTCGCATGAAGATGGTCAGCACCAGCAAGGCCTTGGCCACCGCGATGCCCAGGTTGGCCACGGTGTTGAAGGGGCCGAGCTCGAGCAGCGCGCTGCCGGCGCTTAAGGCCAGCAGCACCAGCAGTGCGAGCAGCGTCCACAGGTTGCTGCCCAGTGTGGGGGGCCGCGGGCCGCTGCGGTGGGTGCGTTGCGGACGCGCGTTCATCCGGCCCTCCCGACCAGGTAGATCACCGGGTAGACGAAGATCCACACGATGTCGACCAGGTGCCAGTACAGCGCGGTCAGTTCCAGCGGCGTGTGGTAGTCGGCATCGTAGGCGCCATGCCAGGTGCGCCACGCCATCACGCCCATCAGCACCACGCCGATGGCCACGTGGATGCTGTGGAAGCCGGTGATGAAGTAGTACAGGCAATAGAAGATCGCCATGCCGTGCGCGTACACGCCCTGCTGCGTGTAGCGGATGCCCGGGATCAATCCCTCCTGGTACTCGGCGGCGTACTCGAAGCCGTGCATCACCAGGAAGCCGATGCCCAGCAGCGCGGTGAGGCCCAGCAACGCCGTGGCCAGCCGGCGGCCGCCCAGCTGTACCTCGCGCACCGACAGCGCCACCGCGCAGCTGCTGGTCAGCAGCACGGCGGTCTCGATCGTGCCCAGCAGCATGTCGGTGTGCCGGCTGGCTTCGGCGAAGGCTTCGGGGAAGCGCACGCGGCACAGCGTGTAGCCGGCGAACAGCACGCCGAAGAACAGGATCTCGGTGGCCAGGAATGCCCACATGCCCAGCGTCGCGGCCTCGCGCTGCTGCACGGGGTCGTCGAACTGTTCGGGCACGGGATGGAGTCGGGCGTTCATCGGCGGTAGGCGTAGGGGCCTTCGGTGACGAGCGGGGTTTCGTCGAAGTTGTGCGGCGGCGGCGGCGAGCTGGTCTGCCATTCCAGCCCGGTCGCGTCCCAAGGGTTCGGACCGGCCCGTTCGCCGTGGCGCAGCGACCAGGCGAGATAGAGCAGCGGCAGCAGGTAGGCCACGCCGAGGATCGTCGCGCCGGCCGAGGAGAGGACGTTCCACACCTGGAACTGCGGCAGGTACTCGTGGTAGCGCCGCGGCATGCCTTCCCAGCCGAGGATGTACTGCGGGAAGAAAGTGAGGTTGAAGCCGAAGAACATCAGGATCGCGGCGAAGCGCGCCCAGGCCTCCGAATACAGCCGCCCGGTGATCTTGGGCCACCAGTAGTGGATGCCGCCCAGGTAGGCCATCACCGCGCCGCCGACCATGATGTAGTGGAAGTGCGCCACCACGAAGTAGGTGTCGGTGAGGTTCACGTCCAGCGCGGTGGCCGCCAGGAACAGGCCGGTCAGCCCGCCCAGCATGAACAGCCCGACGAAGCCCAGTGCGTAGAGCATCGGCGCGTCGAAGCTGATGTCGCCCTTGTACAGCGTGGCGGTCCAGTTGAAGACCTTGATCGCCGAGGGCACCGCGATGATGAAGGAGAGGATCGAGAACACGATGCTCGCGTACATCGACTGCCCCGCCACGAACATATGGTGCCCCCACACCAGGAAGCCGACCACCGCGATGCCGATGATCGCGTAGACCATGAACTTGTAGCCGAAGATGCGCCGGCGCGCGCCGTGGGTGATCAGTTCGCTGACCAGCCCCATGCCGGGCAGGATCATGATGTACACGGCCGGGTGCGAGTAGAACCAGAAGAAGTGCTGGAACAGCACCGGATCGCCGCCCAGCGCCGGATCGAAGATGCCGACGCCGAACAACCGCTCCAGTCCGATCAGCGCCAGCGTCATCGCCAGCACGGGCGTGGCCAGGATCATGACCAGCGCCACCGCGTACATCGACCACACGAACAGCGGCAGCCGCATCCAGGTCATGCCCGGCGCGCGCAGCGTGTGCACGGTGACGATGAAGTTGAGGCCGGTGAAGATCGAGGAGAAGCCCACGATGAACACGCCGACCACCGCCATCATCACGTGCGAGTTGGAGAACATCGTCGAGAAGGGCGTGTAGAAGGTCCAGCCGGTGTCCACGCCGCCCAGCAGCAGGCAGGCCAGGGTGAACACGCCGCCGCCCATGTACAGGTACCAGCTGAAGAGGTTCAGCCGCGGGAAGGCCACGTCGCGCGCGCCGATCATCAGCGGCAGTAGGAAGTTGCCCAGCGTGGCGGGGATCGAGGGGATCAGGAAGAACCAGACCATCACCACGCCGTGGAAGGTGAACGCCTTGTTGTAGGTTTCCGCGCTCACTAGGTCGCCGGCGGGCGTGACCAGCTCCCAGCGGATCAGCGCGGCGGCGAGGCCGCCGAGGAAGAAGAAGAAGGTGATGCCGATGCCGTACAGGACAGCGATGCGCTTGTGGTCGTGGGTCGTCAGCCACGATCGCAAACCGAAGCCTTCCTCCAGGTAACTGCGCGGCGTCGGCAGCTCAACGGTGCTCATCGGTGTCCTCCGCCGCGTGGGTGCGGGTCTTCAGGTAGGCCACCAGGGCCAGCACGTCCTCCTCGCCGATGCGGCCCTCGAAGCTGGGCATGATCGGCGCGTAGCCGGCGGCGACCTGCTTCTTCGGCAGCAGGATCGCGTCGTGCAGGTAGCGCTCGTCGGCCAGCACCTGCGAGCCGTCGGCCAGCGGCACGGTGCGGCCGTAGAGGTCGTAGAGATCGGGCGCGTGCACGCCCGACTGCGGATCGTGGCAGCCGCTGCAGCCGAGCTGCCGGAACAGGTCCGCGCCTTGCGCGGCCAGGCCGGTGCCCTGGTGCGCCTGCAGCCAGCGCGCGTAGTCGGAGGGCGCCATCACGACGACGCGCCCGCGCATGCGCGAGTGGTCGGTGCCGCAGAACTCGGCGCAGAAGAGGTGGTAGGTGCCCGCTTCGGTGGCGGTGAACCACAGCTGCGTGTAGCGGCCCGGCAGCACGTCCTGCTTCACGCGGAAGGCCGGCACGTAGAAGCTGTGGATCACGTCCTGCGAGGTCATCACCAGGCGGATCGGCTGGCCTACCGGCACGTGCAGCTGGTCGATCTCGCGCGCACCATCCGGATGCTGCACCTTCCACATCCACTGCTTGGCGACCACGTAGACCGGCTGGGCGTCCTTCGGTGGCGTGCGCATGCGGATCCACAAATGCACGCTCCAGCCGAAGATGCCCATGAACAGGAAGAAGGGCACCAGCGTCCAGGTCAGTTCCACGCCAAGGTGCTGATGCGCCGGCGTGCGCACCGCGTCGGTGCCGTGGCGGTACTTCACGCAGAACACGATCATCAGCGTGAATACGCCGACGACCACCAGGCCGCACAACAGCAGCAACGCGTCGAACAGATGGTCGACGTTCGGCGCGAAGGAGGACGCCTGCGGCAGCATCATGCGCGCCCCCTCGCCTTCAGCCAGGCCAGCCAGCCGGCCAGTGCCAGCGCGAAGGCCACGCCCAGCACCTGCATGGTGCGGCCGATCGCCAGGCTGTAGCGGCCGGTGGTCGGGTCGTAACCGCAGCACAACAGCACCAGGTGATCGATCAGCGTGCCCAGCTGCCCGCGCGAGGCGCTGACCAGCGCCAGCCGCAACGAAGCCGGCGGCCAGGACACGCCGAAGAAGTACTGCGCGACCGTGCCATCCGGCGTGATCGCCACCAGGCCGGCGGCGTGGGCGTACTGGTGCAGGTGGTCGTCGTAGAAGTAGCGGAAGCCGATGGAATGCGAGAGCGCGGCGATGCTGCCCGGGTCGCCAGTAAGGAAGTGCCAGTGCCGCACGTGGGCGTCCGCGTGCATCCGCGCGAGCATCGCCTGCGCCTGGCGTGCGTCCGCCGGCGTTTCGGCCGGATCGATGCTGACGAAGGCCACCTCGAAATCGCGGCCGGGCTGCAGGTCGAGCCTGGACAGTGTGTGCGCCATGCCGTTCAGCACCACGTCGCAGAGGTTGGGGCAGCGGTAGTAGCCCAGCGCGAGCAGCAGCGGCTTGCCCCGGGCGAGCGTGCCCAGGTCGACGGACCTGTCGTCGGCGTCCTGGAAGCGCGCGTCGAGGGGGACATGGGCGCCCAGGCGCTGGTCGAAGCCGGCGCGCTGGGCGAGGTCAGGGGGTGGTGGCGGCGCCTGCGTGGCCCACGCCACGGGCATCCACAGAAGGAAGAGCATGGCCAACCGCAAGAGTGCACCTCGTGCGCGGCCGCCAGGCACGATCGGGGCGCGCGGTCGCGCACAAGCGGCACTTCTGCAAGGCATCGACGTCATCGCGGACGCTCCGTGGAGGAAGCCGGCACCGGCCCACCCTGCCCGGCCGCGACCATCGCCATGGCTCGCCTGATGGGAATCCGCGCCACCGTGTGCGCCTTGTCCGCCCACATATAGCCGTCCAGACGCGACCGCTGCAGCGCGCGCTCGGCGGCGATGTCGGCGGCCGGGTCGGGTTGCAACCGTGGCTGTGGGGGAATCGGCTGGGCCGGCGGCTCGCCCGCGGTCAGCACCGGCCGCGCCCACGCGTAGACCAGCAGCACGATCGCGAGCAGGCTGAGCGCCAGGATCGCCGCCGCCCAGTGCAGCACGCCGGCCGCCACCAGGTAGGACTCGTGCGAATCGGGTTCACGGCTCATGGCCTGACCTCCAGCGCCGCGCGCCGTTGCGCGCCGTAACCCAGCCACCAGAGCCCGCCGATGCCGATCCACGCCAGCGGGTCGCTCCAGGCCAGCGCGTGGTCGCGCAGGCCGGGCAGCACCAGCCAGGCGACATAGCCGACCTGGGCGAGGAACAGCCACAGCGCCACGCCGGCCAGCCAGGCCACGCGCTGCTTGGCGTTGCGCGAGAGCAGCACGGCGAACGGCAGCGCCAGGTGGAACAGCACCAGGAACGCACCGAGCCAGCGCCAGGCGGTCTTCACCCGGGGCAGGTACCACACCGTTTCGGACGGCAGGTCGGCGATCCATGCGGTGAGGTAGTCCATGAAGACCAGGTAGCCCCAGGCGAGCACCAGCACCATCAGGATGCTGCCGAGGTCGTTCAGCCGTCTGGCCGTCCACGATGGTGCGGCGGCGTCGCGGCGCGTCACGCTGATCCACACGGCCAGCCCGGCCGCGGCCAACAGTTGCGCCGTGCCGATCAGGATGCCGAGCGTGGTCGAGTGCCAGCGCGGCACCAGCGACGCCACCCAGTCGATCGCCGCCACCGACACGGTCAGCGCGTAGAGGACCAGGCCCCCGGCGGCGAAGCGGCCAGCCGCGGGCGTGGCCAGCCGCCGTCGGATACCGTGCGCCAGCCACAGCCACAAGGCGAACACGACCACCGCGCGCACGAGGAAGAACGGCACGTCGAGCCACCAACGCTGGTGGTCGAGGTTTGGATCGGCCGCCTGCACGTCGGCCCAGGGAAAGAGCACCGCCACGCCGATCAACACCGGCAGCAGCAGCACCGCCATCAGCGGCAGGCGGCGGCTGGCCGCCAGCAAGGCAGGACGCAGCGCGAAGCCCCAGTCGCCGCCGGTCAGCGCGTGGATCAGCAGCAGGCCCACGCTACCCAGCGCCGGCGCCAGCCAGAACAGCCAGGCAAAGAGATAGGACAGCAACACCGCGCGAGGCGCGTGCAGCCCCAGCAGCAGGCAACCGACCAGCGCGAGGACGCCGGCCACCGCCGCGATGCCTTCCCCGCGCGACACCCTGAGCCATCGGCGGCTCATCGGCGCGCCTCCGCCGGCAGGCGCGCCAGGTCCTGTGGCGTGAGCCGATCGCGCGGGGCGTGCTGGGAGAGTTGCAGCGCACGGATGTAGGCCACGATCGCCCAGCGGTCGTGCGGACTGATGCGATCGGCATACGGGTACATCACGCCGTAGCCGTCGCTGATGACCTGGTAGAAATGGCTGTCCGGCGCGTTGCGCAGGCGGTCGGTGTGGTAACTAGGCGGCGCGGGGAAGCCGCGCCGGGCGATCATGCCGTCGCCGTTGCCCGAGCGACCGTGGCAGGGCGCGCAGTAGATGTCGAAGCGCTGCTGCCCGCGTTCGAGCAGCGTCATGGTTACCGGCAGCGGGTTGGCGTAGCGGCGCTCGTCGACGTCACCTTGCGCGAGGCTGCGGCCCTGCGCATCCAATGGCAGCGCCGGGCCGGGATCGGGCGCCAGCGTCATCTGCCCGTGGCGGCCGCTCGCGGTATCGGCCCCCGCCCCCTGCGCCATCGGCACGCTGCCCGGCGGCGGCGTGCGGGCGCTGTTGCCGTCGGCGAAGAGGGGACTGGGTTCGAGCGGTTTGTACTTGGGCTGCGCGTACATGTCGTGCATGGACTGCTCGCAGCCCCCCAGGAGCGATAGGACAAGCAGAAGCGCGGCTTTCGCTGCAGAAGCAGCCCTGGGCGCCACCGCGACATCGCGGTCGCGTCCAGGAGCGCTCCTGCGGGGGAAAAGCCGGTAGCGCTTCATCGCCCCACCCTCTCGATCGCCAGCGGCGCCAGCCGCGCGAGATCGTCGTGTGCCAGGGTCGCGTCGAAGCGCGGGTCGTCCGCAGGCAGCCACACGAAGAAGCCGTCGCGGCTGGCCGCCTCGAAGCACGGCACGTCGAACAGCGGATGGTTGAGCCGCGGCAGGCCGTTGGCGAAGAACAGGCCGACGACGCCGAACAGCGCGGCGAACAGGATGGTCATTTCCAATGCGGCCGGAATGAAGGCCGGCCAGCTGGCGTCCGGCCGGCCGCCGACGTTGATCGGGTAGTCGATCACCGAGGCGTACCACTCCAGCAGCAGCGTGCCGAGACCGCCGACCAGGCCACCGAGCAACACCAGCAGCGGGATGCGGTTGCGCATCGGCCCCAGCGCCTGGGCGAGGCCTTCGACCGGGTAGGGCGTGTAGGCCTCCAGCTGCGTGTAGCCGCGGCCGCGCAGTTCGCGCACCGCCATCAGCAGTGCCTCGGCATGGTCGAAGCGGGCCAGCCATCCCTGCTCGTGCAGCTGGTTCTGGAGCGGCCGGTTCATGCGCCCTTCCGTTCGAGTCGCGCGCGCAGCTTGCGCAGTTCGAACATCGGCAACAGCGGGAGCAACCGCACGAACAGCAGGAACAACAGGAAGAACAATCCGATCGACCCCGCCAGGAAGGCGATGTCCCACACGGTCGGATAGAACATGCCCCAGCTCGAGGGCAGGAAGTCGTGGTACAGGCTGCTGACGATGAGCAGAAAGCGCTCGAACCACATGCCGATGAGCACCAGCAGCGCGATCACGAACAGCGCCGCGTGGCTGCGCCGCACGCGCTCGAACCAGAGCGCCTGGATCGCCACGACGTTGCAGCCGATGATCGTCCAGTACACCCAGGCGTAGGCGCCGGTGAGCTCGGCCATGGCGTGCGCGATCTCGTAGCGGTCGCCGCTGTAGAACGCGTTGAACAGCTCCGAGGCGTAGCTGTAGTCGACGAAGAGGCCCGCCGCCAGCATCAGCTTGGCCAGGTTGGCGATGTGCCGCTCGGTGATGAAATCCCCCAGGCCGAAGAAGCGCCGCAGCGGAATGCCCAACACCAGCACCATGCCGAAACCGGAGAACAGGGCACCGGCGACGAAGAACGGCGGGAAGATCGTCGAGTGCCAGCCCGGCAGCAGTCCCTCGGAGAAATCCAGCGCGACCATCGAGTGCACCGAGAACACCAGCGGCACCGCCATCGCGGCGAGCAGCAGGTTGAGCGTCTCGAACCGCTGCCAGTGCCGCGCCTCGCCGCGCCAGCCGGCTGCGAGAAGCCCGTAGAACACCTGCTTGCCGCGCGTGGTGGCGCGGTCGCGCAAGGTGGCCAGGTCGGGGATCAGGCCGACGTAGAAGTAGAGCACCGAGACGATCAGGTAGGCGACGATCGCCGAGAAATCCCAGAACAGGGAGCTCTTCCACTGCGGCCACACGCCCATGCGATCGGGGTAAGGCGCGAGCCAGTAGAAGAACCACGGCCGGCCCAGGTGCAGGATCGGGAAGATGCCCGACACCGACACGGCGAACACGGTCATCGCCTCGGCGTAGCGGTTGAGCGCGTTGCGCCAGCCCTGGCGCGCCAGGTACAGGCCGCCGGAGATGAAGGTGCCGGCCATGCCGATGGCGATCCACCACACGTAGTCGGCGATGGCGAAGGACCACGCTACCGGGATATCCAGGCCCCAGATGCCGACGCCCTTCACCAGCAGCCACACGATGCCGACGCCCAGCCAGGCGGTGAGCACGAAGGAGAGCGCAAAGGCGAGCATCCACAGGCGGCCGGTGGGGCGCTCGAGCACGATGGCGCTGACCTTGTCGGTGATCGACGCGTGGGTTTCGCACGGGGCGAGCAGCGGCGTGGTCATGCCGACGCCCCCCGCGCCACCGATACCGCTCCCTCTCCCACCCGGGGAAAGGGAGTGGAGCCGAGGCGAGCGTGAGGTACGCCAAGCAAGCTCATGCGTCATCCTCCAGCGCCGGGTGCGGGTTGCGGATCGCGGCGAGGTAGGTTGTGCGCGGGCGGGTGTTGAGCTCCTCCAGCAGCGTGTAGTGACGGGGCGAGGCCTTCTGCCGGCTGACCGCGCTGGCGCTGTCCTGCTGGTCGCCGAAGACGATCGCCTGGGTGGGACATACCGCCTGGCAGGCGGTCAGCACCTCACCGTCGGCGATGCGCCGGCCGTCCTTGTCGGCGGCGATGTGCGCGGTCTCGATGCGTTGGATGCAGTAGGTGCATTTCTCCATCACGCCGCGGTTGCGCACGGTGACGTCCGGGTTGCGCTGCGCCTTCAGCGTTTCGGTGGTGAGGTCGCTGTACTGCAGGAAGTTGAAGCGACGCACCTTGTAGGGGCAGTTGTTGGAGCAGAAGCGCGTGCCCACGCAGCGGTTGTAGACCTGCACGTTGAGGCCTTCCGCATCGTGCACGGTCGCGCCGACCGGGCAGACCACCTCGCACGTCGCGTGCTCGCAGTGCATGCACGGCACCGGCTGGTGGTGAATGCGTGGCGCGCGCGCGTCGCCTTCGTAGTAGCGGTCGATGCGGATCCAGTGCATCTCGCGGCCGCGCCCGACTTCCTCCGCGCCGACCACGGGAATGTTGTTCTCCGCCTGGCAGGCGACGGTGCAGGCGCCGCAGCCGATGCAGGCGTTGAGGTCGACGCTCATGCCCCAGGCGTATTCGCCGGGCGGTCGGTCGGGGTAGAGGCTGGGCGGCGGCGTGCGTTCCTGCGCAAAAGCAGGGTCGTCGCGGTAGGCGTCGAGCGTGGCGACGCGCACGGGCGCGCGGCCTTCCATGGCGTGGTGGCGCTGGGTGGTGGCGAGCGCGTGGTTCGCGCCGGTGCGGTTGATGCGCAGGCCGTCGCAGCGCCATGGCGCATCCGCGCTGCGCAACGCATAGGCGTCGAAGCCCAGCTGCCCGCCTACGCGCCCGGCGTGGCGGCGGCCGTAGCCGAGGCAGACGGTGACGCTGCGTGCGGCCTGTCCCGGCATCACCCACACCGGCGCCTGGGTGTGGCGGCCGTCGATGCGCAGTTCCAGCGCGTCGCCGTTCTTGAGGTCATGCGCGAGCGCGAGCTCGGTGCTGACCAGCGCGACGTTGCTCCAGGTCAGCGTGGTGAGGGGCTTGGGCAGCTCCTGCAGCCAGCCATTGTTGGCGTAGCGGCCGTCCCACACGGTCGGATCGGGAGCGAACAGCAGTTCCAGGCCGGGCTCGTCGGCCGGCGGCGCCACCTGCGCGAGGAAGCCGCGGTCCACGCGCGGCTGTTGCGCGGGCGGCGCGCTATGCGGGATGACGCCCCCTTGCAGGATGGCCGTCCACGCCGCGGCGTCGGCCTGCCAGGTGGACTGCACGCGCGTGCGCGGGCTTTGCAAGTCGCCCATGAACATCGCCAGCAGTTCGTGCGCGCTGCGGCTGTCGTACAACGGCGCGATCACCGGCTGCACCACGCTGGCGGTGCCGTCGGCGGCGCGCAGGTCCGACCAGCTTTCCAGCGCATGCGTGCGCGGCAGGTGCCAGTGGCAGGCACGGGCGGTTTCGTCGCGGTAGAGGCCCAAGTGGATGCGGTGCGGCACCTTGGCCAGGTGCCGGGTGAACCCGGCATCGGCCGGCGTGGCGTAGGCCGGGTTGCCCTCGAGGATCAGCAGCGTGTCGACGCGGCCGGCGGCCATCGCCGCGGTGAGGTCGCGCAGGCCCTGCGCCGACGACTCCCACGGCTCGGGCGGCGCGTAGTACTCGACCGTGTGGCCGACGTTGCCGAGCGCCTCGTTGAGCAGGTGCGCGAGCGCGTGCACCCACGGCGGCTGCGTGCGTCCGGCGAGCACCAGCGAGCTGCCGTGCTGCGCGTCCAGGTCCTGCGCCAGCGCGCGCAGGCGGCGGGCGGACAGGCCGCTGGACTGCGTGGCGTGCACGTCCGGCATGCCGAGCAGCTCGCCCAGTTCCAGCGCGGCCATGCCGATGTGCGCCGAACCCAGCGCCCAGCGGTGGTCGGCCTTGGCGCCGGTGAGCGAGGGCGAGGCTTCCATCACGTATAGGCGGCTGAAGTCCTCCGACTGCGGGTCGCGGGCGCTGGTGAAGTCGCGTGCGTGGCGCAGGGAGCCGGGCATGGTGGCCAGGAAATCGGCCTCCAGCGCGAGAATCACCTGCGCGCGGTCGAAGTGGTAGCGCGGGCGCAATGGATCGCCGAAGGCCAGACGCGCGCCAGCCAGCGCGTTGTCTTCGTCGACCGCTTCGTACTGATGCCAGCGCGCGCCGGGGAAGCGTTGGAGCCAGGCCTCGCGCTGCGCCGCCAGTGTGGGGGAATCGATCCGGCCGCTCAGCACGTGCAGGCCGCGACCGTCGCGGGCGAAGCGCGCCGCGAGCGTGATGGCCTCCTCGCCGAACGCGTCCCAGCTGGCGGCCACGCCGTCGTGGACGGGGCTTTGCGAGCGGTCCGGGTCCCACAGCTCCAGCACGGCCGCCTGCATCGCCGGCGTGGTGGCGCCAAGGCTCGCCGGATGCGCGGGATTGCCTTCGATCTTGGTCGGTCGCCCCTGGTGGGTTTCCACCAGCACGCCGGCCACGTCGCCGGCGCAGGCCAGCGTGCTGGCGTAGAAGCGCGGCAACGCCGGCGGCATCCCGTCGGGCCGGCGCACCCACGGCACGATCTCTTCCTGCGGCGGACGGCTGCAGGCGCCCAGGCCCGCCAGTGCCAGCGAGGCGCCGAGCAGCTTGAGGAAGCCGCGGCGGTCGAGCATGGGTTCGAGCTGGGAGAGCTGCGGGAAGGCTTCGCGCAGGCGATTGCGCCACGCCGGTTGCTCGACGAGTTCCTCCAGTGCGCGCCAGTAGTGCGGGCCGCGACTGTCGGCCAGGCGCGTGCGCAGGGCGTCGAGCGCGCCGGTCATGCGGGGTCTCCCGGAAGAGCGCTCATCGATGGCATACCGAGCAGTCCGTCAGCCGGCGGGTGTCGATGTGGTAGCGCTTGACCAACGCCAGGCCGAGTTTTTCCTGGTCCCGTGCCTGCCACCCCATGGCAAATTCCTGCTCGCGCGGGCGCAGGTATTTCTGCGGCGCGCGGTGGCAGTCCAGGCACCACTCCATCGACAGCGATTTCGTGCGCATCGTCAGCGGCATGCGGTCGACACGACCATGGCAGCTCTCGCAGCCGACGCCCTTGGCGACATGGATGGAATGATTGAAGTAGACGAAGTCGGGCAGCTGATGGACGCGGTTCCAGTGCAATGCCATGCCGCGCCGCCAGCTTTCGACCACCGGCTGGAGCACGGACTGGTCGGTGTACAGCTGCGAGTGGCAGGTCATGCAGGTGGAGATCGGCGGCATGCCGGCGAAAGCAGAGGTCTCCACCGTGTCGTGGCAATAGCGGCAGTCGATGCCGTCGTCGCCGACATGGTGCTTGTGGCTGAAGGGAACGGGTTGTTCCACGGCCTCGCCGATGCGATGCGGTTCGCTGGTCAGCCCGCGCCAGGCCAGCACGGCGGCGCTGGCCAGGATCAGCACGGCCAACAGGGTGAGCTTGACGAACAAGCCGAAGCGCGGATGGAAGATCTGGGTCATCGCCCTCTCGTGGTGGTCCTTTCCGGCGAGCGTTCGATGCCAACCATCGCAGGGGTGGCGTGAAGCGCGCGCGGGTTTTTTTAGGTGCGCAGGCGCGAAGCGCCAACCTTCGCCTCCTCTCCCCGAGCGGGAGAGGGAGCAGGGCGCCTGAAACTCCCGCGAGCCCAACGGCTCACCCCCACCCTCTCCTCTCAGGAAGACGGGAGCACGGCGTCACGGCGATTCGCGCAAGGTCGCTCGCAGGTCTTCGACGTCGTCCGCATCCACGGCTCCGGCGTGATTGCCCCAGGCGTTGCGGATGTAGGTGGTGAGGTCGGCGATCTGTGCGTCGCTCAGGTGGTCGGCGAAGCCCTGCATCGCCAGGCCGGTGGGTTCGGCGGTAGTCCGGGGAATGCGTGCACCGTCGAGGATCACGCCGATCAGCGTGTCGGCGCTCGCGGCCTGCACGGCGGAGCTTTGCCGCAACGGCGGGAACGCGCCGATCTCGCCCTGGCCCTGCTTCAGGTGGCAACCGGCGCAGTTGTCCACGTAAAGCGCGGCGCCGCGATCGAGGGTGTTCTTGTCGACCGTGGCCACCGACGTGTCCTTGGGCGCCGGCAGGCTCTTCAGGTATACCGCGATCGCTTCCAGGTCGGGCTTGCTCAAGTATTGGGTCGACTGCTCGACGACTTCGGCCATGGGACCGGCGGCCGAGGTGCGGCTGTTCCGGCCGGTGCCCAGGTACTGCACGATGTCCTGCGTGGTCCAGCTGCCCAGCCCATCGCGGGCGCCACCGGCCAGGCTCGGCGCATAGGCGTTCTCGGCGTAGCCGCCCGTGGGCGGCTCGTCCATGTCGGTGGCGCCGGCGAGGTTCTTGTCACCGTGGCAGGCGCTGCAGTGGCCCAGGCCCTTGACCAGGTACGCGCCGCGGTTCCATTGCGCCGAGCGTTGGGGATCGAGCTGGTAGGTGCCGTCGTCGAAGTACATGCCGTTCCACATCGCCATCAGCGCGCGCTGGTCGAGCGGCCACGGCAACGCGTTGCGGCGGTGGATCTGGCGCACGGGCGTCAGCGTGTCGAGATAGGCCTTGATCGACAGCACGTCGTCGCGGCTCAGTCTGGTGTACCAGGGGTAGGGGAAGGCCGGATAGAGATGGTTGCCTTCGCGGTCGATGCCCTCGTGCATGGCACGGTAGAAGTCTTCGTCGGTCCAGCGGCCGATGCCGGTTTCCGGGTCCGGCGTGATGTTGCTGGAGTAGATGGTGCCGAAAGGCGTGGGGATGGCGCGGTCGCCGGCGAACGGCGTGCCGTTGGGTGCGGTGTGGCAGGCCTCGCAGTCGCCGGCGCGGACCAGGTAGCGGCCGCGCGAGATCTCGCTCCACGGGCCGGCGCTCATGCGCTCGCCGAGCTTGATCGCCGAGGGTGCGCCCGCGTCGCGGTCATGGCTGCAGGCGGCGCACAGCATGGCGAGCAGGAGCAGGGCCGCGAGCGCCAGGTTCCTGCGCAGGGTCCCCGCTTGCCGGGAACGGGTACGTGCCGCGCTCATGCCGTCACCAGCGGGCCGGGGTTCTTCAGGTACCGCTTCATCGCTTCGGCCGACCAGTAGGTCAGCGCGCCGACCGTGCCGGTCGGGTTGTAGCCGGCGTTCTGCGGGAACACGCTCGCGCCCATGACCCACAGGTTCGGCACGTCCCAGCTCTGCAGGTAGCGGTTGACCACCGAGGTCTTCGGGTCGTCGCCCATCACCGCGCCGCCGGTGTTGTGGGTGGTCTGGTAGGGCACGATCGAATACGGGCCCTGGCGCTTCTTCTCGTGGATGGTGGCCCCGGGGATCGCGCGACCGATCTGCGCGGCCTTGTCGGTAAGGAAGCCGGACATCTTCAGCTCGTTGGGCTGGAAGTCGAAGGTCAGGCGCAGCAGCGGGTTGCCGTAGGCGTCGCGCCAGGTCGGGTCCAGGTCGAGGTAGCTGTTGCGATAGCTCATCACGCTGCCGTGGGTGGCGATGGAACAGGCGGTGAGGTAGTTCTCGTGCATCGCCTTCTTCCAGCCCGCGCCCCACTTGGGCGCGTCCTCCGGCAGGTAGTGCTGCAGGATCGGCCGCCCGCCGGTGTTCCACAGCGCGACGTAGCCGCCGCCGACGAAACCGTGCGGGCCGTGGTCGAAGTTGTCGCCGTTGAACTCGTCGATCGCCTGGCCGAGCGCGCCGGCGCCCATGAACGGGTTCAACCGCTCCTTCTGGAACACGTCAACCGAGGAGGTGATCTGGTAGGCGTAGTTGCGCCCGACCACGCCGGTGTTGGAGATCGGGTCGTACGGCTGGCCGATCTTCGAGAGCAGCAGCAAATGCACGTTGTGCTGGGCGAACGCGCAGAGCACCACCATCTGTGCCGGCTGCTCGATCTCGTTGCCCTCGACGTCGACGTAGGTCACCCCGGTGGCGCGCTTGCCGGTCGAGTCGGTGTTGACGCGGGTGACGTTGCAGTGGGTGCGGAAGTGGAAGTTGTCCTTCTTCAGGAGCACCGGGAGGATGGTCGTCTGCGGGCTCGCCTTGGAGTAGTTGCCGCAGCCGAACCACTCGCAGTAGCCGCAGTAGGTGCACTGGCCCATCTGCACGCCCAGCGGATTGCGGTACGGACGCGAGGCGTTGGCGGCCGGGCACGGGAACGGCTTGAAGCCCACCTCGCGCGCGGCCTTGTCGAACAACACCGTGGAGGCACTGCGCTCCAGCGGCGGCAGCGGATAGCCGCGTTGCCGCGCGCCTTCGAACGGGTTGCCGCCGGCGACCAGCCGGCCGCCGACGTTACCGGCCTGGCCGGAGACGCCGCAGAGGTATTCGAAGCGGTCGTAGTGCGGTTCCAGTTCCTCGTAGGTCACGCCCCAGTCCTGCAGGTTCATGTCCGCGGGAATGAAGCCTTTGCCGTAGCGCTGCTCGGTGTGTGTGCGTATCAGGAAGTCCTGTGGCAGGAAGCGCCAGCACTGGCCGTTCCAGTGCACGCCCGCGCCGCCCACGCCCGCGGCCGGCAGGAACGAGCCCAGGTGGCGCATCGGCAGCGCGGTCTGACTGGCGTTGTTGCGGAAGGTCAGCGACTCGCGCTCGGGCGATTCGAAGATCTGCTTGCGCACCGCATAGCGCAGCTCGTCCTGGATGTGGTCGGTGGCGAAGTCGGGGACGGTGTCGCGCCAGGCGCCGCGCTCCAGCGCGAGCACCTGCACGCCGGCGTCGGTCAGTTCCTGCGCGATGATCGAAGCCGTCCAGCCGAAGCCGACCAGCACCACGTCTACCGGCGGCATCCGCCGCGCCATCAGGAAGCTTCCCCGGCATGGGCGAGCGCGGCGCCGGGCACGCGGCCGATCAGGCTGACGCAGGGCTGCGGGTAGGGCTTGCCGTATTCGCCGATCTCGCGCACGTAGTTGTAGCGCGGGCCCGGGAAGCCGATCAGTTTCCAGCCGGCGAAGTCGCGGTTGCCGCCGTAGGCTGGGTCGGCGAGGAAGCCTTCTTGGGTGTTCTGCCAGAGCAGGTTGAAAAAGGTCTTCGACGGCACGTCGCCCAGGTCGACCTTGCCGTCTTCGAGCGCATGCAGCACCTGGTCCTGCTGGTCGGTCGTGAGCTTGGCGAACGGCTGGCGGTACTGCGCTTGGCAATGCTTGTCGATGCCGGCGATCGCCTGGCGATAGAGCTGCGCGGGCGTGAAGCGCAGCTGGTAGCCCTGGCCATCGATGCCGTTGGGCCAGGGGCCCTGCATGTACCAGCGCTCGGCGCGGCCGTAGGGACCGGCCAGCTGCAGGTCGAGGAAGGTGGGAACGCCCGCCTTGTCGGCACCGGGGCCCAGCGTGTCGGCGGGAATCAGCCGCGCGGTGGCGGCCTGGATGAAATCCATCTCCCCGGCCGCGAAGAAGGCGTTGGACGGGCCGCCCTGCGCATCGGCGCCGCTGCCGCCGCAGGCGCACAACGCCATGCCGGCCGGTACCGTCACGCCGACGAGCCTGAGGAAATCCCGGCGTGCCGGATCGTGGTTCACGTCTGCCGCTCCTTGCCTTCACGGGAAAAAGAGAGCCTAGGCAGGCGACGGTGAAGGGCCGGCGTCATCGGGGTGAAGATCGGGTGGTAGCCGTCGCAATATTTTGCGTTTTGGTTCAACGGTTTGCGCCATCTGCCATCGGAGAGGAGTCCGCTGACCACACCTACCCGAGGGCGCGGCAGGTTCAAGCGACCTCGACAGGAGCGCTACCGCAATGGCCGTGAAATTTTTTGAACCACAGGCCTAAGATCGCCTGCTTAATGCTTGACGCAGCAATGCTTTAGCCTGCACGCTTCCATCACTTCTGTATGGTCAGGATTCACGGTTCGAGCCGCGCTTGCGTGTGTGGGAGGTGTCATGGCGAAGGACAACCTTGTGTTGCTGGTGGAAGACGACTCGGACACGCGGGAAGTCATGGCGTTGCTCCTTGACGCGGCCGGTTATCAGGTGCTCTCCGCGCGCGATGCCAGCTCCGGCATCCGCCTGATGGACGAGCAGCCCGGGATCGACGTGATCGTCACTGACGTCAACATCGGCGCCGGCCAGGACGGCATCAGCATGGCCGAGGAGCTGCGCCGGCGCGGGTCGACCGCTGCCGTGGTGGTGATTTCCGGCGACCCGGAAGCGTCCAGCGAACGGCTGGGTCCGACCGCCACCTTCCTTCCCAAGCCGTACGACCGCAAGGCGCTGCTGGCGGCGATCGCCGATGCGCGCGCCAAGAATGCCCGCGCCTGCGCCGTCGCCGACGATGGCCGGCCGCCCTATCCCGGTTTATCTCACTAGCCAGTTGAGGTAGGTTCGGTCGAGGCCGGCCAAACCGGAAGGCGGTCGTGCTGCGACTGCAACCTTTTGCCCGGGGAACGAATGCCGATGACACCGTCATGGACGGCCGTGGCGCGGTGCTTGCTGTGCAAGGACGGTGGCGTGGAAACAAGCGGGTCCAATTCGTACCAGCTGCTGGTGCAGTCCATCCTGGACTACGCCATTTACATGGTCGATCCGCAAGGGCGCATCCGTAGCTGGAACGCCGGCGCCGAACAGATCCACGGCCATCGCGCCACCGACATCGTCGGACGCCCGTTCGCCCAGCTGCATACCGAGGAAGAGCGCGCGGGCGGGCGGCCGGAGCTGATCCTGCACATGGCCGCCGCGCACGGCCGCTTCCAGGAAGAAGCCGAGCGGCTGCGCCGCGACGGCAGCCGCTTCTGGGCGCACGTGGTGTGCGACGCGGTGCGCGACGAGCAGGGTCACCTGATCGGCTTCGCCATGGTCACCCGCGACATCACCGAGCGGCGCCTCACCGAAAAGCGCTTGCGCGAAGTGGAGCGGCGCTTCCGCCTGTTCGTCGACGGCGTCACCGACTGCGCGATCTGCATGCTCGACGCGCACGGCACCGTCACCGACTGGAACACCGGCGCCGAACGCATCAAGGGCTATACCGCGACGGAAATCATCGGCCGGCCGCTGACGCAGTTCTTCGTCAACCCGTTGGTGGCCCAGACGGCGATGACCGTGGCCAGCGAGTGCGGCCGCTACGATGTGGTCGACTGGCAGGTCCGCAAGGACGGTTCGCGCTTCATGGCCGAGATCGCCATCGACGCGATCCGCGACAACGACGGCCAGTTGCTGGGCTTTGCCAAGATCACCCGCGACATCACCGAACGCATGGAAGCGGAACGGCATCTGGAAGAAACCCGCGCGCAGCTGTTCCAGTCGCAGAAGATCGAGGCGCTGGGCCAGCTCACTGGCGGCATGGCGCACGACTTCAACAACCTGCTTCAGGGCATCATCGGATCGCTGGAAGTGGTCGAGATGCGCCTGGCCGCCGGTCGCCAGGACGTGGAGCGGTTCCTCGGCAACGCGCTCGATTCGGCCAAGCGAGCGGCCACGCTGACCCATCGCCTGCTCGCCTTCGCGCGGCGCCAGCCGCTGGCGCCCAAGAGCGTCAACCTCAACGACCTGATCGCGCAGATCGCCGAGCTGCTGCCGGCCACGCTGGGCGAGCGGATCGAGCTGAAGCTCGAACTGGCGCCCGCGCTGGTGCCGGTGCTGTGCGATCCGAACCTGCTGGAAAGCGCGATCCTCAACCTGGCCATCAACGCGCGCGACGCCATGCCCGACGGTGGCCAGCTGACCATCCGCACCGGCTCGGTGCCGCCCGGCGAAGGCCCGCTGCGCCGACCGCACAGCCTGCGCGATGCGCCCACGTTGCTGCTGCAGGTGAGCGACACCGGCATCGGCATGACGCCCGACGTGCGCGCGCGAGCCTTCGACCCCTTCTTCACCACCAAGCCCAAGGGGCGCGGCACCGGCCTGGGCCTGTCGATGATCCATGGCTTCGTCAGCCAGTCGCGCGGCGCCATCGAGCTGGACAGCGAACCCGGCCACGGCACCACCGTGTCGATCTACCTGCCCAGCGGCGAGCGCCGCAGCGTGCGTGCGCTGGACGATCGAAACGCCGGCAAGCACTGGGAGCCTGCCGCCGGCGAGACCATCCTGCTGGTGGAGGACGAAGACGTGGTGCGCGACCTGATCGCCGGCAAGCTGCGCGACCTGCGCTACCGCGTGCTCGAAGCGCGCGACGGCCACGCAGGCCTGGCCATCATCGAATCGACCGAACGCATCGACCTGGTCGTTTCCGACATCGGACTGCCCGGCCTGACCGGCATGCAGATGGTCGACGTCGGCCGCCGCCACCGCCCGGACATGAAAGTGCTTTTCATGACCGGGTACGCCGAGACCATGCCCGATAACTGGACGCTCGACGCCAACACCGACCTGTTGACCAAGCCGTTCGAGTTCGACGCGCTGGTGCAGCGCATGCGCAACCTGCTGCCCGGCCCGCTGAAGCAGGCAAGCTCTCCGTAACAGGCAGGCGCCCGCCTGTAAAAACTGCCGGGGTCGGTAAAAGCTGCCAGTGCCGCGTGCACGGCCGGGCTCGCCGGCACCCGCTCGCCGGATTGGCACATGGCTTGAATGGTGGGTGATGTCCCTCTTCCACGAGGCATCCCCATGCACGCGTTCCTGCCCTGCCCGCCGCTGGTCAATCCGATCCGCGTGCCGCGCATGCCGCCGCCCGGCAGCATGGTGCCGTCCAAGCCGGTCGGTGACCCCGAATCACTGCCGCCCGACCCCACACCGCCGCAGCCTTACGACCCGGGCGATCCGGTACGCGCGCCGAAGCCGCGCGAGCCGGACATGCCGGCCATCGACCCGCACGAGCCCGGCATTCCCATGCCGCGCATCGGCGAACCCGGCACGCCGCTCTGCCGCTGGTTGAACTGACAGCAAAAGTTGACACGAAGGCTGCAATTTTTTCGCCCACCCATCCCACCGGAGGTTCCATGAGCCGAGACGACGATCGACACGACGACGAAAGGTCACGCTATCGCACCCGCGAAGAGCGGATCCGCGAACGCAACCTGCGCGATCCGTACGAAGCGGGTCGGCAGGTCCGCGCGTACGGCGGCGACGAAGAACGCCCCTGGCAGGCCGCACACCCGCGCCGCGACTTCGAGGGCGGTCGCGCGCCCGACCGGAGCGAACAGCCGGCGCGCTACGGTGGCAGCTATCGCGAAGATGACGAGCTGTGGGCACGTCCGCGCGACGCGCGCGGCGATGCGCGCTACGGCCTGGACACCGACGCCGAGCGCCACTTCGCGGAGGGCTATCGCAATGCGGACGACCGCCACCGCGCCCACGGCTACGGCCGCTCCGCGGGCACCTGGCGGAACGAGCCGCGCCACGGCCAGAGCAACAGCGGCTACGACGCCGATCGCGCCTACGGCCAGGGCAACCGGCAGGACGACGCGCGCAGCGATCGCATGCGCGCCAGCTGGACGCAGGAACACGATTACGAGGGCCCGCGCTACGGTGCGGAAGGCGGCCGCGCGTCATCCGGACGTGGCGAGCTCGGCAGTCAATACGCGCGCACCGATACCTACGGTGGGGCCGGCTTCCGCCAGGAGGGCAAGCGCTACTGGTTCGACGAAGGCGACCAGCGTGGCCAGTTCCGCGGCACGCAGCCCCGCGGTTACGAGCGCAGCGACGAACGCCTGCGCGAGCTCGCCTGCGAGCGGCTGACCGACGCGGACCTGGACGCCAGCGATATCGAGGTGAAGGTGAACCAGGGGACGGTCACGCTCGAGGGGACCGTCCGCGCGCGCTGGATGAAGCACGCCGCGGAGGACATCATCGACGACCTGGGCGGCGTGAAGGACATCCAGAACCATCTGCGCGTAACTCGCGGCGATGCGGACACCAGCGCGCAAGCCACGACAGCTTCGCCAGCCAGCGGGCCCGGCGGTACGTCGGCCACTGGATCGTCCGGTGGCGCGACCGCCGGTACGGCTCCCTCGGGCGGCGACGCCGACAAGGGCAACGGCGACATCGGCGGACGCAGCCGACATTGACGCGCGCTGCACAAACCTGCCTGCACGACAACGCAGACGCGCGCAACGCGATAAGCGCAGGCGCGCGTACGGCATACGCCACACGCGTGTCGGGCAACCCTTACAACTGGGAACATCTCTTCGACGCTACTTGCACTTCGCTTGGGGCATCGTCGGTTTCGTCCACGCCGACCTGCCAAGCGCTGCGCAGTTCTAGCTGTCGCCGTGGATCCACGGGCGCGCAGGCGCGCCCCGATTCCTCCACGAGACAGCTTGGGGTCACCGACCCCTCCCCGGTGAACCTGTGCCGACGACTGCTTCCATCCTGCTCGTTGACGACGACCTTCAATTCCTAGACGTGGTAACCGCCTTTGCCGAACCGAAAGAATGCACCGTCACCGGTGCCGCCAGCCTGGCGCACGCGCTCAAGCTCACGGCCGAACGGCGATTCGATCTCTTGTTGCTCGACCTGTCGTTGCCCGATGGCAACGGCCTGGAACTGATC
Organism: Frateuria sp. GZRe12; assembly: GCF_051900535.1. Taxonomy (NCBI): domain Bacteria; kingdom Pseudomonadati; phylum Pseudomonadota; class Gammaproteobacteria; order Lysobacterales; family Rhodanobacteraceae; genus Frateuria; species Frateuria sp. GZRe12. The sequence continues at coordinate 416,466 of NZ_JBHZGI010000002.1, forward strand.
GACCGCCTGGACCCGCAACAGACCGGGCAGGTGGTCGTGGTCACTGGACATCCTTCGGTGGAGACCGCCGTGCGTGCGCTGCAATTGCCCGTACTCGATTACCTGATCAAGCCGATCGAGGGCGCGCAGATCACCTGCCTGCTCGACCAGGCGATCGCCGCGGCCAAGCTGCGCGCCGCCTCGCAGGAAGAAAGCGAGCGCTGCGGCGAGCTGATCGGCACGAGCGCGGTGATGCAGCAGCTGTTCGAGAAGATCCGCCGCGTCGCGCCACTGGACGTGACGGTGCTGATCCACGGCGAAAGCGGCACCGGCAAGGAACTGGCCGCGCGCGCGCTGCACCGGTACAGCGAGCGCAGCGGTCGCTTCGTCGCGGTCAATTGCGGCGCGATCGCACCGGATCTTCTCACCAGCCAGCTGTTCGGCCACGAGCGCGGCAGCTTTACCGGCGCGGTCAAGGACCACGCCGGCTTCTTCGAGCAGGCGCAGGGCGGCACGCTGTTCCTGGACGAATGCACGGAGATGCCGCTGCAGTTGCAGACGCACTTGCTGCGCGTGCTGGAGGAGCGCGACGTCACCCGCCTCGGCGCCAGCGCCAGCAAGCCGGTGGACGTGCGCGTGATCGCCGCGACCAACCGCGATCCGATGCAGGCGGTGCGCGACGGCGTGCTGCGCGCCGACCTCTACTACCGCCTGATGGATTTCCCGCTGGCGATGCCGCCGCTGCGCGAACACGCCAGCGACATCCCGCTGCTGGCCCAACGCTTCCTGGACCGGCTCAACGAACGCTACGGCACCTCGCGCCGCTTCGCCCCCGATGCGGTGCGCCGGCTGTTCACCTACGACTGGCCGGGCAACGCGCGCGAGCTCAAGCACGCCGTGCAGCGCGCATGGGTGATGTCCGGCGAGGAGCTGGACATGCATATCGCCCAACCACCGCAGCATCCGCTGCACCAGGCGCACGACCACGGCAGCATGCCCTTTCGCATCGGCATGACGATCGAGGAAATGGAAAAACAGATGCTCCTGCGCACGCTTGCGCATTTCGACAACGACAAGACGCGAACGGCCGAGGCGTTGGGGGTCAGCCTCAAGACGATCTACAACAAGCTGTCGCGTTACCAGCACGAAGACCGCGAATGAAATGAACGCACGACCGGCAAGCTCAGCCATCACCCCCATCCCCCTGCCGCTGCCGACAACGTTGCAAGCGCTAGATGCCTCCTCCGCCGAGGAGGCGATCACCCGCCTGCTGCAACATGTCAGCCTGCAATGGCACGCCGAAGTGTGCCTGCTGGTGGCGCCGCACCGGCCCAGCGGGCAGGGCCGCTACTGCTGGCAGCTGCCCCCGCCACCGCCCTCGCGCCGCGACGCGCGGGCGCTGGCCGGGCAGGTGGCCACGCAGTCGCTGCGCTCGGCACTCACCGTGGAACGCAGCGATGCCCGCGAACGCGACGGCAGCGCCCGCCTTCGCGCGATCGCCCTGCCGTGCCGCCGCGCGCGCCGGCCGGCAGCCGCGCTGGGCCTGGCGCTCTACCGCCCGCGCATGCTCGACGCGGAAGAACGCGCTGCGCTGGCGCACGTCGGTGCCTGGCTGGCGGTGCTGCTGCAGCGCGAACGGCGCGAGGCGACAGAGCAGGAACAGAACACCGATCCGGTGCCGGTGGTCGATGCCATCAACAACGCGCTCAACGTCATCCTGATGCGCACGGATCTTGCCGCGCTGATGCTCGAGCGCAAGGAACACGCCGGCGTGCTCACCGTGCTCAACCAGATCGGCAGCGGCTGCCTGCGCTGCGCGGAGCTGGCCCGGGGCCTGCTCGCCGAGCCGCCGCGCCCGTTGCGCCGTTCCGATCTGAACTAACCCGCGGCAAAGCCTCGCCCACGAAGGGCTGCTGCAAAAAAAGCCGCGCGCTGTCCGCCGGAGCCGGGCCGCGGGCGATGCTTTCATCCCGCCCGGCGCAAACGTCTAGCCCCCGTCCACACGGCCGTCACTGCCCGTAGCTGCCCGTCCCGGCAACTTTTCCAAGCGGCTTTGTAGTTTTGCCGCGACCGCTTGCGAGCAGGCGCGACAGCATCCGTCCTGTCGACGACGTTGGCCGCGAAACGGCGGCGTTCGGCGCACTTCCAGACTGGCATGGATGTTGCCACCACACGGCAGTCGCCGCGCAATGCGGCGCGCCGTCGGGCCCCCGTTGCTCGACGTCCCCCGAACGCATGAAGAGAGCACCGACATGTCCAGCAAGAACCCAGGCAGCAGCACCAGCAAGCGCGGCTTCGCCAGCATGGACGAGGAGCGCCAGCGCGAGATCGCCAGCGAGGGTGGTCGCGCGGCGCATGCCAGCGGCCATGCCCATCAGTTCACGTCCGATGAAGCGCGCCGCGCCGGCCAGAAAGGCGGCGAGGCGGTGAGCGCCAACCGAGAGCACATGGCGGCGATCGGGCGCAAGGGCGGCGAAGCCAGCCACGGCCGTCGCGGCGATACCAAGTCCGGCCGGACGGAACAGAAGGACGAGGAAGGCGATTGATCGCGCCCCCGCCAGACCCGGGGGCCGCAACCCATCCAAAAGGAGAACACCATGACTGCACGACGCATCTGCCTGGTGCTCGGCACCGCGCTGCTCGCCGGCCTGTCCTTTGGCGCGGTCGCGCAGAACGGCGCGGCCCACGACAGCGGCGACCGCATGACCCCCAGCATGCAGAGCGACGGCAGCCGCGACGCGATGTTCATGCGCAAGGCCGCCGCCGCCAACACGGCCGAGATCCAGGCCGGGCGCATCGCGCTGGACAAGTCCGGCAATGCCGAGGTCAAACAGCTGGCCCAGCGCATCATCGATGACCACACCAAGGCCGGCGACCAGCTGGTGAGCATTGCCCAGCGCAAACAGGTGTCCCTGCCCACCGAGCCGATGCCGACGCAGAAGCAGGAGGCCGATCACCTCAAATCGCTCAGCGGCACCGCCTTCGACCAGGCCTACGCGCAGGCGATGGTCAAGGACCACCGCGACGCCATCGAGTTGTTCGGCATGGAAAGCGCGAACGGCAGCGACCCCGACCTCAAGCAGTTCGCCAGCACCACGCTGCCGGCGCTGAAGATGCACCTGCAGATGGCCGAGCAGCTCCCCGGCGGGGGCATGCATCGCAACGACGCGATGGACCACACCGACACCACGCCAATGGACGACAACGGCTCGATGCGTATGCCGGCTTCGGGCAGCAGCACGCGTTGAGACGATGAACGCCACCGCCCACCAGCGCTGCGCCCACCCGGCCTGTCGCTGCAGTGTGCCGGTGGGCGACACCTACTGCTCCGAACACTGCCGCCAGACGGTCGACGAACCGGCCGGGGGACCGTGCGGTTGCGGGCACGCGCCCTGCGAGTCGGGCAACGCGCCCGGGCAACAACTGGCTGATCGGTAGGGTGACTTCAGTCCACCACACGGCAGGTGGGCTGAAGCTCACCTTGCGGGATTCGCGCGAGCCACGCCTCGAGTTGCGCGAGGACCCGGGCGCGACCGGGTTCGGCCTCGTTGAACAGCTCGTGGAACAGTTCCTCGTACACGTGCATCGTCAGGTGGCCACTCGCCCGCGCGGCGTCGGCGAACGCAAGGCTGCCGCGCGCATCGACCAGCCGGTCGGCGCCAGCCACCAGCAGCAGCGTGGGTACCGACAGCGACGCGGCGACGTCGATGCAATGCCGGCCGCTTTCGAAAATGAAGCGCGCCAGGCGCGGAGTGATCCAGCCCGAGCGCAACGGATCGTCCCGGTAGGCCTCGACTACCGTCGCCTCGTGCGACAGCGCTTCGAACGGCAGCCCGCTGCGCAAGGGCAGGTTCGGCAGCACACGGGCCAGCCGCGTGGCCAGCGCCTGTTCCCACGCCGGCGTCCAGGCCCGCAGCGCCGGTGAGGAAAGCACCAGCGCAGGTGGCGCCACGCGACGGTCGAGCACGGCGCGCAGCGCGACCAGCCCGCCCATGCTGTGACCCAACAACAGTGGTGGTGCGGGCAGGCTGGCGGCGAAGTCGTCGTACATCCCGGCCAGGTCGTCGATCAATTCCAGCGGCCTCGACAGCGCGCCCCGCCGACCGGGCGAACGGCCATGCCCGCGCTGATCGTAGCTGCGCACTGCATAGCCGCGCGTGTTGAACCAGGCGGCCAACGGACCGTAGCGGCCGGCGTGCTCGCCCAGCCCGTGCACTATCAGCACGCCGGCGCGGGCACCGGCCAGCGGCCACTCGTGCGTGCACAGCCGCCGGCCGCCGGCCAGGCTCAGCCAGCCGAGCGTTTCCCTGCCTTCCTGCCACTGTGCATCCACGCGCCTGCCTCGTTTGCCCGTCCCTTAAGCTAGCCCGACGGCAGCGCCCTGAACAGGCTCGAAGTATGAGACGGGAGCCCCTATATCATCGGGAACGCCAAACCCGCCCCGGCCGCCATGCCGCTCGAACACTTCCATCCTGCTGTCGCGCGCTGGTTCCAGCGCAGCTTCCCGGCGCCCACCGCGGCGCAGGTGGGCGCGTGGCCGAACATCCACGCCGGCCGCCACACGCTGGTGGCCGCGCCAACCGGCTCGGGCAAGACGCTCACCGCTTTCCTTGCCGCCATCGACGCGTTGGTGCGTGAGGGCGTGGCCCACGGCGGCGCGTTGCCGGACGAGACGCGGGTGGTTTACGTCTCGCCGCTCAAGGCACTGTCCAACGACATCCACATCAACCTCGAAGCGCCATTGGAAGGCATCCGCGCCGAACTGGAGGCCGAAGGATTGCCGGACGTGGCGATCCGCACCGCGGTGCGCACCGGCGACACGCCGCAGGCCGCGCGTGCACTGATGCGCAAGGTCAGCCCGCACATCCTGGTCACCACGCCCGAGTCGTTGTACGTATTGCTGGGTTCGGCGTCCGGACGCCAGATGCTCAAGAGCACGCGCGCGGTGATCGTCGACGAGATCCACGCGCTGGCCAATTCGAAGCGCGGCACGCACCTGGCCTTGTCGCTGGAGCGGCTGGAGTCGTTGTGCCAGCGGCCGCTGCAGCGGATCGGATTGTCGGCGACGCAGAAGCCGATCGAAGAGGTGGCGCGGTTCCTGGTCGGAGCGCGCGCGCCTTTATCAAAGCCTTCGCAGCGCAAAGCGCCGCCTTCGCCTCCTCTCCCCGCCGGGGAGAGGATTGAGGCGAGGGGCCAATCTCGCGGGGATCCCTTGCTGGGATTGCCCGCGAGCCTCGACCCCTCACCCGACCCTTCGGGTCACCTTCTCCCCCCGCTCTCATCAAGTCCGGGGGAGAAGGAAGCAACGAGTTGCGCGATCGTCGACGTGGGCCACACCCGCCCCCGCGACCTCGCCATCGAAGTGCCGCCCGTGCCGCTCGAAGCGGTGATGTCCAACGACAGCTGGGGCACCGTCTACGACCGCCTCGCCCAGCTCGCCCGCGAACATCGCACCACCCTGGTCTTCGTCAACACCCGTCGCATGGCCGAGCGCGCCGCCAGGCACCTGGCCGAGCGGCTGGGCAAGGAGGCGGTGGCCGCGCACCACGGCAGCCTGGCCAAGGAGTTGCGGCTCGACGCCGAGCAGCGCCTCAAGCGCGGCGAACTGAAACTGCTGGTCGCCACTGCCTCGCTGGAACTGGGCATCGACATCGGCGACGTCGACCTGGTCTGCCAGCTTGCCTCGCCGCGCTCGATCGCTGCATTCCTGCAGCGTGCCGGCCGCTCCGGCCACGCGGTCAACGGCACGCCCAAGGCGCGCCTGTTCCCGACCAGCCGCGACGACCTGCTCGAATGCGCCGCGCTGCTCGACTGCGTGCGCCGCAGCGAACTCGATGCGCTGGTGCAGCCGGTGCAACCGCTGGACGTACTCTCGCAACAGATCGTGGCCGAGGTGGCCAGCCAGGAATGGGACGAGGACGCACTGTACGCGCTGGTGCGCGGCGCGCATCCCTATCGCGAGCTGCCGCGCGAACAGTTCGACGCGATCGTGCGGATGCTCGCCGAGGGTTTCAGCACCCGGCGTGGCGCACGCGCCGCTTACATCCACCGCGATGCCGTACATCGCCAATTGCGTGCGCGCCGCAACGCGCGGCTGACCGCGGTGACCTCCGGCGGAACGATCCCGGACACGGCCGATTACCTGGTGGTGATGGAGCCGCAGAACACCATCATCGGTTCGGTCAATGAGGACTTCGCGGTCGAGAGCCTGGCCGGCGACGTGTTCCAGCTCGGCAATACCAGCTATCGCATCCTGCGCGTGGAGCGCGACCGCCTGCGGGTGGAAGACGCGCACGGCGCGCCACCGAGCATTCCGTTCTGGCTGGGCGAGGCACCGGGGCGCAGCGACGAACTCTCCTTTGGCGTGGCGCGGCTGCGCGAGGAGATCGCCCATCACCTGGACACCGGCGGCGTCGCCGCGGCGTTGGCATGGCTGCGTTCGACGCTCGGCATGGGCGAGGCGGCCGCGCAGCAACTGGCCGACTACCTGCATCGCGCCAAGGTCGCGCTCGGCGTGCTGCCGACCCAGCACACGATCGTGTTCGAGCGCTTCTTCGACGAATCGGGCGGCACCCAGCTGGTGATCCACACGCCCTTCGGCAGCCGCATCAACCGCGCCTGGGGCCTGGCGCTGCGCAAGCGCTTCTGCCGCCAGTTCAACTTCGAGCTGCAGGCGGCGGCGACCGAGGACGCGATCGTGCTGTCGCTCTCGACCAGCCACAGTTTTCCGCTGGAGGAAGTCTCGCGTTACCTGCATTCGAACTCGGCCGAGCACGTGCTGGTGCAGGCGCTGCTGGATGCGCCCCTGTTCCCCGCCCGCTGGCGCTGGAATGCGGTCACCGCGTTGGCGCTGCCGCGCTATACCGGGGGCAAGAAGACCCCGCCGCAGATCCAGCGCATGAAGAGCGAGGACCTGCTCGCCACCGTTTTTCCCGACCAGGTGGCCTGTCTGGAGAACATCGTCGGCGAGCGGCAGATTCCCGACCACCCGCTGGTCAACCAGACCCTGCACGACTGCCTGCGCGAGGCGATGGACGTCGATGGGCTGCTGCGTATCCTGCGCGGCTTCGAAACGGGTGCGATCACGGTAGTCGCGCGCGACCTCACCGGCCCCAGCCCGCTCGCCTCCGAAGTACTCACGGCCGCGCCCTACGCCTACCTCGACGACGCGCCGCTGGAAGAGCGGCGCACGCAGGCGGTGCAGAACCGCCGCTGGAACGCCGAGGACGCCGACGACCTTGGCCGGCTCGATCCGGACGCGATCGCCGCCGTGCGCGAGGAGGCCTGGCCGCAGGTGCGCAGCGGCGATGAAATGCATGAGGCGCTGACGCTGCTGGGATTCGTCACGGCCGACGAAGTGGCTGGCAATGCCGGGTGGCAGGAACGCCTGGACACCCTCGCGAAACACCACCGTGCCACACGCCTCCTTGTCACCCCGGCCCGGGCTCCCTCTCTCGCGGATGTGTGGGTCGCCGCCGAAGTGTTGCCGCTTTGGCAAGCCATCCATGCGGGTGCCGCGCTGCACCCGCCGATCAGCGCGCCGCCCGACTACGCCGCCCAGACGTGGACTCGCGACGGCGCCTTGCTCGAGCTGGTCCGCCGCCGCCTGGGGGGCTTGGGCCCCACCACGCCTGCGGCGCTGGCCGCCTCGCTCGCCGTCGACCCGGCCGACATCGAGCCCGCCCTGCTGCGCCTGCAGTCGGAAGGCTACGTCATGCAGGGCCGCTTTACTCCGGACGCGCCGGCCATCGAATGGTGCGAGCGCCACCTGCTGGCGCGCATCCATCGCTACACCATCGGTCGCCTGCGCCGTGAGATCGAGCCGGTCAGCCGCCGCGACCTGATCCGCTTCTTCGCCGACTGGCAGCACCTGACGCCCGACACGCGGCTGGAAGGCCCGGACGGCCTGATCGCCACCCTGCACCAGCTCGAAGGCTACGAAGCCGCCGCCGGCGCCTGGGAAACCGAGCTGCTGCCCGCGCGCGTGGGCGACTACGCCAGTCGCTGGCTGGACGAGTTGTGCCGTGCCGGGCGCTTCGGCTGGAACCGCCTGCGCGCCGGCGGCGGCAGCGCGGGCCCCGTGAGAGCCACGCCCATCGTGCTGCTGCCACGCCGTCAGATGGCCATCTGGACGTCCATGGCCGCGGGCGAGCTGGCGCAGGACCAGTTGCTCTCCTCGCGTGCCCAGGCGGTGGCCGACGCGCTGGCCAGCCATGGCGCGCTGTTCTTCGACGAGCTGCTCGATGCCACGCACCTGTTGCGCACCGAGCTGGAGAACGCGCTGGGCGAACTGGTCGCCGCAGGCCGGGTCACCGCCGACAGTTTCGCCGGCCTGCGCGCGCTGCTGCTGCCGGCCGCCAAGCGCGACTCGCGCCCGCATCGGCGCGCGCGGCGGCATGCGTTGAGCGAGATCGAGGATGCGGGACGCTGGTCGCTGGCCCGCCCATCCCTTCTACCTCCGGGGGAAAAGGTGGCGCCGAAGGGAGCACAGGAGGGGTCGGGGCCTGCGGGTAGCCTCGGTGTGGGTTCGACGCAAGCGCCGCCCCTCACCTCAATCCTCCCCCCGGAGAGCAGAGGAGGCGAACGTGGCGCTTCGCGCCGCTTTGATTCGGATGAAGCAGAACACGTTGCGCGTGTCCTGCTGCGTCGCTACGGCGTGGTGTTCTGGAAACTGCTCGAGCGCGAAGCCCCGTGGCTGCCCTCCTGGCGCGAGCTGCTGCGCGTGTACCACCGGCTGGAGGCGCGCGGCGAGATCCGCGGCGGGCGCTTCGTCGAAGGACTGGTCGGCGAGCAGTTCGCGCTGCCCGAAGCGATCGGCGCCCTGCGCGCGGTGCGCCAGCGGGAGGCCACGCAGCAGCTGGTGTGCGTCAGCGGCAGCGATCCGCTCAACCTGGTCGGCACCGTGCTGGCCGGCGACAAGCTGCCCGCGCTGGCCGGCACCCGCGTGCTGTACGAAGACGGCGTGCCGGTAGCCGCGCTGGTGGCCAACAAGCCGCAGTTCCTGCTGGAGGCCGATGGCGCCACCCAGCAGCGCTGGCGCAACGCACTGTTGCGTCGACCTGGCAGCGCGGCTCAAGGCATCGGCCTGGCGGTATGAGGCCCTGGTGGGCTTCAGCCGACCACCGGCCTCAGTCGCTGATGTCCGCGACGTGGATCAGCAACCCGTCGTGCACGCGAAACTCGCTGCGGCCGTTCAGCGCGATCGTCTGCCCGGCCATGGGGCCGTTGGGCAGATCCAGTGCGAACACGCCTTCGAACGCGATACCCACCTGCGCCACGCCGTTGTTTTCGACGTAACCGGTGACAGTCTGCCGCCGCCGCGCGAACAGCGGCAAGGTGCTCTGCGCCAGGCGGCGGAAATCCTCGATGCCCTGGGTGCGTACCGTGGTGACGCCTGCGGTGATGTTCTCGAAGGTCACCTGCGGATGCAGCGTGGCCAGCATGCCGTCCACGTCCAGGCGGTTGTAGGCGTCGATATAGCGATCGATCAGGGCGCGCATGGGATTTCACCGGGCTTGGGGGGCGCCCGGAGCATAGCAAGCGCACGATCCAAAGCCCGGGGGAGGGAAGTTCGCGAGGGGGGGCGGCCGGAGCAATTGGTCCGCTCGACCCGTACCTCTGCGTCCTCGTCTGCGCGCTCTCCCAAGGAGAGCGAACAGCGTTACTTCACGTTGTCGGTCTGCTCGATGAACTTCGCCACGTTGTCGTGCAGCTCCTTCAACGACTGCTCGTGCGCATAGACCATGTGCCCGGACGGGTACCAGGCGTAGGAAATGTTCTTCTGCAGCGAGGCCGGGATTGGCAGGTGGCTCATTTCGTATTCGGCGGCGAAGTAGGGCGTGGCCAGGTCGTAGTAGCCGCCGTTCAAGAACACCTTGAGGTCCGGGTTGGTCTTCATCGCGATCGCCAGGTCCGGCATCACGTTGGTCGATTGCTGCAGCGCCTCGCCGTGCACGCCCGGCGCCTTGTGCGCGAAGTCCCAGTGATCGATGTCGGCGAACAGGCGATATTGCATGCCGTCGCCGAACTTCAGTTGCCGGCGCACGTAGTCGTTGAAGGCCGACACGTAGGCCGAGCTGATCGCCGAGGACTGCGGGTCGTACTCGGAATCCTTGGCCAGCGGATCCAGCGCGGGACCGGAGAAGCGGCTGTCCAGGCGGCCGGTGGTAAATCCGCCATCGAACTGCAGCTCGTGCTCGAACATGCCGCCGGTGACGCGCAGGTCGGCCTTGACCAGGTAGTCGACCGGCAGGCCGGTGTACTGGTGCAGCTTCTCGGCCACGGCGCGCTTGCGCGCCTCGTCCAGGTGCGCGCCCTGCATCAGCGCGCTGGCGTAGTCCCCCAGCGCGTACTGCTCCACCTCGCGCAGGAACGGCTCCAGTTGCGCCGGCGGCTGCGGCAGCTTGTGGTGGTAGTAGGCGGTGGCGGCGAAGGTCGGCAGCGCCAGCGCGTAGGGCAGGTCCACGCCGGGGTTGAACTCGGGTCCGTCGATGCTGGTGTCGAACGAAAGGATCTGCGAAAGCAGGATCATGCCGTTCAAGTCGACACTGTCCTCGTTCTCCAGATCATTGGCCAGCACCGCCGAGCGCGTGGTGCCGTAACTTTCGCCGAACAGGTACTTGGGCGAGTTCCAGCGCCCGTATCGGGACAGGAAACGGGTGACGAACTGCGCGAAGGCCTTGCCGTCCCCGTCGACGCCGTAGACGTCCTTCTTGCGCTTGTCCATCTGCGCGTCGCGCTTGGACTTGTCCTTGTCGTCGGCGATCAGGCGCGAGAAGCCGGCGCCGGGCGCATCGATGAACACCAGGTCGGAGGCGTCGAGCAGGCTGTAGTCGTTGTTGACCAGGCCGTAGGGCGCCGCCGGCGTGTGGCTGTCGTCACTGGTCACCACGCGCTTCGGGCCGAACGCGCCCATGTGCAGCCACACCGTGGCCGAGCCCGGGCCGCCGTTGTAGATGAAGGTGATCGGCCGCCGCGCCGGGTCCGCGCCCTGCTTGAAGTAGGCGGTGTAGAACATGCTCACGGTGGGGTCGTCGCTGTCATCGCCGTGTTCGTGCAGCACCAGCGTGCCGGCGACCGCCTTGTAGTCGACGCGCTTGCCCTCGACGCTCACCGAACCGGTGCTCTCGGCGCTGTGCGGCTTGGCCAGCGCCGCATCGGGCTGGGTCTCGGCGGGGGCCTTGTCCTTGTCGGCGGCGAAGGCAGCGGGAGCGATCAGCAGCGCGGTCAGCGCCGCGACGAGGGGTAGCTTGCGCATCGAACGACCTCACCTAGGCACACGGAAGCGGCCAGCATAGGCGCGCCCGGCGGCCACTTCATACCCCAGAAGTCACTCTCAGCCCCGCGCCAGCAGGGCAATCGCCACGACGGCCAGGCCCAGGCCCGCGAGGTTGACGCGAGAGAGCCGCTCGCGGAACACCAGCAGCCCCGCCAGTGCGCCCAACCCCACCACGCCCAGGTTCATGCCCGCGAACACCAGCGCCGGTCGCCCCGGCAACGCCTGGTGCGCGCGCAGGTAGAACAGGATGTTGCCGAAGTTGAGCAGGCCAAGCAGCAGGCCCGCGGCGAGGCTGCGGGCACCGAGGTGCGTCTGGCCACGCGCCAGCCGCCATCCCTGCAGCACGAGCGAGACCAGCAGCGCCAGCGAGAACATCGCCAGCAGCCCCGCTCCCAGCGGTACGCCCGCGCCAGCTAGGCGCTTGAACAGCACGTCGATCACGCCGAAGCCGAGGAACACCAGCAACGGATAGGCCCAGCGACCGGCGCCAGCGGACGCCTGGCCTTCACCGGCCGGCCGCCACATGAGGCTCACCAGCGCTCCCAGTCCCGCTGCGATGCCCCAGTCCTTGGCGGCGCTCGGCGATTCGCCGAACAGGACGAACGCCGCCAGCAGCGAGATCAGCAGCGACAACCGCTGCGCCACTTCCGAGCGCACGATGCCCGCGCTGCGGACCGAGCCGTCCAACGCCAGGAAGATGGTCGGCAGCAGCAGGCCCAGCCCCGCGAGCGCCGGCCACGCGCCGGTGGCGGCGTGCAGCGTCGATGGCGCCGGCGCGAACACCAGCGCGGTCGCCGCGGCGGCCACCACGTAATTCCAGGCGATCGCCTGGCCCACGTCGACGTCCAGCCGGCGGGCAAGCTTGAGCAGTACCGACACCAGCACGCTGCACAGCGCGGCGGCCAGGAGGAAGGGCATGGCGAAGTCCAGGGCAAAGACGAAAAGAATAACCGGGACGCGCGCTTTCCCTTGCGTGGACAGCGGACGCAGTATGCGTGGCGCATGATGTGCGCCTTTCCACCGGAGCCTCCCATGCTCGAACTTCGCCCGACCTGCGAACACTGCGACAAGCCGCTACCGCCGTCGTCGACCGAGGCGCACATCTGCTCGTTCGAATGCACCTTCTGCCAGGACTGCGTCGAACAGGTGCTGCGCGGCGTGTGTCCCAACTGCGGCGGGGGCTTCGTGCCGCGACCGGTGCGGCCGGCGCGGGACTGGAAGAACGGCCATTTCCTCGGTCGTTATCCGGCCACGGACAAGGTCACGCACAAGCCGGTGGATGCGGCGGCGCACGCGGCGCTGGTGGCGCGACTGGACGGTCTCACCCCCGAACGGCGCTAAGCCTCATGAAGGATCCCACTTGTGGGCGAGGGTTTCCCAGCACCACCCAGGTGGGACTTCCGCAAAAAGCCTAGGGCCGCAGGTTCGCGGCGGCGCGCGCCAGGGTCTCGATCCCGGCCCAGTCGCCGGCGGCGAGCTTGTCCGCCGGGGTGAGCCAGGAGCCGCCCACGCACAACACGTTGGGCAGGGCGAGGAATTCGACGGCGCTCGCCGCGCTGATGCCGCCGGTCGGGCAGAAGCGCAGCTGCGGCAGCGGGCCGGCCCATGCGGCCAACAGTCTGGCGCCGCCGGCCGGCACGGCCGGGAAGAATTTCAGGTGGCGATAGCCGCGCTCCAGCAAGCCCATCGCCTCGCTGGCGGTGGCCGCGCCGGGGAGCAGGGCCAGCGGGACGTCCTCGGCCGCATCCAGCAAGCGCGCCGTGGCACCCGGCGACACGGCGAAACGGGCCCCGGCCTCGTACGCCGCGCGCAGGTCGGTCTCGCCCAGCACCGTACCCACGCCGACCACCGCGCCCTCGACTTCGGCGGCAATCGCTCGCACGGCGTCCAGCGCAGCGGGAGTTCGCAGGGTCACCTCGATCGCGGGCACGCCGCCGGCGACCAGCGCACGCGCCATCGGCACGGCAGCGCGGGCGTCCTCGATCACGACCACCGGGATCACCGGCGCGAGGCGCATGAGGCTGGCAAGTTCGTTCTGGTAGGCATCCGAGGCCATGGGTTTTCCTGGCGGTAGAGGGCTTCCTGCAGGAGTCCCGCTTGGGGACGTCTGCAAGCTACTGGGGGTTACAGCACGCCCGCGCCGAGGTCGGCGTTCATGGCGTTGCGGCGGAACATCTCGAACAGCTCGCGGCCGGTGCCGGCCTGGTGGGTGGACTGGCTGCCCGACTCGGGCGAGCGCGTGGCAAGTTCGGCGGCGTCGCCCAGGACGTCCAGACGTCCATTGACACAATCCAGGCGAACCATGTCGCCCTCGCGCACGCGCGCCAGCGGTCCACCGGCGGCGGCCTCCGGCGTGACGTGGATCGCCGCCGGCACGCGCCCGGAGGCGCCGGACATGCGCCCGTCGGTGACCAGCGCGATGCGGTGGCCGCGATCCTGCAGCACGGCCAGCGTGGGCGTGAGCTTGTGCAGTTCCGGCATGCCGATCGCCTGCGGGCCCTGGAAGCGCACCACCGCCACGAAGTCACGATTGAGTTCACCGCGTTCGAAGGCGACGCGCACCGCGTCCTGGTCGTCGAACACCACGGCCGGCGCCTCGATCAGCAGGCGATCCTCCGGTACGGCGGATACCTTGATGACCGCGCGGCCCAGGTTGCCGTCGAGCAGGCGCAGGCCACCATCGGGCCGGAACGGCTCATCCGCACGGCGCAGCACGCCGCGGTTGCCGCTTTCCTTGCTGACCGGTCGCCATGCCAGCTGCCCTGCCCCGTCGAGCTCCGGCACGCAGGTATAGGCAGCCAGGCCCTTGCCGGCGAGCGTCTGCACATCCGGATGCAGCAGGCCGGCATCGAGCAGCTGATCGATCAGGAAGGCCATGCCGCCGGCCTCGTGGAACTGGTTCACGTCGGCGTAGCCGTTCGGGTATACGCGCGCCAGCAGCGGCACCACCGAGGAGAGCGCGTCGAAGTCGTCCCAGCTGAGCGCGATGCCGGCGGCGCGCGCCATCGCGACCAGATGCAGCAGGTGGTTGGTCGAACCGCCGGTGGCGTGCAGTCCGACCACGCCATTGACGACCGCGCGCTCGTCGACGATGTGGCCCAGCGGCAGGCGCGTGGCCGGCGCCGCGTGGATGGCCACTGCCTGCACCGCGGCGCGGGTGAGTGCGTCCCGCAAGGGCGTGTCCGGCGCCACGAAGCTGGAGCCGGGCAGTTGCAGGCCCATGATCTCCATCAGCATCTGGTTGGAGTTGGCGGTGCCGTAGAACGTGCAGGTGCCGGGGCTGTGGTAGGAGGCCGCTTCGACTTCAAGCAGTTCCTCGCGCGTCGCCTTGCCCTCGGCGTAGGCCTGGCGGACCTTCGATTTCTGCTCGTTGGGAATGCCGGTGGGCATCGGACCCGACGGCACGAACGCGCCGGGCAAATGACCGAAGCTGAGCGCGCCGATCAGCAGGCCCGGCACGATCTTGTCGCAGATGCCCAGGTAGAGCGCACCGTCGAACATGTCGTGCGAGAGCGCCACGGCGGTGGCCATGGCGATCACGTCGCGCGAGAACAGCGACAGCTCCATGCCGGCGCGACCCTGCGTGACGCCATCGCACATCGCCGGCACGCCGCCGGCCACCTGTGCCGTGGCGCCGAACTCGCGCGCGAGTTCGCGGATCAGCGCCGGGTAGCGCTCGTAGGGCCGGTGCGCCGAGAGCATGTCGTTGTAGGCGGTGACGATGCCGATGTTCGGCGCGCGACCTTCGCGCAGCGCGGCCTTGTCCGTGCCGCTGCAGCCGGCGAAGCCGTGCGCGAGGTTGCCGCAGGACAGCTGCGCGCGGTGCGGGCCATCGCCTCCCGCGGCCGCCTCGATGCGTGCGAGATAGGCCGTGCGGCTCTCGCGGCTGCGCTCGATGAGGCGCGCGGTGACTTCGGCGACGACGGGATGCAGCGAACTCATTGCAGGAACTCCAAAACGTTGCCGGCCAACGCGTACCGGCGATCAAACGACAGTCAGGGACACCAGTAGACGGCGACCGGCACCGGCGAGCGCGCCAGCACGGCACGCACCGGATAATGCGCCGCCGCGCCCAGCCCCAGCCGGGCCTGGGCCAGCACGTCGCGCTTGTCTTCGCCTTCGATGTGCAGGAACAGGTGCCGGGTTTCGAGCAGGGTGGACAGCGTCAGCGTGATGCGCGGCTCACCGGCGCCGGGCGCGCGCATCGGCAGCACGCCGCTGGGCTGGTTCGGATCCAGCGCCGCCGCCAGCTGGTCGCCGCCGGGGAAAAACGAGGCCGTGTGGCCGTCCAGGCCCATGCCCAGCACGACCGCGTCGAACGGCAGCGGCAGCGCATGGATGCGCCGGCTGGCTTCGACCTGGCCTTCCTCCGGCGTAGCGGCGCCGGTGTACAGCGGCACGAAGCGGGCCGCGGCTGCGTCGTGCTGCAGCAGGTGCTCCCGCACCAGCCGCGCGTTGGAGCGCGGATCGCTCTCGTCCACCCAGCGCTCGTCGACCAGGGTCACCTGCACGCGGGACCAGTCCATCGGCGCCCGCGAGAGCAGGTCGAAGAAATGCAGCGGCGTGCGTCCGCCGGACACGGCGAGCAGCGCGAAGTCGCGCTCGAGCAACCCCGCGCGCAGGCGGTCGGCGACGCGCTCGGCCAGGGCGATGGCGAGCGCATGGCTGTCCGCGAAGTGATGGCTGTCGGCGTTGATCGAGATCGTCATGGGCGCACTGGCGATGGAAGGGTTCGACAGTGTCGGGAGCGCGTTGCCAGCATCCGGTGAAGCCTCCCGCTATTCGCTGTCTTCATTCCACGTGCGCCCGTCGCGCTCGATGAGCGCGACCGCCGCACTCGGTCCCCAGCTGCCGGCCGCATACGGGCGCGGCGGCTCGCCGGCCGCGCCCCAGGCGCCCAGGATCGGATCGATCCAGCGCCAGGCGGCCTCGACTTCGTCGCGGCGCATGAACAGCGTGGGATTGCCGCGCACCACATCCAGCAGCAGTCGCTCGTAGGCGTCTGGCTGCTGCACGCCGAAGGCTTCGACGAAGCTCATGTCCAGCGGCACGTGGCGCAGGCGCAGGCCGCCCGGGCCGGGGTGCTTGATGGTCAGCCACAACTTGACGCCTTCGTCCGGCTGCAGCCGCAGCACCAGCCGGTTGTGCGCCAGCGGCCCGGCGGAGGCGTCGAAGATCGAATGCGGCACCGACTTGAACGCCACCACGATTTCCGACAACCGCGCGGACAACCGCTTGCCGGTGCGCAGGTAGAACGGCACGCCGGCCCAGCGCCAGTTGGCGATCTCCGTCTTCAGCGCAACGAAGGTTTCGGTGTTGGACTGGCCGTCGTCCAGCTCCTCCAGGTAGCCGGGTACGCGCTCGCCATCGATCGCGCCGGCCTTGTACTGGCCGCGCACGGTGAGCTGCGCGCTGTTGCGCATGTCGATGGGTTTCAACGCGTGCAGCACCTTGAGCTTCTCGTCGCGCACGGCATCGGGCGAGAGCGAGGCTGGCGGCTCCATCGCCACCATGCACAGCAGCTGCAGCATGTGATTCTGCACCATGTCGCGCAATGCGCCGGCGCGGTCGTAGTAGCCGGCGCGACGGCCCAGCCCCAGCGTTTCGGCCACGGTGATCTGCACGTGGTCGATGTGGCCGGCGTTCCACAGCGGTTCGAACAGGGCATTGCCGAAGCGCAGCGCCAGCAGGTTCTGCACCGTCTCCTTGCCGAGGTAATGATCGATGCGGAAGGTCTGCGCTTCGGAGAACACGCGCCCGACCGCCTCGATGATGCACATCGCGCTGGCCAGGTCGCGGCCGATCGGCTTCTCCAGCACCACGCGCGAGTTCGGTCCATTGAGGCCGTTGGCGCCGAGCCGGTCGCAGATGTCGACGAACAGTTCCGGCGAGGTCGAGAGATAGAACACGCGGATGTGGTCGGGCTGTTCGTCGACCAGCGCGGCGAACGCATCCCAGCCTTCGTCCTTGCGCGCGTCCAGCGGCAGGTAGTGCAGCAGCGGCAGGAACCCATCGATGCGGTCATCCGCGGCGCCGCCGTCGGCGAGCACGTCGCGCACCAGGCCACGGTAGCCGGCATCGTCCAGGCCTTCGCGCGCCACGCCGATGATCCGGCTGGCGGCGGGCAGCTGGCCATCCACGAACCGGTGGAACAGCGCCGGCAGCAACTTGCGCAGGGCCAGGTCGCCGGTGCCACCAAAAATCACCAGGTCGAACGGATCGACGGGCGGGGGGGAAGCCGTCACGGTTTCACCTCGATTGCGTGTTGGGCAGACGGAATGGGTCATCCCGCCTTGGCGCCGACGATGGTACCAGTGAAATACCAGATTACGCAGCCGTGCGTGGACGCCATGCATACGTTTTCATCGCGGCTTGCCGCAAATGGTGTGAGATTGGTATGGTTCCGGCATGGAAACCGCGCTTGCCGCCGAATACCGCCGTCTCTGCGACAGCCCCGACACGCGCCAGCCGCTGGCTTATCTGAGGTTGCGCCGGGCGATCCGCACCGTGGTCGAGCACCGCGACATCGAACCGGGCCAGGCGCTACCCAGCGAGCGCGATCTATCGCATGCGCTGGGCCTGTCGCGCGTGACCGTGCGCAAGGCCATCGCCGGCTTGGTCGAAGAAGGCCTGCTGACCCAGCGCCACGGCGCCGGCACTTTCGTCGCCGAGCGCATCGTCAAGCCGATGTCGCGCCTGACCAGCTTCACCGAGGACCTGCGCGCGCGCGGCCTGAATCCGCGCTCGGAGTTCTTCGAGCGCGGTATCGGCGAGGTCACGCCGGAGGAAGCGATGGCGATGAACCTGTCGCCCGGCGCCGCGGTGGTGCGATTGCACCGCGTTCGTTATGCCGGCGACGAGCCGCTGGCGATCGAGCGCAGCGTGGTGCCCGCCAGCGTGCTGCCCGATCCCATGGCGGTGCGCGATTCGCTCTACGAAGCGCTGGAACAACGTAACGCCCGCCCGCGCCGCGCCCTGCAGCGCCTGCGCGCGGTCTCGCTCAGCGCCCAGCACGCCCGCCTGCTGCACGTGGCCGCCGGCAGCGCGGGCCTGAGCATCGAGCGGCGCAGCTTCCTGGACGATGGCCGCGTGGTGGAATTCACCAGCTCGTGGTATCGCGGCGACATCTACGATTTCGTGGCCGAACTGCATACCGATTGACGCGATTGCGTCCGTGATCGCTCCGCCGGGCACCGTGCCGCAGGCTAGTATGAGCGGATGAACGCAACGACCGATCCGCGCGCACTGGAACAGTTGCGCGCCCGCGCGCGCAGCCACGTGCAGGCACATCAGCTAGCCCAGGCCCAGGCCTTGCTGGAGGCCATCATCCAGCAGGCGCCGCATGACCTGGCGGCGAGCATCGACCTGGCCGATGTGTTGTTCCGGCAAGGGCGATTGCAGGCATCGACCGCCCCTTTGCTGCAGGCCGCTCGGCGCCTTCCCCGCAATGCCCCGCTGATCATCGCGTTGGTGCAGCACCTGATCGCTCGTGGCGAGGTCGTCGCGGCGCGCGCCGCCCTCGACCTGCTTGCGCTCGCGCCCGATCCGCCGGCCGGTCTGCTGGTGGCTCAGGCCAACCTGCGTTTTGCCCTCGGCGAGGTCGCTGTCGCGAAGGCCTTGATGGACAAGGCGATGGCGGCGGGCGCGAGTGCGCCGGAGGAGAGGCATCTCTACGCGATGCTGCTGCAGTTCAGCGGCGACATCGACGGAGCCTGCCGCGTGCTGGAGGAGTGCCTGCGTCGATGGCCTGCCTTCGGTGACGCGGCAATGGTGCTGGCCAACCTGCAGCGGCAGAGGCCCGAATCCAACCGGCTGGAGCAGTGGCGGGAGCAGCTGGACCGGCTGCCCGCCGCGACGGCCGGGCCGGCAGAAGCCTTTGTGCGCGCCGAGTTCGAGTACGCGCTGTTCAAGACGCTGGACGACCTCGGTCGGCACGACGAAGCCTGGCCCGCGCTGGAACGCTGCAACGCGTTGATGCACCGCCTGAATCCATACGACGCGGCCGCGGAGGTTGCTGTCACCGACGCGCTGATACGCATGCCCGTGCGCCGGATCGGCACCGCAACGTCCGACGGGCCCACGCCCATCTTCATCGTCGGCATGCCAAGGTCCGGCACGACATTGCTGGATCGCATCCTCTCGAGTCATTCGAGGGTCACGTCGGCGGGCGAGATCATCGATTTCTGGCGCCAACTGCACTGGGTCGCCGATGTCGTGCCGGCCAAGGCGAAGGGCTTGCTGCACATCATCGGCCGCAGCTCCGACATCGACTACCGTGCGCTGGGCGCGCGCTATCTCGCACAGACGCAGTGGCGAGCGCAGGGTCGCGATTTCTACATCGACAAGTTGCCGGCGAACATTCAGCTGGTGTCGTTCATCCGCCGAGCCCTGCCCCACGCGCCCATTCTGCACATGGTGCGTGAGCCGATGGACACGTGCTTTTCCAACTTCAAGGCGATGTTCGGCAATGTCTCGCCCTACAGCTACGATCTGGAAGCGCTGGCCCATCATCACCGCCAGTACGAGCGTCTGGCGCGCCATTGGCACGACGGGATGCCCGGCGCGATGCTCGATGTGTCGTATGCCGACCTGGTTCAGTATCCCGCGGCGACCATCGGCCGCGTTCTCACCCATTGCGGGCTCGCCGTGGAAGACGCCTGCCTGCGTCCTGAGCGCAACGCCGCTCCCGTGGCCACACCGAGCAGTGCGCAGGTACGGGAATCGATCCATACCCGCGGGCTCGGCCAGTGGCAGCTTTACGAGCGCCAGCTCGAGCCATTGCGGATGGCGCTTGCCGCCGGCGATTCCTGAGGCCGGCAGGCATCGGCCTGCACCCGACCCGGATCCCGCGGGCCGCCTAACCGACCGGTCACACGGCAGCCATCGGCTGCGCCGATCATCCACGCGCTGCGGCCGACCCAAGAAAAAAGCCACCGGCCTCGCGGCCGGTGGCTTCGTGGCTGAACTTAGCCGGATCGATCAGTAATCGTAGGTCAGGGACAGGCGAACCGTCCGCGGCTGTTCGAAGAAGATCGGGCCGTGATAGCCATTGTTGATGTAGATCGTATCCGGATCGACCTTCGGGTCGACGCCGAAGTTGTTGTACGCGTTGGCAAACGTCGGATCCGTCTGAACAGCCTTCTGCTCGTTGAAGACGTTGAAGATGTCCAGGTTGATGCCGAGCTTGTGGTCCGCGAACGCCGGGTTGTAGTGGATGCCCAGGTTGAGCGGCTTCGTCCACGGGGTGTGGCTCTTGCCCGGCGGGGTACGGACGCCGGCGCACCAGTGGTAGTTGCCGCTGCCGCCGCCGTTGTAGCCGGCCGGATCCTCGACACCGGTCGGGCCGTAGTAGCCCAGGCACGATTCCGGGGTACCGGATTGGGCCAGCAGGGTGCCGGAGACCAACCACTCAGGCGTGATCTGGTAGGCGCCGCGGAGACGGATCTGGTGCTTGTGCACGTTGATCAGCTCGCCGTTCTGGCCGTCCATCAGCTGCCAGGCATCCCAGTCTTCGGTCTTGGACACGTCGCCCTGGCCGAAGTCCGAACGCACCTGACCCTCGGTGTTGCCGAAGCCGCGGGTGAAGGTGTAATCGACGCGCGCCTGCCACTTGCCGTCGAACGGATGCTCCAGGTACAGGTTCAGCGAACCGACCTTGCGCTTGACACCCTGCTGGTAGCCCCAGTCGTCCATCGTCATCGGCACGATGACGCTGCTGGCGCCGTCGTTGGACGTGACCAGCATGTTGTTGGTCTGTCCCGGGTTGATCAGGCGGCAGTAGGCCGGGCCATAGATCGAATCGGAGTAATCGGCCGAATTCAGGCCCATCTTGTCCATCTTGGCGGCGATCAGGAACGCCGAGCACTCGTCGTCGATGGCGCTCTTGAGGTCACGCCACATCGCCTTGGCGCCGAACGTCCAGCTGTCGTTGGCCTGCATGTCGAAGCCGGCGATGTACTCGTCCAGGTACTCGGGCTTCAGGTTGCGCGCGGTGACCTGCTGCGGGTCCTTCGGCAGGCCGAACTCGCCATCGGGCGAAAGCGGGCCCGCG
This sequence comes from Frateuria sp. GZRe12, assembly GCF_051900535.1. Taxonomy (NCBI): domain Bacteria; kingdom Pseudomonadati; phylum Pseudomonadota; class Gammaproteobacteria; order Lysobacterales; family Rhodanobacteraceae; genus Frateuria; species Frateuria sp. GZRe12. Next base: position 437,774 of record NZ_JBHZGI010000002.1, read on the forward strand.
AACTGCACCAGACCGGTCGGGATGCCGTTCGCATCGATGCCGGTGTAGGTGTAGTAGTTCAGGATGTAGGTCGAACGGTTCGCGGCACGTTCCGCGGCGTTGTCCGGCAGCGCCAGGTAGTAGCGGCCGACGTTGCCGTAGACCTTGAGCGTGGAGTCGCCGTTCACGTCCCAGCTCACGCCGATACGCGGTTCCCACTGGTTCTTCAGGTCCGCGAACGACTCGCCAACGTCGTTGTTGTTGGTGAAGTGGTCGTTGCGGATACCGATGTTCAGCAACAGGTTCGAGCTGACCTGCCACGCATCCTGGATGTACCAGGCCTTCTGCGACATCGTCATGCTGGTCTGCCAGCCGATCTGGCGCTGCATGACGTAGCCCGGGTAGTAGCGCCAGTAGTAGTCGACCGACGGGTTGAACGGGTTGGTCTGCGACGGGCCCTGGTTCTTGGCGCCGTAGTACATGTTGTCGATGCCGACGCCCAGATCATGGTCACCCAGCCGGTAATCGAAGTCGACGCGCAGGCCGCGCGTGGAGTTCTCGGCGTTGGCCGAAGCCCAGGTGGTGTTCGTCTGGCAGTTGGTGATCGGCGTACCACCGTTCAACGTCGGGTCCTGGTTGTACGGACGCGAGATGAACGGATACGGGCAATCGTTGCCGTACGTGGTCGGGTTCTTGAAATGCGCCTTGCCGTAGACAACGCTCAGCGTGGCGTCGTCCGTGATGTAGCTGGTGAAGTGACCGATGTAGAACGTTGCATTGTCCTTGGTCACGTCGTTGGCCGAGTTGAGATCGGTGGCCTGCAGCGTGTCGTAATCGAAGTTGTAGGTGTTGCCGCGACCGGTGGTCTGGTTGTTCTTGAGCATGGTCAGCTCAAGGACGTTGTTGTCGGTGATGTTCCAGTCCAACTTGCCGTAGAACTTGGTGTCCTTGTCCTCGTTGTACTGGACGCGACCCAGGTCGACCGACTGGACGTCGGTGTTGTGGTTCTTGGTCATCTCGCCGGCCAAGAACATGAACAGCTTGTCCTTGATCAGCGGGCCGCCGGCGTACGCCGAGTAGACCGTCTCCCATTCCTTGTTGTCGTTGCGGTATTGGCGCAGCGTACCCACCTTGCTCGGATCTTCCAGCTCATAGTGCGTCTGGCCGTCCGGGCTGGTCGGGTTGGAGATCGGGGCCGGGATCGCCGGATTGCCGTAGTAGTTGTTGCGCGGGCTCGCCTCGAGGAAGCGCGGCTGCCAGACGACCTGGCCACCGAAATGCCACTCGTTGGTACCGCGCTTGCCGATCTGGTTGATCACGCCACCGTCGGAACGACCGTACTTGGCGCTGTAGCCGCCGGTCAGGGTTTCCTGCTGGTCGATCGCGCCGTAGGGCAGCTGGAAGCCGCCGATGTTGCGGTACGGCTCGCCGGTGTTGTAGCCGTTCACGTAGTAGGCGTTCTCGGACACGCTCGAGCCGCCGAACGCCACCGCGTTGGCGAAGTAGCTACTGCCCTTGACGGTGCCGGGAGCGAGCAGCGCGATCGATTCCGCGTTGCGGGTCACCGGCAGCTTGGCCAGGTCGGCCGCGGTAATGATGGTGCTGGAGTTGACGCTGGTCACGTCGATGGCGGGCAGCGCGCTGGCCACCACCTGCACGGTGCCGAGGTTCTGCGCGTTTTCCGCAGTCGCGGCGGCGAAGGGCACCTGGGTACCGCTGCCCGGCGAGACGGCAACGTTTTCCTGGGTGGCGAGCGTCTGGCCATCCTTGCGCAGGGTGACCGTGTAGCGGCCGACCGGCACGGTGACCGAGTAGCGGCCGCTCTCGTCCACGGCGACTTCACGGGTGGCGCCACTGGCGCTCTGGACCATGACCGTTTCGCCTGCGGCGACCGGCGCAGTGCCAAAGATGCTGCCGGTGGTGGCCTGGCCGAGCGCGAGGCCGGTGAAGCCCAGGCCCATGGCCATCGCCACCGTCAATGCAGTGCGTCGGGGCAGGGCCCGACGCGACATGTAACGCGTATTCATTGAGAGATCTCCCCAGATCGACCCATAAGAGTCATTTAAAAAAACCAGGCGGCAGGCCTAGGACCAGCACACCGGGATACCAACTACAAGACGCTTTCCAGTGCCCGGTTCACGGTGTCTACCGTTACGGGCCTCGCCCCAGCGTTCCTTCGTTGCCTGCAAACCACGTAACCACGAGATTCGCTAGGGCAACCTAACGCCGTGGCTAACGCAATGTCAACTTTTTCTTAGCAATTACCACAAAGATAAAACGTGCGGTTCAACTGCCGGCCAGCAAAGCCCGATTCGCGACCAGGCTTCTGTTTTAGGTAACATTTGCTTCGTTTCGGGTGTCCCGGGGCTTTCTGCCCAGGGATGAAACGGGAAGCCGGTGCGTTGTGCGATGCACAACAAGGCCGGCGCTGCCCCCGCAACGGTAAGCGAGTCGAACGGACGGCACCACGCCACTGTGCTCATGAGCATGGGAAGGCGCCGCCCGGCAGGCACACCGCCTGCGCCCGCGAGCCCGGAGACCGGCCCGAAGCGTTTGCCTGGTGGACCTGCGGTGGGCGGGCCGGACCTCGTGCGTGGCCTTGCGCCTGCCCGTCGTTCCCCCCTGCCTCCGGCCGCCAGCTCATCCACGCTTGAGGCCGTGCGTGGGCGCCCGGCCAAGGAACGCACATATCCATGAAGAAGACACTGCTTGCCGTCGCCCTGTGCGGCAGCTCGTTCGCCACGCTGGCGACCGACACCACGGACCCGGTCGCGCTGTCGCCGGTGATCGTCACCGCCACGCGCACCGCGATCACCGTCGACGACGCGCTGTCATCGGTCACCGTAATCACCCGCGATGACATCGACCGGCTGCAGCCAGTCTCGCTGATCGACCTGCTCCAGGGCCTGCCCGGCGTGACCTTCGCCCAGGCCGGCGGGCTGGGCCAGCAAAGCTCGCTGTTCCTGCGCGGCACCAATTCCTCCCACACGCTGCTGCTGATCGACGGCGTGCGCGTGGGCACGGTCAGCGCCGGCATTCCCGCCTTCGACCAGTTGCCGCTGGACCAGATCGAGCGCATCGAAGTGGTGCGCGGGCCACGCTCGAGCCTGTATGGCGCCGACGCGATCGGCGGCGTGATCCAGATCTTCACCCGGCACGGACCGCGCGAGGGCAACCTTGCGCCATCGCTGCGCCTGGGTGCCGGCAGCCGCGGCTACGCCGATGGGCAGTTCGGGCTGGCCGGCGGCGACACACACGCCTGGTACAACCTGAGCCTCGGCGGCCAATACACCCGCGGCATCAACGCCTGCCGCGTGGGTGCGGGAACTGTCTTCGCCGGCTGCTTCACCGACGAGCCGGACGCCGACGCCTACCGCAACCGCAATGCCCTGGCCAACGCCGGCTACCGCTGGGACAACGGCGCGGAACTGAGCGCGACCTGGCTGCGCAGCGACAGCCGCGTGGAGTTCGACGGCGCGCCCTACGGCAACCAGCACCACAACCGCCAGCAGGTCGCCGGCGCTCAGCTGGGCTTCGATCCGCTTTCCTCCTGGAAGGTCACCCTGGCGGCCGGTCAGAGCCTCGACGAGCAGCACACCGACAACGACGGCGTGTTCGTGCGCTACGGCAACTCGCGCCGCAACCAGGCCTCCTGGCAGAACGACCTGAGCCTGGCGGACAACCAGTTGCTGACGCTGGGCGTCGACTGGCAGCGCGAGCACCTGTCCAGCGATACCGGCTACCTGGACGACAGCCGCAGCGACACCGGCGGCTACGCGCAGTACCAGGGCAACTTCGGTCGCCACGAAGTGCAGCTGTCGCTCCGCCGCGACGACAACCAGCAATTCGGTGGTCATACCACCGGCGCGGCGGCGTGGGGTTACGCGTTCGACCACGGCCTGAAGCTGTCGGCCAGCTGGGGCACCGCCTTCCACGCCCCGACCTTCAACGACCTGTACTACCCCTACGGCAGCGGCAACCCGGACCTGCAGCCGGAAACCTCGCGCAGCGCCGAACTCGGCCTGGCACAGCAGCATCGCGGCTGGCACTGGGCGCTCAACGCCTACCAGACCACCATCGACCAGCTGATCTCGCTGGATACCAACTACTTCCCCCGCAACATCAGCCGCGCGCGCATCCGCGGGCTGGAGGCCCAGGCCGGCACGGCGCTCGCCGGCTGGCGGGTGGAGAGTTACCTGACGCTGCAGCGTCCGGAGAACCGCGATGGCGGTGCCAATGACGGCCACTTGCTGCCGCGCCGTCCGGAACGCACCGCGCGACTGGAACTGGACCGCCGCTTCGGCGCGTTCGGCGTGGGCGCCACCGTGCTTGCCGCCGGCGCGCGCTACGACGACCTGGCCAATCTGCACCGGCTGGGTGGCTATACGACCACCGACCTGCGCGCGAGCTACGCGTTCGCGGACGGCTGGCAGGTCGAGGCACGGCTGGCGAACGCGTTCGACCGGCATTACGAAACGGTCTACTACTTCAACCAGCCCGGTCGCAGCTGGTATCTGACGCTGCGGTACACGCCGGGGGGGTGAACTTCCCTCAAGCCTGCCCCCATCCGTTTGTCTGGCACCATCCGGCCCTGCCTTTCGGCAGGGGCCGGACTTCAGGCACATCCTCCGCCGCGACCGCCCGGCATAACGTGCCGCATGACCTTGCCCATCCTCTGGCCCACGAACCACGTGGCGGCAGCGCGCTACGCTAGCCATCCCGGCGCGGCGCCTGTCGCGCACCCTCCCCGCGGTACGGACGCCCCGTGAACATCTTCGCCCCCCTGATCCGCCGCCCGATCGGCACCTCGCTGCTGGCGCTTGGCCTGACGCTGGCAGGCCTCTGGGCCTACCTGCTGCTGGGTGTGGCGGCGTTGCCATCGCTCGATTTCCCCGGCGTCTACGTGGTGGCCAACCAGCCGGGCGCCAGTGCGCAGACGATGGCAAGTACGATCCTGGCCCCCCTGGAGCGCCACCTGGGCCGCATCCCGGGGGTCGATGAGATGTACGGCAATGCCACCGAAGGCCAGGCCTCGGTGATGGTCCGCTTCACCTTCGATCGCACGGCCGACAGCGCCGCGCGCGACGTGCAGGCGGCGATCAACGCCGCTGCGCCCGACCTGCCCTCGGGCATGCCCGGTCCGCCGCAGTATTTCAAGTTCGACACGGCGCAGATCCCGATCCTGTTCATCACGCTGACCTCCTCGGGGATGCCGCAGGACCAGCTGTTCGACCTGGCCGATACGCTGATCAAGCCGGCGGTCTCGCAGATCCAGGGCGTGGCGCAGGTGCAGGTGTTCGGCGGCACGCCGCACGCGGTGCGCATCGAGCTCGATACCGACGCGCTGGCCGCCAAGGGACTGACTTCCAACGATGTAGCCAACGCGTTGCGCGCGGCCAACGTCACCTCGCCGCAGGGCACGCTGAGCGACGGTCGCACGCAGATGACCGTCACCGCCAGCGATGGCCTGCAGACGCCGGACGAATTCGCCCACCTGCTGATCGCCATGAAGCATGGCGTGCCGGTGCGCCTGTCCGACGTCGCCCGCGTCTACGGCGGCCAGCAGGACAAGTACCAGGGTGCCTGGTTCGCCGACGCCAGCGGCAGCGCGCGCACGGTCGGCCTGCAGATCAGCAAGCGTCCGGAAGCCAACGCGGTGGCGACGGTGGAAGCGATCCGCGCCAAGCTGCCGCAGCTGCGCGCCTCGCTGCCGGCCAGCCTGCAGATGAACGCGGTGTTCGACCTTACCCAGACCACCAAGTCGGCGCTGCACGAGGTGGAGGTCGCGCTGCTGATCTCGATCGTGATGGTGGTGCTGGTGATGCTGGTGTTCCTGCGCCGGCTGCGACCCACGCTGATCGCCACGCTGAGCGTGCCGCTGTCGCTGGCCGGCGCGTTCGTGGCGATGTGGGCGCTGGGCTACACGCTCAACACCCTGTCGCTGGTCGCGCTGGTGCTGTGCATCGGCTTCGTGGTCGACGATGCGATCGTGGTGATCGAGAACATCGTGCGCCACATGGAACACGGCATGCCGCCGCTGCAGGCGGCGCTGACCGGCGTGCGCGAGATCGGCTTCACGGTGGTGTCGATCACGTTGTCGCTGGTGGCGGTGTTCGCGCCGCTGCTGTTCGGCAACAACATGCTGGTAATGCTGCTGCGCGAGTTCTCGGTAACGCTGACCGCGGCGGTGGTGATTTCGGCGATCGTCTCGCTGACCCTCACGCCTGCATTGTGCGGGCGGCTGCTGACAGCCGAACCGGTCAACCCGCCGCCGCCCGGGCGCATCGAGCGCGCGGTGGAAAATTTCGACCGCGCGCTGCTGAAGCGCTACGAGCGCGCGCTGGACTGGGCGATGCACCATCGCCGGCTGATGCGCTGGCAGCCGCTGCTGCTGCTGGTGTTGACCGTGCTCCTGGGCATTGCCGTGGGCAAGACCGCCGGCGGCACCTTCATGCCCGATGAGGACACCGGCCAGTTGCAGGCACAGGTCACCGCCGATGCCAACATTTCGCCGGAACTGCTGACCGAGCGCGTGCTGCAGGTGGCGAAGATCATCAAGGAAGACCCGGCGGTCGAGGACATGCTAACCATGCTCGGTGGCGACGGCGGCGGTGGCGGCGCGGTCGGCAACTCGGCGCAGATGTTCATGGACCTCAAGCCCCGCGGCGACGCGCCGGGCGACCGTCGCATCGGCGCCAAGGAGGTGGTCGAACGCCTTTCCAAGCGGCTGGACAAGCTTGCCGGCGTCGAGGTCGAGCTCAGCATCGCGCAGTTCCTCGGTGGTGGCGGCAGCGGCGACAAGGGCGGCCAGTACGAGTTCCAACTGGTCAGCGACAATGGCGGCGACCTGCAGCCGTGGACGCTGAAGATGGTCCGCCGCCTGCGCGAGAACAAGGAATTCCGCGACGTCGGCAGCGACTTCGACCAGGCCGGCAAGCAGCAGATGCTCAAGGTCGACCGCGAAGCCGCCGGCCGCCTGCACGTGAGCATGGGCGACATCGACTCGGCGCTGTACAACTCGTTCGGACAGAACCCGGTGTCGGTGATCTATTCGGACATCAACCAGTACCGGGTGGTGTTGACCTCGGCCGGCGCCGAGTCGATCAGCCCGCAGTCATTGCTCAACATCCACGTGCGCAACAGCCGCGGCGAGATGATCCCGCTCTCCGCGCTGGCGCGGATCGAGCCCAACATCGCGCCGATGCGCATCCGCCACCACAACCAGCTGGAGGCGGCCACGGTCACCTACAACCTGGCCAAGGGCGTGGACCAGCAGCGTGGCGTCAAACTGGTCGAGCAGGCCGCCTTCGCGGTCCACCTGCCCGACGGCTTCCGGGTCGACTTCACCGGCGCCAACCAGCGCCTGCAACAGGCCAAGTCCAACGGCCTCATCCTGCTGCTGGCCTCGATCGTGGCGATGTACATCGTGCTGGGCATCCTCTACGAAAGCCTCGGCCATCCGCTGACCATCCTGTCCACGCTGCCGGCCGCGGGCATGGGCGCGTTCCTGGCCATGCTGGTGACGCAGACCCAGCTCTCGCTGATGGCGATCATCGCGATCCTGATGCTGATCGGCATCGTCAAGAAGAACGCGATCCTGATGGTGGACTTCGCACTGGTCGCCCAGCGCGAGCGCAACCTGGCGCCGCCCGATGCGATCCGCGAAGCGGCGCTGGTGCGCTTCCGTCCGATCACCATGACCACGCTGGTGGCGATGGGCGCGGCGCTGCCGCTGGCGATCGGCTTCGGTATCGGCTCGGAGATGCGCCAGCCGCTGGGCATCGCCATCGTGGGCGGGCTGCTGGTCTCGCAGCTGCTGACCCTGCTCAGCACGCCGGCGATCTACCTGTGGGGCCATGACCGCAAGATCCGCAAGGCCGCGCGCAAGCAGCGGCGGGAGGAAAAGAAGCGGCTCAAGGCGCTGGGCAAGCAGCAGACCGCCTGAGCGGCGCCCTGTGCAGGAGCCCGCTTGTGGGCGACGCTTTGCTGCCGGTCAGTGGCATCGCCCGCAGGTGGTGCCCAGTGGAGCTCGGCATCGATCGGCATGACCGTTACGACCGACCGGTGCCGTGCACGCAACACAGCGTTCGCCCGCATGCACGACGCGCTTCACCCGGCGATGACGGGATAAAATAAACTATTCAGTACACGAACTTCCCTGCCCCAGGAAAGGGACCCCACATGCTCCACGCACCTTCGCGTCTGCGCGGCACGCTGACACTGCTCCTGACCCTCGTCGCCCTGCCTGCGGCCGCCGCCCATGTGGAGGTGCAGGGCGGGCGCAGCTACATGGACGACCATGGCGCCAACACGGCGTTCGTCGAAACGACGTTCGCGCCGCACGCGATCGGCAGCAGCGGCCGGCTGGACTGGTCGCCGGACGTTTCCGCCGGCTGGATCGCCAACCGCGACGTGCGCCGCTACCGCAACGCCGAGTTCGACACCCGCCATTCGGTGGCATTGCTGGCGGCCGGCGCTCGCTTCCACTATGGCGCGCCCGATGCCTGGTATCGCCCGCTGTTCTTCAGCTTCCAGCTGGCCGGCACCAATCACACCACTCAGGCGCTGTCGAGCCATTACCAATTCGTCAGCACGCTGGGCTGGCAGGGCGAACACCTGAGTTTCCAACTGCGCCACGTGTCCAACGGCGGGCTCAACGGACCCAACCGCGGCGAGACGATGGCGCTGGTAGGTATCGGTTTCGATCTTTGAACACACGCACGTCGGGTGGGCTTCAGCCCATCATCGGGACGGACGCGCTGCTTGTAGGAACGGTGGGCTGAAGCCACCCTGCAAAAAGAAAGGCGCCCGCGGGCGCCTTCTTTTTTTCAGTGTCCGCCGCTGGCCGCAGGCCCGGCCTTGGCGAGGAATGGTGGCCGGGTCAACCAGATCACCAGCACCAGGCTGATGAAGACCCAGCCCAGCACGTGGAAGACCTCGTTGAAGGAGATCTGATAGCCCTGCTGGGTCGCCATCTGGTTGATCATGGCGGCGGCGCTCTGGGGGTCGCCCATCGAATCCATCGCCGCGCGCGTGCCGGGATCGTACGCGGTGATGTGCTCGACCAGTTGCTCGTGGTGGGCTACCGCGCGGCGTTCCCAGAACAGCGTGGTGATCGAAGCGGAGAAACTGCCGCCCAGCGTACGCAGGAAGGTCGCCAGGCCCGAGCCCGAGGCGATCTCGTTCTGCTGCAGGTCCGAGAGCAGGATGGTCAGGATCGGCATGAAGAACAGCGCGACCCCCAGGCCCTGGATCAGCTGCACCAGCGCCACGTGGTAGAAGTCCACGCCGATGTAGAAATCCGAGCGCATGAAGCAGGTCACGCCCAGCACGATGAAGGCCACCGACGCCACCGCGCGCAGGTCGAACTTCGGCGCGAACTTGCCCACGAAGAAGGTCAGCAGCACCGGCAGCACGCCGATCGGCGCGGTGGCGAAGCCGGCCCAGGTCGAGGTGTAGCCCAGGTTCCGTTGCAGCCACAGCGGCATCAGCAGGCTCATCGCGAAGAACGCCGCGTAAGCCAGGATCAGCGCGATCGTGCCGTAGGTGAAGTTGCGGTGGCGGAACAGCTTGAGGTCGACGATCGGGTCCTTGTCGGTCAGTTCCCAGATCAGGAAGATCGCGATGCTGATCGCCGAGACGATGCTGGTGACGATGATGAAGGTGGAGTTGAACCAGTCCTCGTCGTTGCCCTTGTCCAGCACCACCTGCAACGCGCCCACGCCGATGATCAGGGTGATCAGTCCCACATAGTCGATCTTCGGGCGCTCGGTCTTGTCCACCCGCCCGCGCATCTGGTTGCCCACCACCATGCTGGCGAAGATGCCGATCGGCACGTTGATGAAGAAGATCCACGGCCAGGAATAGTTGTCGGTGATCCAGCCGCCCAGGATCGGGCCGGCGATCGGCGCGACCACGGTGACCATCGCCAGCAGCGCCAGCGCCATGCCGCGCTTGGCGGGCGGATAGATCGAGATCAGCAGGCTTTGCGTGATCGGGTACATCGGTCCGGCCACCGCGCCCTGGATCGCGCGGAACAGGATCAGCATCCCCATGCTCTGCGACACGCCGCACAGGAACGAGGTCAGCGCGAACAGCAGAGTCGACCAGATGAACAGCTTCACCTCGCCGAAACGACGGGTGAGGAAGCCGGTCAGCGGCAGCGAGATCGCCATGCTCACGGCGAAGGAGGTGATCACCCAGGTGCTCTGGTTGACGCTCACGCCGAGGTTGCCGGCGATGGTCGGCAAGGACACGTTGGCGATGGTGGTGTCCAGCACCTGCATGAAGGTGGCCAGCGAAATGCCGACCGTGGTGAGCGCCATGCTGGGCGGACGGTATTGGGTAGTCATCGCAGGGATTCGCTCTCTTGCAGGAGCGGCCCTGGGCGCGACCGAAATGTCCGGTCGCCTCCCACGGGCGCTCCTGCAGGTGGATTACTTGCCGCTGCCGGCCATGTTCGCGTGGATGATCTGCGCGATCAGGTCGTCGGCCTTGTGCAGCTGCTTCTCGTACACGTCGGTGCTGAAGGCCGGCTTGGACGGCGGCTCGACCGCCAGCATCAAGCCCTGCTGGTTGTGCAGGTTGACCGTCACGTCGGTGGACAGGCCGATCCGCAGCGGGTGCCTGTCCAGCTGACCCGGGTCGGCGAACACCACGCGCACCGGCACGCGCTGCACGATCTTGATCCAGTTGCCGGTGGCGTTCTGCGCCGGCAGCAAGGAGAAGGCGCTGCCGGTGCCCACGCCCAGGTTCTGCACCATGCCCTTGTAGGTCACGTCGCCGCCGTACACGTCGGCGTGGATCTCCACCGGCTGGCCGATGCGCATCTCGGTCAGCTGGGTCTCCTTGAAGTTGGCGTCGATCCATACCGCGTTGAGCGGCACCACCGCCATCAGCGGCGTGCCCGGGGCCACGCGCTGGCCCAGCTGCACCGAGCGCTTGGCGACATAACCGTCGACCGGCGCCACGATGGTGGTGCGCATGGCGTCGAGGTAAGCGGCGCGCAGCTTGGCCGCGGCCGTCTGGACGTCCGGATGCGAGGCGACCACGGTGTCGTCGACCAGCACCTTGCTGGTCTGGTATTGCTGCGTCGCCGCGTTCAGCGCGCTTTCGGCGGCGGTCATCTCGTCGCGGGCGTGGGCCAGCTCCTCGGCCGAGATCGCACCGGACCTGGCCAGGTCGCGACGGCGGTTGTAGTCCGCGCGGGCCTTCTGCACCGCCACCTTGCGCGCGGCGACGTCCGCCTGCGCACCGGTCACGGTGCTGTACAGGCCGCGTACCTTGCGCACGGTGCTGGCGAGGTTGGCCTTCGCTTCGGCCAGCGCAACCTGCGCGTTGCTCGGGTCCAGCTCGATCAGCGTCTGGCCGGCCTTGACGCGGTCACCGTCGTCGGCGCCGATCGACACCACGGTGCCCGGCAGTTGCGGGGTGATCTGCACGATGTTGCCGTTGACGTAGGCATCGTCGGTGCCCTCGTACCAGCGGCCATCGAAGTAGTACCACAGGCCCCAGCCGATCAGGGCGAGCAGCACCACCACGCCGAGCGCGCGCAGCAGGAAACCGCGCTTGTTCTTCGCGGCCGGCGCAGGGGCGGCGCCGTTGGGTTGGGAAGCAGGCTGGGTGGACATGGAGAAGCCTTAGGAATGAGCGGGGGCGGAAGGGGTGGATGCGGTGGGCTGGCCGGCCGTCGACTCTGGGCGGTAGCCGCCGCCGAGGGCCTGGATCAGCTGCACCGAAAGGTCGACCTGCTGTGCCTTGAGCGCGGCCATGCGCTGCTCGGCCAGAAGCAATTGCTGGCGCACGCTGAGCGCCTCCAGGTAGCTGCCCACGCCGGCGCGATAGCGCTGCTCGGCCAGGCGCCAGGCGTCGTTGGCGGCATCCAGCGCGCGCTGTTGTGCCGCGACCTGGGTGACCAGCGACTGCTGCGCGGCGTAATCGTCTGCGACCTCGTTGAGCGCGCCGACCAGGGTCTGGTTGTACTGCGCCACGACCAGGTCGTAGTGAGCATCCCTGGCCGAAAGATTCGCGCGCAGCCGGCCGCCGTCGAAGATCGGCAGGCTGAGCGACGGGCCCGCCTGATAGAACAGCGAAGAGGCGCGAAGCAGCGGGTTGCCGCCCATGGCGAGCAGGCCCGCCATGGCGCCCAGCTTCACGTTGGGCAGGAACTCGGTCTTGGCCGCGGCGACGTCATGGCCGGCCGCCTCGACGCGCCAGCGCGCGGCGACCAGGTCGGCGCGGTGACCGACCAGCTCGACCGGCAGGTTGGTCGGCACCGCCACGGCATCGGGCGTCAGCGGCTGCGGACGGGCGATGTCCAGCCCACGGTCCGGGCCCTTGCCGAGCAACACCGACAATGCCGAGCGGGCCGCGTCGATGGCGCGCTGGGCGACTGCCAACTGCTGTTCGGCGGTGGCCACCTCGGCGTCGCCCTGCTTGAGCTGCAACTGGCTGTCCAGGCCGGCGCGGACGCGCTGGGCGGTCAACTCGCGCGCCTTGCCGGCGCGCTCGAGTTCGTCCTGCGCCAGGTCGTGCCGGGCAAACGCATAGCCCAGCTGCGCATAGGCGCGCGCGACGTTGCCCGACAGCTCGATGCGCGCCGCGCGCGCCTCGACCTCGGCGGCGCGGGCCTGGCCCAGCGCCGCTTCCCATGCGGCGCGCTGGCCGCCCCACAGGTCCAGGCCCCAATCGAAGCTGAGGTAGCCGAACTTGGCGACCGAGAAATGCGCGTTCTCGCCGAGCAGGCCCGACGGCGGCTTGGCACCGGCCACGCTGGCGCCCAGACCAAGTTGCGGTTGGCGCGCCGCGTCGGCGAGGCCGGCCGCCGCCTGGGCGGCGCGGGCACGCGCGTCGGCCGCGGCCAGGCCCGGGTTGCCGGCCAGCGCTTCGTCGATCAGGGCATCCAGCTGCGCATCGCCAAGGCCACTCCACCATGCCCGGTCCGGCCAGGCGGCCGGCGTGAGCGTGGCTTCGCCCAGGCTGCGCTGGGCCTTCAGCGTGGACGGTTCGAGCAGCTTGCCGTCCGGATGCAGGCCGCCGCTGCTGGCGCAACCGGCCAGAACGAGGGTCAGTGCGGTGGTCGCCGCAAGAAGTTGCAGACGCATGTATGGGAATTCCGGGTGAGAGTCAGTCTTTGACGCGCAACGCGTGCAACACGCGCGTCAGGTAGTCGTGCAGGTGCCGGCGTTCGGCTTCGCCGAGCGAGCGCTGTGCCGCTTCCAGCACGCGCTCGTTGCAGTCGGTCAGCTGTTGCCACAGCGCATTGCCCTGTTCGGTCAGCTCGATGCGCAGCGCGCGCCGGTCCTGTTCGTGCGGGCAGCGGCGCAGGTAGCCCTTGCCTTCGAGCTGATCCAGCTGGCGAGTCATGGCGCCGCCGTCGAGCTCGACCGCACGGGCCAGTTCCGAGGCGGTCATCGGCCCCAGCCGGGCGAGCCGCTTGAGGATCAGGAACTGGGTGAAACGCAGCTCCACGCCCAACGCCGCCAGCTCGGCCTCCATCGCGCGCACGATTTCCGAGCGCACCAGGCCAAGCAGAACACCCAGGCTTTCGTGGGCGGTGTAAGGGAGCGACTCGTTTTCCATGCCGCGCATTCTATTGCCGTAAGAATATTTGTCAAGGCAAATATCGTGGCAGCGACATTTGTTCGAGCAAGGGTCAGGCGGCCCGTGCCTGGCGCGCCGCCAGCTCATCGCGCACCAGCGTGGCCAGCGCCGGATCGCGGATCGAGAACAGATCGAACACGCCCAGCGCGTGCAGCGTCGGCAGCAGGGCGAGCAGTCGCGGCTCAGCCTGGCAGCGCACAGGTTCGGGCGTCGCCGGATCGAGCATGAGTTGGGCATGCACCACGAAATCGACGAGCGCGTCGGTGTCGGGCGCGGCGGGTGGCGGAGTGATGAGCGACATGCCGATCTCCTTGGGCGGGGCATTGTCGGGACGGCCCCGGTCGAGCGCTTGAACCGAAGGGCTGACCCTTCGCACGTAGGACGTGCCAACAGGCAGCAACGTGACAGCGTCCGGTGCGGCCGGCGGATGGGGATGTCCGCGACGGGCCGGCGCACGAGGCGCGTGCGCCGGCACGCAACGTTAGCCGGCGGCGGTTACCATGGGCAGGCAGCCGATACTGCTGGTACCCCCACTACCACCCGTCCTCTCCCGGGGCTCACGATGAGCACGCGCATGCAACGCATCGAGTTGAAGGCCTTCCTGCGCGCGCGGCGCGCGGCGCTGGCGCCCGAAGCGGTCGGCCTGCCGCGCGGGCAGCGTCGGCTGACGCCCGGCCTCCGTCGGGAGGAAGTGGCCGCGCTCGCCGACGTCGGTCTCACCTGGTACACGTGGCTGGAGCAGGGACGGCAGATCAACGTCTCGGCCGCCGCGCTGGCGCGCATCGCCCGCGCGCTGGCGTTGTCGCCCAGCGACGAGGCCTATCTGTTCGCGCTGGCCGGGCTCGCGCGGCCCGAACCGGCACCCGCGCGGATCCTGGTGCCGGCGCCCATCCTTGGCATGATCGAACGCTACCAGGGTCCGGCCTTCGTGCTCGATCCGCTGTTCGACCTGCTCGCCTACAACCGCTACGCCGATTTCCTGTTCGACTTCGAGGCGGTACGCGGGCCGTTCGCGCGCAACCATGTCTGGAACGCCTTCATGCATCCGCCGCGGCGGGTGCTCTACCAGCCGCATTTCATGCGCAGCGCGGCCAACCTGGTGGCGATCTTCCGCATGAGCCACGCCGCGCACCCTGATGACCCGCGCTTCGACGCGCTGGTCGAGGCGCTCGTGCAGACCAGCGCGGAGTTCGCCGGACTGTGGGAACAGCAGGAGACCGCGCCGCTGTCGGCGCTGGAGCTGCCGCTGTACGACGCGCGCCTGGGCCATTTCTGCGTGCACTCGACGCGCCTGCCGATCCGCGACGGCCAGGCCGACGGCGCCACGGTGTTCTGCTTCGTGCCGGCCGACGCGGCCTCGGACGCCTGCTTCATGCGCATGGTCGAGCTGGTCGACGGGGCGACGCTGCCGGCCTGAACAGCTGACACCGGCATCACGCACGCGGATCGACGATCCGGCCGGATCCCCCGCACAGAAGCGTGATCATGGAACCGATGTTGAGCATGCGTACCGCTGCGGTGCTGCTGGCGCTCACCGCCTTGGGCGGCCTGCTGATGGCCGGCATCCGCTTCGCCGGCAAGCCGCACCCGCCGACCTGGCTGGCCATGGGGCACGGTTTCATCGCCGGCGCGGCCGTCACGTTGCTGGTCTATGACTACTTCACCACGGGACTGCCGCAGCTGGCGCAGCTCGCCCTGCTGCTGTTCGTGCTGGCGGCCGCCGGCGGCGGCGTGATGAACCTGGGTTACCACTGGAAGCGGCTGCCGCTGCCCAAGTGGCTGGTGGTGGTGCACGCGCTGATCGCGGTGGCGGGTTTCGTGCTGCTGCTAATGGCCGCCTGGGCGTGACTCAGGGGTGGGCTTGGGTCTACCTCTCTCGCGAGGAGTGCCGGTGGGCTGAAGCCAGCCCTACGTTGCGTCCTTGTGCCCCTCTCCCGCGCGGGAGAGGGGCTTTTTGATCCGCGTTACCTGGCCGGCTTGAGGTAGGTGTCGAACAGCTCGTCGATGCGCCGGTATTCGTCGTACCACGAATCCGCGTGGACGAAGCCGTGCCGCTCCATCGGGTAGAGCGACATCCAGAAGTTCTTCTTGTGCAGCTCGATGAAGCGCTGGTACAGGCGGATCGAATCGGCCGCCAGCACGTTGTCGTCGATCAGGCCGTGCTCAATCAGCAGCGGATCGGCCAGCTGATCGGCGAAGTTGATCGGCGAACTGATTGCGTAGGCGTGCGGATCGAGCTCGGGCGCGTTGAGGATGTTGGCGGTGTATTCGTGGTTGTACAGCCGCCAGTCGCTGACCGGGCGCAGCGCGGCGCCGGCGGCGAATTCGCCCGGCGCGCGCAAGAGCGCCATCTCGGTCATGAAGCCGCCGTAGCTGCCGCCATAGATACCCACGCGCTTGGGATCCACGTGGTGATGCTTCACCAGCCACGCCTTGCCGTCGAGCAGGTCTTCGAGCTCCGGGTGGCCCATCTGGCGGTAGATCGCATCGCGCCAGTCGCGGCCGTAGCCCTCGGAGGCGCGGTAGTCCATGTCCAGCACCACGTACCCCTTCTGCACGAGCATGTTGTGGAACATCTGCTCGCGGAAGTAGTAGGGCCAGGACTCGATGACGTTCTGTGTGTAGCCGGCGCCGTGCACGAAGATCACCGCGGGCCTGGTTTCGGCGTTGTCGGTGGCGGGGCCGTAGTACTTGGCGTAGATGGTGCCGGCGCCGTGGCTGGAAGGCACCTGGACGATCTTCGGCGCGATCCAGTCGTGCGCGGTGAACGCACTCTTCATCGTGTGGGTCAGCTCGCGCGGTGTGCCGCCGGCGGCCGGCTGTACGGCCAGCTGGTCGAGCACGTAGGCCGAGGAATGCAGTACTGCCAGGCGGCTGCCATCGGGCGACAGCTCGAAACCGTCCATGCCCTGGTAACGCGTGACGCGAGTGAGGTCGCCACCATCGCTCGGCACGCGGTAGACGTCATAGCCGTAGGGCGCCACCTGATTGGTGCGCAGGTAGAACCACTGCCCGTCCTGCGACAGTTGCGGATGGCTGACCTCGAACTTGCCGGACGTCAACGCTTTCGTCTTGCCGTCGAGCGGCTTGGCGTAGAGCTGCGACCAGCCGCTCTCCTCGGAGAGGTACCAGAGCGTGCGGCCGTCCTTCAGCCAGCCGAAATCGTTGAAGTTCCAGTTGATCCAGGCGTCGTCGTGCAGGCGGTGCTGGTTGACCAGCGCGTGGTTCGTGAAATCGACGCTGGCGATCCAGCGATCCTTGTTGTCGATCGCGCGCAACTGGATGGCCAGGTTCCGGCCGTCCGCGCTCCACACGATGCCGCCGCCACCGCCGTCCTCGGCGCTGGAGACGATGCGCACCGGGCGCACGTCGGGAGCCTTGAGCGCCTTGGCCTGCTCATCCTTGCCAGCCTTCTTCAGGGCCGCGACGGTCTGCGCGCGGATCGCCGCGAGCGGGTCGTCCTTGATGCCCGGGAGGTTCTCGATCGGCAAGGCGTAGTGCCGGTGCTCGCGCAGGTCCAGCAACATGAGCGACTGCGCCGCCGGTTCGTTGTGGCCGACGTAAACGTGCGTGTCCTCGCCCTCGGCGTAGCCGGAGTCGGTGACGTAATGGGTGAGTTTGGGCTGGCGGCCCGCCTCGTAGGCCTTGGGCCGCGTGACCACCAGCAGCCAGTGCGCGTCCGGCGAGAGCTCGGTGTCGACCGCCACGATCTTGTCGCCCAGCCAGAACGGCTGCGGCGCGCGGCCCGGGTCGGCCGCGGCCAGCGCCTTGGCGTTGGCTTTTTCGGCGTCCTTGTCGGCCTTGAGCTGGCGCAACGTGGAGAAGAGTTCGAGCTGTTCGTCCTCCAGCGCGCCGGTCTCTTTCTCGTCCGGGTCGTCGGCGAATTTCAGCACGGCCACCGGCGTGCTGACGCCGCGGGCCAGGTCGTAGCTGTACCAGTCGTCGCCGGAGCGGTACTGCAGCGCGCGGCTGTCGGCGGAAAACTGCGGCGCCGATTCATCCTCGACGGTCTGCGTCACCTGCGCGGTGCGCCCGTCGGCCAGCGTGCGCAGGAATACGTCGCCGTGGCGCACGAAGGCGGCATAGCGGTGCATGCGGTCGTACACCGACGGACCGTCGGCGCTGGCCACGCCGGCGGGGTCGAGCTTCTCGCTGCGGCCGGTCGCCGGATCCACGCGATACAGGTCGCGCACCTCGCTGCCGTCACGCTTGAGCCGGTAATAGATCGCCTGCCCGTCGGCGCTCCAGTACGGTGCCTCCACCGCCTGCCCGATCCAGTCGGGATTGGCCATGATCGTTTCCAGATCCAGCGGCGCGGCCGGCGCGGCCGCCAGCGCCGGCAGCGCGGTAAAGGCGGCCAGGCCCGCCAGGAGAAGTCGACGCATGGAAGCGCTCCGCTAGTGGCAAAGCATCCGAGCATAGCCAAGCCTGCCTGTCCCGCAAGCGCCACAAGTCCCGGCGAAGGCCGCGCGCGTTGGCGGTCGCACGAGCCATGGGCGAAACTGATCGACTTGCGCACACCACTGGAACGCCCATGAACCTGCTCCCCAGCGTCGAACACGAAACCGGCCCGGAGCCCCGCCACAGCGTGATCTGGCTGCACGGGCTGGGCGCCGACGGCAACGACTTCGCGCCGATCGTGCCCGAGCTCGTCGATCGGACCTGGCCGGCGCTGCGCTTCGTGTTCCCGCATGCGCCGGTGCAGCCGGTCAGCGTCAACGGCGGCATGCCGATGCGCGCCTGGTACGACATCTTCGGTTTCGACGCACGCGCGCCGCAGGACGAGGCCGGCATCCGTCGCGCGATCGGGGCGGTGGAGGCGCTGATCGCGCGCGAGCACGAGCGCGGCGTGCCGAGCGAGCGGATCGTGCTGGCCGGCTTCTCGCAGGGCGGCGCCATCGCACTGGCTGCCGGGTTGCGCCATGCGCAGCCGCTGGCCGGCATCGTGGCGCTCTCCACATACCTGCCGATCAGCGCCACGCTGGCGCCCGAGCGCAGCGCTGCCAACGCGCGGGTACCGATCTTCTGGGGCCACGGCAACGCCGACCCGATCGTGGCGCTGCAGCGTGGCATCGATTCGCGCACGTTGCTGGCAGGGTTGGGCTATACGATCGACTGGCACACTTACCCCATGCCGCACTCGGTCTGCGCCGAGGAGATCACCGACCTGCGCCACTGGCTCACCGATCGCCTCGGGTAGCTTCCGACTCCCTCCGCCAAAGGGTTGAGGGGAGGAGCCGCGCTCGCTTCGAACCCCGGCACACCGGGATTTGGCCGCCCACGCCATGGCGGGAGGACAGGCAAATGCCGGCATACTGATCCGCATGAGCGCCCAGCCCGCCCGCCCCACCACGCCGCTGCCCGACTTCTGCCGCCTGCCGGCGGTCGCCGCGCTGTTCGCGGTCGGTGCGCTCACTGTCACGCTGATGTGGCTGGCGCCGGACAACACCCGCGGCTGGCGCGGTTACAGCGTCGGCATGCTGTTCGTGACCTGGCTGTCGATGCTGATCGCGCTGGCGCTGTGCTACGCGCGGCCGTGGCTGCAGCGTCTGGGCGGCTGGATGCCCTATGCCGGGGTGTGGCTGCTGATCGAGCTGGTGGTGGCGCTGGCCAGCGCGCTGGCCCGATGGATGGACCTGGCCCTGCAACTGAGCCTGGTGCACGGCGCGCCGGCGGCCTTCGTGCGCGACAACCTGCTGATCGCCGCTTTGCTGGGCGCGGCGATGCTGCGCTACTTCTACGTGCTGGCGCAGTGGCAGGCGCGGCTGGCCGCGGTCGCGCACGCGCAGGTCGATGCGCTGCAGGCGCGCATCCGCCCGCACTTCCTGTTCAACAGCATGAACACCGTGGCCGCGCTGGTGCGGGTCGACCCGGCCGCGGCCGAGCGCACCATCGAGGATCTTTGCGAACTGTTCCGCGCCGCGCTTGGCCAGTCGGGCAGCCGCGACGGCACGCTGGGCGAAGAGCTCGCGCTGGTCGAGCGCTACCTCGCCATCGAGCAGCTGCGCCTGGGCGAGCGCCTGCGCGTGCGCCGCGAACTCGACGGGTTGCCAATGGACTATCCGCTGCCGCGATTGCTGCTGCAGCCGCTGGTGGAGAACGCCGTGCGCCACGGCATCCAGCCGCGGCGCGAGGGCGGCGAGATCGTGCTGCGCGGCGCGGTGGACGGTCGCGTGTTGCTGATCGACATCAGCAACCCGCTGTCGAATGCGCCGACCACGCCCGGCCACGGCCACGGCTTGACCAACGTGCGCCAACGCGTGGCCTACCGCTATGGCGCGCGCGCGGCGGTCGACGCCGGGCCGGACGCGGACCGATTCGTGGTGCGCCTGCGCCTGCCGCTCGATCCGCCACCGGGGGAGTTCGCCTGATGCGCGTGCTGATCGTCGACGACGAGCCATTGGCGCGCGCGCGCCTGGCCGCGCTGCTGGGCGAGTGCGATGGCGTGGTGGTCGCCGGCAGCGTGGCCGACGGCGAAGCCGCGCTGGCGGCCATCGGCGAAACGCAACCGGACCTGCTGCTGCTGGACATCAATATGCCGGGCCTGGACGGCGCCGCGCTGGCCGCGCGGCTGGCCGGGCACGCGCGTCCGCAGGTGGTGTTCTGCACGGCGTACGAAAACCACGCGCTGACCGCGTTCGAGCTGGGCGCGGTCGACTACCTGCTCAAGCCGGTGCGGCTGGAGCGCCTGCGCGAAGCCCTGCAGCGCGCCCGCCAGCGCCTTGCCGCGGTGCCGGCCGAACCGGTCGGCTACCTGCGCGGCCGGCTGCGCGGCGAACAGGTGCGCATCGCGCTGACCGAGGTGGTGTGTCTGCTCGCCGAGGAAAAATACGTGGTCGTGCGCCATGCCGGCGGCGAGCTGCTGATCGAGGAGTCGCTGCGCCAGCTGGAGGAGGAGCACCCCACCCAACTGGTACGCCTGCACCGCAACTGCCTGGTGCCGGCTCCGCGGCTGCTGGGGCTGAAGACCCTCGCCGACGGCCGCGTGCTGGCACGGCTGGCCGGCACCGAGTTCAGCCCCGAGGTGAGCCGGCGCAACCTGCCGGCGGTGCGCAAGCTGCTGCGCACGGGCTAGAGGTCCCGCCAATGAAGATGGTCGGGGCGGGCCCGCTGCGTCGATTGCCTCTTCGACGATTCGTCGGCACGGTGGGCCCACGGCCCTGCGCGAAGCAGGTGGCTCGCGTGCAGGCTTTGCGGCCTGGGTCGCCACGCCGCACGCGCGATGTGGCGATTGCGGCGACAATAGGCGTTCAGCGTCATCGCCGGAGTTCCCATGCAGCCTTCCATCCTGCGCATCGCCA
Organism: Frateuria sp. GZRe12; assembly: GCF_051900535.1. Lineage (NCBI taxonomy): Bacteria > Pseudomonadati > Pseudomonadota > Gammaproteobacteria > Lysobacterales > Rhodanobacteraceae > Frateuria > Frateuria sp. GZRe12. The sequence goes on from NZ_JBHZGI010000002.1 coordinate 458,656, forward strand.
CCCGCAAGAGCGCCCTCGCGCTGTGGCAGGCCGAGCACGTCGCCGCGCGGTTGCGCGCCGAGCACCCGGGCCTGGCCGTCGAACTGGTGCCGATGACCACCCGCGGCGACGAAATTGCCGACCGCCCGCTTGCCACCATCGGCGGCAAGGGGCTGTTCCTGAAAGAGCTGGAAGTGGCGATGCTGGAAGGCCGCGCGGACCTGGCGGTGCACTCGCTCAAGGACGTGCCGGCCGAGCTGGAACCGGGCTTCGTGCTGCCGGCGATGCTGCCGCGCGCCGACGCGGCCGATGCGTTCGTCAGCAACGACCACGCCACGCTGGATGCGCTGCCCCACGGCGCCCGCGTGGGCACCTCCTCGCTGCGCCGGCAGGCGCAGCTGCGCGCGACGCGGCCGGATCTGGAGCTGCTCGACCTGCGCGGCAACGTCAACACCCGCCTGGCCAAGCTCGACGCCGGCGACTACGACGCCATCGTGCTGGCCTGTGCCGGGCTCGAGCGGCTGGGCCTGGCAGCGCGCATCCGCCAGCGGCTGGCCGCGCCGGACTGGCTGCCGGCACCGGGCCAGGCAGCGATCGCGATCGAGGCGCGCGCTGACCAGCCGGCCGTGCTGGCGCTGCTGGCGGCACTGGACGATGCCGACACGCGCGTGACCGTCAGCGCCGAGCGCGCGATGAACCATGCGCTCGGCGGCAGCTGCACGGTGCCGGTGGCGGCCTGGTGCGTGCTGGGCGAGCGCGGCCTGCATCTGCGCGGGCTGGTCGGTGATGCCGCCAGCGGACAGTTAGTGCGGGCGGAGGCGAGCGGTCCAGTCGACCGGCCGGAGGTGCTCGGTCGCGCGGTGGCCGATGCGTTGCTGGCGCAGGGTGCGGGCGACATGCTGGGCTAATGCTTTGATCCTTCTCCCTGCGGGGAGAAGGCCGGGATGAGGGGCGGGGCTCGCGGGAGTGTCGGCTCGGGAACCAAGCACTTAGTTGTCCCCCGCAAGATTGGCCCCTCACCTCAATCCTCTCCTCGAAGGGAGAGGAAGCAAACGAGGCGCTTCGCGCCGCGACAGCTTTTATTGAAGCTAGAAGTTGTAGACCAGGTTGGTCGTGGTCAGCGTGTCGGTGCTCTGCGTGCCCGGCTGCGTGTCGGAGTTGTAGCGCACCTGGAAGCCCAGCTTGAGCGCCAGCTTCTTGGTCATGCTGACCGACAGGCCCGCGTCGTTCTGGTAGTACTTGTTCTTCGAGCCCGCTTCGACCAGCAGCGTGTCCTCGAAGGCGGTGTTGTCGGTCAGGCGGTATTTGAAGTTGATCAGGCCACGGCCGACCAGTTCGCTTTCGGTGGGCTGGCGCATGTCGGTCGCCACGCCGTTGACCAGCACGGTGGTGTCGGCCGGGCGGTAGCGCTTGTAACCGGGACCGATTTCGAAGGACAGCTCCGTGCGCTCGTTCTTGAGCGCGATGTACCCATAGCCCAGCGAGACGATGCCCTGCCACAGGTTGGCGCCGAAGTCGTCGTGCTCGTAGCGGCCCGCGCCGACGATGTAGCTGCGCGGATCGAGCTTGTAACCGACCGAGGCGCCACCGTCGTAGCGGTTGGCGGTGGTGGTGAAGCGATCGACCGTGTTGCCGCTGGCGTCGAGCACTGTCACTTCGCCCTTCGAACGCATGCCGTTCAGGAAGAAATTGTTCTTCCAGTACTCGTTTTCCTGGTTCAGGCCGAGCTTGGCGTTGACGTTCTCGGTGCGCGAGTTGCCGCGCGCCGAGGCGAAGCCGAACTCGCCCGAGCCGGTCCAGCCGCCGTTGTCGGTGCTCGTGTCGGTGTCGGCATCCTGCGCCTGCACCACGCCGGCGAAGGCGAACAGGCACGCGGCTGCGATCAGGGTCTTGGTCATCGGGTGATCCATGAATGGGGCGAACAGGGAGCCCGCCACCTTAATGCGGCGGATTGAACTAGCAGTGAATACGCGCGGATCCGGCGTGCATCGTTACCGGTCCCGGACGCGCGCAGCGTCGGCCCGGCACAGTCGCGCCAGCGCAGCCTCATAGGCGCGTTGCTCGATGGTGCGGCCCAGCAGGCAACTGGCGGCAGCCAGCGCCACCAGCGCCACGCCCGCGTCGGACAGATCCACCACCAGCAAGGCCAGGCTGGGCACCGCGTAAGTGAGCAAGGCCGCGATGAAGCGCGCGGAACGTCCGCGCATGCGTTGCGGCGGCAAGCGCCCCCCTGCCGGGCTGAGCGCCTGCCAGCGCAGCCCCTCGATCAATCCCAGCAGCAGCGCGAGCACCAGCAACACCATGATCCATGGCCGCGTGCCGGCCGGGTGCACTGCGCCATCCTGCGCGGCCAGGCACAACCACAGCCACAGCCCGCCCGTGTACCAGGACGCCACCACCCGGCTCACCGGCAGTTGCGCGGAACAGCGCGCCACGCCGTCCGACAGGCGGCGGCGATAGCTGTGTACCGTGTAGACGAGGCTTGCGGCGCTGCATAGCGCCAGCGCCGCGCCAGCCGTGCGGGTCGCCCAGAACGTGTTCTCGCCGCGCACCAGGCCGGCCACCGCCAGCATCGGCAGGTACGCCGCCAGCGCCAGCAATGCCTCGCGCGTGGGTCGGCTGCGCCGGGCGGGGAACCATCCGTGCCACTCGGACAGCCCGCGCAGGTGCAGGCAGGCGACCACCAGGCCCGCACTGACGAACGCCGCCCCCAGCGCCAGCGGCAGCAGCGCCTCGCTGCGCCCGCCACGGTAGATGCCCAGCGCCAGCGCCAGCCCCAGCAGCATCCACAGTCCGTAGCCGGACAGCGCCAGGGTGCGCAGCAGCGAGGCCGGATAGGCAGGGGGCAGCGGGTGCTCGCGCGCGGTGGCGGAGACACAGGCCTGCATGTCGCTGGATGAGTGCATCACATCGAAGGCTCGGCGGCTGGGGAAAAACCGCGACCCGGCTCTCGTGCCGGGCCGTGCGACGGACTTGCGGCCGCCGCGGGCCGTACCCATGCTACACAAAGCTCCCACCCCAGCGGTATGCCATGGATCGCTACGAACGCATTCTGACCCTGCACCGGGTTCTCAAATCGGCACATTACCCGGTCCCGCTGGCGCGGCTGATGGACGAGCTGGAATGTTCGCGAGCCACGCTCTATCGCGACATCGCCTTCCTGCGCGACGGTCTGGGCGCGCCGATCGAAAGCGCCGGCACCGATCAGGCCGCGTTCCGCTACGAGGTGGGCGAGGGCGAGCGCTTCGAGCTGCCGGGGCTGTGGCTGACCTCCGACGAACTGGCCGCGCTGCTGGCGCTCAACGAACTGATCGGCCGCTCCGGCCCCGGTGTGCTGGCCGGCGCGCTGGCACCGTTCAAGGCGCGCATCGAGCGCCTGCTCACCGGGCAGGAGAAGGCCAGGGCACTGCCGATCGAGCGCATCCGCGTGATCCCCTGGGGCGAGCGCAAGCTCGACCAGCAGGTGTTCCGCGTGACCGCCGGCGCGGTGCTCGAACGCAGTCGCGTGCGCTTTTCCTATCGCGCGCGCACCACCGATTCGGACAGCAAGCGCACCGTCTCCCCGCAGCGGCTGACGCACTACCGCGACAACTGGTATCTGGACGTGTGGGATCACGATCGCGAGGCGCTGCGCAGCTTTGCGGTGGATCGCATCCGCGAGGCGCACGCGCTGGACGAGCCGGCGATCGACGTGCCGGAAACCGACCTCAACGAACTGCTCGCCTCCAGCTACGGCATTTTCGCCGGCAAGCCGAAGGCATGGGCCACGATCCGCTTTTCCGCGCACGCCGCGCGCTGGGTAGCCGATGAACACTGGCATTCGCAGCAGAAGGGCGACTGGCTGCCGGACGGGCGCTACGAACTGAAGGTGCCGTACTCGAAGTCGCGCGAACTGCTGATGGACGTGCTCAAGTACGGACCGGACGCCGAAGTGGTGGCACCGCTGCCGCTGCGCGAAGAGATGAAGAGCCTGCTGCACATGGCGCTGGGCGCCTACCAACAAGGAGCGCGCTAGCGCGGCTGCCCCCCCTCCCGCGGGAGAGGGGCCAAAGCGTACGTCGCCTGGCTCCCGGTCCCGAACGACTACCAGTTGTCGGCCGTCAGGGATGGAACGGCCAGAACTGCGGGATCAGCCACATCGACAGCGTGCAGAACAGCGCGATCAACGGGATGCCGACCTTCATGAAGTCGGTGAAGCGGTAGCCGCCGGCGTAATACACCATCGTGTTGGTCGGATAGCCCACCGGCGTGGCGAACGAGGTCGCCGCGGCAAACGCCACCGCCACCACGAACGGACGCGGATCGGCATGCGCGGCGTGCGCCACGGTGACCGCGATGCTGACCATCAGCACCACCGAGGGGTTGTGTCCCATCAGTTCGGTGAGCAGTGCGGTCAACAGGTAAACCATCAGCAGCGCGGCCAACGGGCCATGGCTGCCGACCAGCCCCATCGCGCCCTGCACTACCACGGTCGACAGGCCGGTCTTCTCGATCGCCAGTCCCAGCGGCAGGATCGCGCCGAGCAGGATGATGATCTTCCAGTCCATCCCTTCGTAGATGTCCTTGCGGCCGAAGCAGCCGGTCAGCGCCATCGCGGTCGCGCCGCACAGCGCGGCGATCGGGATCGGCAGCCAGTGCATGCCCGAGGTGATCACCACGGCGGCCATGATCGCCGCGGCGATCCACGCCTTGCGCATGCTGCCGCGCGCGTCGTCACGTTCGCTGAGCACGATGAACGCATCGTCGGTGCGCAGCTTGGGCATGCCGCCCTCGTCGACCAGCGCCAGCAGCACGTCGCCGACCGCCAGGTCGGTATTGCTCAGCTTGTCGCGCAGTACCTGGCCGCGGCGGTGCACCGCCAGCACGGTGGCGCGGTAGCGCCAGTCCAGGCCCAACTCGGACAGCCGCCGTCCTTCGGCCGGGCTGCCCGGCGCGACCATCAACTCGGCCAGCACGCGGGTGCGGTCGTCCTCGCGCGCGTAGTGCTGCTCGGGGGCGTTGCGCAGGCGCGTGCGGCGCTGGAAATCCTCGATCTTCTCCCAGTCGCCGCGCACCAGCAGCACGTCGCCGACGGCGAGCTGTTGCTCGCGCGGGGACCACATGCGCCGCTCGCCGCGCAGAAGTTCCAGCGGATAGACGCCGTACTTGTCGCCCAGTTGCGCATCGGCGATGCGCTTGCCCAGCAGCGGCGAGTCCTCGCCCACCACCAGTTCGGTGACGTATTTGCCGACCTCGCCACCCTCGGGCAGCGCCGCGTCGATGTGCTTGGGCAGCAGCTTGCGCCCGATCAGCATCAGGTAGGCCATGCCGGCCACCGCCAGCAGCGCGCCCAGCTTGGTGAACTCGAACACGCCGAACGGCGGCAGGCCGTGCTTCTGCGCCAGGCTGTCGGTGAGCAGGTTGGAAGAGGTACCGATCAGCGTGCACACGCCGCCCATCTGCGCGGCGTAGGCCATCGGCATCAGCACGCGCGCCGGCGAGGTACCGGTGCGCTGGCACACGCGCAGCGCCAGCGGCAGGAAGGTGGCGACCAGCGCGATGTTCTTCACGAACGCTCCCAACGGAGCGATCGCCAGCATCATCGCCAGGGTCAGCAGCCAGGGCTTGCGGATGCGCATCAACAGGCGCGTCAGCGGCTCCAGTGCGCCGGAGCGCTCGATGCCCAGGCTCAGCGCGAACATCGCCGCCACGGTCACGGTCGCCTCGTTGCTGAAGCCGGACAGCGCTTCCTCGGGGGTGACGATATGCAGCACCACCAGCGCCGCCAGCGCCAGCAACGCGACCAGGTCGATGCGCACCTTTTCGCTGGCGAACAGCGCCATCGCACCCACGATGATCGCCACCGTGGCCCAGGCCTGCCAGCTCATGCGCGGGCTCCCCGGCGGCGTGCGGGGCGGCGCGGGGCCGATGGGCAGGGCCGGGCGTGCAGGCGGGTATTGGCTGGCATGGTTCCTTTGGGCTGCCTGGTCAATGGCGCGGACGCCGAAGGACCATCATAACGGTCGCGACCGCTGACGTCCGGACGCAGACTTCACCACAGCCCCACGCTAACGTATCGTGAGGACTCGCCCTTCACAGGCTACCGCATGAGCCAGCCCGCTTCCGCGGATGCCCCGCGCAAACCGACCGTCGCACTGGCGCTTGGCGCCGGCGGCGCCAAGGGGCTGGCGCACATCGGCGTGATCGAGGAGATCGAGCGCCAGGGGTACGCGATCGGCGCGATCGCCGGCACCTCGATGGGCGCGCTGATCGGCGGCATCTATGCGATGGGCAAGCTTCCGGTCTACCGCGACTGGGTCTGCAAGCTGGCCCGCTTCGACGTGCTGCGGCTGGTCGACTGGACCTTTCGCGGCGGGCTGATCAAGGGCGAGAAGATCATCGAGACCTTGCGCGAGCTGATCGGCGACGCGCGCATCGAGGACCTGCCGCTGGCCTATACCGCCGTGGCTACCGACATCGACCGCGAACGCGAGGTCTGGCTGACCCGCGGCCAGCTGTTCGACGCGATTCGCGCGTCGATCGCGATTCCCACCATCTTCCGTCCACACACCATCGACGGTCGCCGTCTGGTCGACGGTGCGTTGCTCAACCCGGTGCCGGTGACGCCGCTGATCCGCGAGCGCGCGGAGGTCCTCTTCGCGATCAGCCTCGATGGCCGCGCCAGCATGCTGGCCCCCGAGCGCAATGCCAGGGCCGATCCGGATGCAGGTCCGGACGAGGAATCCGGCTGGCTCGGCCGGCTGCTCTCGCACCGCGAGGACAAACCCGCGCGCGTGCACGAGCCCGGCGCACTGGCCCTGCTGAACCAGGCGATGGACCTGATGCAGTCGAACCTTTCGCGGCTGCGCCTCGCCGCGTACGAACCCGACTTGCTGATCGAGATTCCGCGCGATGCCGCGGCCACCTATGAGTTCTACCGCGCCACCGAGCTGATCGAGCTGGGGCGGACGCGCACCCGCGAGGCGCTGGAGCGCTGGCGACCCGAGGGTTGAGGCAACGCGCCTGCGGGCGCCGATCTGGCAGCTTTTGCGGGTTTGTGGGCGACAGCGGCAGGTACCGGCTGCGCTTTTCGGCGCACGCGACGGAGCGCGCGCCTGCCTGACGTTCAATGCGGGCCGTGCGCGGCGAGGTAGGTTTCCAGGTACGTCTTCAACGCCACGGCGTTGTTGTGCTCCTCGTCGCGCGCGCCGAACAGCAGGGTCACCGGATGGCGGCGGGCTTTCTCGGCCAGCGCGTGCCAGCTTTCCGGGACGGTATCGAGTTCGCCCGCGTAGCGGTGGCGAAAGCCCTCCCAGCGCGTCGGCTCGTGGCCGAACCATTCGCGCAGCTCGCGCGAAGGGCCGACCTCCTTCGCCCACAGGTCGAGCGCCGCGTCGGCCTTCTTCAACCCGCGCGGCCACAGGCGGTCGACCAGCACGCGGTAGCCGTCCTTCGGCGAGGGCGGATCGTAGACGCGTTTGACGGCCAGGCTCATGGTGTCCCCCTTGGAAGGAAACCTGCCCCAAGCTTACGCCCCGCGGGTGAAAGACCCGTAGGGCGGTGGGCTTTCGACCACCGGCTCCGGTGGCGGTTGGGGCGTGGGCCGAAGCCCATCCTGTGACCCCGGGCCTAGAGCTCCTCGACGCGGGTGATCTTGGCGCGGCGCATCAGCCAGGCCACGCCGCGCAGGTCGGCCAGGCCGACCCACAGGCGGTCGAGCATGCCGTACTTGGAGGTGCCGGCGGTACGCGGTCGATGCCCGACCGGCACGCTGCGGCTCTCGAAGCCGGCGCGACGTACCAGCGCCGGCAGGTAGCGGTGCATGTGGTCGAAGTAGGGCAGGCGCAGGAAGGTCTCGCGCTCGAACAGCTTCAGGCCGCAGCCGGTGTCGGGCGTGGCGTCCTTGAGCATGCGTGAGCGCACCGCGTTGGCGATCTTCGAGGAGATGCGCTTGTTGAAGCTGTCGCGGCGCGTGGTGCGCCAGCCGGCGAACAGCTTCACCTCGGGCGGCGCGTCCCTGCGCGCATCGAGCAGTCGCGGAATGTCGGCCGGATCGTTCTGACCGTCGCCATCGAGCGTGGCGATCCAGCTGCCGCGCGCGGCGCGCACGCCGTTGGACACCGCCGTGCTCTGGCCGCTGCGGCTGACATGGTGCAGCACGCGCAGCTCCGGGTAGCTGGCCTTCTGCGCGGCCAGCACGGCGCGGCTGTCGTCGGTGGAATCGTCGTCCACGTAGACGATCTCGAAATCCGCCTTGCCGCGCAGCGCGGTGGCGATTTCGGCGAGCAGCGGCGGGATGTTGTCGCGCTCGTTGAACACGGGCACGACGACGGAAAGCTCGGGCATGGGGCCAGTCCGGGGAACGATTGGGCGGCGATTATCGCCGATGCGCGCCGACGGCGCAGGCTGCGGAACAAGCGCCTGGCAGCCTTCTGTAGGAGCGCACCCTGTCCGCGACCGCCATGCATCCCGGTCGCGCAGAGGGTGCGCTCCTGGATGAGCCGCGCTAGCGCAGCTTGCCGAGAATGCCGTCCAGCTCGTCGTTGCTGTGGTAGTGGATCACCAGCTTGCCGCGCCCGCCGCGACCCTGGGCCAGCTCCACGCGGGCGGCGAAGCGTTCGCCCAGCTCGCGCTCCAGCGCATCGATGTTGGGATCGCGCGGGCTGGCCTTGGCCTTGCCCTTGGGCGCGGCCTGCGCGCGACGCGCGGCTTCTTCCAGTTCGCGCACGCTCCAGCCCAGCGTCGAGGCCTGGCGTGCCAGCGGCACTGCAATGCCCTCGTCCAGCGTGAGCAGGCAGCGGGCGTGGCCCATCTCCAGCTTGCTCTCGTCCAGCAGTTTCTTGATCGGGGCGGGCAGGTCGATCAGGCGCAGCAGGTTGGACACCGCCGCGCGCGAGCGGCCGACCGCGTCGGCGGCCTGCTGGTGGGTGAGGTCGAAGTCGTCGATCAGCCGCTTGAGTGCGTCGGCCTCTTCCAGCGGGGTGAGGTCCTGGCGCTGGATGTTCTCGATCAGCGCCATCGCCGGCACGGCGGCCTCGTCGACCGTCTTGACCAGCGCCGGGATGTCGCTCATCTGCGCGCGCTGGGCCGCGCGCCAGCGGCGTTCGCCGGCGATCAGCTCGTAGCTGTTGCTGCCGATGGCGCGCACCACCACCGGCTGGATCAGGCCCTGCGCCTTGATCGAGGCGGCCAGTTCGTCCAGCGCCTCTTCATTCCAGTGCCGGCGCGGCTGGTACTTGCCCGGCTGGATCTGCTGGATCGGCAGGCTGCGCAGCTCGCCTTCCTGTTCCAGCGGCGACGCGGCGCCGGCGCCGTCGCCGCCGAGCAGCGCGTCCAGCCCGCGGCCGAGTCCCCGTTTCTTCGCGGCGGCCATGGTTACTCCTGGTGGATGTCGGCGGCCGCGTCGAGCGTCTCGCCGGTGTCGTGCATGTCGTTGAGCGCGGCCACGGCCGCCTGTGCGCCGCGTTCGCGGCGGATGATCTCGCCAGCCAGGCCGATGTAGGCGATCGCGCCGCGCGAGCTGCGGTCGTACAGGTGGATCGGCTGGCCGTGGCTGGGCGCCTCGGCCAGGCGCACGTTGCGCGGGATGATCGAGCGCAGCACCTTGTCGCCGAAGTGCTGGGTCAGCTGCGCCGAGACCTCGTTGCCAAGGTTGTTGCGCACGTCGTACATGGTGCGCAGCAGGCCCTCGATCTCCAGCTTCGGGTTCAGCCGCTGGCGCACCGCCTTGACCGTGTCGAGCAGGCTTGAGAGCCCTTCCAGCGCGAAGTATTCGCACTGCACCGGCACCAGCACCCCATCGGCCGCGGTCAGCGCGTTGAGCGTGAGCAGGTGCAGCGAGGGCGGGCAGTCGATCAGGATGGTCTGGTACTTGTCGCTGACCTTGGCCAGCTGTTCCTTGAGCCGGCTTTCGCGGGCGATCGCGTCCATCAGCTTGAGCTCGGCGGCGGTCAGGTCGCCATTGCCGGGGAGCAGGTCGTAGTGGCCTTCGGTGCTGACGATGGCGCGCTCGATCGGCGATTCGTCCAGCAGCACCTCGCAGCCATTGGGCTTGGCCTCGCGCTTGTCCACGCCCGAGGCCATGGTGGCGTTGCCCTGCGGGTCGAGGTCGACCAGCAGCACCTTGCGCTTGGCGGCCGCCAGGGCCGCAGCGAGGTTGACCGCCGTGGTGGTCTTGCCGACGCCGCCCTTCTGGTTGGCGACAGCGATGATGCGGGCCATGGTCGTCTTAACTTGCAACAAAGGACGGGTAGATTAGCAGGGCGCGCCGGAGCCTGATCCATCGGCCCCGGTACGGTGGATCACGACCAGGCTGCGCTCGGCGTCCAGGCCGGGCACCGCCAGCGCGTGCGTGGCCTGGACGGCGAAGCCGGGCGGCAGCGCGGCGATCTCGTCGGCCGGCGCCCTGCCCTTCATCGCCAGCCAGCGGCCGGACGGGGCAAGCAGGTGGCCGCCCCAGGCGAGCATGTCCGCCAGGCTGGCGAAGGCACGCGCGGTAACGCAGTCGAAGCGCCCCTCGACCTCCTCCACCCGCGACTGCACGGCGCGCACCCCCTCGAGCCTGAGCGAGCGGATGGCCTCGCGCAGGAAGCGCACCTTCTTGCCGTTGGAGTCGACCAGCAGCACCTCGCGCCCGGGGGCGGCGATCGCCAGCGGGATGCCGGGCAGGCCGGGGCCGGTGCCCAGGTCGGCGAGACTCTCGCCCTGCACGTAGGGCAGGATCGCCAGCGAGTCGAGCAGGTGGCGGGTGACCATCTCGGCAGGGTCGCGCACGGCGGTGAGGTTGTAGGCGCTGTTCCAGCGTTCGAGCAGCGCCTGGTAGTCGAGCAGCCGCTCGACCGCGCCGGGCGGCAGCGCCAGGCCCATCGCCGCCAGGCCCTGTTCGAGCCGGTGTTGCAGGGCGGGGCGTGGGCTCATGGGCGGGTCCGGGCGCGGGCAGGACCGCGAAGTATCCGCGCGCGCGCGCATCGAAGCCAGCGCGTTGGCTGCCTCAGGCCAGTTCCAGCTCCACCCGGGTGACCATCAGGCCCCTTTCGCGCAACATGCCGTTCAAGGCGCGCTTGAGGCTGCTGCCCAGCGCACGCTGGTCGGCGGGACCGGGTTCGGGCTCGCCATGCAGGGCCTCCAGCGCGCTTTTTCGGATCAGTTGTGCCGCCTGCTCGATCACCGGATCGACCCGCTCCGGCTCCAAGACCTGCCAGTAGACGCGGCCGCGGACGCCACGGGCATCGGCGAGCGCATCCTGGAACTGCAGGATCTGGCCGGTCAGGTCGATGCGGTGCCCGGCCCGGTCCAGGCCCGGCCACAGCAGGTGCAGGCCCGGTTCGAGCAGGCGCGGTGGGTGACCGCGGCGGTGGACGACCTGCACGTGGCCCGTCGGCACCCGGCGCAGCACGGCCAGCAGCAGGCAGACAAGGGCGATGGAAACCAGGAGCGCGAACATGGCGGATGGCCGGTGGGTTGCGGACGACTTGGCAGGGGCCCGATGCTAGGGTGGCTCGTGCCAAGCAGGATTAATGGCTTTTTAACTCCTCGCCCAGCACATCGGCTGCCCGCTCCTCCGCTTGAGTGCCGCAACGTGACTGCACGCACATTTCTCCCGCTTGCCACCGCCCGGTACCGATGAGCGATCCGGTGATGCTGGTGGTGATGGGCGTGTCCGGCTCGGGCAAAAGCACCATCGCCCGGCGGCTGGCTGACGCGCTGGGTTACGCGTTTCTGGACGGCGACGACCTGCATCCGCCGGCCAACGTCGTCAAGATGAGCGCAGGCGTGCCGCTGGAGGACTCCGACCGAATCCCCTGGCTGGACACGATCGCCGCCTGGATGAAGCGGCAGTTGGTGGCCGGTCGCAGCGCGGTGGTGGCCTGCTCCGCACTCAAGCGGACCTACCGCGATCGCTTGCGGCAGGCCGGGCCAGCGGTGCGGTTCATCTACCTGGACGTCGATCACGACGAGCTGGCGCGGCGCATGCGCGGGCGCGAACACTTCATGCCGCTGGCGTTGCTCGGCAGCCAGCTCGCCACGCTGGAGCAACCGGGGAGCGACGAGGGGGCACTGTGGGTCGACGCCAACGGCACGATCGAGGCGACGGTGGCACGGGCGCTCGATGGCCTGGCGCAACAAGCCCTGCCGCCGTAGCGCCCGAAAGGGTGGGCTTCAGCCCACCGGCTCTCCTGCACGACAAGCCGGTGGGCAGCGACCTCAGAACCGACCGGCGCGAAAGTCGGCAATGGCTTCCTGGATCTGTGCTGGCGTGTTCATCACGAACGGCCCGTAGCGCGCGACGGTTTCATTGAGCGGGCGCCCGGCGACCACCAGCAGCCGGGCGGCGCTGGTGCCGGCGCCCAGGGTCAGGCGGTCGCCCTCCGAAAGCACCGCCAGCTCGCCGCGCGAGAGCGGCTCGCCGCCGACCTCGGCCGACTCGCCCTCGAACACGTAGGCGAAGGCGTGGTGCGCCTCGGGCAGGTCCAGTTCGAAGCGCGCGCCGGCGGCCAGCGTGATGTCCAGGTACAGCGGGTCGGTGGCAATGCCCTGCACCGGGCCGACCGCCTCGCCCAGCCGCCCGGCGATCACCCGCGCCTGCACGCCCGGCGCCGGTTCGACGCGGGCGATGCGCTCGGGCGCGATGTCCTGGTAGCGCGGCGCGGTCATCTTGTCGGCGGCGGGCAGGTTCACCCACAGCTGGAAGCCCCACATCAGGCCGTTCTCCTGCTGCGGCATTTCCGAATGCAGGATGCCGCGGCCGGCGGTCATCCACTGCACGCTGCCGGGACCGAGGTCGCCCTGGTTGCCGTGGTTGTCGCCGTGGCGCATGTGCCCGGCCAGCATGTAGGTGACCGTCTCGAAGCCGCGGTGGGGGTGCTCGGGGAAGCCGGCAAGGTAGTCGCCGGCCCGGTCCGAGCGGAACTCGTCCAGCAGCAGGAACGGATCGAGCATGTCCAGGTTGGGCTGGCCGATGATGCGCTTGAGCTTCACCCCGGCGCCGTCGTTGGTGTCGATGCCGCGCACGCGGCGGCTGATGGTGCGTTGGCTCATGGGAACGCCTCCGGCGTGGAAGGATGTCCACGAGCATGGGGCCGGCGGCGATCGCGGCCAAGCGTGGCGGCGTGAACGGATTGTTCGCCGGGAGCGTCTTGCAGGTGGCCCCTACAAAGGGCTCAGCCAGGCGAAAGCACGGCGCAGCTCGGCCTCGCCGTGCTCCATGAAGCAGCGCCCGTGCGCCAGCACGATCCGCTGCGGCCGCCAGCCCAGCATGCGCTCGATGCAGGCGCGCGCTTCGGCCTTGTGGCCCAGATAGGTCAGGCGCATGTCCAGCGGCATCTTTCCGTCGGGCGCCAGCACGCCGCCGAGCCGGGCGATCCAGCGCATCGGCGTGGCGAGGCGGTCGGCTTCGAAGTTCTCGATCAGGTCGGCAAGGATCAGCGTGGCGCTCGGCCGATGCAGGAACACGACCTCCTCGATGGCGCGGCTGCCCTTGAAACGCAGCTGGTCGAGCGTGCCGGCCCAGGCCGGCGGCGCGGCGTCCTCCAGCTCCGCGTCGAAATGCACCTCGATGCGCTGGCCCGCGGCGCGCTCGCGCACGCCTGGCGAGGCCCATGCGATCGCCTGCGGGTAGCGCAGTTTCCAGGCGGCGATGTGCGCGTAATGCAGCTTGTTCGGCGAGACCAGGTGGCGCACCGGGCCGAGCGCGTCGACGGCCTCGAACAGCGCCGCGTCCGGCGCAACCGGCGAGTGGCACCACAGCGCGCCATCGGGCAGGCGCGCCAGGGTCATGCGGGTCGGAAACGGCGCGCTGGTGCCCAGCGGCGCGGCCATGCGCACGATCGGGCCGTCGACGATCCACAGTCCGGGCGCGATGGGCTTGAGCGTGTTGATCGGTTCGTAAAGCGCCGTATCCCTGGCCATGCCTCGGTCCCTTGCCGGAATCCTACGAAGAAGCGCGCTGCGGGCCTGGCCGGTTCAATGCACCCAGTGTCCGCTGCGCTGGCGCGGCGGCGGCGGCGCATCCTCGCCGGGCGGCGCGGGAGCGCGGGTGAGCGCGGCCAGCTCCTCTTCGGTGGCCGGATGCTCGTGCCAGTAGTGGTCGACCGCACCGAGCACCGGCGCCACCTGCGCCAGGCATTCGTCGTATTCCTCGTCGCTTAGCTTTTCGAACTCCGCCTCGGCCGAAAGGATGCCCTCGTCCACCGCCAGCGCCATCACGGGCCCGAGCATTTCCATCAGCTGCGGATCCTCGGCCAGGCGCTTCTCCCACAACGTGGCGCGCAGGTCGATGCCGCGGCTGAAGCCTTCGCACCAGCCGGCGGCGGAGAGCACCGGGCCGGTGTCGGTGTCGACTTCGCCCAGGATCGGCTCGTAGGCATCCACGTCCAGTTCGACGCGGATCGAATCGTTCAACTTGGCCAGCAGTTCGAGCACGCGGTTGCCCTCGGCCTCGTCGGCAAAGGCATCGTGCAGAACCTCGGGCAGCCATTCGTCGGGCAGCACCTCGAGCGGGCCGACGGCGATCGCCGAGAGCATGCCGTGCACGCCGTCGAGCAGCAGGCGGCCTTCGTCCGCATGGCCGCGCAGGTAGCGGTCAAGTTCGTCCAGTTCCTCGTCGGTGAGGGAGCTGGGCCATTCTTCAGGCGGAGTGCTGTTCATCGTTCCTCAGATATCCAGATCGAGCGTCACCGGGGTGTGATCGGAAGGGCGTTCCCACTTGCGCGGCACGCGGTCGATGCCGGCCGCGCGCGCGGTGCCTTTCAACGCATCGCCGAGCAGGATCAGGTCGATGCGCAAGCCCAGGTTGCGGCGGAAGGCGGCCTGTCGGTAGTCCCACCAACTGTGGTGGCCGGCGTCCTGTTCGAACAGGCGGAAGCTGTCATGCAAGCCCAGGCCCGTGATCGCGCCGAGCGCCTCGCGCTCGGGCACCGAGCACAGCACCGAGTCGCGCCAGGCGACCGGGTCGTGCACGTCGCGGTCGTCCGGCGCGATGTTGAAGTCGCCCAGCACGACCAGGTTCGGATGGCGCTCGTGTTCGCGCGCGATGAATTCGCGCACCTTCGCCAGCCAGTCGAGCTTGTAGGCGTACTTCGGATCGCCCACCGCCTTGCCGTTGACCACGTACAGGTCGATCACGCGCAGCTCGCCGATGGTGGCGGCCAGGATGCGTCGCTGCGGATCGTCCAGGTCCGGGATGTCGGTCACGACATCGGTGGGCGCTTGCCCACGGGCGAGGATCGCCACGCCGTTGTAGGTCTTCTGCCCGGAGAACACCGCGCGGTAGCCGGCCGCGGCCAGCTCGTCGACCGGGAACTTCGCGTCCTCCAGCTTGGTTTCCTGCAGCGCCACGACGTCCGGCTGCGCCTCGGCCATCCACTGGGTCAGCTGCGGCAGGCGCACCTTCAGCGAGTTCACGTTCCAGGAGGCGATCTTCATCGGCGCATTGTAGGCGAAGCGCCGGGCAGGGCTATCGGCGCGCGGCCGCCTTGCGCTGATGGCGCGCGATGCGCCGGCGGCGCCAGGCCAGCAACGGCTGCGCGCTGAAGCCGTGCACGACCACGCTCAGGGTGATGGTGGTCAACACCACGCCTGCGACCAGTCGCGCGGCCTGGCCGTCCAGGCCATGCGTCAGTGCATAGGCCAGGTAGTTCAGCCCGCCGATGCCGCGGATGCCCAGCCAGCCGAGCAACAGCCGGCGACGCCAGTTGAGTCCCATGCCGATGGTGGTGACCCAGGTGGCGAGCGGCCGGATGAGCAGGAACAACACGCCGGCGAGCAGCACCGCCTGCGGCTCCCAATGCCGGGCCAGCGCGATACCGAGCAGCAACACCAGCAACGGTCCCAGCAAGTGCTCCATCACGCCGCCGAAGGTGAGCGCCTCGGCGACCACGTGGCCGACCGCCTCAACCGGCTCGTCGCGGTCCGGTCCGCCGGCCAGCGCGGGGCGCACGACGAACTCCGCCGGCGGCGTGCGGGTCATGTCGCGCGCCTGTGGCACGCTCGGGTGGGGATGCTCCTGCATCACGCCGATTTCGAGCTTGCGCATGCCCACGCCGGCGGCGAACACCGCCAGGAAGCCGAGCGCGCCGATGGCTTCGGCGGCGGCATAGGTCACGGCGATCAACCCGGCGGTGAGCAACGCCCCGGGGCCCGGGTCGCGCGCCATGGTCACCAGGTGCGTGCTGACTTTGCCGACCAGCCAGCCGGCGCCAAAGCCGACCGCGATGCCTGCGCCCACGCCCCACAGCAGTTCGACCAGCGCCCAATGGCCGAGCGCATCCCATGACAACGCGCCATGCAGCCAGGCCAGCCCGAGCAGCAAAAACGGCATCGCGCTGCCGTCGTTCATGCCGGCCTCGCCCGACAGGGCGAAGCGCAGGCCGTCATGGTCGGCTGCGCTGTCGACCGCCAGCGTGCTCGCCAGCACCGGATCGGTCGGCGCCAGCATCGCTGCCAGCAACAGCGCCAGCGGCCAGTCGAGCCCCAGCAACGCATGCGCCGCCAGCGCGGTGCCGCCGATGGACAGCGCCATCCCGGGGAACGCCAGCCGGCGTGCCACCTGCCATGGCCGCGCGCGCCAGGGCACGCGCAGCTTCAAGCCACCGGAGAACAGCGAGATGATCAGCGCCACTTCGGTCAACCGCAGCAACCAGCGCCCGTCGACCAGGAAGTCGATGTCCAGCAGGTGCAGTCCCCAGGGACCGATCGCTACGCCGACGGCCAGGTACAGCGCGAATTGCGAGAGCGGCAGCGGGCGGATCCAGCCGGCAGCCAGCGACATGCCCAGCAACAGCACGCCGGCGGCAGCCATCCAACCCAGAAAGCCCATTCCGGTTTCCTTCTGCGGAGCCCGCCCCTAGGGTCGCGGGCGGGGCATTCACAGGGGATGAAGCGCGCGGGCGCCTTCGATCAGGTCAAGCCGTGGCTGCGCAGCAGCGCCTCCGGCTCGGGCTTGCGGCCGCGGAAAGCGACGAAGCTTTCCAGCGCGGGGCGGCTGGCGCCGACGGCGAGGACTTCGCGGCGGAAGCGCTCGCCGGTGGCGCGGTCGATCACGCTGCCGCCGTGTTCGGTGAGTGCCTCGAACGCGCCGAAAGCATCGGCCGAGAGCAGCTCGGCCCACAGGTAGCTGTAGTAGCCGGCCGCGTAGCCGCCCGAGAAGATGTGCGTGAAGGCATGCGGGAAGCGCTGCCAGGCCGGCGGATGCAGCACCGCGACCTGATGGCGCACTTCCTCCAGCACCTCCATCGTGCGCGCGCCGCGCGCCGGGTCGTATTCCAGGTGCAAGAGGAAATCGAACAGCGCGAACTCCAGCTGGCGCACCAGGAACAGGCCGGCGTGGTAGTGCCGCGCGGCGAGCATGCGCTCGTAGAGCTCCCCCGGCAGCGCCTCGCCGGTCTGCCAGTGGCGCGCGAACATGTCCAGCGCCTCGCGGTTCCAGCCGAAGTTCTCCATGAACTGGCTGGGCAACTCGACCGCATCCCACTCCACGCCGTCGATACCGCCGATCGAGGGCAGGGCGATCTCGGTGAGCAAGTGGTGCAAGCCGTGGCCGAACTCGTGGAACAGCGTCAGCACGTCGTCGTGCTTGAGCAGCGCCGGCTTGCCTTCGGTGGGCGGCGCGAAGTTGCAGGTCAGGAAGGCGATCGGCAACTGGTGCGCGGCGGCATCGTCGAAGCGCGCGCGGCAGACGTCCATCCAGGCGCCGCCGCGCTTGCCGTTGCGCGCGTAAAGGTCGACGTAGGCGCCGGCAAACACCCGGCCGTCGGCGTCGCGCACGTCGTAGTAGCGCACGTCCGGATGCCATACGTCGACGTCGTCGCGCGAGCTGAGCGTGATGCCGTAGAGCTTGCCGGTAAGGGCGAACAGTCCGTCGATCACCGCCGGCAGCGGGAAGTAGGGTTTGAGTTGCTCCTCGTCCAGCGCGTAGCGCTGCTGGCGCAGCTTTTCCGAAACGTAGGCGATGTCCCAGGGTTCCAGATTGTCCAGGTCCAGTTCCGCCTGGGCCCAGACGCGCAACTCGTCCAGCTCCGCTTGCGCCACCGGCCGCGCGCGCGCGGCCAGGTCATGCAGGAAGTCCAGCACCTCGGCGGGCGAGCCGGCCATCTTGGTGGCCAGCGACTCCTCCGCGGCGTTGGCGAAGCCGAGCAGCTGCGCAGCCTCGTGGCGCAGCTTCATGATCTCATCGATCCGCTCGCCGTTGTCGAACTTGCCCGCGTCCGGGCCCTGGTCGGATGCACGGGTCTGGTAGGCCCAGTACACGCGCTCGCGCAGCGAGCGGTTGTCGGCGTAGGTGAGCACGGCCTGCACGCTGGGCTGCTTGAGGGTGACCAGGAAGCCGTCCAGTTCCTGTTCGGCGGCATAGCGGCGCAGCACCGCGCGCGAGGACTCGGGCAGGCCTTCGAGATCACGCTCGTCGGTGACGTGTTCCTGCCAGGCCTCGGTGGCGTCGAGCACCGCGTTGGCGAATTCGGTGGACAGGCGCGAGAGCGTCACGCCGATCTCGCGGTAGCGCGAGCGCGCCGGTTCCTCCAGCGCGACGCCGGAAAGCCTGAAATCGCGCAGCGCGTGCTCGACCAGCGCGCGCTCGGGCCGCGGCAGCGAGGCGAACGTGGGCGCATCGGCCAACGCCTGCACCGCCGCATACAGCGCGCGGTTCTGGCCCAGCTCGATGGCGTGGTCGGTGAGCTTTTCCTCGGCCGGCCCGTACACCGCGCGCAACGCCTCGCTGTCGGCGACCGCATGCAGGTGCCCGACCGGCGCCCAGGCGTGCGCCAGACGCTGCTCCAGCCGCTCCTGGGTCAGCATCACCGTGGCGAAATCCTTCGGCGCCTCCGGTCCGGTCAGCGCGTCGATGCCGGCGCGGTAATCGGCCAGGATGGCGTCGACCGCCGGTTCCACGTGCTCGGGCTTGATCTGCGAAAAGGCGGGAAGCGGCTGGTCGGCGAGCAACGGGTTGGTCTGGTCCATGAAAGGCTCCTTGGGATCGTTCCAGCGTGGCGACCGGACTGGGCGAATTCAAGCCGCGCGGCACCGCCGGTGTGTGCTCACTTACAATCGGGCGGATGAACAATCTGCGTATCTACAAGGGCATCGCGCCCACCCTGGGCCAGCGCGTGTACGTCGATCCCGCCGCCAGCGTGATCGGCGACGTGGTGTTGGGCGATGACGTATCGGTGTGGCCGGGCGTGGTGCTGCGCGGCGACGTGCATTACATCCGCGTCGGGGCGCGCACCAACATCCAGGACGGCACCATCGTGCATGTCAGCCATGAAGGCCCCTACGGCCCGGGCTTCCCCTGCCTGATCGGCGAGGGCGTGACGGTCGGCCACGCCGCGGTGGTGCATGCCTGCACCCTGGAGGACTACTGCCTGATCGGCATGCACGCGACCGTGCTCGACGGCGCGGTGGTCAGGAAGCACGGCTTCGTCGGCGCCGGCGCGGTGGTCCCGCCGGGCAAGGTCGTGGGCGAGCGCGAACTGTGGCTCGGCAACCCGGCCAAGTGCGTGCGCGTGCTCAGCGACAGCCAGGTCGAGCAGTTGCACTACTCGGCCGAACACTACATGCGCTTGAAGGACAACTACCTGGCCGGCTGAGCGGCCTGTCGCGCCAGTCGTGCCTGCAGGATCGCCGCGCGCGCCTCGTGCCGGCGCACTTCCAGGTGGCGCTGCGCGGTGAGTTTGCCTGCCAGCAGCGCCAGCAGGTAGTTGTCGGCATCGAAGTCGCGCAGCAGGCGCAATTCGCGCTCGGCCTCGTCCAGCTCGCCACGGTCGATCGTCTGCTCGACGACCTTCGTGGCCGCGGGAAACAGCCGCTGCAGGGCCTCGCGGGTCGCCGCATCCTCCGGCTCCAGGCCAAGCACGCTCAAGTAGAACTCGTAGGCGTTGCTGCCGGCCGGGGCCAGCAGATGGTGTTCACGCTCGGCGGTCTGCGCCAGCGCCAGCAGGATGCCGCGACCGCTCGCGTCGTCGTCGGACAGGGGACGGACCGGTGGGTGCCGGAGCAGGCCCAACGCGCCCGGCAGCAGGAGCAGGGCGCCGACGGCCAGCCAGGAGCGGCGGACGGGCGCGAAGGAAACGGACATGCGAAGGATCGCCAGTGGCTCCGCGCAGGGGCGGCTGGCGCACGGTAGCGAGGGCAGGTTGCAATGCCGTGACTCGCGCGCATCCGGTCATCGCTCTTTCGGGACGTTGCCGGCCCAACGCGTTGCCGGCTGCAGGAGGTGCGGAGCGGCCCCGTGACGCGGCGGGTTTGCCTTCCCGATAGCAGCGTCCAAGGGCGCTCCTACCAATGGTCGTGCTTGCGGTGCGTGGACCTCAGGCCAGCGTTGCGCGCAGGTGCGCGTATACCGGATCGGTCTCCGGGCGGCGGCCGTGCCACAGCGCGAAGGCGTCGGCGGCCTGCTCCACCAGCATGCCCAGTCCGTCGCACGCGGCCCTGGCGCCGGCGGCCCTGGCCCAGGCCAGGAAACTCTGCGCGCCGCTGCCGTAGGACAGGTCGTAGCCGACCGTCTGCGCAGTGGCCAGGCTCGTCGGGAGCGCCAGCGGCTGGCCGAGCACGCCGGCCGAGGTGGCATGCACGATCAGGTCGAAGCTGCCCAGTTCATCAAGGTCCTGCCAGTAGCGCGCGCGTGCCCGCGTCACGCCCAGCGCAACGGCGAGCGCCGAGGCGGTATCCGGCGTGCGGTTGACGATGGTCAGCTCCTCCACGCCGGCGTCGAGCAACTCCCACGCTACGCCGCGCGCCGCACCGCCGGCGCCGAGCAGCAGCACGCGGCGGCCCTCCAGCGCGCACTGCTGGCGGCCGGTGAGGTCGCGCACCAGGCCGGCACCGTCGGTGTTGTGCGCTGCCAGGCGGCCGTCCGCAAGTCGGGTCAGCACGTTTGCGCTGCCGGCACGGCTCGCCGCCGCACTGTGCTCGTCGGCCAGAGCGAAGGCCGCGGCCTTGTGCGGCAGGGTGACGTTGGCGCCATGGGCGTGAGCCAGGAAGCGGCGCACGGTATCGGCAAACGCTTCGGGCGCCACGTCGATCGCGGTGTACTCGAGCGTGATGTCGCATTGCTCGCCGAACAGCCGGTGGATCGTCGGCGACAGGGAATGGCTGATCGGGTGGCCAAACACCGCATAGCGTGCGGGAAGGTCGGTGCCGTGCGGCATGGGCGGTCCCAAGGCGGTTGGTGCGCGCATTCTAGGCGCGCGCGGGGTCCGTCGCAGCCGCTGAGATGGAAGCCGCCCAGCATGGTTTCCGTGTCCCTTCCGGAGCCCCGACCATGCCCGTTTCCCGATCCCAGGCGTTCACGTTCCAGCTGGCCGCCGGTGCCGGCCTGTGGGTGTTGTTCGGTACCTTCCTGCTCGCGCTGACACCCATGCCCGCGCATACCGATGCGCTCGGCTGGGCGCCACTGTTCTGGCTGCTGCTCGCACCGCTGTGCGTGCTGGCCGGCCTGCGCCTGCGGCGACTGGCCCTGGCCCTGCCAGGCGTCTGAAGCTTCGGCCGAGGGGCAGGCGAATGCCGCCCCCGACGTGTCCGTTGTGCTACAACGCGCGATCGATTTCGCGACGCGCTGGCGTCCGGCAGGGGGCCGGCAACCCGGGCATGATGGCGGTCAGTTACAACCCGTGGCTGGTGTTGCTGTCGCTCGCGCTGGCGGCGCTCGATGCCTATGTCGCATTCAGCGTCGTCGGTCGCATCGCGCGCTCGCGCGAGCCGGGCGCCGTGCTGTGGACCACGTTCGGCGCACTGGCGATGGGCTCGGGCGTGTGGGCCATGCACTTCATCGGCATGCTGGCGCTGCAGGTGCCGATCCCGCTCGGCTACGACAGCCAGCAGACCACGTTGTCGGCCGTGCCGGTGGTGTTGGCCACCGGCGCCACGCTGTGGTTGCTGGCCCGGCATCCGACCCGGCGCGGCGCGGTTCTCGCCGGTTGCGCCATGGGCGTGGGCATGACGGCCATGCATTACCTGGGCGTGGGGGCGCTCGACATGCAGCCGGTGATCGCCTGGCGCGCGCCATGGACCATCGCCTCGTTGTTGTTCGCGGTCATCGGCTCGATCGCCGCGATCGCTCTGCACAGCGTCATCTGGCGCAGCGACCGGCGTCGCCGCTGGTGGTTGCGCATGCTGTCCGCGCTGATGCTGGGCGGCACCGCCACCGGGGTGCATTACCTGGGCATGATCGCGATGCAGTTCGCGCCCGGCGCGGTGAGCCTGCAGGCGCGCACCGGCCTCCATGGCCTGGGCCTGGGGCTGGCGGTCAGCCTGGTGTCGGGCCTGCTGCTGTTGCTTACGCTGGGCGTGAGCCTGGCGCACCGGCAGTTGCAGCGACACACCGAGGCCATCTCGCGCGAACTGGGCCAGGCCCGCGACGCGCTGAGCTGGCTGGCCTACCACGACGAACTAACCGCGCTGCCCAACCGCGCCAACGTGCTCGACCTGCTCGACCGGCTGCTGCCGCTGGCGCGCGAGGAGCGTTTCGAGGTGGCGGTGATGTTCGTCGACCTGGACGGCTTCAAGTCGATCAACGACACGCTCGGCCACGAGGTGGGTGACGAGTTCCTGCGCTCGGTCGCCGACGCCCTGCGCGCGAGCGTGCGCAGCCGCGACACCGTGGCGCGCTTTGGCGGCGACGAGTTCGTGGTGGTGCTCGAGCGCTACCGCAGCGAGCAGAACCTGAGCGCGATCTGCCAGAAGATCCTGAGCCTGGTCAGCCGGCCGGTGACGGTCGCCGGCCACGCCGTGAGCGCCACGCCCAGCATCGGCGTGGCGATGTTCCCGCGCGATGGCGAGGACGCCGCCAGCCTGCTGCGCCACGCGGACCTGGCGATGTACAGCGCGAAGGAGCATGGCAAGGCCGGTTACTGCTTCTACCAGCCGTGCATGAGCGAACAGGCGCGCGACCGGCTGCTGCTTTCGGCCGAGCTGCGCGAGGCGCTGCAGCGCGAGGAGCTCGTCGTCCACTACCAGCCGAAGGTAGCGCTGGACAGCCGGCGCGTGGTCGGCCTGGAGGCGCTGGTGCGCTGGCCGCATCCCGAGCGCGGCCTGTTGCTGCCCAATCACTTCGTGTCCCTGGCCGAAGGCAGCGGGCTGATCGGCCAGCTCGGTCGCGTGGTATTGCGCCAGGTCGCGCGCCAGCTGGCGCAGTGGCGTGCCCGCGGGTTGCCGCTGGTCCCGGTGGCGATCAACGTGTCATTGCAGGAGATCCAGGACGGCCATTTCGTCGCCGGGCTGCTCGGTACGCTGCGCGAGTTCGGCCTGCACCCGAGCCTGATCGAGTTCGAGATCACCGAGTCGGCGGCGATGAAGAACGCCGAGCACACGCTGCGCCAGTTGCGCCAGCTCGAAGCGCTGGGTTTCCGCATGGCGATCGACGATTTCGGCACCGGCTTCTCGAGCCTGAGCCACCTGCGCCAGTTGCCGACGCAGACGATCAAGATCGACCAGAGTTTCGTGCAGGGCGCCGAGCGCAACCCGGCCGACCGCGACATCACCGAGGCGATCATCGCGCTGGCGCGCAAACTGCGGCTGACCACCGTGGCCGAAGGCATCGAAACC
This sequence comes from Frateuria sp. GZRe12, assembly GCF_051900535.1. Classification (NCBI taxonomy): domain Bacteria; kingdom Pseudomonadati; phylum Pseudomonadota; class Gammaproteobacteria; order Lysobacterales; family Rhodanobacteraceae; genus Frateuria; species Frateuria sp. GZRe12. The sequence goes on from NZ_JBHZGI010000002.1 coordinate 482,149, forward strand.
GAGGCGCAGGCCGCGTGGCTGCGCGAGGCCGGCTGCGAGATCGGCCAGGGTTTCCTGTTCGTGCCGCCGTTGCCCGCATCGCAGGTGCCGGCGCTGCTGCTGGGCGAGCGCACGCCGGCAATCAGCGCCCTGTAGGAGCTACCGGCCGATGCCCAGGCGCTTGTGCTCCATGCGCCGCAGGAACTCCTGCATGATGCGCCGGTACAGGTCCACGCCCAGGTAGGCGTCCTCCACGCCGGCGTCGATCGACGGATTGTCGTTGACCTCGATCACCACCGGCTTGCTGCCGACCTGCTTGAGGTCGACGCCGTACAGCCCATCGCCGACCGCCTGGGTCGCCTTGAGCGCCAGCTTGACGACTTCGGCCGGTGCATCGCGCACCGCCACGGTCTCGAAGCCGCCGGACTTGGCGGTGCCCTTGGCGCCGTGGTTGTAGATCTGCCAGTGGCCGCGCGACATGTAGTACTTGCAGGCGTAGAGCGGCTCGCGGTTGAGCACGCCGATGCGCCAGTCGAACTCGGTATAGACGAATTCCTGCGCCAGCAGCAGCGCGCTGTGCGAGAACAGCTCGCCCGCCGCCTTCTCCAGCGCCTCGGCGTTCTCCACCTTGACCACGCCGCGCGAGAACGAGCCGTCGGGAATCTTCAGAACCAGCGGGAAGCCGAGCTTGGCGGCGGTGTCCTTCCACGCCTTGGCGTTGTCGCGGTAGAGGATCTCCGTGCGCGGCACGGCGAGCTTGCGCGAGACCATCAGGTCGTTGAGGAATATCTTGTTGGTGCAGCGCAGGATCGAGGTTGGATCGTCGATCACCACCATGCCTTCCTTCTCCGCGCGGTGGGCGAAGCGGTAGGTGTGGTTGTCGCTCGCCGTGGTCTCGCGGATGAACAGGCCGTCGTATTCGGCCAGGCGCGGATAGTCGATCTTGCCGATCGGGTCGACCTCGATGCCCAGTTCCTTGCCCGCGGCGATGAAGGTCTTGAGCGCCTTTTTGTTCGACGGCGGCATCGCCTCGTCGGGATCGACCAGCATCGCGATGTCGTAGCGGTACAGCTTGCGCGTGCGCGGCTTGCGCCAGAGCTTGCGCGAGAAGCGGTCCAGCTCCGCCGCGAAGGCGTCCTCCTGCGCGTCGTCCAGCGTGTGCAGGCCGACCGGCTTGATCGAGGCGACCTGCCACACGCGCTCGCGCTCGAACTCGATGCGCAACAGCGGGCAGGGGAACATCTCGAACAACTGCCGGGCCAGGTCCTGCAGCGCCGGGTAGGCGGTCTCGCCGAAATACACCAGGATGCCGAAGTCGGTGGTATCGCGACCGCCGGCAGGCAGGAAGTGGGTGAGCTTGCTGTTGAGGTCCTCGATGTCCAGGCCGTACAGCGAGCGGCGGCGCAGGTCGTTGATGGTGCGCACCGAGGGCAGCACCTTGTGCCCGCGCGCCTCGGCCAGCAGCGAGACGTAGTAGCCGGTGCCCAGGTACTTGTAGCTGCGGCACAGGTTGATCACGTGGGTGCGTTCGTCGTCGCCGCCGACTGGTTCGCGCAGGTAGTCCATTGCGCTCATGACGTCCACGGAAGGGTAGTAGGCGCTCCAGTCGGAGGCTTTCTCGACGACGATCACCAGGCGGGTCATGGCACCTCGTTACACGCAAAAGGGGATGCCGTCGCGCCACGGAACGGGGCGGCAGGGCGCAAGTGGCGAAGTGTGGGCATAGGCGCGGCGGTGCGCAACGGTGGTGCGCGCATCGGTTCAGCGTGCCGTCGCCGTCGGTAAATCGCGACGCCGGCTGGGCTGAAGTCCGCCGGGTGATTCTGCGTAGACTTGCGTCATGACGCTAGCGCCCGCCCACGCCCTGCCGGTTCCCGTGCGTCGCGCCACGCCGGCAGACCTCGACGCCCTGGTGGCGCTGGAACTTCGCGCCTTCAGCGGCGACCGCATGAGCCGCGCGCAGTACCGCCGCCATCTCGCCAGCCCGCGCGCGGCCGTGCTCGTCGCCGACGTGCCGGGCGAAGGCCTGCTCGGCAGCGCGCTGGTGTTCTTCCGCGAGGGCAGCACGCGAGCGCGGCTGTATTCGATCGCCACCGCGCCACAAGCGCGCGGGCGCGGCATCGGCGCACGCCTGCTGGCCGCCGCCGAAGAGGCCGCCCGTGCGGGCGGCTGCCGCGCGGTGCGGCTGGAAGTGCGCGTGGACAATACCTCCGCCATGGCGATGTACGAGCGCGCCGGCTATCGGCGGATCGGTCGTTACGCGGCTTACTACGAGGATGGCGCCGACGCCTGGCGCTACGAGAAGAGCGTCGCGGTTTCCTGAGCGCTGCCCGACGTTACGGGACCTTCCGGCTTCGGCGCTTTGCGCCTGCGCGTGGGCTGCTTCGTCTGGAACGATGCCGTTCGCGCCACGCGCAGGCCGGGTCGAAGCATCACCTCAGAGCGGATGCGCGATCCGGTCGGCCGTTTCGTCGTCGGGCCGCGCCACCAGCGCGCCGGTGCGCATCAGGCTCACCGTGTAATGACCGCCGTCGACCAGCGGCAGGTAGATGCCGCTGCCGTAGACGGTATCGACCATCGGCAGCCAGTCGGGATGGGCGCGGGCCAGGGTGACCAGGTCGCCTTCGCCTGCGTCGCGGAAGTCGACCACCGTGCGCATCTGGCTCATCTCCTCCGCCGGGTCGTCGTAGCGGCCCGAGAGTCGATCCAGGCGATACAGCGGCGGCATTCCGGCAAGCACGGCCGGCAGCTTCCACTTGAGCACCAGCGCCTCGATCCGCCAGGCATCGCCGGCCAGGGCCACGTCGCGATGCTGTCCGTCGGGCCAGGTCAGCGTGAGCGCCCAGCGTTGCGGCGAAAGGATGCGCGCGTCGACCGTCACCACGGGCGCTTCCTCGCCGAGCAGTCGGTAGCCGCGCAGGCTCCATCCGGCGCCGGCCAGCAGCAGCGCCAGGCCCAGCCCCACCAGCAGGAACACCGTGCGCAGGATCGCCGCGAACGGCCGGCGTGCGCGCAGCCGGCGGCCCAGCGCCACCAGTTGCACCAGCGCGAACAGCAGCGCCAGCGCGGCGAGGATCCACAGCAGGGTACTTGGCAGCTGCAACAGCGTGGCCCAATCCATCGAAGGCAATCCGCGACGTTATGATGCGCGCATCATAGCCGCCGCCCCGTCGAGGAAGCCCGATGCGCCGATTCATCCTCTGCACCGCCCTGTTGGTCGTCGCGGGCCTGCTCGCCGGTTGCGGCAACAAGGGCCCGCTGGTGCTGCCGCCGGGGCAATCCAACACGGTGGCGCCGGACGCCTCGGTGCCGGCGCCGGCCACGAGCGCGCCGCTGCCCGACGGACCGTGATGCGTTTTTCCAAGATGCACGGCATCGGCAACGACTTCGTCGTGGTCGATGCGCGTGATGTCCCGCTCGCGCTCGCGCCGGCGCAGATCCGCGCGCTGGCCGACCGCCACACTGGGATCGGCTGCGACCAGCTGCTCAGCGTGGAAGCCGCGCGCGACCCGTCCTGCGCGTTCTACTACGGCATCTGGAACGCCGATGGCAGCCCCTCGGGCCAGTGCGGCAACGGCGTGCGCTGCGTGGCGGCGTGGCTGCATCGCGCCGGTGCGCTGACGCTGGACACGCCCGTGCGCATCGAGAGTCCCTCCGGGCCGGTCGGCGTGCGCGTACTGGATGCCCACCGCGTGACGGTGGACATGGGCGAGCCGGAGTTCGAGCCGGAGCGCATCCCGTTTGCGGCGGAAGGTTCGGCCGAGGTCTATTCGCTTTCGCTCGGCGAAGATTCCGTGCAGGTTGGCGCCGTATCGATGGGTAATCCGCACGTGGTGGTCGCCGTCGAGGACCTGGCCGATCCCTCCCTCGCAGGGCTGGGTCCACAGCTCACCAGCCACCCGCGCTTTCCCGCGGGCGCCAACGCCGGCTTCGTGCAGATCCTGAGCCGCGGCCACCTGCGCCTGCGCGTGCACGAGCGCGGCAGCGGCTGGACGCAGGCCTGCGGCACCGGCGCGTGCGCCGCCGTGGCGGTGCTGCGACGGCGTGGCCAGGTGGACGAAAGCGTCCAGGTCGACCTGCCCGGCGGACGCCTGCAGATCGACTGGGCCGGTCCCGGCCACACGCTGTGGATGACCGGGCCCGCGGCATTCGCCTTCGAGGGCGAGTGGTCGCCGGACGCGGCGTAGGCTGGGCGCCAGGCCACCACGAGGTGCGGCAACGGTGGGGCGGAAGCCCGCCCCACGCGCGGAGGTTCGCTCAAACCTGCATTGGCGATTGATGCGCAGGCGCGCGCGTCGCACACTCGGGGCAGGCCGATCCGCCGCCTGACGTTTCCTTAGGTCGTTCCATGCCCGACACCCTGCTCGACGAGATCCCCGGCGCCACCGCGGTCGCCGCTTACCTCAAGCGCCATCCGCACTTCCTGGCCGATTACCCGGACCTCGCCGCGCAGCTGACGCTGCCGCGAAGCGAGGGTCCGGTCGCGTCGCTGGCGATGTACCAGCTTCAGCAGTTGCGCGAGAAGAACGCCGAGCTCGAGCGCCGCCTGGCCGAGCTGATCACGATCGCCGCGGAAAACGAGCGGCTGATGCAACGCGTGCACGAACTCAACGTGACCATGCTGCGTGCGGCCACGCCCTCGCTGGCGGCGCGCAGCGTGATCAGCCGGCTGGCCAGCGATTTCCGTATTGAGCAGGTGCGGCTGGTGCTGTTCGGGCAGACCTACGGCCTGCCGCAGGCCGAATGGCTGGTGCTCGAACCAGGCGGCCGCGCCGCGTTGACCGAGTTCGCCGGTTTCCAGGGCAACCACGAGCCGCTGGTCGGGCGCCTGTCCGCCGAGCGCCTGTACCGCCTGTTCGGCGACCACGCGCCCGAGGTGCACTCGGCGGCGGTGATGCCGCTGGGCGAGTTGGGCCTGCTTGCCTTGGGCAGCGCCGACCCGAACCACTTCCAGCCAGGCATGGGCACGCTGTTCCTGAAGATGCTCGCCGCCACCGTCGCTGCCGCGCTGACCCGTTCGCAGGAGCTGGCCTGAGCGCCACGTCGCGCGGGCAGGTCGAGGCCTGGCTCGGCCGGCTGGCCGGCGAGCGCCAGGCCTCCGCGCACACGGTCGCGGCTTACCGGCGCGACCTGGACAAGCTGCTGGGCTGGATGGACGCGCAAGGCATCGGCGATTTCGCCGACCTGGGCGCACACCGCATGCGTGCGTTCGTGGCCACCCAGCATCGCGCTGGCCTGTCGCCGAAGAGCCTGCAGCGATTGCTCTCCTCCTGTCGCAGCCTGTTCCGCCAGCTGACCCGCGAGGGCCTGCTCACGCACGACCCTGCCGCCGGCGTGCGTGGTCCGAAAGTCCACCGCAAGCTGCCACAGGTGCTGGACGTGGACGAGGCCGGCGCGCTGGTGGAGAACCCCGGCGAAGGCGCGCTGGCGCTGCGCGACCGCGCCATGCTGGAGCTGTTCTACTCCTCCGGGTTGCGCCTGTCGGAGCTCTGCGGCCTGCGTTGGGGCGACCTCAGCCTGGACGAGGGCGAGGTGCGCGTGCTCGGCAAGGGCGCCAAGACCCGCATCGTGCCGGTCGGCAGCCACGCCGTCGCCGCGCTGCGCGCGCTGGGTCACGCCGAGGGCATGACACCGGGCGCGCCGGTGTTCCGCGGCCGCGCGGGCGCGCCGATCAGCCCGCGCACGGTGCAGGCGCGGCTCAAGACGCTGGCAATGGCGCAGGGTTTCGCCAAGCACGTGCATCCGCACCTGCTCAGGCACACCTTCGCCAGCCACATGCTCGAATCCTCCGGCGACCTGCGCGCCGTGCAGGAACTGCTCGGTCACGCTGACATCGCCACGACCCAGATCTATACGCACCTGGATTTCCAGCACCTGGCCAAGGTCTACGACGCGGCCCATCCACGGGCGCGGCGCAAGGGTTGAGGCGCCGGAACCCGCGACACACTTCCACGTGCGACGTCCGGGCCCGTTCGGCGGCTCCGCGGCCATGTTGAAGGCCACCCCGGCGACCCCATGTATGCACGCTCGAGCATTCGCGGAGCCTTGCATGGAATCGTTCCACGCCACCACCATTCTCTCGGTCCGCCGCGGCGGGCGCGTCGTGCTGGGCGGCGACGGCCAGGTCACCCTGGGCAACACGGTGATGAAGTCGAACGCCCGCAAGATCCGCCGCCTCGGCAAGGGCGACGTGCTGGCCGGTTTCGCCGGCGCCACCGCCGACGCCTTCACGCTGTTCGAGCTGTTCGAACAGAAGCTGGACAAGCACGGCAACAATCTCACCCGCGCGGCGGTGGAGATGGCCAAGGAATGGCGCACCGACCGGCGCTTCGGCAAGCTCGAGGCGATGCTCGCGGTGGCCGACAAGGATGCCTCGCTGCTGATTTCCGGCAACGGCGACGTGCTGGAACCTGAAAACGGACTGATCGCGATCGGCTCCGGCGGCCCCTACGCCCAGGCGGCGGCGCTGTCGCTGCTGGAGAACACCGACATGGATGCGCGCCAGATCGTGGAGAAGGCGCTGAAGATCGCCGGCGACATCTGCATCTATACCAACCACAGCACGACCATCGAGGAACTGGAGGCGGCGACCGGCAGCGCGGAACCGGGGACGTGAGCCTGCCCGTTCACCTCACGCCCAACGTCCTGCTGTCTCCGTCCCTCGCTCCCCATCCGGCGCACCCCATGTCCGAACTCACTCCCCGCGAAATCGTCAACGAACTCGACCGTTTCATCATTGGCCAGAACGACGCCAAGCGCGCCGTCGCCATCGCGCTGCGCAACCGCTGGCGGCGCATGCAGCTGGACCCGGAGATGCGCAACGAGGTCACGCCCAAGAACATCCTGATGATCGGGCCCACCGGCGTGGGCAAGACCGAGATCGCGCGCCGCCTGGCCACGCTGGCCAACGCGCCGTTCGTCAAGGTCGAGGCGACCAAGTTCACCGAGGTCGGCTACGTGGGCAAGGACGTCGAGTCGATCATCCGCGACCTCGCCGACGTGGCCTACAAGCTCACCCGCGAGCAGGCGACCAAGCGCGTGCGCTCGCAGGCCGAGGACCGCGCCGAGGACCGCATCCTCGATGCGCTGCTGCCGCGCCGCCAGACCGCCACCGACTGGTCGCACGACCTCACCGTTTCGCATGCCGACAGCGACACCCGGCAGAAGCTGCGCAAACAGCTGCGCGAAGGTTCGCTGGACGACCGCGAGATCGAGCTGGACTTCGCCATGAACGTGGGCGTGGAAATCATGTCGCCGCCGGGCATGGAGGAGATGGGCCAGCAGCTGCGCCAGATGTTCCAGAACCTCGGCGGCGCACGCACGCAGTCGCGCAAGCTGCCGATCAGGGCGGCCCGCCCGCTGCTGGTGGAGGAAGAGGCCGGCAAGCTGGTCAACGAGGAGGAGATCCGCGCGCAGGCGGTCGAGGCCGCCGAGCAGAACGGCATCGTCTTCATCGACGAGATCGACAAGGTGGCGCAGCGTTCGGAGTGGGGCGGCGCCGGCGTTTCGCGTGAGGGTGTGCAGCGCGATCTGTTGCCGCTGGTGGAGGGCTCGACCGTGTCGACCAAGTACGGCCCGATCAAGACCGACCACATGCTGTTCATCGCCTCGGGCGCGTTCTCGCTGTCCAAGCCGTCGGACCTGATTCCGGAACTGCAGGGGCGCCTGCCGATCCGCGTGGAGCTGTCGGCGCTGTCGATCGACGACTTCAAACGCATCCTTCGCGAGCCGCACAACGCACTCACGAAGCAGTACGTGGCGCTGCTCGCCACCGAAGGCGTGGCGATCGAGTTCAGCGATTCGGGCATCGATCGCCTGGCCGAGGTCGCCTGCCAGGTGAACGAGCGCACCGAGAACATCGGCGCCCGCCGCCTGCACACCGTGATGGAACGCCTGCTGGAGAGGATTTCGTTCGAGGCCGCGGACAAGTCCGGCGAAAAGTACCTGATCGACGCCGAACAGGTGGACAAGAACCTGGGATCGCTCGTGAAGGACCAGGACCTGAGCCGTTACATCCTCTAAACAAGCTGCAGAGACCCGTCTGGTAAAATTCCTGTCATGGGCAAGGTCATTGAACTCAAAACCACCGGCCAGCGCGCGCAACTGCGCGAGGCGCAGCAGAACCAGCACCTGGTTCGGCTGTGGCGTGCCGAACTGGAGCACGGCAGCTTCTGCGGCTACGTGGGCGGCGTCGGCCGCGAGTTCCTGCTGCTGTGGGTGGTCGGTGACGGCATCACCTATGACGGCATGTACGTGATGCGCCACCGCGACATCTCCGAACTGGAGGCGCCGGACAAGCACCACGACTTCATGGAGAAGGCGCTCAAGCTCAAGCAGCTGCTGCCGCGCGCCCCGCGCGGCTTCCCGCTGGACACGATCCGCGAGGTGGTCCAGGCCGCCGGTCGCGTGGCGCCGGTGATCGGCGTGCACGTGGACAGCGAGGACGAAGCCGAGGTCTGCTACATCGGCCGGCTGGTCGGCGTGGAAGAGGACGGCTTCACCCTGCAGGAAATCAGCCCCGACGCCGAATGGTTGCGCGAGGCCTCTTTCTTCGCTTGGGACGAGGTATCCACGATCAGCATGGAAGACGGTTACGCGCAGTCGCTGCTCGCCGTGGCTGGCGCGCCGCCCCCGCTGGAGCAGGGCGACTCGGGCATCGGCCACGCCCACTGATCCGCTGGCGTAGTCGCGCTTCACCCGACCACCTCTCCCACAACATCCTCGGTGAGCTGACGCCCACGCGGCGTCAGCTATGCCTGCGCCTGGCGGTGCTCACCGCGGGCCGCTTCCCACACTTCGCGCGCGGCGTCCGCGTTCATCGCGGCAATTCCAAGCCCAACGACGACATCCGGCCACACCGAGCCGGTCCACGCCGTCACACCACCAGCCAGCACGATCGCCACGTTGGCGAATGCGTCGTTGCGTGCCGACAGGAACGCCGCCCGGGTCAGGCTGCCGGCGTGGTGGCGGAAGCGCGCCAGCAGCAACGCGCAGGCCAGGTTCACGACCAATGCGCCCAGGCCCGTGACCGACAGCGGCAGCGGCGCGGGTGGCACCGGCAGCTGCAGCTTGCGCCACAGTGCCCACAACAACGCCAACGCCGGCACCAGCAGGATCGCCGCCAGCGCCATGCCCACGCGCGCCCGGGCTACGGGCGACCAGCCCAGCGCCAGGAAGATCAGCAGATTGACCGACGCATCCTCGAGGAAGTCGATGCTGTCGGCGAACAGTGAGACCGAACCGATCGCCAGCGCGACCGCGAACTCGACGCCGAAATAGGCGAGGTTGAACAGGGCGACCAATCGCACGACCCGATGCAGCGAGGTGCGTGAGTCCGTGAGGGCGGGTGGCTGCGAGCGCGATGGCGAGGTCATGGAGGCATGCTCGCATACGGGGGCAGGAACGGCCGTCAACGAGCCGGTGTCGGCGTAACCAGGCCCGACGGGCCGGCCAGCCTGGCATTCAGGGCGATACCGGCGCTACCAAGCGCGCCCCACCGCTATGCTTCGGGCATTGTCCCGGAAGGAAAGTGCATGACCCGCCGCATCGTCGTCGTCGGCAGCATCAACATGGACCTGGTGACCCAGGCACCGCGTTTCCCGCAACCGGGCGAGACGTTGCTTGGCACGGGTTTCGTGACCGTGTCCGGGGGCAAGGGCGCCAACCAGGCGGTGGCTGCGGCGCGGCTCGGGGCCGCGGTGGCGCTGGTCGGCGCGCTGGGCCGCGATGCCTTCGGCGATCAGCTGCACGCCGGCCTGCGCCAGGAAGGCGTGGACCTGGCGCACGTGCACCGGCTGGCCGATGAGGCCAGCGGCACCGCTTCGATCACGGTCGCCGGCGGCGAGAACCAGATCGTGGTGGTGCCGGCGGCCAATGCCGACGTTACGCCGGCGCACGTGGAGGCCGCGCGCGAAGTCGTCGCACGCGCGGACGTCGTGCTGGTACAGATGGAGATTCCGCTGGATGCCATCGAAGCGACCCTGCGCCTGGGGCACCGGCTGGGCGTGCCCGTGATCCTCAACCCGGCGCCCGCCCGGCCGCTGCCGAGCGAATGGCTTGCCATGGCACGTTACGCCACGCCCAACCAGCACGAGCTGGCCGTGTTGCTCGGTGCCGACCCGGCGGAGGATTTCCGCGCGTTGATGAGCCGTGCGCCGTGCCCGGTAGTGCTTACCCGCGGCAGCGAAGGCGCCTGGTACCGCGAGCAGGGCGAGCCGACCCATCAATCCGGTTTCGAGGTCGAGGTGGTCGACAGCACCGGGGCCGGCGACACCTTCAACGCCGCACTGGCGGTCTTCCTGCACGAAGGCCTGCCGCAGGCGGTGCGCAAGGCCTGTGCCGCCGCCGCCTTGGCGGTAACGCGGCTGGGCGCGCAGCAGGGCATGCCGCGCGGACAGCAACTGGACGCCTTCCTCGGTCGATAGCGGAGCGCGCAACAACGCAGCGCTGGCGGGCCGGCTGCCGGCGATCTTCACCGCTGTGTCTTCACCGCTGTGGCCGCGCTACTTGCCGATGCAGAAGCTGCCGAAGATCGCGCCGAGCAGGTCGTCGCTGGTGTAGCTGCCCGTGATCTGGCCAAGCGCGTGCTGGGCATGGCGCAGGTCCTCGGCGGCGAGTTCGCCGGCGCGAATGGTGGCCAGGGTCGCCGCCGCGTGGTCGAGGTGGGCCTGGACGCTTTCGAGCGCCGCCACGTGGCGACGGCGGGCGCTGAAAGCGCCTTCGCCGCCGCCCAAGCCGGCGCGGGTCTTCAGTTCCGCGCGCAGCAGGTCGAGGCCTTGGCCGGTACGTGCCGAGATCCATAGATGCAGCAAGCCGTCGCGCGTCTCCGCGCAGGGCGGCAGCGCGTCGAGGTCGATCTTGTTGACGACGACCAGGCGCGCGACATTCGCTGGCAATTCGTCGAGCAAGCCAAGGTCGGCGCTGGCATGCGCCGCGTCGGTGACCAGCAGCACGAGGCCGGCACGGACCAGTTCCGCGCGGGCGCGGCGCACGCCTTCGCGCTCGACCTCGTCCTCGGTGTGGCGCAGGCCGGCGGTGTCGGCCAGTTCCAGCACAGCGCCGTCCAGCCGCACGGTCTCGCGCAGCACGTCCCGGGTGGTGCCGGCGATTGGCGTGACAATGGCGCGCTCGCTCTGCGCCAGCGCGTTGAGCAAGCTGGACTTGCCCGCGTTGGGTCGGCCGACGATCGCGACGTTGAGGCCGTCGACAAGGCGCACGCCTCGGCGGGTTTCGACCAGCAGTTCAGCCAGCTGCGCGCGCAACGCGTCGAGCTGGGATGCGATAGCCGGGTCGGCAAGGAAATCGATTTCCTCTTCCGGAAAATCGATCGCGGCCTCCACATGCACGCGCAGCGCGATCAGCGCATCGAGCGTCGCATGGACGCGTCGCGAGAATGCGCCTTCCAGCGAATGCAAGGCGGCACGCGCGCCGGCTTCGGATCGCGCGGCAATGAGGTCCGCCACCGCTTCGGCCTGGGCGAGATCCAGCTTGCCGTTGAGGAACGCCCGCTCGGTGAACTCGCCCGGGCGCGCCAGCCGCGCGCCAAGCGCGCACACGCGTCTCAGCAACAGGTCCAGCAGCACGACGCTGCCGTGACCCTGTAGTTCGAGCACGTGCTCGCCGGTGTAGGAATGCGGTGCCGGGAAGTGCAGCAGCAAGCCGCGGTCGATCAGTGTGCCGTCACTCCCTTGGAACGAGGCCAGGTGCGCGTGGCGCGGGTCGGGAGCACGACCGAGCAGCGCCTGCGCGATGGCCGGCACGCGCGGCCCCGAAACGCGCACCACGCCGATGCCGGCCGCGCCGGGGGCGCTGGCGATCGCGGCGATGGTGTCGGTATCGGTCAAGGCGGGAACCGTAAGGTGGGCATCTGCCCACCGCAAGCCACGGGGAAGGTGTGAGTGGAAGATGGGCCGAAGCCCACCCTACGCTCACTCGTACTCAGGCCTTCGCCTTGGCCTCGGCGTTCTCCACCTTGTGCGTGATGTACCACTGCTGGCCTAGGCTGACCATGCCGTTGACCACGTAGTACAGGCACAGGCCGGCCGGGAAGAAGGCGAACAGCACCGCGAAGATCAGCGGCATGAACTTCATCATCTTCGCCTGGGTCGGGTCCATGCCGGTGGCCGGCATCAGGTACTGCTGGCCCAGCATCACCAACGTATAGACCGCCGGCAGCACGAAGAACGGATCGGGCGCGGACAGGTCGTGGATCCAGCCGACGAACGGCGCCTGGCGCAGCTCCACGCTCTCGCGCAGCACTTCGTACAGGCCGTAGAAGATCGGGATGGTGATCAGCACCGGAAGGCAGCCGGTCATCGGATTGACCTTCTCCTTCTTGTACAGCTCCATCATCGCCATCTGCATTTTCTGCTTGTCGTCGCCGAAGCGCTCCTTGAGCGAGGCCACGCGCGGCTGCAGCTTGCGCATCTTGGCGCTGGAGCGGTACTGCGCGGCAGTGAGCTTCCAGGTCAGGCCCTTGATGATCAGTACCAGCAGGATGATTGCCACGCCCCAGTTGCCGCTGACCTTCTCCAGCCACGACAGCAGCGCGTGCATCGGCTGGGCGATCACGGTGAACACGCCGTAGTTCGTGGCCAGCGCCAGGCCCGGGGCTACCGAATCGAGCGTGCTTACCAGCTTCGGACCGATGTACAGGCGCGCGCCGGTGGTCTGACTCTGGCCCGGCGCCACGGTAAGCGCGGGGCTGACGGCACGGATCAGGTAGGTCGGATGGTCGCCCCCGGCGTTGACCACGTCGGTGCTGTAGGTGGCCTTCTGTTGCGCGGGCGGAATCCACGCAGCGAAGAAGTAGTGCTGGAGCATCGCGGCCCAGCCGCCGGCGAAGGATTGCTGCAGCGCGTCCTCCTGGAACTTGTCGAACTTCAGCGACTGGAAGTGATCCTCGGGACTGTACCAACCTGCGCCGAAGAAGCTGGCGGCCGACGGGTCGGTCATGTTCTGCAGCCAGCTGGTGTGCTCCTGGCGCGGCGCGCGCTGCAGCTGCTCGTAGGCACTGCCCTGCCAGGGCGTGCTGCCGGTGTTGTCGATGCGCTGGTCGAGCCCGACCACATACTGGCCGCGCTTGAGCGTGTAGGTCTTGGTGACCTTGATGCCGTCCTGCTGCCAGGTCAGGTCGACCTTCACCTGGGGCATGCCGTTGGCCAGCTCGGTGTGCGCCTGCGCCGACTGGAAAAGCGCACGGTGGTCCGGCGCCGGACCGGTGGCGCTGACCAGGCCGCTCTGGGCGACGAAGTATTTGTCCGGCGTATCGACCAGCAGGCGCACCGGGGGCTGCTCGGGATGCTTGCGGGTGACCGGCTCGGCCGGGTAGGCGAGCAGGTCGGCGCGTACCACGCTGCCGCCGCGGGTATCGATGGTCAGGCGAAGGACGTCGTTGCTGATGGTGATCAGCTGGCCGGCGGCCACACTGGTCGGCACGCCGCTGGCGATCGCCGGGATGGCGGTAGCGGCGACGCCGGGCACGGAGTGATCCGCCGCCGGCGCGTCCGCGCTGGTTGCGGCGACCGGGGCGGTCGGCGCCGGGGCCGGCGCGTAGTCCTTCTCCCAGGCCATCCACAAGAGATAGGCCACGGCCATCAGGGCAAACAGGAGAAACGTGCGCGTCTGGTTCATCGCGGGGCAATTCCGGTGGCACCGCGAGCTTGAGCCGCGGAGGGACAGGAGAAAAAAGAGGTCAACACGCGATTGTGCCGGTGCCTTCGATGGGCTTCAACGGCGGCAGCCGGCGCCACAGGGCGTCGAGTTCGATCAGCAGTTCCGCGCCGGGGACGGTGGCAGCCGCTTCGCGCGCCATCACGACCAAGTCGATCGGCGGCAATTCGAGGCGGGCGCGGCGGAACGATTCGCGCACCAGCCGCTTGATCCGGTTGCGCTCGACCGCGCGCTTGGACACGCGCTTGGATATGGCCAGGCCCAGTCGGGCGTGGTCGAGTCCGTTCGGGCGCCAGCGCACAGAAAAACAGCGGCCGCCGAGGCGGCCGCTGGCTTGACGCAGAGCGGCGAAGTCGCCGGCACGGCGAACCCGCGCGTCGCGCGGCAGGCCGGCGGCAGGCATGACGGTGACGCCGCTTACGGGATGAGGCGCTTGCGACCCTTGGCGCGACGGGCGTTGAGCACCTTGCGGCCGTCGGCGGTCGCCATGCGGGCACGGAAGCCGTGGGTGCGGGCGCGCTTGAGCTTGCTCGGCTGGAAGGTCCGCTTCATGGCTTTAGCTCCAGAAGATAAGTCGACAAAAAGGTTGGAAATTATGGAGCCTGTGTGGAGGCGCTGTCAAACCGCCCTGATGCGGCCTGTGGACATCGCTGGGGATATGCTGGGGGTTGGCTGCTAGACTTGCCGGTCCACCCTGCGCTTCCGGGCGCCCCTTCGTCGGTCAAGAATTATCCCAATGAGTGATTTGTGGCGGCGCTGCCTTGAGCGTCTGGAAAGCGAGCTGAGCGCCGAGGAGCTGCATACCTGGCTCATGCCGCTGCAGGCTCGCGAGGATGACGCCGGCGTGCAGCTGTTCGCGCCCAACCCGTACACGCTCGAGACGGTGCGCGAGCGCTTCCTGGCGCGGATCGAGACGGTGCTGGGGCAGCTGGCCGGGCGCGATTGCCCGGTGCGCATCGAGGTGGGCTCCAGCTCGCCGCGCCCCGCGCGGCCTGCCGCCACACCCAAGGCCGCGGCCGTGGAAACGGCAGCGCCCGCGCCGGTGTTCCCGCACAACCTGGATCCTCACTACACCTTCGAGACCTTCGTCGAGGGCAAGTCGAACCAACTAGGCAAGGCCGCCGCCATGCAGGTGGCGATGAACCCCGGCCGCGCCTACAACCCGCTGCTGCTCTACGGCGGAACCGGCCTGGGCAAGACCCACCTGATGCACGCCGCCGGCAACCTGATGCGCGAGCGCAACGGTGGCTGCAAGGTGATGTACCTGCGCTCGGAGCAGTTCGTCGGCGCCATGATCGAGGCGCTGCGCACCAAGAACATGGACCAGTTCAAGCAGCGCTTCCGTTCGGTCGATGCGCTGCTGATCGACGACATCCAGTTCTTCGCCGGCAAGGACACCACGCAGGAGGAGTTTTTCCACACCTTCAACGCCTTGTTCGAATCCAAGCAGCAGATCATCCTGACCTGCGACCGTTACCCGAAGGAGGTGGACAAGCTCGAGCCGCGCCTGAAGTCGCGCCTGGGCTGGGGCCTCTCGGTGGCGATCGAGCCACCGGACTTCGAGACGCGCGCGGCGATCCTGCTGTCCAAGGCGCAGGATAAGGGCGTGGCGGTGAGCGAGAACGTGGCGATGCTGCTGGCCAAGCGCATCCGCTCCAACGTGCGTGACCTGGAAGGCGCGCTCAACACGCTCGCCGCGCGCGCCAACTTCTACGGCAAGCCCATCACCACCGACTTTGCCGAGGAAACACTGCGCGACCTGCTGGCCACCCACGCCCAGGCGGTGACGGTGCCCAATATCCAGAAGATCACCGCCGAGTATTTCAACGTGCGCCTGCAGGACCTGTTGTCCAAGCGACGCGTGCGTTCGTTGGCGCGGCCGCGGCAGATCGCGATGGCGCTGTCCAAGGAGCTCACCGAGCACAGTTTGCCGGAGATCGGCGAGGCGTTCGGCGGGCGCGACCACACTACTGTCCTGCACGCCTGCCGCACCATCAGGAAGCTGTGCGAGACCGACGCACGCATGCGGCAGGACTGGGAGCAGCTCATTCGCGTGCTGACCGGCTAAGCGCTTGAAAAGCCATGGCCCAAGCTGTGGATAATAGGTGGATGACTCGGCGACTGAATTTATCCACAATCGACCCACAACCGGGCAGCACGGTTGGGCACAGGCGAGAATGCATGCAATCCCTTGATTTCAAAGGGAAAGACAAAAAATAAAAGATATCCACCGCGCCAACTACTACTACCGTACTTCTTTTAAAAAACAGAACAGCAGTTAGGGGAAGCCCACTCATGCAATTCAGCATCCAACGAGAAGCGTTGCTCAAGCCGCTGCAGCAGGTGGTGGGCGTGGTCGAACGGCGGCAAACCTTGCCGGTACTTGCCAACCTGCTGGTTAAAGTTGTTGATGGCCGCGTATCGCTGACCGGCACGGACCTCGAAGTGGAGATGGTTGCCACCACGGCCGCGGAGCAGTTGGGCGATGGCGAAATCACCATCCCAGCCCGCAAGCTCTTCGACATCGTGCGCGCATTGCCCGACGGCGTACGCATCGACCTCAAGCTCAACGGCGACCGCGTGGCCATGACCGCCGGGCGCAGCCGTTTCACCCTGGCCACGCTGCCGGCCAGCGAGTTTCCGACCATCGACGAAATCGAGCTGGTCGAACGCGTTAGCCTGCCCGAGGAAGTACTGCGCGACCTGATGGAGCGCACGGCCTTCGCCATGGCCAACCAGGACGTTCGCTATTACTTGAACGGCATGTTGCTGGACCTGCAGGAGCACACGCTTCGATGCGTTGCCACCGATGGCCATCGCCTGGCGCTCAAGGAGACCAAGCTCGAGAGCAAGGTCGCTGCCCGGCGTCAGATCATCATCCCGCGCAAGGGCGTGAACGAGCTGGTCGGCCTGTTCGAAACCGGCGACGGGCAGGTGGAGCTGGAGTTCGGCCGCAACCATCTACGCGTGCGCCGCGGCGATGTGGTGTTCACGTCCAAGCTTATTGATGGCCGGTTCCCGGATTACGAGGCGGTGATTCCGCTGGGCGCCGACAAGCGCGCGACGCTGGATCGCGAGGTGCTGCGCGGTGCGCTGCAACGTGCGGCCATCTTGTCGAACGAGAAATACCGTGGCGTGAAACTCGAGCTTTCCCCCGGCAAGCTGCGAATCGTGGCGCACAATCCGGAGCAGGAAGAAGCAGTCGAGGAAGTCGAAGCCGACACGGTGGTTTCTGATCTTGCCGTGGGCTTCAACGTGGGCTACCTGCTCGATGCGTTGGCCGCGCTGAAGGGCGAGCGTGCCCGCCTGAATTTGCGTGATGCGCAGTCCAGCTGTCTGGTGCAGGAGGACGACAACGATCTTTCGCGCCACGTGATCATGCCCCTGCGGCTGTGACCGCATGAGGGTCGGACGACGTAAGGTCGCCCTGCAACGCCGGAGCCGTCGCAAGACGCTCCGGCGTTGTTCGTTGCGGGGTTCCGTATGAAGTTCGAGCGCCTGCGCATCCAGGGGTTGCGCTGCCTGACCGACGTGTCGGTGGAGTTGGGCGAGGGCATCCACCTCTTCGTCGGGCCCAATGGGGCCGGGAAAACGAGCGTTCTGGAGGCGGCCTATCTCCTGTCGCATGGTCGCTCGTTCCGGAGCGGGGCCCGCGAAGCGCTGACGCAGCGCGGTGCCCCATCGCTTGCCGTTTTCGCGGAGATCCTTGGAAGCGATGGCCTCCCGCGGCGCTTGGGGCTGGGGCGGGAAAGTGCCCGATGGGAGGCCCGCCTGGATGGCGGAGACGTACCGCTGGGTTTGCTTGTGCAGGCCTGCGCGGTGGTGTGTTTCGAGCCAGGGTCCCACGCGCTGATTGCTGGTGCGGCCGACGAGCGCAGGCGCTTCCTCGACTGGGGCGTGTTCCACGTGGAACAGGACTTCCTCGGAGCATGGCGTCGATATCAGCGCGCCTTGAAGCAGCGCAACGCGCTGTTGCGCGTGGGAACCCCTGGCCCGGACGCGCTCTATGCGCCGTGGGAGCGCGAGTTGGGGGACATGGCGGCCATCATCGATGGCTATCGCCAAAAATACCTTGAGCGCTTGTTGCCGATGCTGAGAATCGTCGCAGGCTCCCTGTTGCCTGAACTCGGCCACGTCGCTCTGCGGTACCGCAGAGGCTGGACCGAGGATGTGGGGCTGGCCGATGTGCTGGCCGAACAGCGGGGCCGGGATCTGGCGCGAGGCCATACGACGGCGGGTGTGCACCGCGCTGATTGGTCGCTCTCGTTCGAGCATGCACCTCTACGTGAGCACCTCTCACGGGGTCAGGAAAAGTTGACGGCACTCACCTGCCTGCTCGCTCAGGCCGAGCTTCATGCCGACTACCGCGGCGATTGGCCGGTCGTCTGTCTGGACGACCTTGCCTCGGAACTCGACCTGGCGCACCAGGCCGCGGTCGTCGAGCGCCTGGCAGCCGTGGGCGCCCAGGTGCTGGTCACGGGGACCGAATGCCCGGCCTCCCTCCAGTCCCGCGCGTGCCGCATGTTCCACGTGGAACAGGGGCAAATCCGCCCTCTGCTATAATTCCCTGATGGCTTTTCCCTCGCCGACGCTCGTCGGTGGTGGGGCAGCGCAGCAACGGGCAGGGCATGAACGCATCCTACGATTCGAGCAACATCAAGGTTCTCAAAGGCCTGGAAGCGGTGCGCAAGCGCCCGGGCATGTACATCGGCGACACGGATGACGGCACCGGCTTGCACCACATGGTGTTCGAGGTGGTCGACAACGCGATCGACGAAGCCCTCGCCGGATATTGCGACCACGTCATCGTCACCATCCTCGACGACGGCTCGGTCAGCGTGAGCGACAACGGCCGCGGCATCCCGGTGGATATCCACCCGGAGGAGGGCCGCTCCACCGCCGAAGTGGTGATGACCGTGCTGCATGCCGGTGGCAAGTTCGACGCCAACTCGTACAAGGTGTCGGGCGGCCTGCATGGCGTGGGCGTCTCGGTGGTCAACGCGTTGTCCTCGCACCTGTGGCTGACCATCCACCGCGATGGCAAGGAATATCAGCAGGAATACTCGTTGGGCGAGCCGTTGTATCCGCTGAAGGAGGTGGGTGACTCCACCCGTCGCGGCACCATCGTGCGCTTCTTGCCCAGCACCGAGACCTTTTCCAACATCGAGTTCCATTACGACGTGCTGGCCAAGCGCCTGCGCGAGCTGGCGTTCCTGAACTCGGGCGTCACCATCGACCTGAAGGACGAGCGAGGCGAAGGGCGCCACGATACCTACGCCTACGAAGGCGGTATCCGCTCGTTCGTGCAGCATCTGGCTCAGCTGAAGACCGCGCTGCATCCGAACGTGATTAGCCTGTCTGCCGAGCAGGACGGCATTACGATCGAACTGGCGATGCAGTGGACCGACTCCTACCAGGAGACGATGTTCTGCTTCACCAACAACATCCCGCAGCGCGACGGCGGCACCCACCTGACCGGCTTCCGCGCGGCACTGACCCGCTCGCTGCAGAACTACATCGAGAAAGAGGGGCTGGCCAAGAACGCCAAGGTCACGCTGTCGGGCGACGACATGCGCGAGGGCCTGATCGCGGTGCTCTCGGTAAAAGTGCCCGATCCGAAGTTCTCCTCGCAGACCAAGGACAAACTGGTCTCCTCCGAGGTCAAGACGGCGGTCGAGCAGGCCGTCAACGAGAAGCTCGGCGAGTTCCTGCTGGAGCATCCCAACGAGGCCAAATCGATTGCCTCGAAGGTGGTCGACGCGGCTCGCGCTCGCGAGGCCGCCCGCAAGGCGCGCGAGATGACGCGCCGCAAGGGTGCGCTGGACATCGCCGGCCTGCCGGGCAAGCTGGCCGACTGCCAGGAGAAGGACCCCGCGCTGTGCGAGCTGTTCCTGGTCGAGGGTGATTCGGCCGGCGGCTCGGCCAAGCAGGGCCGCAACCGCAAGACCCAGGCGGTGCTGCCGCTGAAGGGCAAGATCCTCAACGTCGAGAAGGCGCGCTTCGACAAGATGCTGTCCTCGGCCGAGGTCGGCACGCTGATCACCGCGCTGGGCACCGGCATCGGCAAGGAGGAGTACAACCCGGACAAGTTGCGCTACCACCACATCATCATCATGACCGATGCGGACGTGGACGGCTCGCACATCCGCACGCTGCTCTTGACCTTCTTCTACCGCCAGATGCCCGAACTGATCGAGCGCGGACACGTCTACATCGGCCTGCCTCCGCTCTACAAGCTCAAGCAGGGCAAGCAGGAGCTGTATCTGAAGGACGATGCGGCGCTCAATGCCTACCTGATCTCCAGCGCCGTGGACGGTGCCGAACTGGTGGCCGACCCGCATGCGCCGGCGATCAACGGCGAGCGGCTGGAAAAGCTGCTGCGCGACTACCAGACGGCACTGGACCAGATCGAGCGACTAGGTCATCGCTTCGACGCGAACGTGCTTTCGGCCATGCTTGAGCATCCGCCGATCGGCCCGGCGTTGTGGACGGACGAGTTGGCGATGAAGAGCTGGCTGGAGGTGCTGTCCGGCCGCCTGGCGGCCAGTGGCCTGGGCAAGCCGCGCTACCGGCTGGCCCTGCGCCCGGCACACGAACAGCAGCCGGCCGCGATCGAAGTGGTGCGCGAGCAGCACGGCCTGTCGCATACCTGGCTGCTGCCGCAACCGTTCTTCGCCAGCGCGGAGTTCCGCCCCATCCTGACCGTCAGCCAGCAGCTGTCCGGCCTGATCCAGCCCGAGGCGGTGGTGCGGCGGGGCAATGCGTCGCGCGGCGTCGTTTCCTTCGCCGAGGCCCGTGCCTGGTTGCTGGACGAGGCCAAGAAGGGCCGCAGCATCCAGCGCTTCAAGGGTCTGGGCGAAATGAATCCGGAGCAGCTGTGGGAGACCACCGTCAACCCGGAAACCCGGCGCATGCTGCAGGTAGGCGTTGAGGATGCGATCGCCGCCGACCAGATGTTCTCGATGCTGATGGGGGAGGCGGTCGAACCGCGTCGCGACTTCATCGAGGCGAACGCGCTCAAGGTCGCCAATCTGGACATCTGAACCCGACGCTGCCGCGTTCCGCGCGGCGGCGTTTTCTTTGATCGCGTCAGCTAGCGTAATAATACGTTCACCAAAGCCACAGCGCAGGCGCGCTTCAATCGGCGTTAGCGACCTCTTCCCCGTCATGACATGAATTTGCCGGAAAATTTTCATCCGGCATGGCAACGTAGCTGCAAGCTATTGATTTGCCTAGCGCTTCCATGTGGCAGTGCGACTTGTTATCGCCTGCCTGCTCGCGGTACGCTCAACGATCCCCCGCACTGCTTGTGCGAAAAACCTTACATGAGGACTGCCATGAAGCATGTTCCCTTCCTCAAGCTGTTGAGCGGCACCGCGCTCGCGTTGGCGCTGGTCAGCAGCCCGGCGATCGCTCGTGACCGTCATGGCGACCAGGCTTCCAAGGACACCAAGCAGGCGCTCTACCCGAATGCCACTCGCGAGGAACCCAAGCTCGACCTCAAGAGCGAGAAGGAGCAGAAGGCGCTCAACGAGGGTCTCGAGGCGGTCAACGCCGGCGACAAGGCGAAGGCGATGCAGTTGCTGCAGCCGATTGCCCAGGACGCCGACAGCAAGTACGCCAAGTCGCTCGCGCTGCAGGGAATCGCCAATCTCAAGTACAACGACGGCGACCTGAAGGGCGCCATCAGCTCGCTCAAGCAGGCGCTGGACATCGGCGTGCTGCCGAACGACACGTTCTTCCAGCTTGAGTACGAACTGGCCCAGTTCTACCTTGCCGACGAGCAGTACCAGCAGTCGATCGACACCGTCGAGAAGTGGCGCACCGAGGGTAAGCGCGAGACGGCCGAGTCCTATGCGCTTGAAGGCAACGCCTACTACCGCCTGGAGAAGTACCCCGAAGCGATCACCGCGATGAAGAAGGCGATGTCGATGACTGACAAGCCGGAGAGCTCGTGGAACCAGATCCTGATGGCGGCCTATTCCGAGTCGGGCCAGTCCGACCAGGCCGCGCAGCTCGCCCAGCAGCAACTGGCAGCGAACCCGAACGATTCGACCGCCATGAACAACGCGGTGGCCGTGCTGATGCAGGCGCAGAAGTACCCGGAAGCCATCGACCTGATGGAGAAGGTGCGCGCCAGCGGCAACCTGAAGGACGAAAAGCAGTACGTGAACCTGGCCAAGCTCTATCTGATCACCGGCCAGAACAGCGACGACCCCAAGCCGGGCGCGAAGAAGGCCGAGGCGGCGCTTGAAGACGGCATGGCCAAGGGCGTGGTGTCCTCCAGCTACGACAACCAGAAGCTGCTTGGCGATGCCGCCTATATCGCCGGTGACGAGTCCAAGGCGATCGCCGCGTACAAAAAGGCGATCCCAATGGCTAGCGACGGCGAGGCTGCGCTGCGCGCCGGCCAGCTGTTGCTGGGCCAGCAGAAATACAGCGACGCCAGGACGCTCATCAAGCAGGCCATCGACAAGGGCGTGCAGCACAAGGGCACGGCCTACATGATGCTGGCCGAGGCCGAGCGCGGCCTCAAGAACAAGCCGGGCGCCATCACCGCCATGAAGCAGGCGGCGCAGGATCCGGAGACCGCCGCCAAGGCAAAGGCCTGGCTGAAGCAGGCAGGAGCCGGCAAGTAAGGGCTCTGGCGAACGCATCCGCGAGGCCGGATGGACGTCCATTTGGCGGCCTCACGGGTGCTATACAAACGCCATGGCCTGTTGTACCGTTGAGAACCCTTTTCCCGCGCATGTCCAGTGGCAGATGTCACCCTGTTGGGTCGAGATTTGCCGTTCGATGCTGCGACCCCGCCTTTCCCGATTGACTAGCTCCAGAAAGTGACAGATGGCCTCGAGTAACGAAGAAACCGGCCGCGCGCCGTTCAGTTGGAGGCGCACCTGGGCGTTGGCTGTTGCCATCGCGCTGCATTCGTTTGCATTCCTGCTGCTGATCGCGCCGCCGGCGCCTCCGAAGCAGGATCAGGCGAAGAAGGAGCGCATCGTCCAGGTGAACTTCATCGAGCCGCCGCCGCCGCCGCCGCCCCCGCCGCCGCCGCCGCCGGAACCGCCGAAGCAGCCGCCGCCGAAAATCATCCAGCAGGTGACGCCGCCGCCGACCCCGCCGCCGCCGGCTCCGCCGCCGGCCGTGGAGGAAGCGACGACCAATCCGATCCCGGCCCCGCCGCCGGCGCCGCCGGCTCCCCCGGCGCCGCCTTCGGATATCACGGCCAGCCAGGACATCAGCTACAACAACCGCATTCAGCCCCGCTATCCGCCGCAGGCGATTCGCCAGCGTCACGAGGGCACGACTACGCTGTTGATCCTGGTGGGCACGGACGGTAGCCCCAAGGACATCAAGGTCGAGACCTCCAGTGGCTATCGCGAGCTGGATCGCGCGGCGATTGAAGCGGCCAGGAAATGGCGCTTCAATCCGGCCATCAAGAATGGTCAGAAGACCGAAGGCTACGTTCGCGTTCCCGTCGCCTGGAATCTCAACCAGCTGTAACCGAAGGTTACAGTCCACCAGTTCACGCCTGACATCTCTAAAGGTAGCGTCATGATGTTCCTACAAACTGCACCGACCCAAGGCGGCACCTCGAACGCCGAAGCCATGAAGCACATGGGTTTCGGGGACCTGATCCACAACTTCGACCCGCTCGGCTGGATCGTGTTCATCACGCTCGTGGTGATGTCCTTCGCATCCTGGTACTTCATCATCGCCAACGCGATCCGCAACGCCATGGTCCGCTCGCGCGCCGAGAAGGTGATTTCCAATTTCTGGAACACCGCCTCGACGCAGGAAGCGATCCGTGAGCTGGAAGCCCAGCCCAAGGGCGAACCCTTCTCGAAGATCGCGCTGGACGCCGCCTCGGCGGTCGCCCACCACCAGCAGGCCACTGCGGCCGCCGTCGGTGGTGGCCGCCTGGCCGAATCGCTGAGCCGCTCGGAGTTCATCGACCGCGCCCTGCGCCAGGCGGTGGCCCGCGAGAGCCTGCGACTGGAAGGTGGCATGACGCTGCTCGCCACCGTCGGCTCGTCCGCACCGTTCATCGGTCTGCTCGGTACCGTGTGGGGCATCTACCACGCGCTGATCAAGATCTCCGCGTCGGGCAACGCCTCGATGGAAGCGGTGGCCGGTCCGGTGGGTGAGGCGCTGATCATGACCGCGTTCGGTCTGTTCACCGCGATCCCGGCCGTGCTCGCGTACAACTTCTTCAACCGCTCGAACCGCATGACCTACGCGCAGTTCGACGAGTTCGCGCACGACCTGCACGACTTCTTCGCCACCGGTTCGCGTGTCGAAGGCGTGGCGCCGACCCAGAAGTGAGGCTTGACCCATGGCAATGAGTACCGGAGGCAATTCCGGCGGCCCGATGTCGGAAATCAACGTCACGCCGCTGGTCGACGTGATGCTGGTGCTGCTGATCATCTTCATGATCACCGCGCCGCTGATGTCGCACCGGATCATCGTGCCGTTGCCGAACGCCAATCCCAAGGCGCCCGATACCGGCTACGTTGAACCCATGGATGTGGCCCTGAAGCAGGATGGATCGATGTACCTCAACGACGCCGAGGTGACCGAGGCGGAGTTGAAGGCACAGTTCGCGGTGGCGGCGTCCAAGACGCCGCAGCCGGAAATCCAGCTTCGCGCGGACAAGGACACGGAGTACAAGTACGTCCGCAAGATCCTTACCGACGCGAAGGCAGCAGGCATGGTCCATGTCGGCTTCATGACGACCGGCAAGGAGTAGGACGATGGCTTTCAGTTCCGGAAACACCAGCGGCCCGATGGCCGACATCAACGTCACGCCGCTGGTCGACGTGATGCTGGTGCTCTTGATCATCTTCATGATCACGGCGCCGATGCTCACCCATAAGGTGAAGATCGACCTGCCGCAACCGAACCCCAACATCGTCCAGCCGGAAAATCCGCTCGAGCCCATCCGGCTCAAGATCGATCGCGCCGGCGCGCTGTACTGGAACGACACGCCGGTCGACGAGCTGGGCCTGAAGGCACAGATGGCGGTCATCGCGCAGCAGACCAACCAGCCGGAAATCCAGATCAATGCGGACGACGGCGTGGCTTACGAGTCGGTCGCCCGTGTGCTGGCCGACGCCAAGAGCTACGGGTTGACCAAGATCGGCTTCACCGAGGCGCAATGATCTCAGGCGGATCAACGCTACCGGCAAACCCCCGCGCAAGCGGGGGTTTTGCTTTTGGAAGAGCGCATGCTCGGCGCGAAGGTCCCGCAAGGCGGTAGGGTGGGCTTCAGCCCACCTTCGCTGATTCGCCAGCGTGCGGTGGGCTGAAATCCATCCGGCGGAAAGCCTCGAGCGTTCAGCGCAGGATTTGCAGGTACCGTCGCACCGTCGACGCCAGCCCGTTGTACAACGCCTCGCCGATCAGGGCATGCCCGATCGATACTTCGGCCAGGCCCGGAATGGCTGCCTTGAAGCCGCCCAGGTTGGCCTGGTTGAGATCGTGTCCGGCGTTGACCGCCAACCCCGCCTGCTGCGCTCGCCGTGCGGTGTCCGCGCAGGCGGCCAGGGCATCGCGGGCGTCGCCTTCGGCGAACGCTTCGGCATACGGACCGGTGTAGATCTCGATGCGCTCTGCACCGATCGCCACCGCCTGTTCGAAGCCCTTGGTTCCGACGTCCACGAACAGGCTCACCCGGCAACCGATCTCGCGCAGCTCCGCCACCAGCGGGCGCAGCCGTTCGCAGTCGACGGCGAGATCGAAACCATGGTCGGAGGTGATCTGGCCGTCGCTGTCGGGCACCAGCGTGACCTGCGCGGGACGTACCTCGCGGGCCAGCGCGACCAGTCCCGGATACAGGCCACGGGCGGGCGCGAAAGGGTTGCCTTCGATGTTGTACTCGACCTTGCCACGCAGCATCGCGGCCAGCGCGCGCACGTCGTCGGGGCGCACATGGCGCAGGTCGGGCCGCGGGTGCACGGTGATGCCGCCGCAGCCCGCTTCGATGCAGGTATGCGCGGCGCGCAGGATGTCCGGTTCGGTGCCGCCGCGGGAGTTGCGCAGCACGGCGATCTTGTTGAGGTTGACGCTGAGCAGGGTCATGGACGCCGTTGAGCGGAACTAGGGACCGGAAACACTGCGCCGATCAACCGGCGTCGGCAAGTACCCACTGCCGGATGCCGCGGGACGGACCCCGCCACGCGATGGCTGCCCTGTGCCCGGGACCTGCGTCCACCGAATGCAATTGCCAGGCGCCGGCGTCCTCGTTCGCCAGCTGCAGCAGTTCCGGATCGCCCGTGTCCAGGCCGATTTCCAGCCGGTGCAGGCCGAACGCCAGGCCACGTCCGAGCGCCTTCAACACGGCTTCCTTGGCGGTCCACAGTGCGAGAAACGCTTCATCGCGCTGGTCGACCGGCTGCGCGGCCAGCCACGCGGCCTCGACGGGATGGAAATAGCGCTTCGCGAGCTCCAGCGCACGGGGTCGCGGGCGCAGGCGCTCCACGTCGATCCCGGGCGCGACACGGCGAGCGAGGGCCACCAGGGCGCAGTCGCCGCTATGCGACCAGTTGAACTCCAGCGCGCCCGCCTGCGCGGGCGCGAGGTGCGGTCGCCCATAAGGCCCGTCGACCAGCTGGACGGCATCGGGGGACACGCCGAGATAGCTTCCGAGCAGCGCCACCAGCGGCGCGCGGCGGCGGCCGGCATCGTAGGACAGACGCCACACGTGCAGCGTCTGGTCATCCAGCTGGGCCGCAACGGCAGGAACGTCGGTAGGCGGAATCGGCATCCACGGACGGTAGCATCAGCCGGCGGCGCGACGAAGCTACCGGATTTTTTCGAGAGCCTTGGGCCCGACCACGCTGCCGGCGGCCGCGCCCCAGGGGCGCTCTTGCAAGCAGCTACCTGACCAGCCGCTCGTCCACGAGCTTCTGCACCACGCTCGGATCGGCCAGGGTGGAAATATCGCCCAGCGCCTCGGGCTGGTTCTCGCCGATCTTGCGCAGGATGCGCCGCATGATCTTGCCCGAGCGCGTCTTGGGCAGCGACGGCGCCCATTGCAGGTAATCAGGCGTGGCGATCGGACCGATCTCCTTGCGCACCCAGGCCACCAGTTCCTTGCGCAGCTCCTCGCTGCCGTCCTCGCCAGCGACCAGGGTAACGTAGGCGTAGATGCCCTGGCCCTTGATCTCGTGCGGGCAGCCGACGACCGCCGCCTCCGCCACCTTCGGATGCGCTACCAGCGCGCTTTCGACCTCGGCGGTGCCGATGCGGTGGCCCGAGACATTGATCACGTCATCCACGCGGCCGGTGATCCAGTAATAGCCGTCCGCGTCACGACGCGCGCCATCGCCGGTGAAATAGTTGCCCGGATAGGCGCTGAAGTAGGTGTCGATGAAGCGCTGGTGGTCGCCGTAGACCGTGCGCATCTGGCCCGGCCAGGAATCGGTGATCAACAGATTGCCCTCGGCCGCGCCCGCCAGCACCTGCCCGCCGGCATCGACGATCGCCGGCTCGATGCCGAAGAAGGGCAGCGTGGCCGAGCCGGGCTTGGCGTCGACCGCGCCCGGCAGCGGCGTGATCAGGATGCCGCCGGTCTCGGTCTGCCACCAGGTGTCCACCACCGGGCAGCGCTCGTCACCGACCACGCGCCAGTACCATTCCCAGGCCTCCGGATTGATCGGCTCGCCCACCGTGCCGAGCAGGCGCAGGCTTGCGCGCGAGGTTTTCTTCACCGGCGCCTCGCCCTCGCGCATCAGCGCGCGGATCGCCGTGGGCGCGGTGTAGAACAGCGTCACCCGATGCTTGTCGATCACCTGCCAGAAGCGGCTGCAATCGGGGTAGCTAGGGACGCCGTCGAACATCACCGTGGTCGCGCCGTTGGCGAGCGGGCCGTACACCACGTAGCTGTGGCCGGTGACCCAGCCCACGTCGGCCGTGCACCAGTAGACGTCGTCCTCGCGCAGATCGAATACGCATTCGTGCGTGTAGCTGACGAAAACCAGGTAGCCGCCGGAGGTATGCAGCACGCCCTTGGGTTTGCCGGTGGAACCGGAGGTGTAGAGGATGAACAGCGGGTGCTCGGCTTCCACCGGTTCGGCCGGGCAGTCGGCGCCCTGGCCGTCCATCAGCACGTGCCAGTACCGGTCGCGCGGCGATTGCATCGCCACCGCGGCGCCGGTGCGGCGCACCACCACGACCGTTTCCACGCTGCTGGTGCCGGGGCGCTCCAGCGCCTCGTCGACGTTCGTCTTCAGCGGGATCTTCCTGCCGCCGCGCACGCCCTCGTCGGCGGTCACCACCAGCTTGCATTGCGAGTCGGCGATGCGCCCAGCCAGCGAATCGGGCGAGAAGCCGCCGAACACGACCGAGTGGATCGCGCCGATGCGGGCGCAGGCCAGCATCGCGATGGCCGCCTCCGGAATCATCGGCAGGTAGATCGCCACGCGATCGCCCTTGGCCACGCCCAGGTGCTTCAGGGTGTTGGCGAACTTGCACACTTCCGCGTGCAGCTCGCGGTAGCTGATGCGGCGCGATTCGTTCGGGTCGTCGCCTTCGAAGATGATCGCGGTCTTGTCGCCGCGCTCGGCGAGATGCCGGTCCAGGCAGTTGGCCGCCACGTTGAGCGTGCCGTCGCCGTACCAGCGGATGTGCAGGTCGGCCGGATCGAAGGACACGTCCTTGACCTGCGTGGGCGCCTTTGCCCAGTCCAGGCGCTGCCCCACCTTCGCCCAGAAGCCCTCCGGGTCGCGCATCGACTCGGCATACAGCCGCTCGTACTCGGCCCTGTCGATGCGCGCCTTGGCGGCGAAGGCAGCCTGGACCGGATGGAGCGTGGACATGGGGACATCTCCTCGGTGGACGCAAGGTTTGGACGTCCGAGTGTAGCTTCGCCCGCGCAAAGCTGCGTGGGGTCGCGTTGCCTGAGACGCCGGCGCGCTAAATTGGACCGATGTCCGAACCACCGCCGCACGCCATCAAGGGCCGGGGCGCCGCTTCCAATCCGGAAGGGCGGTTCGAGAGCGTGCGCCGTCATGCCGAGGACGACGGCTGGCAAAGCCTGCTGCTGGATGCCGACGCGCCCCGCCCACGCACCGAAGTCACCGAGGAACGCGCGCGCAGCGTGATCAGCCGCAACGACTCGCCGGACATTGCCTTCGACCAGGCCATCAACCCCTACCGCGGCTGCGAGCACGGTTGCATCTACTGCTACGCGCGGCCTTCGCACAGCTACCTCAACCTCTCGCCCGGCCTCGACTTCGAAACGCGGCTGCGCGCCAAGGGCAATCTTGCCGAGGTGCTGCGCGCGGAGCTGGGAAAGCGCGGCTACGTGCCCAGCCCGATCAACATCGGCAGCAACACCGACCCCTACCAGCCGGTGGAAAAGCGCTGGCGGTTGACCCGCGCCGCGCTGGAACTGCTGGCCGAGTGCCGCCATCCCTGCACCATCGTCACCAAGAACGCACTGATCGAGCGCGACCTGGACGTGCTGGCCGCGATGGCGCGCGACCGGCTGGTGCAGGTGTTCATCTCGGTCAATTCGCTGGACAACCACCTGGCGGCCAAGCTCGAGCCGCGCGCCAGCGCGCCGCACCGGCGCATCCGGGCGATCGAAGCGCTGGCCGGGGCCGGCGTGCCGGTCGGCGTACTGGTCGCGCCGATCATTCCCGCGCTCAACGACCGCGACATGGAAGCGGTGCTGGAGCAGGCACATGCCGCGGGGGCCAGCTGTGCCGGCTACACCGTGGTGCGGCTGCTTTACGAGCTGAAGACGCTGTTCCGCGAGTGGCTGGCGCTGCACGCGCAGCAGCGCGCCGAGCACGTGATGAGCCTGATCCAGCAGATGAATGGCGGACGCGACTACGACAGCGACTTCCGCACGCGCATGCGCGGGCAAGGCGTATTCGCGCAGCTGCTCAAGCGGCGCTTCGAGGTGGCGTGCCGCCGGCACGGCTTCGGTCGCGCGCGCGGACTGGAGCTGGATACCTCGCGCTTCGTGCCGCCGCGCATGGCCTCGCCGCAAGGCTCGTTGTTTTGACGAGTCGCTCTAGTCCGGCGGCGGGTTGGCGGCCCGCTCCACCTTGCCGTCGCGGCGCAGCGCGCTGACCACCAGGCTCAGGCCCAGTACCGTTGCCACCGCGATGAACAGCACCGCCAGGATCGGTAGCCCGAACAGCCTCGGGCCGCTGTCCATGCGCGAGGTCAGCGCGCCGCCGATCACCAGAGCTGCCACGATCACCCCGGTGCTGATCCGGTTGGCGATCTTCTGCAGGCTTTCCATCATGTGCGACTCTTCCAGCCCGTCCACGCGCACGCGCAGGCGGTTCTGCGCCAGCGTGCGCAAGATCGCCGCCACGTGCTGCGGGGTATGGCGCGCCAGCTCCTGCATGTCCAGCCACTCCGTCGCGAGGTTGGCCGGGGACAGCGTGCCCAGGGCCTGTCGCCTGAGCACTTGCTGCAGGTGCTGCTCGACCACGCTGCGGGTGTCGATGGTCGGATCGAGTGCGCTGGTGACCGCCTCCAGATTGAGCAGCGTCTTGCCCAGGATGGAGAGTTCCGCCGGCGGGCGCAGGCCGCAGGAAGCGCCCACGCGGGCCAGCTCCAGCACCAGCCGGCCCTCGGAAAACTGCCGGCTCGAGTTGTGCAGGCCGACGTAGCTGGCGATCAGCTGCTCAACCTGGCGCCGGTAAAGATTGCGGCGGAAGTCCTCCAGCGCGGTGCCCATCGTTTCGCTGATGTCGCCGACCTGGTCGCCGTTGCCGGATATGGCGCCGATCATCAGCTTGAGCAGCAACTGGCGCGTGCGCGGCACCAGCCGTACCACCATCCCCAGGTCGAACAGCGCCAGGCGCTGGTCCTCCATCAACAGCACGTTGCCCGGGTGCGGGTCGGCATGTACCAGGCCGTGGAGGAACACCTGGTCGAGATAGGCGCGCAGCAGTTCGCGCGCCTGCTCGTGCAGCGGATGCTCGATGCGACGCAATGCGGGAATGTGGGTGACCTTGATGCCGTGCACGCGCTGCATGGTCAGGACGCGCGTGGTGGTGAAGTCGGCCAGCGGCAGCGGCACGTAGAGCGTGTCGTAGTCGCGCAGGTTCTCGGCGAAGCGGCGCAGGTTCTCCGCCTCCAGCTCGAAGTTGATCTCGTTGGCCAGGCTGTGGCGCAGTTCGCTGACCAGTCCGACGAACCCGTAGCGCCGGCCCACGTCGGTCATGCGGTCGGCCGCGCCGGCGAGCTTCTCCAGAATCGCCAGGTCCTCGCGCAGGGTCTGCGCGATGTTCGGGCGCTGGACCTTGAGCACCACCTCGCGGCCGTCGTGCAGCGTGGCCGCGTGCACCTGGGCGACCGAGCCGGCTGCCAGCGGCCGGTCATCGAAGCGGGCGAACAACGTGCCGATGCGCGCGCCCAGTTCGGCCTCGACGATCTCGCGGATCTCGGCCACCGGCACCGGCACCACGTCGTCCTGCATCCGTTCCAGTTCGGCGATGTAGGGCGCAGGCACCATGTCCGGCCGCGTGGACAGCGCCTGGCCCACCTTGATGAAGGTGGGTCCCAGCGCTTCGAGGTCGTCGACGAACTGCTTGGGCTGGCCCGGCCTGAACGCCTCTTCCTCGTCCGCCAGCGCCGCCTCCTGGATGTCCAGTTCCAGTCCGCTGAACAGGCCGGCCTTGCGATAGCGCAGCAGGAACGCGCCGATGCGGGCGTAGCGGGACAGACGGGTGGTTTCGTTCACGCCTTCGGGCTCCGTTGCTCCCACGCAGCGTGGAGCGGACGGCGGCAACGGCGCGTCAATGGGTTTGGACCGGGTTGGCGATCAGCCTGGGCGCCGGTCGCAGGCCGGAGTCGGAGGCGCCGCGCCCACGGCTTCACGCGCCGGTGATCGCCCAGCCGCTCTGCTTCCAATGGACCTACGCCACGGAGGCCACGCGATGTCCTCGTTCTCGCTCTACCTGGTCGGCATCATCGTGCTGATCGGCGGCCTGGCCTATGTCGCCTGGTTGATGCACGTGCCGCTGCAATGGATCGGTGCCGGCGTGATCGTGGTGTTCGGGTTGGGGATCCTGGGGGCGGTCAAGCACACGCAGCGGCGCGATCCGCCCAAATAGCGCGCCGGGCCGGGGAACGCCGGCCCGGCGTCACCGGCTCAGCGGACCGGAAGATACCTGGCGAACCACTCCAGTGCCCGCTGCAGCACGTCGCGCTGGTGCGCCGGATCGACGAAGTGATGGCCCTCGTCGGGGTACACCACCAGCGAGGTCGGCACGCCCTGCGCGCGCAGCGCATGCCAGTACTCGAACGACTGCGGCGCCGGGCACTCCGCGTCCCGATCGCCGACCACCACCAGCGTCGGCGTCTTCACCCGCCTGATGAAATTGATCGCCGAACTCCTGGCGTACACCGCCGGGTCGTCGTACACGGACGCGCCGAAGAACGGAATCATCCACTGGTCGATCAGGTTCTGCCCGTAATAGCTCTGCCAGTTGGCGATGCCCGCGCCGGCGACCACGGCGTGGAAGCGGTCGGTCTGCGTGGGCACGAACATGCTCATGAAGCCGCCGTAGCTCCAGCCGGTCAGGCCCAGCCGGTTGTCGTCCACCGGCAGCTTCTTCTCGATCGCGTCGATGCCGGCGAGGATGTCCGACAGGTCGCCGTAGCCGAAGTCCTTGCGGTTGGCCTGCACATAGGCCTCGCCCTGGCCGAAGCTGCCGCGCGGGTTGGGCTGGAAGACGAAGTAGCCGAGGTTGGAGAACGGCACGCTGCCGTAGCCGACGCCGGGCCAGCGCGGGATCACGGCGCTGGACGGGCCGCCGTGCACGCTGACGATCATCGGATAGGTCTTCTTCGGATCGTAGTGCGCCGGATACAGCAGCCAGCCCTGCACGTGGCGGCCGTCATGTTCCCACTCGACCGATTCGGCCTTGCCCCAGCTCGGGGCGAGCGCGGCGTTGATCGCAGTGACCGCGGGCGGTGCCGCGTCGCCGAGCGGACCGGCATGGACTTCCGCCGCGGCGGTGTAGGAGCTCTGCATGAACGCGATGCGCCGGTGGTCGGCCGACAGCGACATGCCCATCGAGGCGCTGCCGTCACCGATGCTGGCCGGCAGCGTAAAGTGCACGCGCTGCTGCGTGGCGCGTTGCGCATCGACCGCATAGTCGGCCAGCTGGCTGCGGCCGTTGCTGACCTGGCTGACCAGCAGCGTGCGGGGCGACGTCCAGGCGAACCACGACGGCGTGACGTGGATGCCCGGCGTAAGGTCGACCGTCGCGCCGCCCGTGGCCGGTACCGCGTAGAGGTCGCCGCCGGTGGCGCCCTGGTCGCTCATCAGGCCGCCGACGAAGACGATCCGCCGGCCGTCCGGCGACCAGCGCGGCAGCGCCAGCTGCAGGCGGTGCAACGGGCCGGCGGTGTTCGGGTCGACCAGGACGCGCGGTGCGGCGCCGGTCCGGGCATCCTGGGCGTACAGCCTGGCGATCCACCAGTTGTTGTCGCCGGGCGCGGGCGCCGCGACGTAGGCCAGCTGCCTGGCGTCCGGCGACCAGCTGAACTCGTAGACGTACTTGTCCGCGGGGCTGACCAGCGCCGGCGTGCCGCCGCTGGCGGGCAGCGTGGCGACACGCTGGATCTCCAGCCCCTCGACACCGACCTCGCCGACCTGCGGCTTCGCGGCGGCTACCGCGCTGGCGCGGCGGGTGGCGCCTTCGACATAGAGAAAGCCGAGCGTGCGGCCGTCGGCGGACCACGCCAGGTCATGCGCGTAGCCGTGCAGGTCGGCCAGCTGGTGCGGAGCGGCCTGGCTGGCGACATCGGCCGTATAGACGTCCATATCGCCCGCCTTGCCGCCGCAGTCGGACAGGAAGGCGAGGCGGCGGGAGTCGGGCGACCAGGCGATCTCCTCCTGCCGGCAGGGCGTGTCGCCCATCGCCACCGCGTGCGCGCCGGTGCCGTCGGCGCGGGCAAGCTGGATCATCGGCTTGCCGTGGCTGTCCACCACCCAGGCCAGCCGCTGGCCGTCGGGCGAGAGCTGCACGGCGTGGATCGCGCGGACCTTGCCGAGCTGGTCGAGCAGCTGGTCGATGCGTGGGTCGACCTTGCCGGGCGCAGCCGACGCCAGCGGGGCGAGGGCCAGGGTGATCAGGGGCAGGAGGCGCAGGGAAGGGGGCATGGGCCGCTCTCGCGAGGAAAGGGTCCACGCTAGCAGCGCATTGGCGGTCGCTCCAGTGCGGCCGGTCACAGCGTGCGGTCGTAGGAACGCACCTGCGCGCGACCACCACATCGAATCTCGCGGCGACGCGGGGCCGGCGTTCGCAGCAGCGGTGCGCTCCGACGGGACGTGCGGTCAGTGCGCGGCGATCGCCGGCACGGCAAGCCGCGCCGCGGCCAGCCGGGCGCGGATCAGCGGCATCGCCGCCAGCGCCGCCTTCTCGCCTTCCATGATCGCGCGCTCCTTCTGCGCGAAGTCGGCCGCGCCGATGTCGTTCACCCGCGGGCGGATCACCACGTCGGCGCGCGCCAGTTCCTGCGCACCCAGGTGCTGGCCCATGATCACCACCGATCGGCCGACGATGCCGAACATGTCGTCGGGCAACGTGCCGTCGCTTTGCGCGGAAATGTCCACCGCGATGACGAAGTCGGCACCGAGCTCGCGCGCGGCGTCGACCGGGACCGGGCTGACCACGCCGCCGTCGACATAATGCCGTCCGCCGATCGCCACCGGCTCGAACACGCCGGGCACGCTGCACGAGGCGCGCACGGCCTGGCCGGTGTCGCCGTGGCGGAACACCATGCGCTGGCCCGTCTCCAGTTCGGTGGCGACTGCCGCGAAGGGCAGCTTCAGCCGCTCGAGGGGGCGCTGGCGCACCAGGCCATCGACGTAGTCCTCCAGTTTCTTCCCCTGCACCAGGCCCCCGCTGAACAGCCGCACGTCGCGGATCGAGGCCTCGTCCAGCGAGATGGCCGCCTGCTGCATGGCGAAGGCGTCCATGCCGCTGGCATACAGCGCGCCGACCACGCTGCCGGCGCTGGTGCCGGCAACGACGTCGACGTGGATGCCGCTGGCTTCCAGCATCTTGATCACGCCGATGTGCGCGAAGCCCTTGGCCGCACCGCCACCCAGCGCCAGCCCCACCACCAGCTTGCGCGGTGGTGGCGGGGCGACCGGCGGCGGCTTGCGCACGGGTGCGCAGCCGACCAGGGCCACGGTCAACAGCAGCAGGAGGCTCAGGCGTCGGGCCATCGTCGTCAGTTCGGGAAGTCGGCGGGAAGCGTGCGGCAGGACGATGGCGAAACCGGGGCGGGACCGGGCAGGCGCACGGGCGCCTGCCCGCTGTCCTCAGGCGAAGGCGACGTCGGCCTCGCGGTGGTAGCGGGTGGCCACTTCCACCTCGCCCTTCGAACCCAGGAACACCGGCACGCGCTGGTGCAGGCCGGTCGGCTGCAGGTCCATGATGCGCTCGCGCCCGGTAGTGGCCGCGCCGCCGGCCTGCTCGACGATGAAGGCCATCGGGTTGGCCTCGTACATCAGGCGCAGCTTGCCTCCCTTGGCCTTGATCTTGGCGTCCAGCGGATAGAAGAACACGCCGCCGCGAGTGATGATCCGATGCACGTCAGCCACCATCGAGGCGACCCAGCGCATGTTGAAGTCCTTGCCGCGCGGGCCTTCCTTGCCGGCCAGCAGCTCGCCGACGTAGCGCTGCATCGGCGCCTCCCAGTGGCGCTGGTTGGACATGTTGATGGCGAACTCGGCGGTCTGTTCGGGGATCCGGATGTCGCGCCGGCTCAGGATGAAGCTGCCGACCTCGCGGTCGAGCGTGAACTCGTGCGTGCCATGGCCGAAGGTCAGCACCAACAGCGTGGCCGGGCCGTACACCACGTAGCCGGCGGCGAGCTGCTGCGTGCCCGGCTGCAGGAAGTCCTCGACCTTCGGCTCGGTCACGTCCTCGGGGCAGCGCAGCACCGAGAAGATCGTGCCGACCGAGATGTTCACGTCGATGTTGGACGAGCCGTCCAGCGGATCGAACAGCAGCAGGTGGTTGCCCTTCGGGTACATGTCCGGGATCGGCTGCGGATCCTCCATCTCCTCCGACGCGCAGGCAGCCAGGTGACCACCCCAGGCGTTGGCTTCCAGCAGGATCTCGTTGGAGATCACGTCGAGCTTCTTCTGCGCCTCGCCCTGCACGTTGTCGCTGCCGGCGTTGCCCAGCACGCCGCCCAGCGCGCCCTTGCTGGTGGCCACCGCAATGCGCTTGCAGGCGCGCGTGACCACTTCGATCAGCAGCGAGAGCTCGGCGTTGATGTGGCCGGCGCGGCGTTCCTCGATCAGGAACTGGATCAGCGAAACAGGCTTCATGTCGGGTCCGTGGCTGGAAGGAACGGGCATTTTACGGGGTGCGCGTGAATGGCGGGACGCACCCGGCCCCCTCCGCGCCGGGCCTGGCAAACCGGATTCGGGGTGCTTCGCCTTCGGCCTGCGGGTATGAGCCCGGGATAACGGGGTCCGCCTTTTGCCCCACTGCTGACATCACGCTGGCAGCAGCCCCGGCGCATCCTGCCCATCTTGCAGAGGAGGCAACGCGATGCGCGACACGATCCATTTCCTGGTGTTCGACGGTTTTGCGGATTGGCAGGCGGCGCTGGCCCTGTGCGAGGTGCGTCGACCGGGCGACTGGCAGGTGGCGACGGTCGGCTTCACCCGCGCGCCGGTGCGCTCGATGGGCGGCCTGGCGGTGCAGCCGGAGCTGAGCCTTGCCGAGCTCGACTTCGCGCGCGCCGCGCTCACCATCGTGCCGGGCGGCCATCTGTGGCAGCGCGGCGAAGGCGCCTCGGCGGTGGCCGCGTTGCGCCAACTCCATGGCGCAGGCTCGGTGGTCGCCGGCATCGACAGCGGCGTGCTGGCGCTGGCCCGCGCCGGCCTGCTCGACCGCTGCCGCCACACCGGCAACTGGGCCGGCCACATCGATGCACAGGTACCGGGCTACGCCGGCAGCGCGCAGTACGACGCCTCGGTCCTGGCAGTCAGCGACGGCGGCACCATCACCGCCAGCCACCTGGGCA
Source organism: Frateuria sp. GZRe12 (assembly GCF_051900535.1). NCBI lineage: Bacteria > Pseudomonadati > Pseudomonadota > Gammaproteobacteria > Lysobacterales > Rhodanobacteraceae > Frateuria > Frateuria sp. GZRe12. The sequence continues at coordinate 518,827 of NZ_JBHZGI010000002.1, forward strand.
GCGTGGAGTTCGCACGCGAGGTGATCCGCACGCTGGACCTTTATGGCCCGGGCGACCGCGAACACTGGTATCGCCTGTTCAAGCACGCCCAGCTGCCGCCGTGGTGCGTCGGCGAAGCGGCCGCGGCGTGAGGAGGACGACCATGCATCCGATCCTCGATCGCATCGCCGACGCCTACCGCCCGCTGGCCGGGCGCAACCGGCTGGTCGAAGGGCCGCAGCCGCTGCCGCCCGCGACCGCGCGCCAGCCCTCCCGGCGGATGACCCTGCTGGCACTGGTCGCCACGCTGTTCGGACGGCGCCCATGAGCGCCCACGCCGTATTCGAGTTGCGCCAGTACACGCTACGACCCGGCCAGCGCGAGCGGCTGGTCGAACTGTTCGAGCGCGAATTCATCGAGCCGCAGGAAGCGCTCGGCATGGGCCTGCCAGGGCAGTTTCGCGACCTCGACGATCCGGATCGCTTCGTCTGGCTGCGCAGTTTCCCGGACATGCCCGCGCGCGCCGCGGCGCTGGCGGCGTTCTACGACGGCCCGGTCTGGCGCGGGCACCGCGAGGCCGCCAACGCGACGATGCTCGATTCGGACGACGTGCTGCTGTTGCGACCGACCCAGCCTTTCGCGCTGGAGGGCATGACACGTCCCGGGCTCGGCGAACGCGCGCCCGCCGGCCTGCTGAGCGCCACGGTCTGCCCCGTGCCACCGTCCGATGCCGCGCCGCTGGCGCGCAGTTTCGACATGCAGGTACGGCCCGTGCTGGGGCGCCTTGGCGCGCCGGTGCTGGGACAGTTCGTCACCGAGCCGGCGCGCAACACCTTCCCGCGGCTGCCGGTGCGCGAAGGCGAAAGCGTATTCGTCTGGTTCGCCGCCTTCGCCGATGCCCGGGCGCAGGCACGGCACCGCGCCGCCGCGGCCGCCGACCCCATCGTCGATGCCTGGGTCCACCGCCTGGAGGCCCTGCCCGAAACCCTGCGCCTGGCGCCCACGCCGCGTTCGCTGCTGCGCGGCGCATCATCGCTCATGACCACACCCGGGGAGCACGCATGACCAGGACCTATCACGGCAGTTGCCATTGCGGCGCGGTGCGCTTTGCCGCCGACATCGATCTTTCCGCCGGCACCGGCCGCTGCAACTGCTCGATCTGCAGCAAGACGCGCCGCTGGGGAGCGATGGTCAGGCCGGAGGCTTTCCGTTTGCTGGAGGGCGAAACGGCGTTGGCGGACTACCAGTTCGGTACCCACAGCATGCACTACCGATTCTGCCGGCACTGTGGCGTCCAGCCCTTCGGCACGGGGCATCTGGAACAGCTGGGCGGTGACTTCGTCAGCGTCAACCTGGCCTGCCTGGATGACGCCACTCCGGAGGAACTGGCCGATGCGCCGGTGCGCTATTTCGACGGGCGCCACGACAACTGGATGAACCCCCCGGCCGTGACCACCTACCTGTAGGAGCGCAACGCCATGTTCGATCACCTCGGGCTGCCCGTGACCGATCTGCAACATGCGCGCCGGTTCTACGAACAGGCGCTGCAGCCATTGGGCATCGCGGTGGTGAAAAGCTTTTCCGACGCCGTGGGCCTGGCCGCCGGACGGGGCCGAAAAGCCGAGCAGGAGCTCTGGCTGACCCGCGCCGACCACAGCCCGACGCCGCTGCACATCGCTTTCGTGGCGGCCACCCGCGCGCAGGTCGACGCCTTCCATCGCGCAGCGTTGGCGCCCGGTGCGCGCGACAACGGCGCGCCCGGACTGCGTCCGCACTACCACGACAACTACTACGGTGCCTTCGTGATCGGGCCGGATGGACACAACCTGGAGGCGGTCTGTCATCGGCCGCCGGAGAACGAGCGATGAACGCACCGAAGGTGACCTTTTTCCACGCACCGCAGTCGCGCTCGCGCGGGACGCTGGCGCTGTTGGAGGAACTTGGCGTCGACTACGACCTGCACCTGCTGGACCTGAAGGCCGGCACGCAGCGCGACCCGGCCTACCTCGCGCTCAACCCGCTGGGCAAGGTGCCGGCGATCCGCCACGACGGCGCGATGGTCACCGAGCAGCCGGCGGTGATGATGTACCTGGCCGACCTCTATCCGGAAAAGAACCTGGCGCCGGCGATCGGCGATCCGCTGCGCGGACCGTATCTGCGCTGGATGGTGTTCTATGGCTCCTGCTTCGAGCCGGCGCTGGTCGACCATTCCATGCAGCGCGAGCCGGCACCGCACGCGACCTCGCCCTACGGCACCTGGCAGGAAGTGCTGGACGCCATCGTCGCCCAGCTCACACCCGGGCCCTGGCTGCTCGGCGAGCGCTTCACCGCCGCCGACGTGCTGTGGGGCACCGCGCTGCACTGGATTACGATGTTCAAGCTGGTGCCGGACGTGCCGCCGGTGCGCGACTACATCGCCCGCGTGCGTGCGCGCCCGGCGATGCAACGGGCGGAAGCGAAGGATGCCGGGTTCCTCGCCAGCCAGTCCTGAGCGACCGCGGGCGTCGGCGCACTGGCCCATGCATCGCGCCTCGGCGATCATGCGCGCATGCGCCGCGCCGATCGCCTGTTCCTCATCATCCACGCCCTGCGCGGCCGCCGCACCGCGCTGCAGGCGCGCTCGCTGGCCGAGACGCTGGGCGTCTCGCTGCGCACGGTCTACCGCGACGTCGCCGACCTGCAGCTCTCGGGCGTGCCGATCGAGGGCGAAGCGGGCGTGGGCTACGTGCTGCGCAAGGGCGCGGACATCCCGCCGCTGATGTTCACCGCCGAGGAGCTCGAATCGCTGGTGGTCGGCACCCGTTTCGTGCGCGCCTTCGCCGGCGAGCGCCTGGCCGAAGGCGCGCAGGCCGCGCTGATGAAGATCGAGGCGGTGCTGCCGCCGGAGCTGCGCGAGCGCGCCGCGCGCACGCGCATCTACGCGCCGGTGTGGCGGGACGAATACAGCACCGCCTTCGCCGCGCGTATCGACCGCCTGCATGCGGCAATCGAGGCGCAGCTGGTGCTGCGGCTGGTCTATCGCGACGAAGCGGGCCACGCCAGCACGCGCGACGTCGAGCCGCTGTGCCTGGCGTTCTGGGGTGGCAAGTGGACGCTTGGCACCTGGTGCCGCCTGCGCGGCGCGTTCCGCAACTTCCGCCCCGACCGCATCGACCGGTTCGACGAAACCGGCGAACGCTTCGCGATGGGCGAAGGCCGCAACCTCGACGCCTACCTGGACGCCATGCGCGGCTACTACGCAGGCGTCTGACGCCCGCGGGCGGTACATCGACTGCGGTCGCCGCGCGCCGGCGCCCACCACGACGGTCCCGGTGGAACCGTTCATCCCGAGCGCAGGCCGCAGCTCGGAGTCGAAGGGCTCCACGCCGCGGAGCCGGATCCGCTGGCGGGCACATCCGCGCCACTTCTTTGCGATCATCACCGCTTCCCTCGCAAGGAGCTTCGCGATGAACCACCTGCTGGGCGGCCTGCTGGCCGCGGGCCTGCTGCTCGCCCCGGTCGTGCACGCCAACGACGCCGACGACCGCTTCAAGGCGATCTACACCCACGAGTGGGCGTGGCGCACCGGGCAGGGCGACATCAGCGCCTCGGGCGAGCCACAGCCGAACAACGGTCGGCTGGACAACGTCGACGCGGCCAGCCAGCAGCAGCGGCTGGAAACCTGGCAACAGGTACTGGCCAGGCTCGATGCACTCGACGCAAGCCAGCTCTCGCCCGCCAACCAGGTCAACTACGCCGTCTACCACGCGCAGATCGCCAACCTGCTGGCCGACCAGCGCTTCAGCACCTGGCAGATGCCGTTCAACAGCGATTCGGCGTTCTGGAGCGACCTCGGCTACGAACTGGACGCCGACCACCTGCGCACCACCGACGACTTCCGCCGCTACCTCGACCGGCTGGCGCAGATCCCGGCCTACTTCGACCAGCAGATCGCCAACATGCGGCTGGGCCTCAAGCGCGGCTTCTCGGTGCCGCGCGCGGTGCTGGACGGGCGCGACGTGTCGATCGCCGCCGTGGCGGAGCTGAAGGATCCCACGGCCAGCAGCTTCTACGAACCGTTCGAGCACATGCCCGACGCGATCCCGGCCGACCAGGCGCAGGCGCTGCAGGGCGAGGCGCTGCGGCGCATCCGCGACGAGGTGATCCCGGCCTACGGCAGGTTGCTGACCTTCTTCCGCCAGAGCTACGTGCCGCACGCGCGCACCACGCTGGCGGCCGAGGCACTGCCGGACGGCAAGGCGTTCTATCGCCAGCAGATCCGCGAATACACCACGCTGGACCTGGACCCCGATGCGATCCATACGATCGGCCTGGAGCAGGTGGCGAAGATCCACGCGCAGATGCTCCAGACGATGAAGGACAGCGGCTTCAAGGGCGACTTCCCCGCGTTCCTCGATCTTCTGCGCACCGACCCGCAGTTCTACGCCAGGACGCCCGAGGAGCTGCTGCAGCGCACCGCCTGGGTGGCCAAGGAAGTGGATGGCCAGATGAGCCGCTTCTTCGGCCATCTGCCGCGCGCGCGCTTCGCCATCGTGCCGGTGCCTGCCGACATCGCGCCGTACTACACCTCCGGCCGCGGCGGCGCGGATGCGTACCTGGTCAATACCTACGACCTGCCGTCGCGGCCGCTTTTCAACATGCCGGCGCTGACCCTGCACGAATCCTATCCCGGGCACGCGCTGCAGCTGGAACTGGCTGCCGAGCAGAAGGGCCAGCCCGAATTCCGGCGCCAGGGCTACATCTCCGCCTTCGGTGAGGGCTGGGGCCTGTACTCCGAATACCTGGGCAACGAGATGGGCATCTACAAGACGCCGTACCAGCGCTTCGGCTACCTCACCTACCAGATGTGGCGCGCCTGCCGGCTGGTGGTCGACACCGGCATCCACCACCTCGGCTGGACGCGCCAGCAGGCGATCGACTACCTCACGCAGAACACCGCGCTGTCGGCGCGCGAGATCGCCAACGAAGTGGACCGCTATATCAGCTGGCCGGGGCAGGCACTGTCCTACGAGCTCGGGTACCTGAAGATCCGCGCGCTGCGCGGCAGGGCCGAGCACGCACTGGGCGCCAGGTTCGACCTGCGGCACTTTCACGACACCGTATTGCAGCTCGGTTCGGTGCCGCTGCCGGTGCTGGAGCAGCGCGTCGACCGCTTCATTGCCGAAGGCGGTCCGGAGCCCAGGTACGGATGCGACTGCAAGTAGGGTCCGATGAGGGCTTGTTTGCAGCTACTGCATATTTGCAGTAAATTGAACGCGAACTCCAAAAGGAGAGTTTCGCATGCTGGCCCATACCCGTCCCGAACAGGCCCCTGCCGGTGACCTTGGCGGTCCCGCGCTGCGCTCCTTCTTCCGCCTCGCCGAGCACTGGAAACTGCGCATTGCCGAACAGCGCCGCCTGCTCGGCGAACCGGCCGAATCGACCTTCTTCAAATGGAAGCGCGACCAGGACGGCAATCCCGGCCGCGACGTGATCGAGCGGATCAGCTACCTGCTCGGCATCTGGAAATCGCTGCAGATCATGTTCCCCGATCCGGCCCAGGCCGACGCCTGGCTGCGCAAGCCGAACCAGGCGCCGCTGTTTGGCGGCCATTCGGCGCTCGAGCGCATGCTTTCGGGCAACGTGGGCGATCTTTACGTGGTGCGCCAATACCTGGACGCGCAACGCGGCTGAGGCGGGCGCGAGACTCCGGTCGCGCCCGGCGAGACCTCGCGCTGCCATGCTTGGTTTCTCCCGCCTCGGTGAAGGGAGGACGCACAACCCGGAGCCTGCATGCCCGCCGACCTGCCGCCCCTGAAACGCATCCGCTGGAGCCATGCCTACCGCATCGTGCCCAGCCGCTTCCCGCCGGTGGGCGTGTTCGACCGCATCGCCGACCCGGCGGACCTGGACGCGCTGTTCGCCATCGAGGCGATGACCAATCCGCGCCTGCGCGAGGAAGCCGGCGCCTTGCAGCTGGTGCCGCGGGAGCGGCGCATCAGCGGGCCGGGCAGCACGCCGGTGATGGCCGCCTTCACCCATCTCAACCCGGAAGGCAGTCGCTTTTCCGACGGCAGCTGGGGCGTGTTCTACGCCGCGCACGGCGTGGCCACCGCCGTGGAGGAAACCGTCTACCACCGCGAGCGCTTCCTCGCCGCGACCGCCGAGCCGGCCTGCGAGATCGAGATGCGCTGCTATCGCACCAGCATCGACTGCAAGTTGCACGACCTGCGCGGCGGCTGGCCGGCCGCGCACGATCCGTACGACTACGCGGCCAGCGTGGCGCTGGCGCGCACGCTGCGCGCGGCCGGCTCCAGCGGGGTCGTCTATGACAGCGCGCGACACGCCGGCGGCGAATGCGTGGCGGCGTTCTATCCCGACGTGGTGGCGCCCTGCGTGCAGGCGCAGCATTTCATTTACCGCTGGGACGGCAGGCGTATCGCGCAGGTGCTCGAGGTGAGCGAGCTCAAGCGGCCATAGCGGCCGACGGGCGAGCCAACCAACCCGTCCTCGACACGGCCTGGTGGTAGGTTGGATGGATGAAAGTTCTCTGGCTGTTGCTGATCATCGCGCTGGTGCCGTCGCTGGCGCAGGCGTGTGCCGACCGGCCCGAACAGTGGCAGGCCGACATCGCGTCGTTCGCCGCGGCCGACAGCGCGCATCGCCCGCCGCCGCATCCCGTGCTGTTCGTGGGCAGTTCGTCGATCCGCATGTGGAGCTCGCTGGCCAGCGACTTCCCTGGCCGCGCGGTCATCAACCGCGGCTTCGGCGGCTCGCGCATTCCGGATGCCACGTACTACGCCGATCGCCTGGTGGCGCCCTACCACCCGCGTGCCATCGTGTTCTATGCCGGCGACAACGACCTGGCCGAGGGCTGCACGCCGGAGCAGGTGCGTGATGCGTTTGTCGCGTTCGTGCGGCGCGCGCGGTCGCTGGACGCGGATGTGCCGATCGCGTTCATCGCGATCAAGCCCAGTGTGGCGCGCAAACACCTGCTGCCGCAGATCCGCAGGTCGAACGCGCTGGTGCGTGCGTACGCGCGCGGGCAGACGGGTATCGGCTACCTGGACGTCTTCACGCCCATGCTGGGACCGGATGGCCAGCCGCAACCGAAATGGTTCGGCTCGGACGGCCTGCATATGAACCGGCAGGGCTACCGCCTCTGGTCGGGCCTGGTGCGCGATTGGCTGCATGGAACGCTGGACATCGCGCAGTGAGGTTTCCGCGCCGGACGTGCGCCGGGATCCCGAGTGCGTCCGCGGACCCGCGCCTACCCACGCCACCTTGATCGCGCCTGGCCTAGTCTCGGGCAACCAGCGTCCGGCGGAGACGGCATGCTCGACCAGGTTTCTCCTTCCGGCGGCGAGGTCGCCGAGTTCATCGAATGGCAGAGCGAGATCGCGGTGTTCGCGGCGATCGACAGGCTCGCGCCACCACCAGCGGACGCGGTGTTGTTCGTGGGCAGCTCATCGATCCGGCTGTGGCATACGCTGGCGGCGGATTTTCCGGACGTGCCCACGATCAATCGCGGCTTCGGTGGTTCCGAAATCGCCGATAGCGTCTACTTCGCCCAACAGCTGGTCGCGCCCTACCGGCCCAGGGCGATCGTGATGTACGCCGGCGGCAACGACCTGGCCGACGGCAAGTCGCCCGCGCAGGTGCGCGACGCCTTCCGCGCGTTCGTCGCGCAGGCGCGCCGCTGGGCGGGCGAGGTGCCGTTCGCCTATCTGTCGATCAAGCCCAATCTCTCGCGGCGCAGGCAGCTGCCGCGGATCCGCCAGGCCAATGCACTGATCCGCGCCTGCGCCGACGAACGCGGGGTGGATTTCCTGGACATCCACGCGCCGATGCTCGGCGCCGACGGCGAGGCCGATCCGCGCTGGTTCGACGACGACGGGCTGCACCTCAATGCCGAGGGCTACGCGCTGTGGACCGGCGTGGTGCGCGACTGGATGGCCAGGCGCAGCCTTCTGTAGGAGCGCGCCCCGGGTGCGACCGTGGCCGCGCACAGGGTGCGCTCCTGCAGGAAAGCCTCAGGTATCCGCGTTGGTGGCGAAACCTTCGTGGCTGCCGTAGTGGAACACGCGGTCGGTATCGTCCAGCACGTCGGCGGCGGCGTGCGGGGCGTTCTCGCGCAGACGCGCATAGATTGGCGTGAAGTCCGGCGAGGTCGCCTCGAACAACTGCTCGAAGCTGTCGATCACGAAGTAAGTCTGCTGGTACGTATCGATGCGGTAGCGCGTGCTCATCACGCGCTCGAGATCGAAGCCGATCCGGTTCGGGGCCTCCGAATCCAGGCTGTACACCGACTCGCCCTTGGAGCTGACGATGCCCGCGCCGTAGATGCGCATCCCCTCGCGCGTGTTGATCAGCCCGAACTCCACCGTGTACCAGTACAGCCGCGTGAGGTTCATCAGCGCCTCGGGGCCGATCGCGTGCGCCTTCATGCCGCCGCGGCCGTAGGCCTGCATGTAGTCGGCGAACACCGGGTTGAGCAACAAAGGCACGTGGCCGAACAGGTCGTGGAACAGGTCCGGCTCGGACAGGTAGTCCAGTTGGTCGGGCTTGCGGATCCACCAGCTCACGGGGAAGCGGCGGTTGGCAAGGTGGTCGAAGAACACCTCGTCCGGCAGCAGTCCCTCCACCGCGACCAGCTCCCAGCCGGTGGCCTTGGCCAGTACCTGGTTGATGTCGGCGAATTTGGGAATGCCGCCGGCGCCAAGGCCGAACTTGGCCACGCCGTCGAGGAATTCCTGGCAGGCCCGCCCCGGCAGCATTTCGCACTGGCGCGCGAACAGCGTGTCCCACACTTCGTGGTCCGTGCGCGTATAGCTCGACCAGGGCTGCTCGACCACGCCGGTGGCGTAGACCGGTACGTAGCCGCGGTCGGTCTGCTGGTGTTCGACCTTGCGGGGCGTGGCGGTTTCCATGGCGACTCCGGGCGGCTTTCTGGCGTATGCCTTTCGATCTTCAAGAATACGCCGCGTGGCCTGCACGAAGGTTGCGTTTGTTGTGAACCACCCGTTAGGTGGCGCAGTATCCTTGCGCGGATCGCTCGAAAAACGGAGCAAGCTGCCATGTCCAAGCTCGATCGCACCGACCTGCGCCTGCTCGCCGTGCTGCAGGGGGAAGGGCGCATCACCAACGCCGAGCTGGCCGAGCGGGTGAGCCTGTCGCCCTCGGCCTGCCTGCGCCGGCTGCAGCGGCTGGAGACCGATGGCATCGTCACCGGCTACGCCGCGCAGATCGATCCGCAGGCGGTAGGGCTGGGCCTGCAGGCATTCGTGCGTGTGCAGCTGGCGCGGCACGAGGCGGGCGCGATCGAGCGCTTCGTGGAGAAGGTGGAAGGTTGGGAGGAGGTCGTCGCCTGCCACGCACTGACCGGCGACATGGACTACCTGCTGCACGTGTACGTGGCCGACCTGCCGCACTTCTCGCGCTTCCTGCTCGACCGGCTGCTCAACGATGCGGGCGTGGCCGACGCCAATTCCAGCTTCGTGCTGCGCACGGTCAAGCGCTCGCCCTCGTTGCCGCTGGGGCAGCTGGAACCATGACACCCGCGGGGCCAGTTTCGGCCACCTTTCCGCGCGGCGGCGGCCAACTGCGCTCCAGGCGTGCGCTGGGGCGGGACGAAAACGATAAACTAGCCGGCTCATGGACACCGCCCTGACTCCAGACCGCGATCCCTGGCGCCCTCTGCGCTACCTGTGGCGGGTGCCGCTGCTGCTGCTGCACATCGTGCTCGGCATCGTGCTGTGCGCGGGCATCCTCAGCTGGAACCGGCACCGGGTGATGGTCGACGGACGCGAGCCGTTCGCGCACCGCATGATCCGCTGGTGGTCGACCATGCTGATGCGCATCTTCGGCCTGCGTTCGGTGCGTGTCGGCAAGCCGCTGCCCGACCCGGTGCTGTTCGTCGCCAACCACACCTCGTGGATCGACATCGAGCTGCTGCACAGCCAGCGCGCCGCCTGCTTCGTGGCCAAGGCGGAGATCGCGCGCTGGCCGCTGGTCGGCTGGATGGCCGCCACCGGCGGCACGATCTTCCATCGGCGCGGCAGCAACCATTCGCTGGCGGCAGTGATGCAGGCGATGGTCGAGCGCCTGCGCGGCCACCGCTCGGTGGCCGTGTTCCCCGAGGGCGGCACCGGCCATAACGGCGTGCTCAAGGTATTCCACGCGCGCATCTTCCAGGCCGCGCTGGACGCGCAGGTACCGGTGCAACCGGTGGCGCTGCGTTTCGCGCGCGACGGCAAGCGGGTGGTCGACGCCGGCTTTCGCGAGGGCGAGCACTTCATGGGCAACCTCCTGCGCATGCTCGGCGAGGCGCCGCTGGACGCCGAGGTGCATTTCCTCGCCCCCGTGCCGGCGATGCCCGAGGCGCGCCGGCGCATGGCCGATCTCTCGCGCGAGCGCATCGGCGCCGCGCTGGAAGACGCGCACGCATGAGCGAGCTGCCCCGCGGAAAGGATTTCCGTCCCCCCTGGCCGCTGACAAGCGGCCACCTGCAGACCATGCTTTCCTCCAGCGGCGTGCGCCGGTTGCTGCTGCCGCAGAGCGCGCGCGAGGTACTCCAGGGCGCCGAGCCGGTGCTGGTCGATGGCGGCGAGGGCGTGCGCCTGACCGGCGCGTTCACCGCGCAACGCACCGGTGGCCCCACGCGCGGACTGGCAGTGCTGTTCCATGGCTGGGAAGGCAGCGTCGATTCGACCTACGTGCTGCAGACCGGCAGCCGCCTGCTGCGCGACGGCTGGGACGTGTTCCGGCTCAACTTCCGCGATCACGGCGCGAGCCACCACCTCAACGAGGCGCTGTTTCATTCCTGCCGCATCGACGAGGTGGCGAACGCGCTGGGCGACATCGTGCGTCGCTGGCCGCGCCCGGTGACCGCGCTGGCCGGCTTCTCGCTGGGCGGCAACTTCGCCCTGCGCGCGGCGTTGCGCGCGCCGGCGGCGGGGATCGCGCTGGACTACGCGCTGGCGGTGTGCCCGATCATCGATCCCGGCGAAGGCCTGTTCTCGCTGGAAGAGAGCGCGCCGTGGTTCTACCAGGCGTACTTCATGCGCAAGTGGCGGCAGTCGCTCAAAGCCAAGCAGCAGGCCTTTCCGCAGCGCCGGTATTTCGAGTTGGCCGAGCTCAAGCAAAGCCTGCGCGGGCTGGCCGAGGCGCTGGTGCTGCGGCACACCGACTTCGATTCGCTGCAGGCCTATCTGGACGGCTATTCGGTAGCGCGCGACGCGCTCGCCGGCCTGGCCATCCCGGCGACCATCCTTACCGCGCGCGACGACCCGGTGATTCCGGTCGGCGCCTTCGAGCAGCTGCAGCTGCCGCCGAACATCGAGCTCGACATCGCCGAACACGGCGGCCATTGCGGCTTCATCCGCGGGGCCGACATGGTGAGTTTCACCGACGAGTACATCGCCGCACGGTTCAACGCGTTGCTGGCGTAGGACGGGCTACAGCCCGCCGGCTTTGCGCCAGCATGCGGTGGCAGCAGCCCACCCTGCGTCACTTCGCGAACAGCCGCGCCGGATCGGCGAAGGCCTTGAACTCCAGCGCGTTGCCGCACGGGTCGAGCAGGAACATGGTCGCCTGTTCGCCCGGCTGGCCACGGAAGCGGATGTGCGGCTCGATGACGAAACCCGTACCTGCCGCTCGCAGCCGGTCGGCCAATGCCTGCCAGGCATCCATCGCCAGCACCAGGCCGAAATGGCGCACCGGGACCGCATCGCCGTCGACCTCGTGCGCGGCGACCGCGCGAGCTTCTTCCGGAGCAAGGTGCGCCACGATCTGGTGGCCGTGGAAGTCGAAGTCGACCCAGTCCTCGCTGGAGCGCCCTTCCGGGCAACCGAGCAGCTCGCCGTAGAAGGCGCGGGCCTTGGCCAGCGAGGTGACCGGGAAGGCGAGGTGGAAGGGCGGGAGCGTGGCCATGGGCGATCTCGCGGGAACGGGGCGGTTGCGCCAGCATGGGCGGCACCGCGCCGCGGATCAACGTGTCCGTTCACGCCGCCGGGGCCGGCCGGGCCGCATGCTGGACGCCCGCCCGCTGCCCCGAAACCGCATGCCCGCGACGCCCCTACCCACGCGCAGGACCGAAGCATGGGCATGACGCCGATCCTTGCGGCTTGCCTGGGTGGCGCCGCAGGCGCGGCCGCCACCGCGCTGGGCACGGTACCGGCGCTGTTCGCGAGGAGAATCGACCAGCGCACGCAGGACACCATGTTCGGCTTCGGCGCGGGCGTGATGCTCGCGGCCAGCGCCTTCTCGCTGGCCCTGCCGGGGATCCAGGAAGCCCGCCGCCAGGGCGAGGGTCCATGGGCGGCGGGCGCGCTCGTCGGCGTGGCGATCCTCATCGGCGCGGCCGCGCTGGTGCTGCTCGAACGCGTGTTGCCGCACGAGCATTTCATCAAGGGTCCGGAAGGACATCCGTCGCAGCGGCTCAAGCGCGCCTGGCTGTTCGTGTTCGCCATCTGCCTGCACAACCTGCCCGAAGGGCTGGCGATCGGCGTGGGCTTCGGGCCGGGCGTGGCGCACGGCGTGGCGCTGGCCACCGGCATCGCCATCCAGGACCTGCCCGAGGGACTGGTGGTGGCGATCGCGCTGATGGCCGCCGGTTACGGGCGGCGCTGGGCGGTGTCGGTAGGCATGGGCTCGGGCCTGATCGAACCGGTCGGCGCGCTGGTCGGCGCCGGCGTGGTGATCGACTACCCGATGCTGTTGCCGGTCGGGCTGGGCTTCGCGGCCGGAGCGATGCTGTTCGTGGTCAGCCACGAGATCATCCCCGAATCGCACCGACAGGGACACGAGCACTTCGCCACCGGCGGGCTGATGGTCGGCTTCGTGCTGATGATGCTGCTCGATACCGCCTTCAGCTGACCACACAACACGCAGGGTGGGCAGAAAGCCCACCCCACGGCTATCTGGAGCTAGTGGCGGGTGCCTCGCGGCTGGCCCCCGCTGCGGCCCAGTTCGGCACCGGTTTCCGGGTTGATCGAGGGATCCGAGCGCGTGCGCTTGGCCATCTCCATCAGCACCGAACGCTGCTGGTCGGTCATCGCCACTTCGGGCATGCCGCTGCCGCCATCCATCGCCAGCATCTTTTCGCGGTCGCTGACGAACCGGAAGTTGTCGTCGCTGTTCCATGGGCCGCGCATGTCACCCTCGCCCTGGGATGTGTTGACGTAGACGTTGGCGAACTCCTCCTTGCCCGGCAGCTTGCCCGGCGGGAAGTTGGGCTCGATCGCGTACAACGCCTTCTCGAACGACTGCTGGTGGGCGATCTCGCGGGTCATCAGGAAGCCCAGCGCGTCGCGCACGCCGGCATCGGCGGTCACGTTGATCAGCCGCTCGTAGATGATCTTGGCGCGCGCCTCGGCGGCGATGTTCGAGCGCAGGTCGGCCGTGGGCTCGCCGATCGAGTCGATGTAGCCGGCGGTCCACAGCTGACCGCCGGAATTGGTCAGCGCCGGGCCGCCGCCGTAGAGCACCTGGGTCACGTGCGAATCGTTCCCCGCGCCCTGCAGCTCGCGGAATGCCTGCGCCTGCTCCTGGGCGCCTTCGGCCAGCTTGCCCTTGGCGCCCTTGTTGAGCATGCCGACGATGGTGCCGATCACCTCCAGGTGGCTCAGCTCCTCGGTGGCGATGTCCAGCAGCATGTCCTTGCGCCCGGGATCGTCCTCGGCCAGCGCCTGGGTGAAGTAGCGCATCGCGGCGGCGAGTTCGCCCTGCGGTCCGCCGAACTGTTCGAGCATGAGATTGGCCAGCGCGGGATTGCACTCGGAAACCCGCACCGTGTATTGCAGGCGTTTGTTGTGAGCGAACATGGGAAACGTCCTTCTGTCGTCTGCTTAAGGGAGACGACCGGCACGGGGCACCGGCCGCGAGGGGTTTCCGAAGGCGGCAAGAACCGTGCCCTTGGCAGCGGCGCGTGTTGTGGGTGTCTGCACGCTGGCGACGGCGCAAGATTTGCGCCCGGCTGCAACATTTGCAGCGGACCGGCGTTGCGCGAGCTCCCTTCCGGGGAGAAGACCGGGATGCAGGGTCGGGGTTCGCGGGGAGGTGGTCCGGAACCGCGCCCGGTCGCTGCCTCGCCGCCAGAGCGACCCCTCGCCCCAACCCTGTCCCCGGAGGGCGAGGGGAGCAAAGGCTCAGTCAGCGGGCACGCAGCGTTCGCGCGCCCAGTCACGCAGCGCCTGCACCTGCTCGCACATCAGCACTGACAGCGGGCGGGTCTGCTCCAGCGCGTGGCGTAGCGCGGCCTGGTCCGGCGGCGTGCCGCTGCCGGCAGCGTCGTAGAGAGCGCTGACGATCGCCTGTTCGATCTCGGCGCCGGAGAAACCGTCGCTGGCGGCGGCAAGGGCCGGCAGGTCGAAGGTTGCCGGATCGAGCTTGCGGCGTTTCAGGTGCAGCGCGAACACCGCCGCGCGCGCCGCCGGCGTGGGCAGGTCCACGAAGAAGATCTCGTCGAAGCGACCCTTGCGCAGCAGCTCGGCCGGCAGCTGGTCGACCGCGTTGGCAGTGGCGACCACAAACACCTTGGCCTTGGGTTCGGCCATCCAGGTCAACAGGTAACCGAGTACGCGACGCGAAACGCCCCCGTCTTCGCCGCCACCGCTTGCCAGGCCTTTCTCGATCTCGTCGATCCACAGCACGCAGGGCGCAAGCAGTTCCACGCTGGCCAGCGCCTCGCGCAGGTTCTTCTCGGTCTCGCCCTGGTACTTGTCGTACAGCGTGCCGAAATCCAGCCGCACCAGCGGCACGCCGAAACCACCGGCGGTGGCCTTGGCCGCCAGGCTCTTGCCGCACCCCTGCACGCCCAGCAGCAGCACGCCCTTGGGGGGATCGAGCGCCGGCTGCGGATCGAGGAACACAGCGCGCCGGCGCTGCACCCAGGCATTGAGGCGCGCCACGCCGGCGACGTCGGCGAAGCTCGCGGTGGCGTATTCGTAGTGCAGCAGGCCGGAGCGGTTGAGCAGGTCGAACTTCGAGCGCATCAGCTCCGGCAGGTCGGCGGTGCCGAGTGCGCCGTCGTTGTAGATCAGCTTGCGCACGATGCGCCGCGCGTCGGGACCGGACAGGCCGACCAGGTTGCGCACCATCGTGCGCGCCGCATCGCCGTCGACGTCCAGCCGGCGCCCTTGCTCGCGCTGCCAGGCGGCGGCCTCGCCGCGCAGGATGCCGGCCAGTTCCTTCACGTCCGGCAGCGCCAGCGGCACGCGCGTGGCCAGCGCCTCGAGTTCTTCCGGCAATTCGATCCTGGCGCCGACCAGCACCAGCGTGTGCGTCGCGCTCCGGTGGCGCTGCACGATCTCGCGCATCTGGCGCAGGCTCATCGCGTAGCGCAGGAACGGGTGGAAATCGAACAGCAGGTAGACACCGCGTTCGTCCGCGGCGCGGATCGCGTCCAGCGTGGCACTCGCGTCCGGCGCGATGGCCTCGCCGGCGGGCTGGACGAAATCCAGGCGACCCAGGCCGTCGGTCAACGTCCAGCGCCACAACGGTCGCAGCGACTGCGCGATGACGTGGCGGAAGCACTCGATCACGCGCTGCTCGTCCACCGTCTCGATCACCAGCAACGGCGTGGCCGCGCGGACCAGGGTGGCCAGGTCGTCCAGTTCGCTCATGCATCCCCCTCGTGAGGCGCGTACGGTAGCAGCAGGCGCCGGGGCGGGCCCATCCTTTCCGGCTTCACGGCGCGAGCGCTACGCTGGCCTTTCCGCCCGCAAGGAGAGTCGTCATGCGCCTGATGCTCGTGCTGCTGCTCGCCCTGTCCGCCGCACCCGCCTGGGCCGCCCCGATGCTGGACCGGCTGGTCCTGCCGAAGGGTTTTCATATCGCCGTCTATTCCGACCAGGTTCCGCAGGCGCGCGAGCTGGCGCTGGGCGCCAGGGGCACGGTGTTCGTCGGCTCGATGGACGCCGGCAAGGTCTACGCGCTGACCGATGCCGACCACGACGGGCGCGCGGAAACGGTGCGCGTCGTCGCCAGCGGAGTGCAGCTGCCGGTCGGCGTGGCCTTCCACAAGGGCGACCTGTACGTCTCGGCGGTAAGCCGCATCTTGGTGTTGCGCGACATCGAAAACCACCTGGACCACCCGCCCAGGCCCGAACTGGTCTACGGCAAGTTCCCTACCGAAACGCACCACGGCTGGAAGTTCATCGCCTTCGGTCCCGACGGCAAGCTGTACGTGCCGATCGGTGCGCCCTGCAACCTGTGCGACAAGGACAAGGCCTACGCCAAGCTCACCCGCATGAACCCGGACGGCACCGGCCTCACCGACGTCGCCTACGGCATCCGCAACACGGTCGGCTTCGACTGGCGGCCGGCCACGGGCAAGCTGTGGTTCACCGACAACGGCCGCGACCTGCTCGGCGACGACGTGCCCAGCGACGAGCTCAATCGCGTCGACCACGTCGGTCAGCACTTCGGCTATCCGTACTGCCACCAGGGCGACATTGCCGACCCGGAATTCGGCAAGGGCCATCCCTGCAGGGACTATGCGCCGCCGGTGCTCAAGCTGGGCGCTCACGTGGCCTCGCTGGGGCTGCGCTTCTACACCGGCAGGCAGTTCCCGGCGCGTTACCAGGGGGCGATCTTCGTCGCCGAACATGGTTCGTGGAACCGCACGAAGAAGTCGGGCTATCGCGTGATGAGCGTGCGGCTGGATGGCGACAGGGTCGCGTCCTACGAGCCCTTCATCACAGGGTTCGAGCAGGACGAGCAGGCCTGGGGCCGGCCGGTGGATGTGCAGCCGTTGCCCGATGGCAGTTTGCTGGTGAGCGATGACCTGGCGGGAGCGGTCTATCGCGTGACGTACGGAAAATGACGCGCCCTGCTTCCTCCCCCATCGGGGAGGGGGCCGGGGTGAGGGGCTGGGGCTCGCGGGGAAGTTTGCCAGGGCCGACAAGAAACACTGGCGCCCTTGCGTGGCTTGGTCGCTAGAGCGACCCCTCACCCCAACGCTCTCCCCGGGGGGACAGGGAGCCAACTTCCGAAACTTGATGGAGAACCCCATGCAACTACGCAGCAACGATTTCCAGGACGGCCAGACGATTCCGCCCGAATGCGCCTTCGGCAAGCCGGGCGACCCGATCGCCCTGTCCGACAACCGCAACCCTCACCTGGCCTGGCGCGACGCCCCGCCGGGCACGCGCTCGTTCGTGCTCACCTGCATCGATGGCGACGCGCCCAGCCGCGGGGACGACGTCAACAAGGAAGGTCGCACCGTCAGCGCGGACCTGCCGCGCACCGATTTCGTGCACTGGCTGATGGCCGACATCCCCGTCGAATGCGGCGAGCTGGGAAACGGTTCATGCAGCGACGGCGTCACCCCGCGCGGCAAGCGCGCGCCGGCCGGGCCGCCCGGCAGCATCCAGGGCGGGAACGACTACGGCGGCTGGTTCGCCTCCGATCCGGACATGGCCGGCACCTACCTTGGCTACGATGGCCCGTGTCCGCCCTGGAACGACGCCCGCGTGCACCGCTACCGCTTCGAACTGCATGCGCTGGACATTCCGGGCCTCGGCCTGTCTCCGGGCTTCGGCGTCGAGCAACTGCGCCAGGCAATGGACGGCCACGTGCTCGCCCGCGCCGCGCTGACCGGCACCTACGCGATCAACCCGCACGCGAAGTGAACGGAGGCGCACTGGCACGCGCCTCTTCACGTGCAGATGGCAGCCCCTGTGGATGAATGAGCCACGTCGGGCCTTGCAGGCCGGCCCATGAAGGGGGTCAACTCTCACCCATGAGGAAGCCGTCATGCTGCATTACGCCATCGTCTTTCTGGTCATCGCGATCATTGCTGCCATCCTCGGTTTCGGCGGCATCGCCGGCGCCGCCGCGGGCATCGCGAAAATCCTGTTCGTCATCTTCCTGATCCTCGCGATCATTGCCTTCTTCCGCCGCGCCAGTTGAGCGGCGGTGTCCTCACCATCCACCGGGAGAACGCCATGAACCCGATCCAAAGCTCGTCCACCCCGCGCGATCCCGGTCTGAACCCGGCCGTGCCGAATCCCTCCATGGCCGCCTCCGACGCGACCGATCCGCTGCTGGCCGATACGGGTAGCTCCAAGGCGCATGCCCGCATCGACCAGGGCGCCGAGCGCGTCAAGCAGGCCACCTCCGACGCGGTGGCGCGCACCAAGCAGGCGGTCGACACCACGGCCGACAAGGTCGAGGCGGGCGTGCACCGGGCGACCGACAAGGCCGCCAGCGCCGCCCACCGGGCCAACGACAAGGCGGCGGACCTCAGCGAGCGTGGCCGCCAGCTGCGTGACGAAACCATGGACAAAGCCGAGCTTTGGATGGAGCAGGCGCGCGAGTACGTGCGCGAGAAGCCGATGCAGTCGGTCGCCATCGCGGTCGGCGCCGGCTGGCTGCTCGGCCGCCTCCTGCGGCGCTGACGAAAACGCCGACGAGTGCCAGGGATGCCACAGGTCGAACCTACCAACACCACCGATGACGGTGCCGCCGAGGCGGCGCCGCCCTCGGGCGTGCTCGCCGAACTAGGTGGGCTCGGCCGCGCCATCAAGGAGCTGTTCGCCGCCCAGCTGGAACTGCTGTCGGCCGAAGTCGGCCTGGCGCGCAGCGCGCTTTCGTGGATGCTGCTGGCCGGCCTGGCCGCCACCGTGGCCGGCGTCGGCCTGGGCCTAACCCTGCTCGCGCTGGTCGGCGTGCTGCTGGCCAAGTGGTTCGCGTCCTGGATCTGGGCGCTGGTCGCGCTCGCGGTGCTGCAGCTGATATTCGTGCTGGCCGCGATCCTGTTCTTCCGCCGCTGCATGCACTGGATGAGCCTGCCCGCCACGCGCACCGAATGGGGTGCGATGATGCGTGAGACGCGGGCCCGGGCCCGCCACCGGGTGGAACGGGAGGACGCGGCATGAGCATGTTCGGCGAGCACGCGCGGGTACGTGCCGCGCAACTGCGGATGCGCGAGGCGCGCCTTGCGGCCGCGCTACCCGCCTCCGCCCTGCTGGCGCGTGGCGAGCGGCATCCGTTCGTGATCCTCGGGGTGGCCGCCGCGGGTGGCTTCCTGCTCGGGCGCTCCGACGCCAAGCCGTTGCATCTTCCCGGCATGAGCCATCTGTTCGGTGCGCTCGTCAGCGAGGCCACCACCATCGGTGCCAGCTTCCTTGCCGCACACACTGCCGCGCAAAACGTCGCCGAGGAAGCATGAACCGGCCCGATCCCGCGATCGCGCCGGCCGCGGTCGACGTGGCGCCGGACACCGTGCCGCCGCCGATCGCCGGCTCGCCGCAGCTGCGCTTCGCACGCAGCCTGCGCCGCCACCTGCTGGCCGTGCGGGTGGTGCTCAATGCCTTGCTGGTGCTGGCGCTGCTCTACACCGTCACGGTTGCGCGGGTGCTGCTGATCCCGCTGGTGCTGGCCGCGTTCATCGGCCTGGCGCTCAACCCGATCGTGGCATCGGGCGCACGTCACAGGCTGCCCCGTTGGCTTACCGCCAGCGTGCTGGTCGTCGCGTTGCTGGCCGGGCTGGGCGCCGGCATCGGCGCGCTGACGCAGCCGGCGCTGGGGTGGTTCCACGGCGCACCCGCGGCGATCCGCAGTTTCGTGCCCAAGCTGCGCAGCGTCACCAAGCCGCTGGAAGCGGCCAACCGCGCTACCCAGACCCTGGTCGGCGGACCGTTGCGGGCGGCGCCGGCGCAACCGTCGACCGTGGCCATCTCGGCCTGGGACATCGTCTCCACCGCGCCCAAGGTGCTGGCCGCCGTGCTCACCGTGGTGCTGCTGGTGTTCTTCTTCCTGGTGTACGGCGATTCGCTCCTACGACGGTTGGTGGAGATTTCGCCAGGCTTTGCCTACAAGCGGCACGCGGTCGAAATCGTCCGCAGCATCCAGATCGAGGTATCGCGCTACCTGCTTACCGCGTTGGCGATCAACGCCAGCCTCGGAGCGCTGACGACTCTGATGCTGTGGCTCTACGACATGCCCGACCCGCTTTTGTGGGGCGTGGTGGCGATGACCGCCAACTTCATTCCCTACGTGGGCGCGATCACCACCACGATCGTGCTGGCGCTGGTCGGGATGATCCATGCGCACGACCTCGGTACGGCGCTGCTGCCGGCGCTCACCTTCGCCGGCATTACCGCGATCGAGGGCAACCTGATCACGCCGATGATCCAGGGCCACCGCATGCGCCTGTCGCCGATCGCCATCCTGATCTGGCTGCTGGTGTGGGGCTGGCTGTGGGGCATCCCCGGCGCACTGCTGGCGGTGCCGATGCTCACCAGCGCCAAGCTGATCACCGAGCGCGTGCGCGGCTGGGGCTGGTTCGCGGTGATGGTGCAGCGCTGAGCCGCGGCATCAATCCGGCTTGGCAGCCTTGTGCCGGTCCAGCCACGGTGCCAGCGAAAGTTGCGCGATGCCCGATCGTCCCGTGACGTAGAGGGTGTGCCCGTCGGGCGCGAGGTGCGCGCCCCAGGGCAGGTCCCGGTTGATCGCGTCGCCCAGGTCGATCGGGCGGCTCCAGTGGTCGCCCTCGCGGAAGGCGATGCACAGGCGCCCGAGGCCGCCCTTGACCTTGCCGTAGTCGAACACGATGAAGGACTGGTCCGGCGCCACCGCCGGATCGTGCGTCGATACCTGCGGATCGCCGAGGCCGGCGCGCCGCGGTGGCAGGTAGCCGCCGTCGCGGTAGCGCGAGCGCCAGGTGTGCATGACCCTGGCCTTCGGATCGAAGCGCATGAAATAGAGCGTGCCGTCGGCGGCGAGGCTGGCGAAATCGATGAAGACGTCGCCGTTGATCACCGGTCCGAGCCAGACCGGCTCGCCCCAGCCGTCGCCCTTGCGCTCGACCCGCCAGAGGTTGGAGCCGGGTGCGCGGCCGCCGACGAAGTAGTCCTGCACCAGCGGTTTCCCGCCCGGCCGCACCGGCCGATCCGAGTTGAACAGCAGGTAGCTGCCGTCCGGTGCCACCAGCGGGTCCTGGTCGAACCAGCGGCCGGAGAAGCTCGCGACCTGCGGTGCGGCCCAGCGGCCGGCCACCCGATGGGACACCATGATGGTCTTGCGCGTGCCTTCGCTGCGGTCGAAGAGCACGGTGGTTCCATCGGGCGTGAAGGCCAGCGTGTCATCGCTGTCGGCGTGCAGGATGCCGTCGAGGGTGACGGGCTGCAGCGCCGCGGGCGCCGGGACAGCGGCGCGTACCGGTGCGGTGGCGCGCAACGCCAGGGCCAGGGCCGGCGCAGTGGCCGGCGGCGTGGCGGCAGCGCCCGAGGCGGGCAGGAACAGCAAGGCCAGCAGGGTGGGCAGGCAACGGGGTCGGCTCATGCGGATCTCCACGGGTCAGGGCGAGATGCCGTGCGCGCGCAGCACGCCGGAAATGTCCACGCGCCAAAGGTTGCGCGAGCCGTTGAGCGGTCCGGACAGGCGCTCTCCCAGCGACGAGGCGTCGTTGCGCGACTTCGGGAAGTCGACGGCGGGCTGCCGGTTGCTCGATACGTACAGCTCGCCGAACCGGCGGCCGAGCGACGGTGCGTTCTCCAGGGCGTCGCTGTTGACCTCGCCGTCCAGATGCTCCGGCTTGCCCCAGCGGCCATCGGCCTGGCGGAAGGCGATGTAGATGTCGGCACGGCCCAGCGCATCGCCCTCGTCGCCGGCGAACAGGATGAAGCGTTGCCGCGGATCGATGGCCGGGTCCATGCGGTTGCGCGCGACGTCGCCCAGGTCGACACGCTCCGGCGGCGCAAGGCCATCGGCCGCATGCCGTGCCACGTACACCTGGTACGCCTTGCCCGAGTCGGCGCGGTGCGCAGAGAAGTAGACGTCGCCGTTCGCGGC
This sequence comes from Frateuria sp. GZRe12, assembly GCF_051900535.1. Taxonomy (NCBI): domain Bacteria; kingdom Pseudomonadati; phylum Pseudomonadota; class Gammaproteobacteria; order Lysobacterales; family Rhodanobacteraceae; genus Frateuria; species Frateuria sp. GZRe12. The sequence goes on from NZ_JBHZGI010000002.1 coordinate 540,583, forward strand.
CACCGACGGGTTGTAGATCATCGCGCCGTCGTTGAGCGCGCCGTCCACGTGCATCGGTGCGCTCCATCGGCCGTCGGCCTGGCGCTCGACGTACCACAGGTGGGTGCCGGCGAAGCGGTGGCCGCCCATCTCCGCCGTCACCGGCGGCGCACCGGGGCTTGGCGGGCGGTTGGAAACGAAGTAGAGGCGCTCGCCGTCCGGCGAGAGGCTCGGCTCGGAGTCGTGCCATTGCCCGGAGAAACCCGCCACCTGCGGCGGGGACCACTGGCCGCCGCGGCGGTGCGAGACCAGGATGGTGTCGTCCTTCTCGCCGAAGTCCGAACGCATGAAATAGACCGTGTCGCCGTCGGCCGAGAACGTCGCGGAAGTCTCCTGCAGGCCAGTGGAGATGACGCCGGGGCCGAGCAGATCGGCGGCCGTCGCGGTGGTGCAGGCCAGGGCAAGCGCCAGGGTCAGGGCGATGCGTTGCAATGTCATGTGGCGGTCCGATGCGACGAGGACTGCCAGCGTGGCGTGGCGGCGCCGGGCATGCCGCTGTTTTGTGACCAGCGGTCGTCGCGCGGGGTCGAGCGGCACGCTGTTCGATGCCTATGCCCTCACCGCCGGGAGAAGTACCGAAGGGTGGACGAGGGCTCGGGCGAAACAAGGCGCTTCGGCCATACCGCTCCCGACCCAGTCCTTGGGGAGAGGACTACGGCATCAGGCGATCCCGAGCGCGCCCCGCGCATGCACACGGAAGCGCCGGCTGAGGCTGAGCCGGGTGCCGTCGTGCAGCACCACCTCGGCGTTGCCCTGGAACAGCGGATGGATCTCGCGGATGCGATCGACGTTCACCAGCGTGCCGCGATGGATGCGTAGGAAGCATGCCGGATCGAGCGTGGCGGCCAGGCCCGCCAGGGTCTCGCGATGCAGGTACGCCTGCTTGCCTACGTGGATGTGCATGTAGTTGCCGTCCGCCTCGATCCAGTCGATCGTGTCGACGGCGATCACGCGCATGTGCTCGCCCACGCGCACGCTGATCCGCTGGGTCGGGCCGGCCGCCTGCGCGGGCGGTGCCGTCCGTGCGGACAGCCCGCGCCAGTGCCGCCGAACGCGCGCGATGGCCTGGTCGAAGCGGGCCTGGTCGATGGGCTTGAGTACGTAATCCAGCGCGTTCGCGTCGAACGCGCGCAACGCATGCTCGGCGTAGGCGGTGGTGAACACCACCATCGGCAACGCATCGGGATTGAGCTCCTGCAGGAGCTGGAAGCCATCCAGGCCGGGCATGCGGATGTCCAGGAACAGCAGGTCCGGCGCCAGCGCCGCGGCCGCCTGCATGGCGTCGGCCGCGTTGCCGCATTCGCCCACGATCTCGACATCGGGATGCGCGCCGAGCGCCTGGCGCAGGGCCAGCCGCGCGAGCACTTCGTCGTCGACCAGCAGGGTACGGATCGTGTTCATGCGACGTGCTCGTGGAAGGGAAAGCGCAGTTCGACCCGCGTGCCGCCCTCGCGGCGACCGCTCAGCTGGAGGCTCGCCGCCGCACCGAACAGCACCTGGAGCCGCGCCCGCGTGTTGCCCAGGCCGACGCCTTCCAGCGGGCCGTCCGGCGGCAAGCCCAGGCCGTCGTCATCCACGCACAGGTGCAGCAGGTCGCCGTCGCGGCGGCTGGCGATGCGCAGGCAGCCGGGCTGGGCCGTGGCCAGCAGGCCGTGGCGCAATGCGTTCTCCACCAGCGGCTGCAGGATCATGCTCGGCACCGCCGCGCGCAGCGTGTCGTGGGCCAGGTCCAGCCGGGTCGACAGGCGATCCTGGAAGCGCACCTGCTGGATGTCCAGGTAGCAGCGCAGGAATTCCATTTCCCGCGCCAGCGGCACCTGCTGCGCGTGGCGCTGATCCAGCGTCATGCGCAGGAAGTCGCTGAGGCGCGCGATCATCAGGCGCGCGCGCAGCGGCTCGGCGAGCGCAAGCGCGGAAATGGCGTTCAAGGTGTTGAACAGAAAGTGCGGCTGCAGCTGCATGCGCAGCGCCTGCAGCTGCGACTGTGCCAGCTGGGTCTCCAGCCGTGCGTTGCGCAGGCGTTCGTCGCGCAGGCGGCGGCGCGATTCGAGACCACGCAATACCACCAGCATCACCCAGTAGGTGAGCAACGCCAGGTGATAGGTATAGGCGAACTGCATGCGCACGAAGGCGGCCAGCGTGGCGACGGGCATGCGGCCCGGGCCGCATGCGTACCAGAACACGACAAGGTGCAGCAGCGTCTGCGCCAGCGCGATCGCCAGGCTGGCCGGCACGTGCAGCGCGAGGAAGCGTCTCCAGCCAAGGCCCGCACTGCGCCGGCCCAGCCAGCCGACCAGCGGCACCAGCGCCATCCACGGATAGAAGTTGGCGACGTTCCAGACCAGCGCGCGCGTCCAGTCCGGATCGTTGCCCTCGCTGATCGAGGACAGGCCGCCGCTGAGTGCATAGGACAACGCCAGCAGGGTCCAGAAGCCGAACGCGAGCAGGCCCGCGTGGCGCGCACGCGATGGGGTGTCGAGGATGTCCTCGGGCGTTGCCGGAAGAGGGCTCATCGCGCGCAGTGTACGCAGCCGTCGCGCCGGCGGATGTGCCAGAAGCGCCACGGCCCCGCGTGGTGGATCCCCGGCATGCCGCGCATCGCGGCAGGGATGCCGCCCATCACCGCCACCGGCGTCTTCGTCACAAATCCCGTGGCCTGGCGCGGGGCTCGGCGCAGTTTTCCTCCAAGGCAATCGCGCCGATCCCGAGGAAAAGACGCATGCGACATCCACTCGCCCTTGCCATCGCCATCCTTGCCTTCGCCGCCACGGCGCACGCCGCGCGGGTCGATGAGACCGCGCGCACGGCTGCGGCGGTGAAGGCGGTCGACCAGCACTGGCTTGACGCCGAGCTGGACGGCGACACGGCTTATCTCCAAACGCTGCTGCTGCCCGGCTATCGGTCGGTCGGCGCGGACGGCGTGGCGCATCCGCGCCAGGCGATTCTCGCGCACGCCGTACAGAACCGCGGCTCCGATCGGAAGCGCCGCGAGGTCGAGGCGTGGATCAAAGAGCACCCTTCGGCCCAGAGCGTGCTGCTGCAAGGGGACACCGCGATCCTCTCCTTCTACGACCCGGCGCTCGGACCGGACCGCGGCGTGCGCTCGGCGGACATCTTCGTCTACGTCGGCGGTCGCTGGCATGCGCTCTACTCCCAGCACGCCCGTCCCGGCGGAAACTAGACGCCCGCGTCTCTCGCCACGCGCTACCAGCTTCGCGGCGTAGTGCCCCTGCAGCAGTCCGATGGATGCCGCGGGTGCGCGCTCCACGTCCTCGATACGGTCCTCGCGGAACGGGGCGTGCGGTAGCGGAAGGCATCGAAGCGGATGGCGTAGCGGCCCAGGATGACGAAGCCTGCACGCGGTGTGCCGCAGCACGATGGCCATGACCGCCGGCCCAGGACACCCAGCGCCAGCGGCGTGGGTCAGGGCGTGGCGGCCAGCGCCGTGCAGTGCTCGTCGGCGCAGGCTTGCCAGCCGCCGCCCAGCGCCTTGTACAGCGCGATGGCCTGCAGGTTGATGCCGGCCTCCGCTTCGGCCAGCTGGTCCTCGGCGGCGAGCTGCGTGCGCTGTGCGTCGAGCAGTTCCAGGTAGTCGATGGCGCCGGCGTCGTAGCGGATCTTCGCCAGCTTCGCGGCACGCTCGCTCTGGTCGGCCTGCTCGAACAGGTGTTGCACGCGCACGCGCTGCTGGTTGTAGCCGACCAGCGCGTTGTCCACGTCCTCCAGCGCGCTCAGCACGGTGCGCTGGTAGTTGGCCAGCGCACCGTCCGCGCGTGCTTCGCTCGCCTTCACGCCCGAGCGCACGCGCTGCACGTTCAGGCCCGACCAGCTGATGCTGGGCGCAAGCGACCAGGCGCGCGTGTCCGGGCTGCCGAAGTCGTTGCTGCGACCCGCCAGGAAACCGAGGAAGCCACCCAGCCGGATATGCGGGAACCAGTCCGCCTTGGCCACGCCGATGCGTGCATTGGCCGCAGCCAGGTCCCGCTCGGCGATGCGGATGTCCGGGCGGCGGCGCAGCACGTCGTCGGCGTTGCCGATCGGCAGGGTGGTGTCGATCGGGGTGAAGTGCGCGCTCGAGAGGTCGACGTCCAGTGCGCCGGGCCGTTCGCCCAGCAGCACGGCAAGCCGGAAGCCGTCGGCCTGTGCCCGCGTGGTGAGCACCGGCAGCGTGGCCTCGACGCCGGCCAGGCGCGCGCGGGCGCTGGCCACGTCCTGCTCCGAGCCGGTGCCGAGCGCGGCGCGGCTTTCGATCAGTTCGAGTGCTTCACGCTGGTTGGCGATGTCGCGTTGCGCGACCTCGATGCGCAACTGGGTACCGCGCAGGTCGAAGTAGTTGCGCGCCACCTCGGCGAACAGCGTGACCTGGGCGTCCTGCAGCGAGGCGGTCGCGCCCTCGCTGTCGGCACGCGCGGCTTCGACCTGGCGGCGCACGCCGCCGAACAGGTCCAGTTCCCAGCTGGCGTCGAAGCCGGCCTGGTAGCTCGTCGTGGTGCTGCGCTGGTCGCTGAAGCCCGGCGTCTGGCCGCGGCTGCGCGTGTAGCTGGCGCCGGTTTCGATGTCCGGCCACTGTCCGGAACGCGCGGTGCCCAGCAGTGCGCGCGCTTCCTTCAGGTGGGCGAGGGCGATCTTCAGGTCCGGCGCGTTCCGCGCGGCGTGCGTGATCAGGGTGTCGAGCGTCGGGTCGTTGAACTGCTTCCACCAGGCCGCCTGGAAGTCGGCGTTCGACTGACGCGTGGTGTCCACGCCCTGCAGCGCCACCGGCTTTTCGACCGGCTGGCGATAGTCGGGGCCGACGTTGATGCAGCCGGCCAGCAGGAGCGCGAGGGCGGACGCAAGCACGGGCTTACTTTTCGCAAACGGGTACATGTCAAAGCTCCTCGATCGCCGTCGGCAGGGCGGGATGGCGCGCGGCGCGCCGCGCCGCCGCCCGCTCGCTCCAGCCGCGCACGATCACGTAGAACAGGGGGGTGAACAGCAGGCCGAAGAAGGTCACGCCGAGCATGCCGGAGAACACCGCCACGCCCATCGCATGACGCATCTCCGCGCCAGCGCCGTGCGAGGTCACCAGCGGCACCACGCCCATGATGAAAGCGAAGCTCGTCATCAGGATCGGACGCAATCGCAGCCGTGCCGCTTCCAGCACCGCCTGCCAGCGATCCAGTCCTTCGTGGATCTGCGCCTCGCGCGCGAACTCCACGATCAGGATGGCGTTTTTGCAGGCCAGTCCGACCAGCACGATCAGACCGATCTGGGTAAAGATGTTGTTGTCGCCACCGGAGAGCCACACGCCGGCGATGGCGGACAACAGCACCATCGGCACGATCAGGATCACCGCCAGCGGAAGGGTCAGGCTCTCGTACAGCGAGGCCAGCACCAGGAACACCAGCAGCACGCACAGCGGGAACACCAGCACCGCGGTGTTGCCGGCGAGGATCTGCTGATAGGTGAGCTCGGTCCATTCGTAGCTCATGCCGTTGGGCAGGTTGTCCTTGGCCAACTTCTCCATCGCCGCCTGCGCCTGGCCCGAGCTGAAGCCCGTTGCCGGACCGCCGTTGATCTCGGCGGTCGGGTAGCCGTTGTAGTGCTGCACGCGGTCCGGGCCCACGCCCTGGTGCACCTGCACGAACGAACCCAGCGGCACCGCCTCGCCCGCGGCATTGCGCGTTTTCAGGCGCAGGATGTCCTGCGGCTCGCGGCGGAAGCCCGGCTCGGCCGAGACGTTGACCTGGTAGGTGCGCCCGAAGCGGTTGAAGTCGTTGACGTACAGCGAGCCCATGTAGGCCTGCATGGTCTGGTAGACGTCGGCGAGGTTGACGCCCTCGGCCTTGGCCTTCTCGCGGTCCACCTCGGCGTCGATCTGCGGCACGCTCACCTGGTAGCTGGAGAACAGCCCGGCCAGCGCCGGCGTCTTCTGGCTCTGCGCGATAAGGTTCTGGGTCTGCTTGAACAGTTCCTCGAAGCCCTGATCGGAGCGGTCCTCGATCTGGATGCGGAAGCCGCCGATCGTGCCCAGGCCCATCACCGGCGGCGGCGGGAACACCGCGATGTAGGCATCCTGGATGGCCGCGTACTTCTGGTTGAGCGCACCGGCGATCGCGCCGGCCGAGAGCGCCGGATCGGTGCGTTCCTCGAACGGCTTGAGGGTGACGAACACGATGCCGCTGTTGGGCGAGTTGGTGAAGCCGTTGATCGACAGGCCGGGGAACGCCACCGCGCTTTCCACGCCCGGCTGCTTCAGGGCGATCGCGCTCATGCGGCGGATCACGTCCTCGCTGCGATCCAGCGAGGCGGCATCGGGCAACTGCGCGAACGACACCAGGTATTGCTTGTCCTGCGAAGGCACGAAGCCGGTCGGCACGTGGATGAAGCCGAACACGCCCAGCGCCACCAGCGCGCCGTAGATCACCAGCGCCGGCGCGCCCTTGCCGAGCACGCGGCGCACGCCGCCGACGTAGCGGTTCGCGCCGCTCACGAACATCCGGTTGAACGGGCGGAACAGCCAGCCGAAACCGCGGTCGAGCATGACGCTGAAGCGGTCCTTCGGCGCGCCGCGTTCCTTCAGCAGCAGCGCGGACAGCGCCGGGCTCAGGGTCAGCGAGTTGAACGCCGAGATCACCGTGGAGATGGCGATGGTCAGCGCGAACTGGCGGTAGAACTCGCCGGTCAGGCCGCTGATGAAGGCCGCCGGGATGAACACCGCGCACAGCACCAGCGCCGTGGCCACGATCGGCCCGGTCACCTCGGTCATCGCGCGGCGCGTGGCTTCCTTCGGTTTCAGTCCGTGTTCGATGTGCCGCTCGACGTTCTCCACCACCACGATCGCGTCGTCGACCACGATGCCGATCGCCAGCACCAGGCCGAACAGGCTCAGGGCGTTGAGCGAGAAGCCGGCCAGGTACATCACCGCGAAGGTGCCCACCAGCGATACCGGCACCGCCACCAGCGGGATGATCGACGCGCGCCAGGTCTGCAGAAACAGGATCACCACCAGCACGACCAGCAGGATCGCCTCGAACAACGTGTGCACCACCGCCTCGATCGAGCCGCGCACGAACACCGTCGGGTCGTAGACGATCTTGTAGTCGACGCCCTGCGGGAAGTCGGCCTTCAGTTGCGCCATGGTGGCGCGCACTTCATCGGAGATCTGGATCGCGTTGGAACCCGGACGGGCAAAGATCGGCAGCGCCACCGCCGGCTTGTTGTCGAGCAGGCTGCGCAGCGCGTAGTTGTTCGAGCCCAGCTCGACGCGCGCCACGTCACGCAGGTGGGTGACCGCGCCCTCGGCGGTCGTGCGCAGCACGATGTTGGCGAAGTCGTCCTCGCTGACCAGGCGGCCGCGCGTGTTGATGTTGAGCTGGAACGCGGCGCCGTTGGGCGCCGGCGGCGCATTGAGCGAGCCGGCGGCGACGTCCACGTTCTGCTCGCGGATCGCGCTGACCACGTCGCCGGTGGTCAGGCCGCGCATCGCGAGCTTCTCCGGATCGAGCCACACGCGCATCGAGTATTCGCCGGCACCGAACAGCTGCACGTCGCCGACGCCGTCGAGGCGCGCGAGCTGGTCCTTGATGTGCAGGCGCGCGTAGTTGGACAGGTACAGCATGTCGTAGCGCTGGTCGGGCGAGATCAGGTGCACGACCATGGTCAGGTCCGGCGAGCTCTTCTGCGTGGTCACGCCGAGCCGCTGCACTTCCTCGGGCAACCGCGGCAGCGCCTGCGCCACGCGGTTCTGCACCTGCACCTGGGCGTTGTCCAGATCCGTGCCGAGCGCGAAGGTCACCGTCAGCGTCATCGCGCCGTCGCTGGTGGCCTGCGAGGAGGTGTAGAGCATGCCTTCGACGCCGTTGATCTGTTCTTCCAGCGGCGTGGCGACGGTGGCGGCGATGACCTTCGGGTTGGCGCCGGGATAGGTCGCGCGCACGACGACCGTCGGCGGTACCACTTCGGGGTATTCGCCGATCGGCAGCTTGAACAGCGAGATCGCGCCGGCGATCACGATCAACACCGACAGTACGCCGGCGAGGATCGGCCGCTCCACGAAATATTGGGCGAGTTTCATGAGGTTTCCTGGGATCTGTCGCGTGCAGGAGCGCACCGTGCGCGCACCTGCAGAATGCTGGGGCGGTGGCTTCGGATCAGTCGCGCGAGGCAACCTTGCCGTTGCCGCCGGCGGCGCCGGCCAGCTGACTGCCGGCATCCAGGCTGCGGCTTTCCATCGCCACCAGCGTGGGGTTGACCGCCATGCCCGGACGCACGTGCTGCAAGCCGTTGACCACCACCACGTCCTCGGCGGAGAGGCCCGCGGTGACCACGCGCAGCCCGTCGGCCATCGGCCCCAGCGTGACCTTGCGATAGGCCACCTTGTGATCGGGCTCCAGCACGTAGACGAACTTGTTGCCAAGATCCGTGCCGACCGCGCGCTCGTCGATCAGCGCGCGTGGCTGGCGACTGGGCGTGCGCAGTTCGAGGCGCACGTACAGGCCCGGCGTGTAGCGGCCATCGTCGTTGTCGAACACCGCGCGCAGGCGCATCGTGCCGCTGTCGGCATCGAGCTGGTTGTCGACGAAGTCGATCCGGCCGGCGTGCGGGTAGCCCTCTTCATCGACCAGCCCCATCGCCACCTGGGGCGCCACGCCGTGCTCGCGGCGCAGCTGGTCCAGCTTCAGGTAGGCGTGCTCGTCGATGGTGAAGTAGGCAAAGACCGGGTCGACGCTGACCACGCTGGTAAGCACGTCCGCAGGCGTGACCAGGTTGCCGGCGGTGATCCGGGCGTTGCTGACGCGGCCGTCGATCGGTGCGCGCACCTCGGTGAAACCGCGGTCCAACCGGGCCGCTTCCAGCGCCGCGCCGGTGGCGGATGCCTGCGCCTTGGCGCTGGCCGCGGCGGTGGCCAGGCGGTCGGCTTCCTGGGTGGAGATCGCGTGCTGCGCCAGCAGCTTCGTCGCGCGCTCGGCGTTGGAGGCGGCCAGCCTCTGTTCGGCGCGGGCCTGGTCGAGCGTAGCGGCCAGCCGGTCGACCTCGGCCTGGTACGGCCGCGGATCGATGGTGAAGAGCAGCTCACCCTTGCGTACGCGCGCGCCTTCGGTGAAACGCACGGCAGTGACGTAGCCGCTCACGCGCGGATGTACTTCGACGGTGTCCACGGCCTGCAGGCGACCGGTGAAAGCATCGGTGTCGCTGACCGGACGCACCAGCGTCTGCGCCACGGTGACCGCGGGCGGCGGCGGTGTGCCGGCTTCCTGCGCGTGGCTCTCGCCATGGCTGCCGAGCACCGCCCAGCTGCCGGCCGCTACTGCCACGGCCAGGCTCAAGAGGATCCATCGCTTTTTCATGCTGCGCTCCCGGGTCTAAATTAGTGCACCGGTCGGTACAGAACCGGCGAAGGCCCGGGAGAATAGGTACACTTACCGGTATAGAAAACCCGGGCTTGGTGCAATGCAATAGTGACGCCGAGTCACGAATTACCCTGGAGTAGGCTCGATGGAAGACTTCGCAGCAATTTCAGCCTTCGTCCGCGTGGTCGAGGCCAAGAGCTTCGCCGCCGCCGCCGCGCAACTGGGCATGACACCCTCGGGTGTCAGCCGCGCCGTGTCCCGGCTGGAGGAGCGCCTCGGCGCGCGCCTGCTGTTCCGCTCGACCCGGTCGCTGCGCCTGACCGACGACGGCGCGGTATTCCATGCGCGCTGCAAGGACATCCTGGCCGACCTGGCCGAGGCCACCGAGGCACTGGGCTACGCCAACCGCAAGCCGGTCGGCAAGCTGCGCGTGGCGGTGTCGCTGGCGGTGGGACGCGCCGCGCTGATTCCCCGCCTGGCCGAGTTCGAGCAGCGCTATCCCGACATCCGGCTGGAGCTGTCGATGAGCGACCTGCCGGCGGACTTGAATGGCGAGGGCATCGATTGCGCCATCCGCGTGGGCGAGCTGGAAGACTCCAGCCTGATCGCGCGCAAGATCGGTTACCTGCGCAACGTGGTCTGCGCCTCGCCGGCGTACCTTGCCCGATACGGCGCGCCGCAGTCCATCGACGACCTCAAGCAGCACCGCTGCATCAACTACGTCTACCCCAACGGCCGCCCGCGGCAGTGGATGTTCGATGGCGCCAATGGCCCGGTCGCGGTGGACGTCGAGGGCCACCTGCTGATCAACGACGCCGAGTCGGTGATCCAGGCGGTCGCCGCGGGCTTGGGGATAACCCAGGCACCGCACATGATGGTCGCCTGCATGCTCGACTGGGGAAAGCTGCAACTGGTGATGACCGATACCCGTTCCACCGGCAAGCCAGTATGGATCGTCTATCCGCAGAAGAAGCACCTGTCCGCGCGCGTGCAGGCGTTCATCGAATGGGTGCGCGAACTGTTCGAGCGGACCAACGAGCCACAGTTCCAGGCACCCGCCCGGGTGCCGACCGAGTCGTCCGGGCCGGCCGCCCGGGCGCTGGCCTGAACCATCCGGCCGGTGCCCCACTTGACACCGGCCATGCTCAGTCGCGCTGGCCGACCGCCGGTCGCCGGTCCGTATCGCCCGACAGTACGTCGTGCACGTGGTGGGCCAGCTCCTCCAGGGTGAAGGGCTTGCGCAGCAGCCCGGCGCCGGGAATGCGTTCGTCGAAGCGTTCGGTCGCTTCACGCGTGAAGCCCGTCATCAGCAACACTTTCAGGCCCGGCCGCAACTGGCGGGCGATGTCGGCCAACTCCCAGCCACTGAGTTGCGCCATCTCCACGTCGGTCAGCAACAGGTCGATCTGCGGATGCGCATCCAGCACCGCCAGGCCGTCATGGCCGCCGGCCGCGGTCAGCACGCGGTAACCCAGTTCGGTCAGTGCCTCGGCCGTGAACACGCGCACGCCGATGTCATCGTCGACCAGCAGCACAAGCCGGGTGCCGTCGCCGCGCGGCACGCTCACGTCCGGAGGATCGGGCCGGGCGGGGCCGGTCACGGGCTCGCCATCGGCGCGCGGCAGGTAGATGCGGATCGTGGTGCCCTTGCCCTCCTCGCTGTCGATCTCCACCTGTCCGCCGGACTGCTTGATGAATCCGTACACCTGGCTCAGCCCCAGGCCCGTGCCCTTGCCGGCCGGCTTGGTGGTGAAGAACGGATCGAACGCCTTGCGGCTGACTTCGGCGGACATGCCATGCCCGGTATCGGTCACCGCGATCATCACGTACGCGCCGCTGGTCATGTCCGCGCGGCTGCTCGCGTAGTCCTCGTCGAGAAAGACGTTGGCGGTCTGGATCGTGAGCCGGCCCCCTTCGGGCATCGCATCGCGCGCGTTCACCGCCAGGTTGAGCAGCGCGCTCTCCAGCTGATTGACGTCCACCTCTGTCTGCCACAGGTCGGCCGCCTGCTGCAGTTCGACACTGTAGATGCCGCCGAGCGTGCGGCGGATCACCTCGGTGATGCTGGCCACCACCTTGCCCGGCGCGACCAGCACGGCATGGAGCGGCTGCCTGCGGGCAAAGGCCAGCAACCGCTGGGTGAGCTCGCCGGCGCGACGCGTGCCGTCCAGCGCATAGTCCACGTAACGGCCGACGTCGTGATTGCCCTTGGCCAGGCGCGCCTTGAGCAGTTCCAGGTTGCCCATCACCACCGCAAGCATGTTGTTGAAATCGTGCGCCATGCCGCCGGTCAACGCGCCCAGCGCCTCCATCTTGCGCGACTGGCGTACCGCTTCCTCCAGCATCGCCTGGCGCTCGCTGCTGCGTCGCAGCGCCTCGCTCGAGACCAGCAGCTCGTCGCGGGTCCGCACGACGAGGCGGTGGCGGCGCGACATCTCGCGCAGGGTCAGCACTGCCAGCCCGAAGATGGCCAGCGCGGATGCCGAGGCGCCGGTCAATACCCACCGCGAGAGCAGGCGCTCCTTGGCCCGCTCGGCGGCGATGCTGCGGTTGCACTCCGACAGCATCGCCGAGATGAGCCCATGGATCTGCTCCATCAGATGCCTGCCCAGGTTGGAGCGGACCAGGCTGGCCGCCGTTTCGCGGTCGCCACGGTCGTAGTAGGCCAGCGTTTGCGCCAGCTCGGCCTGCTTGCCCGCGATCAACGCGCGCAGCTCCGGCAGGCGCCGCCGCAGGTCAGGGTCTGTCACCTGGTGATCGAGCGTTTGCAGCAGGCCGTTCAAATCTCCCGCGGCCTGGCTGTAAGGCGCCAGGTAAGCCTGTTCCCCGGTCAGCAGGTAGCCGCGCTGGCCGGTCTCGGCCCCCTGGATCGTCATCAGCGTTTGCCGAAGCGAGGCGCGAACCGCCTGGATGCGCTGTTGCTGTTCGAAGCCCCGCTCGCGTGTCGCCGCCAGCACGTAGGCACCGGCCAGCAGCGAGGCCAGTAAAACGAACCCGGCCGCCAGCATGATTCGCGACCGGATCAGGCTCGGTGGTTGCTCTACTGCCATGGCGACGCCGTTCGTATGCAGCGGCCGGAGTGGTCCGCGTGCGTGCAGGCATGGTAGGCACACGCGGCGTGCGTGTGGCGTGGGGATTGCTCGTGCCCGCTCGCGATGCCGACGACGAAGCGATCCTTCCGCGACCGTGCTCGGGTGTACGCTGTTGTGACCAGTCGCCGGGGAGGGCGCAGGGATGAAGCTACGAGCGACGAGACGGGTCGCTGTGTGTTTGCTGGTTGCGGCACTCGGTGGGGGCGCCGTGCAGGCGTCCGGATCCACGGCAGCCGAGACGCAGGTGCGCGAATACCATGCGCGGGTCGCGCTGGATGTCGATGCGGAGGGCAAGGTTTCCTCCGTCCTGTTGCCTCCGGAGGTACCTTCGGTGCTGGTAGCGGCAGCCCGGGAAACCATCTCGCATTGGCGTTTCAAGCCGCCCGTACGCGACGGCCGCGCGGTTACTGCGCGTACCTGGGCGACGACGGTGTTGCAGGTGGTCCCGCAACCGTCCGGCGATTACCGGCTGCGCGTGGTGTTCCAGTCGAACGGCCCGGGAATGGCATGCCCGGCACCCCGCTACCCGGTCGAGGCAGCCGTGGGAGGAAGCCAGGGAAACCTGGTCATGGAAGCCACTGCGCAGCCGGACGGCAGCTTGGCGGATATCGAAATGGTCAGCCATCAGTTGAAGAGGGCCTATACCTCGGCCTTCGAGAAGTCGGTCCGCACGGCCTTGGCCCAATGCCAGGTCTCGCCGGAGCTGGTCGACGGAAAGCCGGTAGCGACGCGTATGCGTCTCCCGTTCGTCTTTAAATTGCACCGGCTTTCAGCCCAGGAGTTCTCGGCGATCCGGAACGGCGCGGGTGTCGGCAGCGAGCCCGCCGACGACGATGCCGCCAGCCCCGCCGATCAGGCCGTTGCCCTGAACAGTCCCGTGCAGCCGCTTGAGCCAGCAAGCTGGGGAGCCGGCGTGACCGGCGAAGGCGCGCCTCAGCCGCCCGCCGGCAGCCACAGCAGCAACGCCACGCCCAACGCGATGCGGTAGATCGCGAACGGCGTGAAGCGGTGCGTGCGGATGTAGCCAAGCAGCCACTTCACCGCGGCGAAGGCGACGATGGCCGATACCACGAAACCGACCACCAGCGCGTTCCAGTCCTCGTGCACCGCACCGCCGTTCTTCACCACCTTGAGCAGCTCGTAGCCGGTAGCGGCGTACATGGTCGGGATGCCGACCAGGAAGGCGAATTCGGTCGCCGCGGCGCGATTGCTGGTGCCGGCCAGCAACGCGGCGAAGATGGTCGCGGCCGAGCGCGAGGTGCCGGGGAAGACCCCGGCGAGCATCTGCGCGATGCCGACCAGGATCGCTACCGTCCAGGTGACCTCGCGCCGCTCCGGCTGGCGCGCCGCGACCGCCTCGGCACCGAGCATCCAGAAGCCGCCGATGACCAGCGCCCAGGCGATCGGCGTGACCGTGTCGGGCAGGGTGAAGCCGAGCTTCACCGCGATGAAGCCGAGCACCGCGGTGATCAGGAAGGCCACCGTGAGCTTGGCCAGGTAATCGCGGTTGACCGGGTCGCGCCACTGGGTCAGCAACTGCCACAGGCGCTTCCAGTAGATCAGTGTCACCGCCAGGATCGCGCCCGCCTGGATGCCGATGTTGAACAGGTCCGAGCGCTGGCCCAGGCCCAATTGTTCGGCGATCAGCAGGTGTCCGGTCGAGGAAATCGGCAGGAATTCGGTAATGCCCTCGATGATGCCGAGCAGGATGACGCGGATCAGGTCGCTCACTAAGGGCTCTCCGGTGCGGCGGTAAAGCGGCATAGCTTACGGGGAAGCGGGCACGGCGGCGTGAGGCCGGTTTGCTTGAAGATGGTGCAAATACATGCGCGTCGATGGTGCAATAATGTCACGGAAGACGGCGCTTTGGAGCCGGAAGAGGGGCCCGACACGCATGCGCCTACGCCTCCCCGGGACGGTGTCGGCGAGGCGGGGCTGGCACGCGCATTGCAGTAACGCCGCCATACCTTTTCACCGCTCCGAGGCTCTTTGCCCATGACCGCCCAGAAAGTGCTCGACCTGATCGCCGAACACGACGTCGAATTCGTCGACCTGCGTTTTGCCGACATGCTCGGCAAGCACCACCACGTCACCTTCCCCGCGCACGCCATCGACGAGGGCACGTTCGAGGACGGCAAGATGTTCGACGGCTCCTCTATCCCGGGCTGGAAGGGCATCAACGAGTCGGACATGGTGCTGCTGCCCGATCCGGACACCGCGCACCTGGATCCGTTCTCCTCGCACACGCAGCTGATCCTGCACTGCGACGTGCTCGAGCCTTCGACCATGCAGGCCTACGGCCGCGACCCGCGCTCGATCGCCAAGCGCGGCGAGGCGTTCCTGAAGTCCACCGGCATCGCCGACACCGCCTTTTTCGGCCCGGAGCCGGAATTCTTCATCTTCGACTCGGTGCGCTGGCAGAACGACATGGGCCGCGTGTTCTACGAGATCGGCTCGGAAGAGGCGGCGTGGAGCTCGCGCTACAAGTACGACGGCCAGAACACCGGCCATCGCCCGGGCGTGAAGGGCGGCTACTTCCCCGTGTCGCCGGTCGACTCGCTGGGCGACCTGCGCGCGGACATGTGCAAGGTGCTCGAGTCGCTCGGCCAGGTGGTCGAGGTGCACCACCATGAGGTGGCCAACGCCGGCCAGTGCGAGATCGGCGTCAAGTTCAACACGCTGGTGAAGAAGGCCGACGAGCTGATGACGATGAAGTACGTCATCAAGAACGTCGCGCACCAGAACGGCAAGACCGTCACCTTCATGCCCAAGCCGATCGTCGGCGACAACGGTTCGGGCATGCACGTGCACCAGTCGCTGGCCAAGGACGGGCAGAACCTGTTCGCCGGCGAGCTTTACGGTGGCCTGTCGCAGATGGCGCTCTGGTACATCGGCGGCATCTTCAAGCACGCCAAGGCGATCAACGCCTTCGCCAACTCCACCACCAACAGCTACAAGCGCCTGGTGCCGGGCTTCGAGGCGCCGGTGATGCTGGCCTACTCGGCGCGTAACCGCTCGGCGAGCTGCCGCATCCCGTACGTGTCCAGCCCGAAGGGCCGCCGCATCGAGGTGCGCTTCCCCGATCCGATGAACTCCGGCTACCTGGTGTTCACCGCGCTGATGATGGCCGGCCTGGACGGCATCATCAACAAGATCGACCCGGGCGCGCCGGCCGACAAGGACCTCTACGACCTGCCGCCGGAGGAAGAGAAGAACATCCCGCAGGTCTGCGCAAGCCTGGACGAGGCGCTCGCCGCGCTGGACAGGGACCGCGAGTTCCTCAAGGCCGGCGGCGTGTTCACCGACGACTTCATCGATGCCTACATCGAGGTGAAGATGAAGGAAGTCACTGCCTATCGCGCCAGCACGCATCCGCTGGAATTCCAGATGTACTACGCGATCTGACCGCGGCGACATGGTTCGGCGGGACGGGCGCTTCGGCGCCCGTCTTTTTTTTTGCCGCCTCCAGCGAAGAGGTCAAGAACGCTCGATCGTCAGCGCCACGCTGCCGTGGTTGTTGGCGTACGCCTGCCAGGCGTCGTTGGCGTAGGCGTAGAGGTAGCCGCTGGCGGCCGGGGTGAAGCGGCAGCCCTCGCCGATGACGAAGGTCTCGCCGCGGTCGTCGCCTTCGCCATTGGCGACGAAGCCGATCAGCGCGCACCAGGGTGCCGACTCCATGCGGCGGGTGAACCAGAAGTCGCTGTCGCCGTGGCTGGCCATGTTGAAGACGTGCTCCACCGAGCCGAGGGCGGAGGCCGCCAGGCGCCCGATGTCGGAGGCGTGGTGGCCGTCCACCTCGCCGCCGGCGGGGGAAAACTTCGCACTTGCGTCGAGCCACTCGCCGGAGGCGCCGAAGCGGTAGGTGACGCCCGCCTCCAGATACAGCCCGGTGGCGTTCCAGTGAGCGGAGGCGAACACGTCCAGGCTCACGCGCGCGCCCGCGGCGAGCGTGCGGGTGGGCCAGTAATCGCCCTGCGCGAGCGGTGGATCGGCCTGTCGCGTGAGGGCGCTCGGGTGCAACAGGCCGGCCAGCGAGCTGGCGTTGGCAACCTGCGCCACCTCCCGCGGTTGGTTGCGACCGAGCTTGAACATCCCCTGCCGCGAGTCGTGCAGCACGGCCTGCGGATCGGGGCGCAGCTGTGCGCGCGTGTTGTCGCGCAGGCGCAGGCCGCAGCCGGCCGCCTCGTCGAGCATCCATGCCAGCGCGATGTCCGACAGCCCGGTCTGCGCATAGCCGCCGCCGACGTCGCCGTGCACGCCGGGAAACCACACCTGGTGCACCTTGTCGGGACGGCGGATGTTCGTCCACAGCGTAGGCATGAAATCCGCGCGGCGCTCGTCCATCGCCACCGCATGACGGGCGTTGGCGATCATCAGGCTGATCCGGGTGTCGTGGAACTGGTAGCGGCGCGGGTCGCCGATGAAGCGCAGTATCGACAACTCCAGCGGAATCCCCAGCGCGCCGACGGTGTCCCACACGCCCATGAAGTGCACGCCGATGGTGCCTGCCGTGGGCTGCCCGGGCGGCACGCCGTGGAAAGCCCATCCGTTCGGATTGGCGAACGGCTTGCCGGAACGGTAGGCCTCGAACACCTGCTCCACGCGCGACCACACTTCGGCCGGGGCCAGCGTCGCATCGGACAGGTCAAGCAGGCCGCCATGGGCGAGCAGCCCGCCCAGGCTGCGCACGGTGTAGGCGCCACGGCTGAAGCCGAACAGGAAGATGCGGTCGCCGTCGTGGTAGCGCACGGCCAGCCACTGGTAGGCGCTCATGATGTTGCGCTCCAGCCCCGCGCCGGTGCCGCCGCCGACCATGCGGTCGAGCCAGCCGCCGTTGGTGCCCACGCCCGGGTGGTAGTAGGCCAGCTGTTGCTCGTCCTTCACCGCGGCGTTGTAGAGCTTGGCCACGTTGGTGGGCGCTGGCAGGCCCTGGTCGGTGTGTTCGAGGGTGTTCCAGGTGCCGTCGCAACAGACGATGAGCTGGGTCATGGCCGTGTCCTCCCCGGATCGCGCAGGACCGACCGTACGCCCGCCTTGGTGGCCGAACCGTCTTCGCCGTCGCACGCCCGGTACGCGTGCGCGCGGTCGAGCCAGGGTTGCCATCCCAGCCGACGGTCTGAACGCCGGCGGGGCGACCGGGCGCCATTGCACCAACAAGGCGCAACGCCCATCATGGTGCAATGAACGAGGCCGACTGGCGCGCATGGGCGGAGCAGGCGACGACCGGGCTGGGCCTGGTCGATGCGCAGTTGCGCCTGGCCTGGCTCAACCCCGCGCTCGCCGATGTGCTGGATCTGGGACCGCGGCGTGCCATCGGCCAGTCGCTGGCGGCGTTGCTGGGTGAGCCGACGGTGGCGACGCTGGCGGCGCGCGCGCGCGACGAGCAGCGCGTCGTGCAATGGCGGGACTTGCGGCTGGGTGAGCCGGAGCGGCGCGTGGACGTCTCGCTGCAGCCGCTCGATGCCGAGCGCCTGTTGCTGGAGGTGCACGTGCTCGCGCCGCCCGCCGCCGGGAACTCCCCGGTGTCGGCCAGCCTGCGCGGCCTCGCGCATGAGGTGAAGAATCCGCTGGCCGGCCTGCGCGGCGCGGCGCAGCTGTTGCAGCGGCGCGTCGCCGAGGTCGACCTGAAGGCGCTGGCCGGCATGGTGATCGCTGAGGCCGACCGGCTGGCCGCGTTGACCGACCGCCTGCTGCGCCCCGCCGGCACGCCGCCGCGCGAGGAGCTCAACCTCCACGCGGTGCTGGAGCGCGTGGTGGCGTTGCTGGAGGCCGAGCCGTCGCCGCTGGCCATCCGCCAGGACTACGATCCCAGTCTGCCGGAGCTGCGCGGCGACGCCGACCGGCTGCAGCAATTGCTGCTCAACCTGGCGCGCAACGCACGCGAAGCAGGCGCGCGAACCCTGACCCTGCGCACGCGCGCCGAGCACGGGGTGCGCGTGGGCGAACGCGTGCTCCGCACCGCTCTGCGGCTGGACGTGATCGACGATGGCGCCGGCGTACCCGCCACGTTGCGCGACACGTTGTTCGAGCCGCTGGTGTCCGGCCGTGCGGAAGGCACCGGCCTCGGGCTCGCGCTGGCGCGCGAGATCGCGAACGCGCATGGCGGCGAGCTGCGCCACGCCGGCGCGCCGGGCGCCACCACCTTCACCCTGTGGCTGCCGCTGGAGCACGGATGAGCGCGATCTGCCATTTCCTTCTTTGCAGGTGCACACGTGTGTGCTCCTGCCGTTGCGCGGGATAGCCCATGACTTCCGAAGTCTGGATCGCCGACGACGACCGCAGCATCCGCTACGTGCTCGCCGAAGCGCTGCGCGAGGTGGGCCTGGAAGTGCGCGAGTTCGGCGACGCGGCGGCGGTGCGCGCGGCATTGCGCGAGGCGCGGCCCGCATTGCTGCTGACCGACGTGCGCATGCCGGGCGAGAGCGGGTTGGGCTTGCTCGCCGGGCTCCGCGCCGAGGGCGTCGGCCCGGTGATCGTGATGAGCGCCTACACCGATGTTGCCACCACGGCGGCCGCCTACCGTGCGGGCGCGGTCGATTACCTGGCCAAGCCGTTCGACCTCGACCACGCGGTGGAAGTGGTGCGCCGCGCGTTGGCCGAACAGCCGGCGGCGCCGGCCTCGCCCGTCGCCGCGCCCACGCACGCGCTGCTCGGCGAAAGTGCGCCGATGCGCGAGGTATTCCGGCTGATAGGCCGCGTCGCGGCGAGCGACCTCAACGTACTGGTTACCGGCGAGACCGGCACAGGCAAGGAACTGGTGGCGCGCGCGCTGCACGAGGAGAGCGCGCGGCGCGGCAAGCCGTTCGTCGCGCTCAACACCGCGGCGATCCCGAGCGAGTTGCTGGAGAGTGAGCTGTTCGGCCACGAGGCCGGTGCATTCACCGGCGCAGCACGGCGCGTGGCCGGTCGCTTCGAGCAGGCCGAGGGCGGCACGCTGTTCCTGGACGAGATCGGCGACATGCCGCTGGCGCTGCAGACACGCCTGTTGCGCGTGCTGGCCGGCGGCGAGTTCTACCGCGTGGGCGGACGCGAGCTGATTCGCGGCAACGTGCGGATCGTCGCCGCCACGCACCAGGACCTGGATGCACGTGTGACGTCGGGCCATTTCCGCGCGGACCTCAAACATCGCCTGGACGTGGTGCGCATCGAACTGCCGCCGCTGCGCGCGCGCCGCGCCGACATTCCGGTGCTGGCGCGGCATTTCCTCGCCGCCGCTGCGCAGGAGCTCAAACTGCCGCCCAAACGGTTCGCGCGCGCGGCGCTCAAGGCGCTGGAACAGCGCGATTTCCCGGGCAACGTGCGCGAGCTGGAAAACCTCTGCCGGCGGCTGGCGGTAATCGCGCCCGGCGCGGAGATCCAGGCGGCCGAACTGGGCACGGCCGCCGCACCGGCGGCGGCCGGCGACTGGACTGGCGCCTTGCGCGACTGGGCGACCCAGGCGCTCGCGCGCGACGAGGCAGACATCCATGCGCGCGCGCGCGAGGCGCTCGATCGCACGTTGCTGGAGGCCGCGCTGGCGGCGCATGGCGGGCATCGGCAGCACGCGGCGGCGGCGCTGGGCGTGGGGCGCAATACGTTGACGCGCAAGCTGGGGGCGTCGCGCAAGCGCTCCCGATAGGCCGTTCCGCGCAAGAGCGGCCCCTCACCTCAGCCCTCTCCCCGGCGGGGAGAGGGAGCGGTTTGCGGGCACTTGCGGAGAGGCGCGGTCTCGAACCCTCACCCCTTCGGGAAGAGGACCGGGTGAGCGGCGGGGCCTGCGCCTCGTCGTTGGACGATAATCTCCGCCTGCCCTGGAGGACCTATGCCCGAGCCCCTCACCATCCGCCCCGCCGCCCGCGACGACGTCCCGCACCTGGTCGACTGGAATGCTGCCATGGCGCAGGAGACCGAGGCCAAGACGCTCGATCGGGCAGTGCTCGCACGTGGTGTCGAAGGCGTGTTCGATGAGCCGCGCCGCGGCTTCTACCTGGTCGCCGAGCGCGACGGCATGCCGGTCGGAAGTTTGCTGGTCACCTACGAGTGGAGCGACTGGCGCTGCGGCGACTTCTGGTGGATCCAGAGCGTCTACGTGGTGCCTGCCGCGCGCCGCGGCGGCGTGTTCCGCGCGCTGTACGCGGCGGTGCGTGACAAGGCGCGGGCCGCCGGCGCGGTCGGGCTGCGGTTGTACGTGGAAACGGAGAACCAGCGCGCCCAGCGCACCTACGCCGAACTCGGCATGGAACCCTGTCATTACTTCATGTACGAGGAAGCCCTGCCGCGCACGTAGGCCGCACGGTGGACTTCGGCCGACCATCCACGCATGCGGTGAAAGGCGGTGGGTGAGGCCCCCGCGGTTACGGGAGATCCGACGCCCAGCGACGCAGGTGCTGTTCGGCCAGCAGCTTGCCGAAGGCTGCCGCGGGCATCGGCGCGCCGAACAGAAAACCCTGCAGCTGCTCGCAGCCGGCCGTCCGCAGGTAGTCGGCCTGCGCCTGCGTCTCCACGCCCTCGGCGACCACGGTCTTGGCCAGACTGCGCGCCATCGCGATGATCGCCTGGGTGATCGCCGCGGTGTCCGGATCGCTCTCCACGTCGCGCACGAAGGCGCGGTCGATCTTCAGTGCGTCGACCGGGAAGTGCTTGAGGTAGGACAGGCTGCAGTAGCCGGTGCCGAAGTCGTCCAGCGAAAGACGCACGCCGCAGCGCTTGATGCGCTGGAGCAGCGCGATGGTGGCATCGCCGCCGGCCATCACGGTGCGTTCGGTCAGTTCGAGTTCGAGCAGCGCCGGGTCGAGCGCGCAGTCGGCCAGTACCGCCCGCAGCTCGGCGAGGAAGGTGGCTTGCTGGAACTGCAGCGGGGAAACATTGACCGCGATCGGCACGCCCATGCCTTCGCGATGCCATACGTCGGCCTGGCGACAGGCCTCGTGCAATACCCAGGCGCCGATCGGCGCGATTAGCCCCACGTCCTCGGCCACTGCCACGAACTGCTCGGGTGGATAGCGCTCGCTGCCGTCGGCGTCGTACCAGCGTAACAACGCCTCGGCGCCGACGATGCGGCCGTCGATGGCGTCCACCTTCGGCTGGTAGTGCAGCGACAGCTGCTCGCGCGCGATCGCCAGGCGCAGTTCGGCTTCGATGCGCCGGCGCAGCAACGCGCGTTCGTTCATCGAGGCGGTGAAGAAGCGGTAACTGTGCCGGCCGCCTGCCTTGACCTCGTACATGGCGCTGTCGGCATTGCGCAGCAACTCGTCGGCGTCGGCCGCGTCGTCCGGACACAGGCTGATGCCCACGGACATGCGCAGCACCAGTTCGGGCAGGCCGGCCACCGTGGTGCGCTCGCCATGGGCGATCAACCGCTGCGCGACGCTGGCGGCCTGGCCGGGCGCCTCCACCTGCGGCAGCAGCACCACGAACTCGTCGCCGTGGTGGCGGCACAGGATGTCGTCGTCGTGCAGCGCCTGGCGCAGCTGCTGGGCGAACGCGCGCAGCACGCGATCACCGTTGGCCGGGCCGTGCTGGTCATTGATCTGCTTGAAGTGGTCGATGTCGATGTAAAGCAGGGCGCAGCGCTGCTGGCGGCGGCGCGCGGTCGCCACCGCCTGTTCGATCGGGCCCTGCATCTGGCTGCGGTTGGGCAGGCCGGTCAGCGTGTCGAGCTGGGTCAGGTGGATCATCTTCAACGCCAGCGCGCGGGTCTCGCTGACGTCGCGGAACACCAGCACGCCGCCGATGGCGTGGCCGGCGTGGTCGTGGATTGGCGCGGAGGAATCCTCGATCGGCGTTTCGAAACCATTGCGATGCAGCAGCACCGCCTTGCCCTCCAGGTCGACGATGGCGTTGCGCTCGATCGCTGCCCGCAGCGGGTTCTCCAGCGCGGTGCCGGTGCGCGCGTCGCGCAGGCGGAACACCTCGTCCATCGGCCGACCGCGCGCCTCGGCGGCGGTCCAGCCGGTGAGGCCCTCGGCGATCGGGTTGAGCGAGGTCACTCGCAGGTCAAGGTCGGCCGCGATCACCGCGTCGCCGATCGAGTTGAGCGTCACCTCGGCCAGCTCGCGTTCGCGGAACAGCGCTTCCTCGTATTGCTTGCGCTGGCTGATGTCCTCCACCTGCGAGACGAAATAGAGCGGCTTGCCATGTTCGTCGCGCACCAGCGAGGTGCTGAGCTGGAAATGCACGACGTGGCCGTCCTTGTGCAGGTTGCGCTTCTCCATCTGATAGGCGTCGGTGCGGCCGTCGAGCATCTGCTCGATCTGCGCCAGGTCGTTGCCGTAGTCGTCCGGATGGGTGACGTCGGCGATGCTCAGGGTGAGGAACTCCTCCTCGCTGTAGCCGAGCATGCGGCAGACAGCCTCGTTCACGCGAAGGAAGCGGCCATCCGGGCGCACCAGCGCCATGCCGATGGCGGCGTGCTGGAAGGCGCCGAAGAAGCGCTGCTCGCTCTCGCGCAGTTTCAGTTCCAGCGCGTGTCGTTCGGTGATGTCGATGAAGACGGCGAACACGCCGTGCACGCGACCCTGCGCATCCGCGTCGGGCTGGAAACTGGCGTGCATGTAGCGGTGTGCGCGGCCGGCGAACAGCACCCCCTCGACCGTGCGGGGCTGGCCGCCCAGCGCCGCCTGCAAGGCCTCGATCGCGCGCGCTGCGCTGGCCTCGTCGAGCAGGTCGGCGACCGCGCGGCCGGCCAGGCCCTCGGGCGCCGCGCCCAGCCAGCGCCGCGGCGGCTCGTTCGCGTAGCGCACGTTGAGGTCCGGATCGAAGTAGGCGATCAGCGCGGGTACGCCACGCAGTACGTACTCGGGCCAGTTCCTGACGGACTGGCCGGAATCGTCGGGCGGGTCGGCCAAAGACTCGTCCGGTGAACGGGGTTGGTTCATGGACTCCCCCCGAGCGCGTACCCCTGCTCTGAAGTCCATCATGCGCCTGCCGCCGGATGGATGCCACAACCGGTCGGCTCCCGGCTTTTCCTTTAGAAGTGCCCCTGCGCGCGAGCCCGCGCACCGCGGTTGCGCACGGCTGCGCTCCTACACGGGACCCATCACTGCGGCGACGGCGAGGGTGCGGTGAGCCCGTTATCGTCCAGCGCCACGCGGCCCATCGCCTGCAGCGCAGGCTCGATGCCGTAGCGCGCGGCAAGGACCGCCACCAGCGGCCCCAGCGCCTGCGGCGCCAGCGGATAACCATGCGCGAGCACGTAGGGATGGTCGTCGGCGCCGGCCTGCGCGGCGGTGATGGCCACGGTGCCCAGGCCCGGCGCTTCGTGCGCGAACAGGGCCGGCGGCGCCAGTGCCGGGTCGGGTGCGGCCAGCGTTTCGAGCAACCAGCCCGCGTCCGCCTCGCCCTGGTCGAGATTCAGCGGCAGGTGGTGCGCCTGGAGCAGCGCGGCGTACTGGCGCAGCTCGAACACGAGGCCCGCGAAGCCGTGCGCACGTTCCGCCGTCTCGCCAGGCTGGCGTGCCAGCCACGCCGACGGTGCGCCCGCATGCACCGCACCCTCGGCATAGCGCAGCGGCAGCCCGCGCGCGCTGAGGGCGGTTTCGGGCTGGTACGGGGTGAGCAACGCTGCCTCCAGCATGGTCCACAGCGGCGCAAGGTTGACGTGCTCGTATTGCACGCAGGTCAGCGCAAGGAGGTCGTTGCGGCTGAGGTAACGGGCGTGCTCGAGCTGCACGCCGAGCGTGCGCATCAGCCAGTCGGCGGTGCGCGCGCCGGCTTCGCCGCGGCCGACGAGCTGCACTTCCATGTCCTGGGCCAGGTCCCCGGCAAGCGCCTCGGGCGCCAGCACCGACAGCGGCAGCAGGCGCAAGGCACCACCGGCGTGCCCCGGTTCGGGCACCAGCGTCGGCGCCGGCATCCGACCGTCGTGGCTGCCGAAGGCCACCACGTTTTCTAGATGGCCGCGCGGCACGCGGCGGGCCAGGTCGTCCAGCGTGGCCCACACCGGGAAGCCCGGACGCAGCAGTTCGACCGGATCGAACAGTGCACCGGCCAATGCCAGCCTTGCCTCGCCGATGCGCGGCACCAGCGCGTGCAGGTCCTCGGCGATCAGTGCAGCCAGGGCTTCGGCCTGGTCGCGGTCGAGCGTCATGGCCGCGGGCGAGGAGCCGGGCGAACATTCCAGCGCGAGTACCGCGGGCAGGGCGATCAGCGGCTGCGCATCCATCGGGCATTCCAAACGGCGGGGAACCGTCGATTATACGGAGCGCCCCCCGTTCACGCTTTTGGGCTTCCGCCGCATGGGCCTGCGGGTTAGCCTTTGGAGCTTCCAGGCCCCAGGACCGCCCTCGAGATGGAAATGACCACGAAGCGCGTCGGTGTGATCGGCGGTGTGCGCATCCCGTTCTGCCGGAACAACACCGCCTATGCCGACGTCGGCAACTTCGGCATGTCGGTCAAGGTGCTCGGCGCGCTGGTGGAACGCTATGGCCTGCACGGCGTGGAGCTGGGCGAGGTGGCGCTGGGCGCGGTGATCAAGCATTCCTCGGACTGGAACCTCGCGCGCGAGGCGCTGCTGAGCTCGGGCCTGGCGCCGACCACGCCGGGCATCACTACCGCGCGCGCCTGCGGCACCTCGCTGGACAACGCCATCATCGTGGCCAACAAGATCGCAGTAGGACAGATCGAGGCCGGCATCGCGGCCGGCGCCGACACCACTTCCGACGTGCCGATCGTCTACGGCGAGCGCCTGCGCAAGCGGCTGCTTTCGATCAACCGCGCCAAGGGATGGCAGGACAAGCTTGCCGCCGCCACGCGCGGCTTCTCGCTGGGCGAACTCAAACCCTCGTTCCCGGGCGTGGCCGAGCCGCGCACCGGCATGTCGATGGGCGATCACTGCGAGAAGATGGCGCGCGAGTGGCACATCGGCCGCGAGGCGCAGGACCGGATCGCGCTGGAGAGCCACAAGAAGCTCGCCGCCGCCTACGACGCGGGTTTCATGGACGACCTGGTGGTGCCTTTCCGCGGAGTCAAGCGCGACAACATCCTGCGGCCCGACACCAGCATGGAGAAGCTGGCCACGCTCAAGCCCGCGTTCGATCGCAGCTCCGGCCACGGCACGCTGACCGCCGGCAACTCGACCGCCCTGTCCGATGGCGCCGCCGCGGTGCTGCTGGCCGGCGAGGACTGGGCGGCGAAACGCGGCCTGCCGGTGCAGGCGTGGGTGCGCGACGCGGAGGTGGCGGCGGTCGACTTCGTCCATGGCGAGGGCCTGCTGATGGCGCCGACCGTGGCGGTGGCGCGGCTGCTCGCGCGCAACGGCCTCACGCTGCAGGACTTCGATTTCTACGAGATCCACGAGGCCTTCGCCGCGCAGGTGCTGTGCACGCTGCGTGCCTGGGAGAACGCCGACTACTGCCGCAACCGGCTCGGCCTGGATGCGCCGCTGGGCAGCATCGATCCGGCCAGGCTCAACGTGCACGGTTCCAGCCTGGCTACCGGCCACCCGTTCGCCGCCACCGGCGCGCGGCTGGTCGCCACGCTGGCCAAGGAACTGGCGCAGAAGGGCAGCGGCCGCGGTCTGATCTCGGTGTGCACGGCCGGCGGCATGGGTGTGGTGGCGATCCTGGAGCGCTGAGGTCCAGCGTGCCGCCATGCCGCGCCTGCGCGTCACCACGATTTTCAGCGTGCTTGGCCTGGTCATTGGCATCCTGGGCACCGACTGGGTGAGCGGCTTCACCGACGACTGGACCGGACCGCCGCCTCACGCGGCGTCACGGGCCGTGGCGCGGCACTATCGTGTGCCGCTCCGGCATCGCTCGTTTGCCGCACCGCGCGTGATCGGCGCGAGCTCGGAGAACGTAGAGCATCCGGCGCCGATGGCGTCCCCGGAGCTGGTACCGCTGGATACGCCACCGGCGCCGTCCTCCTGGGCCGAGCTGCGCGGTCATCTGGACGGCCGGGTCGTGCTCGACATCGACACCGATGGCAGCGGTCGGGTGGCGGCCGCCGGCATCGCGCGGTCCAGCGGCGACCCGGTGCTCGATGCGCACGCGCTGGCCACGGTCAGGCGTTGGCGCTTTGCGGTACCGACCGGCGCGTCCGGCGTGCAGGGTGAACTGCCGATGCGCTTCGACAGCACGGCGCCGTCGACCCCGCCGTAAGCCGTTACCTCTCGCCTCCGGAAAGAGGCTCAGGGTACGGGATCACTCTTGCGACGAGCTGTCGATGGAGCCCGATGTCCAGATCGGGCTTCCCGCGAGCCCAGCCCCTCATCCCGGCCTCCTCCACGGCGGAGGCACAGGGGGCGGCGCTACAGGATCCCGCTCGCGCTCGAGCCGAACGCAGTGATCAACCGCGTGTAGATCAGCTTCGGCGAGAGCGCCACGTCCGGGAAATCACCGACCGGCTCGTAACAGCTGTAGAACGCCGGATCGCTGGGTTGCATCGGCGCGCAGCCGGCCTTGAGCTGGTAGCTGGTGGCATAGCGGTAGGGCCAGAAGTCGAACAGCGGCAGGCTTTCGGAAAGGTCGCCGATGGCCTGGTTGAGCTTGGTCAGTACCGGCACCACCGGGCGCCGCGGCGCGACCACCCAGGCATTCTGTGGCTGGGTGTCGCGCAGGATCGCCTGGCGCAGCTGTTGGGCGAAGCGCTGGTCGTAGACGATCACGCCGGCCTCGGTGTTGTAGTGGTCCGAGCGCGGGTCGAAGTTGTGCGAGCCGACCATCGCGAAGCGGTCGTCGACCACGATCGACTTGGCGTGCAGGGCGAAGCGGCGGCCCTCGCTGACCAGCGGTGCCGGGCGCTGGCTGCTGCCGTGGCTGCCGAGCAGGCCGCGGCTCTCGGTGCCGACGTAGCGCTGCGAGGCATCGCGTGCCGGGTCGCCGCTGGCGTGCTCGCCGTCGCCGACCCATTCCAGGCTGGCAAGCGCGTTGGCGGCGGCGGCATCCACGGCATGCGGCTTGAGCTCGTAGATCTCGAAGCCGTAGTCCTTGAGGTAGCGCTTGCGGTGCTTGTAGGACACCGCGTAGACCGCGAAGGCATCGGTGGACGCGAGCGAGTTGGTCGACACCACGATGCGTGGCGGCGGCGTTGCCTGGTGCAGGCGCTCGAACAGGTGCCGCGCGCGGCGGCTCAGCACCAGGTAGGGCGTCTGCAGCACCACCTCATGGCGCGCTGCACCGACCATCTGCATGACGTGCGCGGTGAACTGGCGCGCCTGCCGCTTGAGCGGCTGGTCGGTCTTGGCAGGCAGGTCGCTGAAGAACTCCACCGCGTCGGTCTGCAAGCTGTCGGCCAGCACGTGCGCGCGCAGCCAGGCGTCGTCGTCGGCCTCCTGCTCGACGCGGTAGACGCGCTGCGGATGGTCGTAGCCCGGCGCCGGCCAACCGGGGGCGGCGGGGTTGGCCAGGATGTGGCGGTTGACGTCGCGCAGATGGGTCAAGGGCACTGCACGCTTGTGCCGCCAGAACAGCGCAAAGCTTCTGGCCATCGCCTGCGCGGCAGGACCGCCGACCAGCACGTCGCGGTCGACATAATCGAAATCGTCGTCCCAGTCGAAGTAGCGGTTCTGGTAATTGCGCCCGCCGGTGATGCCGGCGGTGTCGTCCACCACCAGCACCTTGTTGTGCATGCGCTGGTTGAACTTGAAGAAGCAGCAGGCGATCCCGGCGGCCCATTCCAGCGGCGAGGTGGTCGCTTCGTGGAAGGTAGGGTTGTACAGCCGCACCTGGAGGTTCGGGCTGGCGCGGGCGAGGCGGTCGAGCAGCGCCAGGTCGCCGAAGGAGGACAGCTGGTCGGCCAGGATGCGCACCCGCACGCCGCGGCGGGCCGCCTGGACCAGTTCGTCCAGCACCAGCTGGCCGGCGTCGTCCTGGTCCCAGATGTAGGTCTGCACGTCGATCGTGCGGCGGGCGCCACGGATCAGGTCCAGCCGCGCCACCATCGCCGCCTCGCTGTCGTCGAGCAGCGCGACCAGGTGGCGCGGATGGCCCGGCGTGGAGGCGGCCAATGCCTGCCGCGCCCCCTCGAGCAGGGGCGAGGGCCTGGCGCACCGGTCGGCACGGTCGCAACTGGAGGCGGTCGGCGTGGTCGCCGCGACCACCGCGTCGGCGCGGAGGATCTGCGCGCGCGACAGCGTGCAGCCCTCGAGCAGTGTGGTGGCGACGAGCAGGATGATCAGGGTGAAATGGCGCAGCGGCATGCCGCGCATGATACGGGGGCGGCCGCGCACGTCGAGGCATGGCGCGATCCGGTTCAGCGACGCGTCGCGCGCCTTTAGTCCGGCGCGCGCGTGATCGCGATCGCCAGCGCGAGCTGCACGTGGTCGGAGAGCACGGTGCGGTGGCCGCGCATGCCGAACTCGCTGCGTTCGAGCTCCCCACGCGCCTGGATCATGCAGGCGTCGGCGGTGCAGCGCGCCGGCAGCAGTTCGAAGCGTACCGGGCGGGTGACGCCGCGCATCGTCAACTGCCCCTGCAGCGCGCCACCGTCGTCGAGCGCACGGCGTGGCACCGGATCGGATACGAAATGCAGGGTCGGGTACTGCGCGGCGTCGAAGAACTCCTCATCGAGCACCCAGTGGCGCAATCGCTGCGAGTCCATCGAAAGGCTGTCCACGGCGACGCTGGCATCGACCACCACACGATCGCGTCCACGGGGCTCGACGGTGCCGACGACCGATTCGAAACGGCCGTGGATCGTGTGCAGCCAGAGCAGGCGCACGCCGAAATCGACGTGCGAGGGTGGGCTCTGGAGGTGCCACACCCGTTTGGGCGCGGCATGGACGGCGAAGGCGAGGACCAGCAGGACGCCCGCGACAGGCAGGCGCATCAGGGCGACCAGAACGCATCCAGCCGCGCGTTGCCCGGCTCCAGCGCGCCTTGCAGGTGCAGCACCGCCAATCCCGCCGGGGGCATGCCGCGGAATTCGTCCGAGCGGCCTTCCACCAGCAGCGCGACCAGCCGTTCGATACCGGGGTTGTGTCCCACCAGCAGCACGCAGCGCGCGTCGGCGTGCTGGTCGAGCAGGGCCAGCAACTCGCCCGGGGTGGCCTCGTAGACCTCGTCGGCCAGGCCGATCGCGGCGTCAGGTACCAGCGCGCGCATCGCCAATTCGGCCGTCCGGCGGGTGCGCAGGGAGGGCGAGCACAGCACCCGGTCGGGCCGCGCGCCGTGGGAGGCGAGCCAGCGGCCGGCCGCGAGCGCCTCCTGTTCGCCGCGTGGGCTGAGCGAGCGGTCGTGGTCGCCGTCGCCGGTTGCCGGTTGGGCCTCGGCGTGTCGCAAAAGAATCAGTTCCTGCATGGCATTCCTCAATGTTGGCGCTTGAGCCAGCGCAGTAGCGGCAGCCAGTCCTGTTGCTGGCTTCGCACCTGTTCGGAGTGATAGTCGAAGATGCCCTTGCCCAGTGCGGTGAGCAGGACGTAGGCCTGGCTGTCGCGCAGTTCGGCAACGACCGGGAAGGAAGAGGACTCGGCCAGTTGCGCCAGTGCGTCCTGGCTGGCGTGGGTCCAGGGCTTGAGGCGGTTGCCGACCAGCGCCACCGGCAGCTTGCCGCGCTTGACCCGCGGGACGGCCGCGAGCAGATCGAGGAAACCGAGTGTCGCGTGTAGGTCGAACGAGGAGGGCAGCACCGGCACCAGCACCGCGTCGGCGACCTCCAGCAGCGGTTCGAGTTCGCGTTCGCCGCTGCCGGCCGGCGTGTCGATCAGTACCCGTTCGGTATCCGGCGGCAGCCTGTGCAGGCCTCGGCGGCCTTCCAGGCCCAGCACCCCCGGCATGCCGTCCGGCCGAAGCGTGGCCCAGCGGTAGCTCGAGCCCTGGCGGTCGGTGTCGACGATCGCGGTCTGTTTGCCCTCCTGCGCCCAGTGCGAGGCCAGCTGGGTGACCAGCGTGCTCTTGCCGCACCCGCCTTTGCTGCATGCCACCAGCACGGTCAGCATCGGATCGCCCCTGTTCGCCAAAGGTGGGGCAAGCGTAGCTGGTGGGCAGGGGAACCGCGAGTAGGACGCGCGCCGGGCGAATCGCGTCGGCGCGCGACACGCTGGGGTGATGCCGACCCTGCGAGGTCGGCTCAGTGTGCGTCGTTTTCCGCCTTGTGAGGCTTCCAGTCCGCCGGCGCCGTGGTCGGCATCCCGGCATCGCGCAGGGCGGCCAGGATCAGGCTCATCTCGGTGCCGCCGTGGCGGGCCAGCGACAGCAGATGCTGGGCCTGCATCCTGTCGGCTTGCGCCCGCGCGGCAAGCTGGGCGAACTGCTGCACCTGCCAGATGAGGTCACGCCGCTCGCGCTGGGCCTGCGCGCGTTCGTCACCGTCGCTGGCGAGCACTTCGCGCAGGTGCAGGCCGAGCGAGCGGGCCAGCGGACTGGAAGCCCATTCGAGTGTCTTGCCGAGCTGGCGGCAATCGGCGGTCAGCGCCTTGTCCTCGCCGGCCGTCTGGCACAGTTCCGCGGCGGCGCGCAGCCCCGGCTGCGGCTGCGCGCCGGCAACGCCGAACACGATCATGGCCTGCACGCCAGCGGCGCCGGCGCCGGCCCGCGGGTCGAGCGTGGCATCCGGCGGTGGCAGCATGCTCACGCCGTTGGCCAGCGCCTGCAGGCTGGCGCCGGTGTAGTCGTCGTAGACCTTCGCCTGCGCGGCGCGGGCGAGGTCCGCGCGGGCGTCGTCGCGCTTGTCGTTGCGCAGGTCCTGGCCGAGCTTGAGCAGCCACACGGCCGCGTTGTCCGGCGCTTGCCCGACCAGCACGGCGAGGGCGTCGGCATTGGGGCAGGCATCGGCCTTGGCGTCGCAGTCGGCCAGTTGCACCCAGCGCTGGGCCGGACCGTGGCCCGGGGCGGCCACCGCGCGGGCGATCAGGCTGTGGAAGTCGTTCCACTTCGGCTGGTCGGGCAACGGCCGCGCAAGCAATGCCGCGCCGAGCAGCGGCGACGCATCGGCACGCGGCGCAAGCACGCTTACCAGGTCGCGCTGGAAGGCGACCAGCGCCTTGGTGCGCGCTTCCTGCGCGGAGGGCTGGGCCTTCTTCGCCAGTGCGGGCGACGGCGCGAGGGCAACGCCGGCCGTGCAGACCAGGGCAAGGGCGAGTTGACGCAGTCCCGGCATCGCGTTCTCCTTGGAGCGAAATGAAGCGGCAGCATAGCCGGCATGGATTAAGCCAGCCTGATCCGCCGGCCGGCGCCACGCGCACGGGCGGGTGGGGATGGTTAGCATGGTCGCTTCCCCGACGCGCGCTTGCGTGCACCCCGCAACGACCGGAGAGATGCCGTGAATTCGTTTAGCAGTTTGGCCGATGCCCAGGCCGCGCCGTGGTTCGTCGGCTGGGGCACGCTGGCGCTGATCAACGCGGGCCTGGCCCAGGGCAAGAACCGCAGCGGTCTGCTGTGGTTCCTGCTGTCGCTGGTGCTCGGACCGATCGCCACGCTGGTGCTGGTGCTGGTGCCGAAGGTGCGCCAGAAAATGTTCTGACTCGATCCCGCAACGGTGGGCCTCAGCCGACCGTTGCGGTGGTGTTCGATGGCGGGCCGTCGCCCACCACCCTACGCCCGCTATTCGCCCAGAGACTCGCGCATGAATTCGGGCTGGGCCAGCGCCGCGCGATGCGTATCGGCGTTGTAGTAGCGGGTCGGGAAACCCTTGCTGATCGCGCCGCGCTCGCGGAAGCCTGAGAGGTCCGCGCCCTTGCGCGCCATCGTGCAGCTCCACCAGCCGGTCGGGTAGCACGGCTGCGGGAAGGTGAGCGTCTTGACGGCACCGAAACCCGAGGTGCGCATGGCCGAGCGCATCGACTTGATCAGCTCTATGTGCGCCAGCGGCGA
This sequence comes from Frateuria sp. GZRe12, assembly GCF_051900535.1. Lineage (NCBI taxonomy): Bacteria > Pseudomonadati > Pseudomonadota > Gammaproteobacteria > Lysobacterales > Rhodanobacteraceae > Frateuria > Frateuria sp. GZRe12. The sequence goes on from NZ_JBHZGI010000002.1 coordinate 572,773, forward strand.
TTCGCTCTGCTGCACCAGAATGCCGCCGTGGCGCAGTGCCTTGTGGCAGCTGGCGTAGAAGGCGGCATTGAACAGACCCTCGGCCGGCCCGACCGGGTCGGTCGAGTCGACGATGATCAGGTCCAGCGAATCGGGCTCGGCTTCGGCCATGTACTTGATGCCGTCGATGAACAGCAACTCCGCGCGCGGGTCGCCGTTGGACTCGCACAGCTCGGGGAAATACTGCTCGGCCAGGCGCGTCACGCGCTCGTCGATCTCCACCTGCGCGGCGTGCTCGACCTCCTCGTGCTTGAGCACCTCGCGCAGCGTGCCGCAGTCGCCGCCGCCGATGATCACCACGCGCTTGGCGCGCGCATGGGTGAACAGCGCCGGGTGGGTCATCATCTCGTGGTACAGGAAATTGTCGCGGCTGGTCAGCATGACGCAGCCGTCGATCACCATCAGGTTGCCCCAGTCGGTGGTCTGGTAGACCTCGATCGTCTGGAACGGAGTCTTCTCCGCATGCAGCAGTTTCTCCACCCGGAAACCGATGGAAGAGCCGGAGGCCTGGTGGGCCTCGGTGAACCAGCTGAGTTGCGACATGGTGCTGTCCTGCATGGGGAGACGTGAAAAGAGCGGCATTGTAGCGGTAACCGTGCGCACGCAATGTGCGCGTTGACCACCTGTTGCCACCGACCGCCGCTACAATGCGCCCGGGCCGGCCACGGGCCGCCCTCAAGAGCCTGACCGGCCCCGCGGCGTGCGAGGCTTCCGGCCGGTGGGCCTTCTGCTCGATCGAGCAATGCGTCAAGGCTCGCCGCTGCGACGTGCATGGATCCCGTTTGCCTTGAAGGAGACCCTTGCCATGTCCACGTCCTGGACCGTCGACGACGCCCGCCAACTTTATGCCGTGCCCTACTGGAGCGACGGTTACGTCGACATCGATGCCCACGGCGGCATCGTGATGCGGCCGCGCGGCGCCCACGGCCCCTCGCTGTCGCTGCCGCAGATCGTCGAACAGGCGCGTGCCCAGGGGCTGCGCCTGCCGTTGCTGGTACGTTTTCCCGACATCCTGGCCGATCGCCTCAAGCGCATGCTGGGCGCGTTTGCCGGGGCGATCCGCGAGACCGGCTACGCCGGTGGCTACACCGCCATTTTCCCGATCAAGGTCAACCAGCAGCGTGGCGTGGTGCAGGAACTGGTCGCCGCCGGCAGCGAGGGCTTCGGCCTGGAGGCCGGTTCCAAGCCCGAGCTGATGGCGGTGCTGGCCCTGGCGCGGCCTGGCTCCATCGTGATCTGCAACGGCTACAAAGACCGCGAATACATCCGCCTGGCGCTGATCGGGCGCAAGCTGGGCCTGCGCGTGTTCATCGTCATCGAGAAGCTCTCCGAGCTCGAGCACGTCATTGCCGAAGCGAAGGCGCTGGACGTCGAGCCGCTGCTCGGCGTGCGCGTGCGCCTCGCCTCGATCGGCGCCGGCAAGTGGCAGAACACCGGCGGCGACAAGGGCAAGTTCGGGCTCTCGCCGGTGCAGGTGCTCGAGCTGGTGGCGGCGCTGGACAAGGTCGGCCTCAAGCACACGCTCAGGCTGCAGCACTTCCACATGGGTTCGCAGATCTCCAACGTGCGCGACATCGCCAATGGCATGCGCGAGGCGACGCGCTATTTCGTCGAACTCTCGCGCATGGGCGTGCCGCTGGACATCGTCGACGTCGGCGGCGGCCTGGGCGTGGACTACGAGGGCTCGCGCTCGCGCAGCCACAACTCGATCAACTATTCGATGGAGCAGTACGCGCTGACCATCGTGCAGTCACTGGCCGACGCGGTCGCCGCCGAGAAGCTGCCCGCGCCGCATATCCTCACCGAGGCCGGGCGGGCGATGACCGCGCACCACGCGGTGCTGGTATCCGACGTGACCGAGGTGGAGGAGGTGCCGGCCGGCGCGCTGCCGCCGCCGCGCGAGGGCGAGCCGACCGTGCTGCGCCACCTGCGCGAGGTGCATGCCGCGCTGGGCGAACGCCCGCCGCTGGAGCTGTACCACGAGGCGCAGCACCACCTGGCCGAAGGACAGTCGCTGTTTGCGTTGGGCCAGCTCGGCCTGGCCGATCGCGCGCGGCTGGATGAGCTGTTCTACCTGGTCGCCAACGCGGTGCGCGGGCGATTGTCACCTGCCGACCGCGCGCATCGCGCCTTGCTGGACGAACTGGACGAAAAGCTGGTCGACAAGTACTTCCTCAACTTCTCGGTGTTCGAGTCGGTGCCGGACATCTGGGCGATCGACCAGATCTTCCCGATCGTGCCGGTCACGCGCCTGGACGAACCGCCCACCAGGCGCGGTGTGATCGTGGACCTCACCTGCGATTCGGACGGGCGCATCGACCACTACGTGGATGCCGAGGGCGTGGACGTGAGCCTGCCGCTGCATCGTCCGCGTTCGGGCGAGGACTACTGCCTGGGCCTGTTCATGGTGGGCGCCTACCAGGAGACGCTGGGCGACATCCACAACCTGTTCGGCGACACCGACGCGGTGAACGTGCGCGCAAACGGCGAAGGCTACGTGTTCGACCACGTGCGCCGCGGCGATACCACCGACGTTATGCTCGATTACGTCGGGTATGACCTGGCCGCGCTGCGGCAGAGCTACCGCGAGCGCATCTCGGCGGCGGGGATCGGGGCGGAACCGGGCGAGGCGCTCTACCGCGATCTCGACGCCGGTCTGACCGCTTACACGTACCTCGCCGACTAGGCGGGCGTACCCTTGTAGGAGCGCATCTTGTGCGCGACCGCAGTGCACCTGCGATCGCGTACAGGGTGCGCTCCAACAGAAAGCCGGAACCTTGCACCAAGGTCCGATGGCGGCTGGCGGCGCGCGGCCTACAATCCCGGACTCCCCCCTGCGGAGCACAAGCCATGGCCACTCTCGACGGCAAGGTCGCCCTCATCACCGGTGCCGCCAGCGGCATCGGCAAGGCGATCGCCGAGCTCTACGCACGCGAAGGCGCGATGGTGGCGATCGCCGACATCAACCGGCAGGCGGCCGAAGCCGCGGCGTCGCAGATCAACGCATCCGGCGGCCGTGCGATGGGCGTGGCGATGGACGTTACCGACGAGCAAGCCGTGGATGCCGGTACCGAAGCGGTGATACGGGCGTTTGACCATCTGGACATCCTCATCTCCAATGCCGGCGTGCAGATCGTCAACCCGATCGAAAGCTTCGCCTTCGCCGACTGGAAGAAGATGCTGGCGATCCACCTGGACGGTGCATTCCTCACCACCCGCGCGGCGCTGAAGCACATGTACAAGGGCAACCGCGGCGGCGTCGTGATCTACATGGGCTCGGTGCACTCGCACGAAGCCTCGGTGCTCAAGGCGCCCTACGTCACCGCCAAGCACGGCCTGCTGGGCCTGGCCCGCACGCTGGCCAAGGAAGGCGCGCCGCACAACGTGCGCTCGCATGTGATCTGTCCGGGTTTCGTACGCACGCCGCTGGTGGAGAAGCAGATCCCGGAGCAGGCGAAGGAACTCGGGATCAGCGAAGAGGACGTGATCCGCAACGTGATGCTCAAGCACACGGTCGATGGCGTTTTCACCACGCTGGAGGACGTGGCGCAGACTGCGCTTTTCCTTGCCACCTTCCCGAGCGCGGCGCTGACCGGCCAAAGCTTCGTGGTCAGCCACGGCTGGCATATGCAGTAACGGATTTCGTGGGGCGGGCTTTGGCCCACCGGTTCCTTCCGCACGGTTCTGGTGGGCCGAAGCCCACCCTGCACGTCACTCGCGATGCACCTGGAAGCCGCCGAACGCCTGGCTGGTCGGCATCAGTTCGATGCGGTTGACGTTGAGGTGCTCCGGCAGATTGGCAATCCACCATAGCGTCTGGGCGATGTCGCCCGCGGTGATCGGCTGGGCGCCGGCATAGAGCTTGTCGGAGGCAGCCTGGTCGCCGCCGGTGCGCACCAGGGTGAACTCGGTCTCGGCCATGCCCGGTTCAACCGAGGTCACGCGCACGCCGGTGCCGTGCAGGTCCGCGCGCAGTCCCAGCGAGAACTGCGAGACGAAGGCCTTGGTGCCGCCGTACACGTTGCCGCCCGGATAGGGATAGGTGCTCGCGGTGGAGCTGATGTTGACGATCGCGCCGCGCCGCTCGATCAGCGTGGGCAACAGCAGGCGCGTCAGCGTCACCAGCGCGGTGACGTTGGTGTCGATCATCTGCTTCCACTGCGCCAAGTCCGCCTGCTGTGCCGGCGCCGTGCCCAGCGCCAGCCCGGCGTTGTTCACCAGCAGATCGATGGCCGCGAAGTCGGCGGGCAGGCCCGCGTGTGCGGCGCGCATCGCCGCTTCGTCGCGGATGTCGAAAGCCACGGTGTGCACGCGGCCGGCGCCGTGCCGGTCGAGCAGCTGCTGCAGCCGCTCGGCGCGGCGACCACTGGCGACCACGCGCCAGCCGCCCGCGACGAAGCGGTCCACGGTCGCGGCACCGAAGCCGGAGGTGGCACCGGTGATCCAGGCGACCTTGGCGCTCATGTCAGCGGCCTTCCTTGAGCGCGATCGCCTTGTAGCCCGCGCCGGCCAGGCGGTTCTGCACCGACTCCAGCTCGGTGGCCGATCGGTATGGTCCCAGGCGCACGCGGTGGAAGGTCTGGCTGCCGACCTGCACGGTCTGCACGTTGGCCACGAAACCCTGCAGCGCCAGCTTGGCCTTCAGCGCCTCGGCATCGGCCGCGGCGGGGAAGGCGCCGACCTGCAGCAGGTAGCCGCTGCCGGCGGCCGGCGGTGGCACCGCGGAGGCGGGTGCGGCCTGGATGTTTTCGGTGACCGCGGCCGGTGCGTTCGCGCTGGCCGCCTGTTGCTGCTGCGCCGCGGCCGCCGCGGCCTGCTGCGCGGCCTGCTGCTTCTGCTGCTGCTCGGCGCGCGCCTGGGCGCTGATCTGCTCGTCGGGGATGCGCACTTCCTTCTCCGACAGCACCGAGTAGAAGTCGTACTGCGGCTTCTTCGGCGCGCTCTCGGCCGGCGCCAGGCCCTTGTCGCCGTCGCCCTGCGCGGTGGCCTGCGGGTTTGGCTGCGGGCCGTTGGGCGCCATCGGCAGCATCGAACGGCGGGTCAGCGCCACCATCGCGATCACCCCCACGACGATGCCGATCACGGCCCAGCCCCAGGCGGGGAAGCCACCCTTGCGGTTGCGTACGGCCTGACGACCCTTGCCCTTGCGTGCTGCCATTACATGCTCTCCGGGGCGGAAAGGCCCAGCAGGCCCAGCCCGTTCTTCAATACTTGTCGCGTGGCCACCACCAGCGCCAGGCGCGCATTGCGCAGCGCGGCGTCCTCGACCAGGAACTGGTGCGAGTTGTAGTAGGTGTGGAAGGCATTGGCCAGTTCGCGCAGCCAGCCGGCGAGCAGGTGAGGCTCGAGGTTGGCGGCGGCGGCGTCGACGATCTCGGGATACTTCGAAAGCTCGGTGAGCAGGATCTGCTCGTGCTCGTTGTCCAGCCGCGCCAGTTCGGCCTGGCCCTGATCGAGGTCGACGGCAAAGCCCTTTTCGCCCGCCTGGCGCAGCACCGAGCACACCCGCGCGTGGGCGTACTGGATGTAGTAGACCGGGTTGTCGTTGCTCTGCGAACGGGCCAGGTCGATGTCGAACACCAGCTGCGAGTCGGCCTTGCGCGAGATCAGGAAATAGCGCGTGGCATCGCGGCCGGCCTCGTCGATGAGGTCGCGCAGGGTCACGTAGCTACCGGCGCGCTTGGAGATCTTCACCTCCTCGCCGCCGCGCATCACGGTGACCATCTGGTGCAGCACGTACTCCGGCCAGCCCTTGGGAATGCCGCAGTCGAGCGCCTGCAGGCCGGCTTTCACGCGCGCCAGCGAACCGTGGTGGTCCGAGCCCAGTTCGGTGATCGCGCGGGTGTAGCCGCGCTGCCACTTGGAGCGGTGATAGGCGACATCCGGTACGAAGTAGGTGAAGGTGCCGTCGGACTTGCGCATCACGCGGTCCTTGTCGTCCCCGTAGTCGGTGGTGCGAAGCCACAGCGCGCCGCCGTCCTCGTAGGTGTGACCATGGGCGATCAGCTCGCGCACGGTCTCGTCCACCTTGCCGTCGGTGTAGAGCGAGGACTCCAGGAAGTAGGTGTCGAAGCCGACGCCGAAGGCCTTCAGATCCAGGTCCTGTTCGCGGCGCAGCGAGGCGACGGCGAAGTGGCGGATGGCGTCGAGGTCTTCCGGGTCCCTGGCGCCGGTGACGGTGTGGCCGTCGGCCACCACCGATTCGCCAGCGAGGTACGCCCGCGCCACGTCGGCGATGTAGTCGCCGCGGTAGCCGTCCTCCGGCCAGCCACCGTCGCCCGGGGCCAAGCCGCGGGCGCGCGCCTGCACCGAGATCGCGAGGTTCTGGATCTGCACGCCGGCGTCGTTGTAGTAGAACTCGCGCTTGACGTTCCAGCCGGTCGCTTCCAGCAGGCGGGCCAGGCAGTCGCCGATCGCCGCGGCGCGGCCGTGGCCCACGTGCAACGGGCCGGTCGGGTTGGCAGAGACGAATTCCACGCCTGCGGTGGTGCCCGAGCCCGCGGCATTGCGGCCATAGGCTTCGCCTTCGGCGAAGATGCGCCGCACTTCGGCGTGGTAGGCGCCCGCGCCCAGGAAAAAGTTGACGAAGCCGGGGCCTGCGATTTCGGTTTTTTCCACCAGCGCGCTGGCGGGCAGGGCAGCGACGAGCTTCTCGGCCAGCTCGCGCGGCTTGGCGCGCGCCGGTTTCGCCAGCAGCATCGCCGCATTGGTGGCGAAATCGCCATGCTCGCGGCTGCGCGCGCGCTCCACCACGAACGGGGGAAGCTCGAGGTCGGCGGGCAGGACGGCTTGGTCCTGCAGGGTCCGGATGGCCTGCAGCAGCAGGTCGCGCAGTGCTTGTTTCACGGCTGGGATCGGTAGGCGATGGGAACCGTCAATCCTAGCAGAGCCGGTCAACCATCGACCTTGGCTGCCGGGGCAGCGAACCGGGCCGTGCCGGGCAAAAGGCTGAAGCAATGCCCTGTCGGCTGCGCGCCATCGCCTGAGCCAGGACAAGTCTGTGGATAAGTCTGTGGGGAAAGCGGCGCCAAGGAGCCGCGACAAGGCGGTGCGGCTAGAGGTAAACGGCTTGTAAAGATCACAATCCTTTAAAAACAATGAATTGCAGACGCTGTTTTATGCGGGCCGGCAACTGTTGGTCGGCAAGGCCAATCCAGTCGCGCTGTGCATAACTGGTTTCGCATGATTTCGCGACTGTCAAGGCCTCTGGTCGTCATCGGCCTGTCATCGACCGGTGCCACGCTGGCCCTGTGCCCGCCCTCTCCCCGGCAGGTGCGCTCCCCGGCGGTGCGCCTTTCCCCAGCGCACCGCCTTTTTTTTGGCGGACGGCGGACTACAGCAGTCCACGTTCGGCCATCGACACCGGCGTGCCGTGGCCGATCACCAAGTGGTCGAGCACGCGCACGCCGACCAGTTGCAGTGCTTCGCGCAGCTCCCGGGTGATCGCGCGGTCGGCGGCGCTGGGTTCGGCCACGCCGCTCGGATGGTTATGCGCGAAAATCACCGCGCAGGCGTTGTGCTTCAGGCACGCTCGTACCACTTCGCGCGGATGCACGCTGGCACCATCCACGGTGCCGCGGAACAACTCTTCGAAGGCGAGCACGCGATGGCGGTTGTCCAAATAGAGGCAACCAAACACCTCGTAGGGCAAATGGCGCAGGCGGGCGGAGAGGTAATCGCCGCTGTCGCGCGGGCTGCCCAGGCTGGGCAACGCCTGCAGCTGCTCGCCCAGGCTGCGGCGGGCCAGTTCCAGCGCCGCGACGATGCGCGCGCGCTTGGCCGGCCCCAGGCCGGTCGTGGGACCGGGACCATCGGCGCGACCGAGCAGGGCGGCCAGTCCGCCGGCTTCGGTGAGCAGTTCTCGACCCAGCGCAATCGCGTCCTTGCCGGGCACGCCGCTGCCCAGCAGCACCGCCAGCAGTTCGGCATCGGATAGGGACGCGCTGCCATGCTGCAGCAGCTTTTCGCGCGGACGTTCGCCGCTGGGCCAGTGTCGGATGCTCATCCGGTCGATCCTGCCCGCCGGAGTGCGACCGGCGGCAGCAGTAGGCCTTGATGAATCCGGTAAGCTAGCGCATCGCCCGGTTGTCAGGCCCGTCCTACATGAGTCTTGCCCAACGTCGCATCCTGCTCGGCGTCTCGGCGGGTATCGCCGCCTACAAGTCCTGCGAACTGGTGCGCCGGCTGCGCGAGCAGGGCGCCGAGGTGCGCGTGGTGATGACCGAAGGAGCGACGCACTTCGTCGGCACGACCACGTTCCAGGCCCTGTCCGGCCAGCCGGTGCGGGTTTCGCTGTGGGACGAGGGCGCGGAAGCGGCGATGGGCCACATCGAACTGGCGCGCTGGGCCGAGCGGGTACTGATCGCCCCGGCCAGCGCCGACCTTCTGGCCCGCCTGGCGCACGGCCACGCCGACGACCTGCTCACCACGCTGTGCCTGGCCAGCCATGCGCCGCTGTACCTGGCGCCGGCGATGAACCAGCAGATGTGGGCGCATCCGGCGGTGCAGGCCAACCTGGCCACGCTGCGCGCGCGCGGGGTGATCGTGCTGGGACCGGCCGCCGGCGAGCAGGCCTGCGGCGACATCGGTTCGGGCCGCATGCTGGAACCTGCCGAACTGCGCGACGCGCTGTCCGCTTCCTTCGGCAGTGGCGCGCTTGCAGGCCTGCGGGTGATGGTGAGCGCCGGGCCCACGTATGAGGACATCGATCCGGTGCGTTTCATCGGCAACCGCAGTTCCGGCCGCATGGGTTTCGCCGTGGCCGAGGCGGCGGCCGCTGCCGGCGCGCAGGTGACGCTGGTCGCCGGCCCGGTCAGCCTGCCGACGCCCGCCGGCGTGGCGCGCCGCGTGGACGTGCGCAGCGCCGCGCAGATGCGCGAGGCGGTGCTCGGCGCCGCCAGTTCGGCGGACGTCTACGTCGGTGCCGCCGCGGTGGGCGACTATCGTCCCGCGCAGGTGGCTGAGCGCAAGCTCAAGAAACATGATGGCGCCCCGCTGGTGCTAGACCTGGCCGAGAATCCGGACATCCTCAAGGATCTCGCCGCCATGCAGCCGCACCCGTTCCTGGTCGGTTTCGCCGCCGAGACGCACGACGTGGCCGCGTATGCGCAGGACAAACTCACCCGCAAGGGCCTGGACATGATCGCCGCCAACCGCGTCGGCGCGGGCCTGGGCTTCGAGGCCGACGACAACGCGTTGAGCATCTTCTGGCCGGGCGGTGGCGAAGACCTGCCGCGCGCGTCCAAGCGCGAACTGGCGGCGCGATTGATCGATTGCATCGCGACGCGCTATCGGGCCGCGCGCGCATGATCGACGTCGAACTGAAGATCCTCGACCCGCGCCTGGGCGAGGCCATTGCGCTGCCTGAGGCGGCCACCGCCGGCAGCGCCGGCATGGACTTGCGCGCGGCGATCGAGTCGCCTGTCACGCTGGCGCCTGGCGAGAGCGTGCTGGTGCCCAGCGGCATCGCCATCCACATCGGCGACCCGAACTGGTGCGCGCTGATCGTGCCGCGCTCGGGATTGGGCCACAAACACGGGCTCGTCATGGGCAACCTGGTCGGCGTGATCGATGCGGACTACCAGGGTCCGCTGATGATTTCCTGCTGGAATCGGTCCAACGCACCGTACACCATCGGCGTGGGCGATCGCATCGCGCAGCTGCTGCTGGTGCCGGTGGCCCAGGCGCGGCTTCGGGTAGTGAAGGAATTCGCGCCTTCCGGGCGTGGCGTCGGCGGGTTCGGCTCGACCGGCATCAAGTGAAGCCAGGCATCAACTGACGTTGCGATCGGCGGGGGCGAGATGGCGAGAAACATCGCGAGGGGACGGGGCGCCGACAGCGCCGTGGCATGGCGGCGCCTGCTGCCGCTGGCTGGCGGCACCGTGCTGCTGCTGCTGGGCCTGTTCTGCGCCTGGCAGACCTGGTTGATCGCCAGCGAAAGTGGGGAAGTGGCGCGCGTGCACGCCGCGCAGGACGAGGCCGTGCGCGTGTTGGCGTCGGAGATCGCGGGTGAGCGTAAGCAGGTCGCGCAGGCGGTCGCGGCGCTCGATCCGGCGACCGTGCAGGGCGACCGCGCGCAGCTGGCCGAAGCGTTACGCGCGCGGCTGCCGCAAGCGCTGGATGTCGAGGTGTACAGCGCGGGCCTGGATGAGGTGTTGCACGCCAACTATCGCGAGTTCGGTTACGCCAAGGCGGCGCAGCTGATGGGTGCGCAGGCCGACGACAGCCTGCCCATGCAGACGGTGTCGGAGAAAGGTCAGCGCCGGCTGAGCCTGGTGCAACCGCTGGGCCCGGCGCAACGCCCCCAGGCCTGGATCTGGGTGGAATTGCCGTTCACGCCACTGCAACGCCGTTTCGAGTCCATTGCGCCCGGTGGCGGCCGCATCGACCTGCGCCAGGGTGACGATCGCGGCGAGCTCAGCCTTCTTTCGCGAGGGGCTTCGTCGGCCGAAGCGGAGGACGAGGCCACGCCGGTACCCGGCAGCGCTTTCAGCGTGCGTGCGGCGTTGCCGGCGGCCTTCATCCTGCTGCCGCGCGCCTGGCCGCTGGCGGCATTGCTGGCGCTGCTGGGCATCGGTAGCGGCCTGTACCTGTTCTGGTTGCGGGGTCGACTGGCACCGCGCCAGGAAATCCAATCCAAGGAGATGATGGTGTCCGATGTAGTTCCCGCCAAGCATGAGCCCGCGCCGCCGGTGGTGCGCCCTGGCGCGATGCCGCCCGCAGAGAGCCCGGCCGACGCCGTCGACCCGAGCATCTTCCGCGCGTACGACGTGCGCGGGGTGGTCGGCAAGACCCTGACGGCGCGCGTGGCGCGGCTGCTCGGCCAATCGATCGGCACGCTCATGCGCGAGAAGGGACTGTCGGAAATCGTGGTCGGCCGCGACGGCCGCCTGTCCGGGCCGGAGCTCGCCGGCGCGCTGTCCGACGGACTGCGCGAGGCGGGCATCGACGTGATCGACATCGGCGCCGTGCCTACGCCGGTGGTTTACTTCGCGGCCTACCGCTTCAATACCGGCAGCGGTGTGGCGGTAACCGGCAGCCACAATCCGCCGGACTACAACGGCTTCAAGATCGTGGTCGGCGGCGAGACGCTGTCGGAGGGCGCGATCCAGGATCTCTACCAGCGCATCGCCAACGGCGCGCTGGAGGCCGGCGGCCAGGGCGGCCTGCGCCATGTCGACGTGGTGCCCGACTACATCGAGCGGATCATTTCCGACGTGCAGGCCGAGCGGCGCCTGAAGGTCGTGGTCGACTGCGGCAACGGCATCCCCGGCGCGTTGGCGCCGCAGGTGATCGAGGGCATCGGCTGCGAAGTGGTACCGCTCTACTGCGAGGTGGACGGCACCTTCCCGAACCATCATCCCGATCCGTCCGACCCGCACAACCTGGAAGACCTCATCCATGCCGTGCGCCAGACCGGCGCTGACCTGGGTATCGCCTTCGACGGCGACGGCGATCGCCTGGGTGTGGTCACGAAGGATGGCGAGATCATCTACCCCGACCGCCTGCTGATGCTGTTCGCGCGCGACGTGCTTTCGCGCCAGCCGGGTGCCACGATCATCTACGACGTCAAGTGCACCGGTCACTTGAAGGGCCAGGTGCTGGAGGCGGGCGGCAGCCCGCTGATGTGGCGAACCGGCCATTCGCTCATCAAGGCCAAGATGCGCGAGACGCAGGCGGAACTGGCTGGCGAAATGAGCGGCCATTTCTTCTTTAAGGAGCGCTGGTTCGGCTTCGACGACGGCATTTACGCCGGCGCGCGGCTGCTGGAGATCCTCGCTGGCGACATCGAGGGGCGCACGCCGGAACAGGTCTTCGCCACCTGCCCCAAGGGCGTCTCCACGCCGGAGCTGAAGATTCCGCTCGAAGAGGGCGAGCACTACCGCTTCATCGAGAAATTCAAGGACAAGGCCACCTTCGGCGACGCCACGCTGACCACCATCGACGGCGTGCGCGCCGACTGGCCCGACGGCTGGGGCCTGGTGCGCGCCTCCAACACCACGCCGGTGCTGGTGTTGCGCTTCGATGCGGATAACCCGGCGGCGCTCAAGCGCATCCAGCAGGCCTTCCGCGAGCAGCTGTTCCTGGTCGATCCGGGCCTGAAGCTGCCGTTCTGATGGCGCAGCGGTGGGGTACCACCGCTCGCGGGAAACCGTTGTGGCAGCGCACCTGTGCGCGACCGTGGGGCTACCGGTCGCGCACGGAGCTGCCTTTATTGAAGATTCTCCTGCAGCGGGGATGCCGCATTTCCAGACGGCGCCCATGCGCTTCGTTTAGGCGCTTCGCGAGCAGATGATTCTGATCGATCCGCCTGGAGCCGCCGCCCGGGCGGTCCCGCGAGGGCACCCTGCGAAAGGCCGTCGTCAGGAGCGCACGGCTGCGCTCCTGCATGGCGCGTCAGCCGCTAGTGCCGCTGCTCGTCCTGCGACTTCTTCAGCGCGCGGTAATGCTCCAGCTGCTGCGCGGCATCCTTTTCGGCCGTGTCCCGCCGATCCTGCAGCCGCTCCAGCGTGCCGCGCTGGCTGGAAACCACATTGCGCTGGTCGGCGATGCTGTCGACCAGGAATTTGGGCACCTTCTCCTTGGCGCGCTCGATGTCAGCGGCGCGCCCGAGCAGGTCGGCCAGTGTCTTTTCCTGGCTGTGCAGGTTCAGGCGCGTGGTATTGATCTGCTGGTCGATACTGTCCAGCTCCTCCTGTTGCGCCTGCTTGAGCGAGGCCTCGTCGCCATAGGCGTTGAGCATCTGCAGGTCGGCGCGCCGGCGCGCTTCCTCCGCGCGGCGCTGGGCGGCCTGTTCGGCGGCGATCTTGTCCGCGGCGGCGCGCTCCTCGGGGCTCAGCTGGCGCTCGACGTGGCGCACCACATAGCCCTGGTCGTTGACCAGGTCGTAGCCGTATTTCATCGCCTCGGCGGTGAGACTGTCGCTGTAATGCGACAGGCCCTTCGCGTCGCGCCAGTGGTAGCGGATGCCGGCGGCCTTCTGGGCGTGGGCGGTCAGGACCGTCGTCGCCAGGGCGATGGCGACGACGTAAACGAGCTTGCGCATGGATACCCCCTCCTGGCGGGCAGTATAGCCACCGTGCGGCAACCGCCTAGAGCGTGGCCGAAGGGTGCGAGCAGGCGTGTGACGCCGGTCGCCACTTGGGTTATGCGGACACACCGTAGCGACCGCGGTAATCGAGCAGGCGCGCGTGCTCGGCGGCCAGTTCCGGGCGCTCGCCGGCATACGCGAGCACCTCGTCCAGGCCGGTGATGGCAATCACCGGGATGCCATGGTCGCGAGCCACTTCCTGTGCGGCGGAAAGCTCGCCCTGGCCACGTTCCTGCCGGTCCAGCGCGATCAGCACGCCGGCCGGGGTGGCGCCATGCGCGCGGATCAGCGCCAGCGACTCGCGCACGGCGGTGCCGGCAGTCATCACGTCATCGACGATCAGCACGCGCCCGGCCAGCGGCGCGCCGACCAGCAGGCCGCCTTCGCCGTGGTCCTTGGCTTCCTTGCGGTTGTAGGCCCAGGGCAGGTCGCGGCCGTGGCTTGTGGCCAGCGCGATGGCGGTGGCGGCGGCCAGTGCGATGCCCTTGTAGGCCGGGCCGAACAGCATGTCCACCGGCAACCCTGCACGCACGAGCGCGGCGGCGTAGGCCTCGCCCAGTCGCGCCAGCGCGGCGCCGGAATCGATCCGGCCGAGGTTGAAGAAGTACGGGCTCTGGCGGCCGGACTTGAGCGTGAAGTCGCCAAAGCGCAGCACGTCGCGCGCGAGCGCCAGTTCGATGAAGTCGCGTTGGTAGGGTTGCATGGTGGCCGGCATGGAGATTCGGGAATCGACGGCTATTATCCATGGGTTCCCCAAGCCGAAGAGTCCGCCCCGCATGAGAATCGTCACGCTCAACGCCAACGGCATCCGCTCGGCCGCCAGCAAGGGCGTGTTCGACTGGCTGCGCACGCAGCAGGCCGACGTGGTCTGCCTGCAAGAAACCAAGGCGCAGGAAGACCAGCTCACCGATGCGATGTTCCGTCCGGATGGCCATCACTGCTTCTATCGTGACGCGACCTGCAAGAAGGGCTACAGCGGTGTGGCGATCTACGCGCGCCGCGAGCCCGACGCGGTGCTCACCGAGCTCGGCTGGGAGCCGTTCGATTGCGAGGGACGTTACATCGAGGCGCGCTTCGGCAACCTGTCGGTGGTCTCGCTGTACGTGCCTTCGGGTTCCTCGGGCGAGGAACGCCAGCAGTTCAAGTTCAAGGCGATGGATTTCCTGGCGCCCATCTTCGATGACTGGCTCAACAGCGGCCGCGACTACGTGATCTGCGGCGACTGGAACATCGTCCACACGAAGAACGACATCAAGAACTGGACGTCCAACCAGAAGAACTCCGGTTGCCTGCCGGCCGAGCGTGCCTGGCTGGACCTGCTGTTCCACACCCGCGGCTGGGTCGATAGCTTCCGCGCGATCAAGCCGGAGGCGGTCGAGTACACCTGGTGGTCCAACCGTGGCCGTGCGCGCGAGAACAACGTCGGATGGCGCATCGACTACCAGGTCTGCACGCCGGGCCTGCGCGAACGCATGCGTGCCTGCTCGGTCTACCGCGAGCAGCGCTTCTCTGACCATGCCCCATACACGGTCGACTATGCCGACTGAGACAACCGCCGCTCCGCGCAAGCCCTCGATCTGGCGCGCCTTCGCGCAGCCGGCGGCGGGCACGATGGCGCTGCTGGGTTTCTCCTCGGGCCTGCCGTTCCTGCTCGTGGCCGGCACGCTGGCGTACTGGCTGAAGGAAAACGGGATCAAGCTGGAAGAGATCACGATGATCGCCAGTGCGGGTCTGACCTACGCTTTCAAGTTCGTGTGGGCGCCGCTGCTCGATCACTGGCGCATCCCCGGCTTCGCGCGGCTGGGCCAGCGCCGCGGCTGGTTGCTGTTCGCCCAGTTGTGCGTGACCGCCGGATTGCTTGCGATGGCGCTGCTGACGCCCGATCGACTGTGGCCGTTCGTGGCCGCCACGCTGGTGGTGGCGTTCTTCGGCGCCACCCAGGACATTGCAGTAGATGCCTACCGCATCGAAATCGCGCCCTCGCACGTGCAGGGCGCGCTGGTGGCGACCTATGCCCTTGGCTATCGCATCGGCCTGCTGCTGGCCGGTGCCGTCGCGCTGATCATGGCCGACCACGTGCCCTGGCGCGTGGTCTATCTGGCCATGGCCGCGGCGATGGCGATTCCCGTCGCCACCACGCTGCTGGCGCGCGAGCCGGACGTGCTTCGCCCGCGCCCGACCGGTTGGCGCAATGCGATGCGCGAGAGCGTGATCGAGCCGTTCACCGATTTCTTCCGCCGCTATGGCTGGCAGGCGGCGGGCGTCATCCTGCTGTTCATCCTGCTGTTCAAGATCCCCGAGCAGGCCACCATCGGCGGCATCATGAGCCCGTTCTACCGGGACATGCAGTTCTCCAAGACCGAGATCGGCGCGATCACCAAGATCTACGGCATCTGGATCGGCATCGTCGGCGTGTTCCTCGGCGGCGCGGCGGTAGCGCGCTGGGGCGCGTGGCGTTCGCTGGGCGTGACGATCGTGCTCTGCGGCTGCAGCAACCTGTTCTACCTCGTGCTGATCGGCCACCCGGGTAACCTGGTCGCGCTGACCCTGGTGATCTCCGCCGAGAACCTCACGCTCGGGATGCTGGGGCCGCCGACGGTGGCGTTCCTGTCGATGCTGGTCAACCGCCAGCACACCGCCACCCAGTACGCCCTGCTCAGCTCGCTGGTGAACCTGCCGGGCAAGCTGTTGGGCTTTTTTGCCGGCGGCATTGCCACCGCCGCGGGCTACGGCGGCTACTTCGTGCTCACGGTGGTGGCACTGATCCCGGCGATGCTGCTGTATGTCCTGCTGTGGCCCCGTTTCCGCGCCGCGGAACAGGCCGAAGCCTAGCTCCGGCGACTGGCTGCGGGGCCTGCATAAGGACGGCGGGGGTGCCGAAGGGCCTGCTGCAAACCCCGTGGGTCTGTGCCACCATGCGCTGCCAGCTGGGCATGCGTGACACGGAGCGACGCACGTGCCGGACCTCGTCATACGACACATCGACAGTCTGATGGCCGAGCGGATCAAGACGCTCGCGAAGGACCGCCACTGGTCCATTAACGATGTCGTGCTGCACGCCTTGCGGCATGGACTGGGCCTGAGCGCCGCCGGGCAGATCTCCAGCGAGGCCATGCTCGACCCGGGCAGCCTGGTGCTGGGTGGGCATTGGGACCTGACCGAGAAGGCGGCCTTCCAGGAAGCCATCCAGGCGCTTTCGCTGGCTCGACCGACGCAGTTGGCGCCCGCCCGCGTTGCGACGCTGAGCTAAACCGCCGCGATCATTCCCGCGGAGCCAGGTACAGGGCGCCCAGCACGCGCCGGCCGCGCGCGCCGGTAACCGCCGGCAAGTTGCCGGGCAGCCCGAGCACCCGTTGGCGGGCCAGCCAGGCGAACGCCGCCGCTTCCAGATAGTCCGGATCGATGCCGTGCTCGGCGGTGCTCGCCACGCGTCGAGGCGCCAGCCACTCGGCCAGTCGCGCCATCAATCGGGAGTTGTGTACGCCGCCGCCGCACACGAGGACGTCCGCCGCCGCTGGCGCGTGGGCCTCGATCGCGTCGGCCACCGTATGCGCCGTCAATTCCAGCAATGTCGCCTGCACGTCGGCCGGGGACAGCAGCGCCACACGCGGCTGGCGCAACAACCAGGCGAGGTGGAAGTGCTCGCGGCCGGTGCTCTTGGGCGGCGGCAGCGCGAAGTAGGAATCGGCCAGCAGGGCTTCGAGCAGCGGCGCGTCCACCTTGCCCGCAGCGGCGAACGCGCCGTCGCGGTCGAACGGCTCGCCGCGTTGCTCCAGGCACCAGGCATCGAGCAGGCCATTGGCGGGGCCGGTATCGAAGCCGAGCACCTGCCCTTCCGGGCCAAGCACGGTGATGTTGGCAATGCCGCCCAGGTTGAGTACTACGCGGGTGGCACCCGACTGGCCGAGCAACATGGCGTGTACCGCCGGCAGCAGCGGTGCGCCCTGGCCACCGGCCGCGACATCGGCGCGGCGGAAGTCGGCGACCACGTCGATGCCACAGGTTTCGGCGATGACTGTCGGGTCGCCGATCTGCAGCGTGAAGGGCGCCTCGCCGCCGGGGCGATGGCGAACCGTCTGGCCGTGTGAACCGATCGCGCGCACGGCGGACCGGGCGATGGCGTCGGTCTCCAGCAGCGCCTGCGCGGCCTCGGCGAAGTGGCGCCCGACCGCGACATCCAGCCGCCCGTAGGTGTCCAGATTGAAAGCGGTCAGGTCCTGCGCCAACGCCAGCACGCGCTCGCGCAAGGCATCGGGCCACGGATGGGTGAGGGCCGCGCGCAGTTGAGGCAGGCCTTGTTCGAAGGACACCAGCGCGACGTCGACGCCGTCGGCGCTGGTGCCGGAGATCAGCCCCAAATAGAGGGCCGATGCGTCATCCGCGGTAGCCAAGAGCCGGCGTCAGTCGTCGTTGCGCGTGGCCGAGTGCAGCTGGGCGAGCTTGACGTTGGCGTCCATCGCCTTCAGGCGCGCCAGCTGCGGGCGCACGACCTGGCTCTCGAAGCGGGCCAACTGCGCAGCCGGCAGTGGCTGCGGCTTGGGCAGGGTCACCGTCTGCGGATCGCGCTGCACGCCGTTGACGCGGAATTCGTAGTGCAGGTGGGGGCCGGTCGCCAGCCCGGTCATGCCCACGTAGCCGATCACCTGGCCCTGGCTGACGTGCTGGCCCACGCGCTCCTTGGCGAAGCGCGACATGTGGCCGTAGGCAGTGCTGATGTTCGTGTTGTGCTGGACCACTACGAAATTACCGTAGCCGCGCATCCATCCCTTGAACTTGATTACGCCATCGCCGGCGGCATGGATCGGCGTGCCGCTGGGCGCCGCGTAGTCCACGCCTTTGTGCGCGCGCATGCGGCCCAGGATCGGGTGCATGCGGCCGGCGCTGAAGCGTGAGGAAATGCGGGTGAAGTCCACCGGGATGCGCAGGAACGACTTCTGGATCGGGCGGCCGTCTTCGCTGAACCAGCCATAGCGGCCGTCGGCCTTCTTGAAGCGGTACGCCGTGTAACGATGGCCCTGATTGACGAACTCGGCGGCGACGATATCGCCCTCGGCGAAGTAGCTGCCGTCGCGGTAGACGTCGTCGTAGATGACCGTGAAGCTGTCTCCGTCGCGCAGGTCCTGCACGAAGTCGATGTCGTACTTGAACAGGTCCGCCAGCTTGCCGACCATGCCCTGGCTCATGCCCGCCTTGGCCGCGGCGGCATACAGCGAACTGGTGATGGTGCCGTGGGACACGTGTTCGCGGGTCTCCATGGCGCGCGGCTGGATGTTCAGCGTAGCCTGGTCACCGTCGAAGCGGACCGCCGCGCGGTTGGCTTCATCCTTGTCGAAACGGATGCCTTTCAGACTACCGTCGCTGCCGAGCAGGAAGTCGAATTCCTGATGCGGGCGAATGTTGTGGAACGCGCCCTTGGCGGCGCCGGCCGCGTCCATCACGCGTTGCAGGTCGGCCAGGCTCAGGCCCTGGTTCTGGAAGATGTCCGACAGCGTCTGGCCGGGCTGTACTTGCACCACATGCCAGTCTTCCATCGCGCGGGTGGTCGCGACCGCCGGCGAAACCTTCGGCAGCGTGAGCGGCAGCAGGGTGTGGGCGGCAGGCTGCGGATCAGGCCGCATCGCGCTGGCCCAGGCGGGCAGGAAGAAACCGGAAAGGGCAGTCAGTAGAAGCGCGGTGCCGGCAAGGATCCAGCGCTCGCGATGCCAGCGCAGGGGTTCGGATTCGCCCAGGCGGCTGAAGGACCAATGCGCGCAACGCTCGTAGAAATGCATGTGGCGGCGTTGCGCCTTGCGGCGGATAGCCTGCTTGCGCGCCGCCCGCGCGATCCGGTCACCCTCACCCATGCTCTTCGCCCCGCGTTACAAAGTACTCAGGCGGGGTACCTTAGCCGCCCCGTATAAAGGGCGTCAACGCCTTTCCTTTCAAGGATTTGCGCTAGTTTTCTTATTAACGCACAATTAACGCCATTTTGTGAACGGCGGCCCCTTGTGGCTGTCGACCGATCGGCATAGAGGACAACCATGAACGAGCTTGAGCAGGCGCTGGCGACGATCGCCCGTGGCGCCGACGAAGTCATCAAGCAGGAAGAACTGATCGAGCGCCTGAGGAGCGGTCGCCCGCTGCGCATCAAGGCCGGCTTCGATCCCACCGCGCCGGACCTGCACCTGGGTCACACGGTGCTGCTCAACAAGATGCGCCAATTCCAGGACCTTGGCCACCAGGTCATCTTCCTGATCGGTGACTTCACCGGAATGATCGGGGATCCCACCGGCAAGAACGTCACCCGCAAGCCGCTCAGCCGCGAAGACGTGCTCAGGAACGCCGAGACTTACGCCTCGCAGGTGTACAAGGTCCTCGACCGCGACCGGACCGAGGTGCGCTTCAACTCCGAATGGTTCGGCAAGATGTCGGCGGCCGACATGATCAAGCTGGCAGCGCAGCACACCGTGGCGCGCATGCTCGAACGCGACGACTTTGCCAAGCGCTTTGCCGGCCAGCAGCCGATTGCCCTCCACGAATTCCTCTATCCGCTGGTGCAGGGGTATGACTCGGTGGCGCTGAAGGCCGACGTCGAGCTCGGCGGCACCGACCAGAAATTCAACTTGCTGATGGGACGAGCGCTGCAGGAACACCATGGCCAGCCGCCGCAGATCGTGCTGACCATGCCATTGCTGGAAGGACTGGACGGCATCCACAAGATGTCCAAATCCCTTGGCAACTACATAGGTATCGATGAACCGGCGATCGACATCGTCACCAAGACCATGAAGGTCGACGACGCGCTGATGTGGCGCTGGTTCGAGTTGCTCAGCTTCGAGGTGTCGCTGGACGAGCTGGCGCGACTGAAGCGCGAAGTGGAGAGCGGCGCGCTGAATCCGCGCGATGCGAAGCTGCGGCTGGCGCGCGAGCTGGCCGCGCGTTTCCACGACGCGGCGGCGGCCGAGCAGGCGATTGCCGGCTGGCATGCAGTGGTGCGGGGCGAGGGCGACACTTCACTATTGCCGCTCAGCGAAATCGCCGTGCCCGCCAAAGGCTGGCGCCTGCCGGCGCTGCTCACCGCCGCAGGGCTTACTGCCAGCAACTCGGAGGCCAACCGAAAGCTCAAGGAGCGTGCGGTGCGCATCGATGCGGTCGTGGTGGACGACGCGCAGCGTGTATTCGGTGTTGGATTCGAGGGGGTGTTGCAGGTAGGCAAGCGCAACTTTGCGCGGGTGAAGCTCGTCGCGGGCTAGGCGCCAGGCCGGTTTGCGGGGCGCCGCGGCAGAAAAATAGCCGCGCCCGCTTGCCAACTTCGTGCGCGGTCCCTACTATTCGCGGCCCGTCGCCCAACTCCCCCTGGTCGGCAACTCCCCAAGCAAAATTCTTCGCAAAAGGGTGTTGACGGACCGAGAAAGGAATGTAGAATGGGCGGCTCACCCGGGACGAAACGTCTCGGGGCGATTCTAAAGAAAGAGTCGCAAGTGATTGATCTTTGACAGTGTGCGCAGGTGACTTGTGT
>NZ_JBHZGI010000003.1:0-411691 GCF_051900535.1 Frateuria sp. GZRe12
TGAAGGCGCTCGAGGGCGACCAGAGCGAAATCGGCGTGCCGGCGATCATCCAGCTGGTCGATGCGCTGGACAGCTACATCCCCGAGCCGGTGCGTGCGATCGACAAGCCGTTCCTGATGCCGGTCGAAGACGTGTTCTCGATCTCCGGCCGCGGCACCGTGGTGACCGGTCGTATCGAGCGCGGCATCATCAAGGTCGGCGACGAAGTGGAAGTGGTGGGCATCCGTGACACCCAGAAGACCACCGTCACCGGCGTGGAAATGTTCCGCAAGCTGCTCGACCAGGGTCAGGCGGGCGACAACGCCGGTCTGCTGCTGCGCGGCCTGAAGCGTGACGACGTCGAGCGCGGCCAGGTGCTGGCCAAGCCGGGCACGATCACCCCGCACACCGACTTCGAGGCCGAGGTCTATGTGCTGAGCAAGGACGAGGGTGGCCGTCATACCCCGTTCTTCAAGGGCTACCGTCCGCAGTTCTACTTCCGCACCACCGACGTGACCGGCGCGGTCACGCTGCCGGAGGGCGTGGAGATGGTCATGCCGGGCGACAACATCAAGATGGTGGTGAGCCTGATCCACCCGATCGCGATGGACGAGGGCCTGCGCTTCGCCATCCGAGAAGGTGGCCGTACCGTCGGCGCCGGCGTGGTGGCCAAGGTCATCAAGTAAGACCCAAACGGCGGTCCTTCGAGGCCGCCGTTTTTTTTCGGGGTAGATGCCGGCAAGGCTGGCATCTTGCGCCGGTTGGCTGCTATACTTGTCAGCTTGACGGTTCCCGTGTTGCCCGGGACCGCTACCGCGAAATGAGGTACAGGAAGTACTTCGAGTTCGCAGGCCGGGATGGCCCTCGCAACATCTTCATTGGTCGCAGACGACGTTCTGTTGACCTTTGTGTGTTGCGCGATCTATAATTTTCTGTCTAGGCGAGCCGTTTGTGCTCGCCTAGCTTTTTCGCTCAGTGCGCCGTGGCGTGCCGGGCAGCTCCAGAAGGGTTGTGCGGGGCGGTGAGAAGCCACCTCGAAACAAGCATTTGTTCTTTCGATAACAGGACACGGTTTTATGGCGAACCAGAAGATTCGCATCCGCCTCAAGGCGTTCGATCATCGACTGATCGACCGTTCGGCCAGCGAGATCGTCGAGACGGCCAAGCGCACCGGCGCTACGGTGCTCGGCCCCATTCCGCTCCCGACCAAGATCGAGCGCTACACCATCCTGGTTTCGCCGCACGTCGACAAGGACGCGCGCGACCAGTACGAGACCCGCACCCACAAGCGTGTGCTCGACATCGTCGACCCCAACGACAAGACCGTGGACGCGCTCATGAAGCTTGACCTCGCCGCTGGCGTGGACGTCCAGATCAAGCTCGGCTGAGCGATAGACAGGATACGAAGATGAGTATCGGACTGGTTGGCCGCAAGTGCGGCATGAGCCGGCTCTTCACTGAAGACGGACGCTCGATTCCGGTGACGCTGATTGAAGCGACCCCGAACCGCGTCACCCAGCTGAAGACCGAAGACAATGATGGTTACACCGCGATCCAGGTCACTGCGGGCGTCAAGCGCGCATCGCTGCTGACCCAGCCGCTCAAGGGGCATTACGCCAGCGCGAAGGTTGAGCCGGGTCGTGGCCTGTGGGAATTCCGCGTTGCTGCCGAGGATCTCGGCAAGTACAGCGTCGGTGCCGAGATCAAGGCGGACGAGATCTTCTCGGCCGGCCAGATCGTCGACGTCGCCGGCGTCTCGAAGGGCAAGGGCTTCCAGGGCACCATCAAGCGCCACAACTTCTCGATGGGCGATGCGACGCACGGTAACTCGCTGTCGCACCGCGCGCCGGGTTCGATCGGTCAGCGCCAGACGCCGGGCCGCGTGTTCCCGGGCAAGAAGATGGCCGGCCACATGGGTGCGGTCAACCGCACGCAGCAGGGTCTGGAAGTGGTCAAGGTCGACGCCGAGCGTCACCTGATCGCGGTCAAGGGCGCGGTGCCGGGCGCAACCGGCGGCGACGTCGTGATCCGCCCGACCACCAAGGGTTGAGGAGAGACGCCATGGAACTGAATGTCATTGGCGCCAAGCCGCTCAGCGTGTCCGAGGAAATCTTCGGCGCCGAGCTCAAGCAGGCCCTGATCCACCAGGTGGTGGTTGCGTACCAGGCCGGCGGTCGCGCCGGTACCAAGGCGCAGCTGTCGCGCGGTGAGATGTCGGGTACCACCAAGAAGTTCAAGAAGCAGAAGGGCGGCGGTGCCCGTCACGGCGACTACCGCGCCCCGATCTTTGTCGGCGGCGGTGTCACCTTCGCGGCCAAGCCCCGCAGCTTCGAGCAGAAGGTCAACCGCAAGGCTTACCGCGTCGCGATCCGCTCGATCCTCTCCGAGCTAAATCGCCAGAATCGCCTGAAGGTCGTCGACGGCTTCGGCATCGAGGAAGCCAAGACCAAGGCAATGGTCGCCAAGCTGGCCGAGCTCGAGGTTGGCGGTCGCGTGCTGCTGGTCTCCGAGGATGCCAACGAGGCGCTGTTCCTGGCCGCGCGCAACATCCCGTACCTGCACGTGGTCGACGTGATGGCGCTGAACCCGGTCAGCCTGGTCGGCTCCGACTATGTCGTGCTGACCGCCGAGGCCGTGAAGAAGATCGAGGAATGGTTGGCATGAGCAACGAACGCATTCTCAACACGCTGCGTGCGCCGCACATCTCCGAGAAGTCCGCGCGCCTGGCCGAGAACAACCAGTACGTATTCGTGATCGCCCCCGAGGCGACCAAGGCCGACGTCCGCGCGGCGGTGGAGCAGATGTTCGACGTCAAGGTCGAGCAGGTGAACCTCGTCAACGCCAAGGGCAAGGTCAAGTCCTTCCGTTTCCGCACTGGCAATCGCCAGGGCAAGCGCAAGGCCTATGTCCGCCTCGCCGATGGCCAGTCCATCGACGTGTCGGCCAAGGCCTGAGCTCAAGGAGTTGAATTGAGATGGCACTGATCACTCACAAGCCGACCTCGCCGGGCCGCCGCGACTCCGTCAGCGTCCGCACCGAGGGCCTGCACAAGGGCGCGCCGTACGCGCCGTTGACCGAATCGCAGTCCAAGACGGGCGGCCGCAACCACTATGGTCGCATCACCACGCGTCACCGCGGTGGCGGCCACAAGCAGGCCTACCGCATCATCGACTTCAAGCGCGACAAAGAAGGCATTGCCGCCAAGGTCGAACGCATCGAATACGATCCGAACCGCACCGCGCACATCGCGCTGCTGTGCTACGCCGATGGCGAACGCCGCTACATCATCGCGCCCAAGGGCGTGGCGGTGGGTGACCGTCTGGTGTCCGGTTCCGACGCGCCGATCAAGGCGGGCAACAGCCTGCCGCTGCGTGCCATTCCGGTCGGTTCGACCATTCACTGCATCGAGATGAAGGCAGGCAAGGGCGCGCAGATCGCCCGCAGCGCCGGCGCCTCCGTGCAGCTGGTCGCCCGCGAGTCCGGCTACGCCACGCTGCGTCTGCGCTCCGGCGAGATGCGTCGCGTGCCGGTCGATTGCCGCGCCACCATTGGTGAAGTCGGCAACTCCGAGCACAGCCTGAAGAAGCTGGGCAAGGCCGGTGCCAAGCGCTGGAAGGGTATCCGTCCGACCGTGCGCGGCGTGGTGATGAACCCGGTCGACCATCCGCATGGCGGTGGTGAAGGCCGTACCTCCGGCGGCCGTCATCCGGTCAGCCCGTGGGGCACGCCGACCAAGGGCTACAAGACCCGCAACAACAAGCGCACGCAGCAGTTCATCGTGCGTCGTCGCAAGTAACAGGAAACGATCATGCCGCGCTCCCTAAAGAAAGGTCCGTTCATCGACCTGCACCTCGCAAAGAAGGTGGAAGCCGCCGTTTCCGCCAACAACAAGCGTCCGATCAAGACCTGGTCGCGTCGCTCGATGATCCTGCCCGAAATGGTGGGCCTGACCATCGCCATCCACAACGGTCGCCAGCACGTGCCGGTACTGATCAACGAGAACATGGTCGGGCACAAGCTCGGCGAGTTCGCGGTGACCCGTACTTTCAAGGGCCACGGCGGCGACAAGAAGGGCAAGTAAGATGAGCACCGAAGCCAAAGCGATCCTGCGCAGCGCCCGCATCTCGGCGCAGAAGGCACGCCTGGTTGCTGACCTGGTCCGCGGCATGCCCGTCGGCCGTGCCAGCGACGTGCTCCAGTTCACCAACAAGAAGGCCGCTCACCTTGTTCGCAAGGTGCTGCTCTCGGCCGTCGCCAACGCCGAGAACAACCTTGGCGCCGACGTCGACGAGCTGAAGGTCTCGCGCATCTTCGTGGACGAAGGTCCGTCGATGAAGCGCATGTTTGCCCGCGCCAAGGGTCGCGGCTCGCGCATCCTGAAGCGCACCAGCCACATCACCGTGGTCGTCGGCGAATAAAGAGGACAGAAGACGATGGGTCATAAAGTTCATCCCACCGGTATCCGCCTCGGCATCGCCAAGGACTGGAATTCGAAGTGGTACGCCAACAAGGGCGAGTACGCCCAGTACCTCGCGGCTGACCTCAAGGTCCGCGAGATGCTGCGCAAGAAGCTGGCGCAGGCCGGCATCTCCAAGATCCAGATCGAGCGCCCGGCCAAGACCGCCCGCGTGACGATCCACACCGCCCGCCCGGGCGTGGTGATCGGCAAGAAGGGCGAGGACATCGAGAAGCTGCGCAAGGAAGTCAGCGACATGATGGGCGTTCCGGCGCACATCAATGTCAACGAAGTGCGCAAGCCCGAGCTCGACGCCCAGTTGGTTGCCGAGTCGATCGCCCAGCAGCTGGAGCGCCGTATCATGTTCCGCCGCGCCATGAAGCGCGCCGTTGGTAACGCGATGCGCCTGGGCGCCCTGGGCATCAAGATCAACGTGTCCGGCCGTCTGAACGGCGCCGAGATCGCCCGCTCCGAGTGGAGCCGAGAGGGCCGCGTGCCGCTGCACACCCTGCGTGCCGACATCGACTACGGTTTTGCCGAGGCGAAGACCACCTACGGCATCATCGGCATCAAGGTGTGGGTCTACAAGGGCGAGATCTTCGATCTGGCGGCAGCGTCGCAAGAGTCGAAGGACGAGCAGTCGCAGCCGCGCCGCGAAGGTGGCGAGGGTCGTCGTGAATCGCGTCGCGAGGGCGGTGAAGGCCGCCGCGAGCGGACGGCGAAGTAAGGAGAGTTGCCATGTTGCAACCGAAGCGAACCAAATACCGCAAGCAGTTCAAGGGCCGCAACGATGGCCTGGCCCAGTGCTCGAACCTCGTCAGTTTTGGCGAGTACGGCCTGAAGGCGACCACTCACGGTGCGCTGACCGCGCGCCAGATCGAGGCGGCCCGTCGTTGCATCACCCGTTTCGTCAAGCGTGGCGGCAAGTTGTGGATCCGCGTGTTCCCGGACAAGCCGATCACCAAGAAGCCCATCGAAGTGCGTATGGGTGCCGGCAAGGGCGGCGTCGAGTTCTGGGTCGCCCCGATCCAGCCGGGCCGCATGCTCTATGAAATCGAGGGCGTCGACGAGACCACGGCACGCGAGGCGTTCCGCCTGGCCGCCGCCAAGCTCTCCGTGCAGACCCAATTCGTGACCCGGGCGGTGATGTGATGGCCACCAACGATCTGAACACCAAGTCGGCCGACGAGCTGAAGCAGCACCTGCTGGACCTGCGCAAGGAGCAGTTCAACCTGCGCATGCAGAAGGGCACCGGCCAGCTCAGCCAGCCGCACCAGCTGCGCCGCGTCCGGCGCGACATCGCCCGCACGAAGTTCGTGCTCGGCACGAAGAAGTAAGGGACCGCCGACATGAGCGACAACCAGAAGCAGGCGCGAACCCTCGAGGGTCGCGTCATCAGCAACAAGATGAACAAGACGGTCACCGTCCTGATCGAGCGCCAGGTGCAGCACGGCCTGCTGGGCAAGATCATCCGTCGGTCAACCAAGCTGCACGCGCAGGACGACCTGGGTGCGAACGAGGGTGACCTGGTGCGCATCACCGAGTGCCGTCCGCTGTCCAAGACCAAGCATCACCGCGTGGTCGAAATCGTCACGCGCGCAGCGGTCTAACGGGAGGGTGCAGACATGATCCAGATGCAGAGCACGCTTTCCGCGGCCGACAACAGCGGCGCCAAGGAACTGATGTGCATCAAGGTGCTCGGCGGTTCCCACCGCCGCTACGCCGCGATCGGTGACGTGATCAAGGTCACCGTGAAGGATGCGATTCCGCGCGGCAAGGTAAAGAAGGGCGAGGTCTACAACGCCGTGGTGGTTCGTACCGCCAAGGGCGTGCGCCGCGCCGATGGCTCGCTGATCCGTTTCGACGGCAACGCAGCGGTGCTCCTCAACAACAAGCTCGAGCCGATCGGCACCCGCATCTTCGGGCCGGTCACGCGTGAGCTGCGCGGCGAGAAGTTCATGAAGATCGTCTCCCTCGCGCCCGAAGTGCTTTGAGCGGAGATAAGAACCATGAACCGTATCCGCAAGGGTGATCAGGTCCTCGTGATCGCCGGCAAGAACAAGGGTCAGCGCGGTGACGTGCTGCGCGTGGATGGTGACCGCGTGTTCGTATCCAACGCGAACATCGTCAAGCGCCACACGAAGCCGAATCCGCAGGCCAACCAGGCCGGCGGCATCGTCGAGCGCGAGGCTTCGATCCATATCTCCAATGTGCAGCCGTTCAACCCCGCCACGGGCAAGGGTGAGCGCGTGAGTGCCAAGACGCTCGAAGATGGGCGCAAGGTCCGCGTGTTCCGCTCCAATGGCGAACAGCTGGACGTGTAAGGAACAAATGTCATGACGCGCCTTGAAAGCTTTTACAAAGAACAGGTCGTTCCGAAGCTCACCGAGCGGTTCGGCTACGAGAACGTGATGCAGGTTCCGCGCATCACCAAGATCACCCTGAACATGGGTGTGGGCGAGGCTGCCGGCAACAAGAAGATCCTCGAGAACGCCGTGGCCGACATGACCAAGATCGCCGGTCAGAAGCCGATCACGACCAAGGCGCGCGTGTCCGTGGCCTCGTTCAAGATCCGCGACGGCTGGCCGATCGGCTGCAAGGTCACCTTGCGCCGCGCCAACATGTGGGAATTCCTGGATCGCCTGATCAACATCTCGCTGCCGCGTACCCGCGACTTCCGCGGTGTGTCCGGTCGCGCCTTCGATGGCCGTGGCAACTACAACTTCGGCATCAAGGAACAGATCATCTTCCCGGAAATCGACTTCGACGCGATCGACGCGATGCGTGGCATGGATATCTCCATCACCACCACCGCCAAGACGGACGAAGAAGCCAAGGCGCTGCTGGAAGCCTTCAGCTTCCCGTTCCGCAACTGATCGCGCCGAACTTAAGAGCGAGAAAAACGCAATGGCAAAGACCTCGATGGTCAACCGCGACATCAAGCGGACCAAGCTCGTCAAGAAGTACGCCGCCAAGCGCGCCGAACTGAAGGCGATCGTGGTGAACCCGAACGCCTCGTACGACGAGAAAATGGACGCGCAGTCCAAGTTGCAGAAGCTGCCGCGCGACGCCAGCCCGGTTCGCCAGCGCAACCGCTGCGAGCTGTCCGGTCGCCCGCGCGGCGTGTACCGCAAGTTCGGCCTGGGCCGCAACAAGCTGCGCGAAGCGACCATGCGCGGCGACGTGCCCGGCCTGCGCAAGGCCAGCTGGTAAGTCTCCAGGCGGCGGGCGTCCTTGCGCCCGCCGCTCCGCAGGCCGCCTTCGCGGCTGCCCGGTGCATAAATCGCGCCGACGTTCGCTAAAAGTGGAAATAGCTGCTATAGTCGTCGGTCTGCGCAACGCAGGCTGGCTGCTTTTTGCCAGCTCACAATTTGATTGATTTCCGGTTTTATCGGATATCGGTGCACTCTGAAGGATGTTTTCATGAGCATGACTGATCCCATCGCCGATCTGTTTACGCGCATCCGCAATGCCCAACTCTCGGGCAAGCAGGCCGTAAGCATGCCGTCGTCGAAGCTGAAGTTGGCGATCGCCAACCTCCTCAAGAACGAGGGCTATATCCTCGACGCCAAGTCTTCCGCCCAGGAAGGCAAGCCGGTGCTCGAGATCAAGCTCAAGTATTTCGAAGGCCGCCCGGCCATCGAGGCCATCTCCCGTGTTTCCCGCTCCGGCCTGCGCGTGTATCGCGGCAAGGACGAGCTGCCGAAGGTGCTCGGCGGCATGGGTATCTCGATCATTTCGACTTCCGCCGGTCTCATGACCGATGCGCAGGCCCGCGCCAAGGGTCTGGGCGGCGAAGTCATCGGCCAAGTGGCGTAAGGAGTTTCCATGTCCCGCGTTGCCAAACAACCGATCAATCTGCCCAAGGGCGTGGAACTGAAGTCCGACGCCAGCGGCATTTCCGTCAAAGGCCCGAAGGGCACGCTGTCGATCCATGTCCTGCCGGGCGTGTCGGTGGCCGTCAATGATGGTGTCGCCAATATCACGCTCGCCGATGGCGCCGACGACAAGTTCGGCGGTACCGCGCGCGCCCTGCTGGCCAACATGGTCAAGGGCGTGTCCGACGGCTACGAGCGTAAGCTCGAGCTGGTCGGCGTGGGCTATCGCGCCTCGATGGCCGGCAAGGCGCTGAACCTCAGCCTGGGCTTTTCGCACCCAGTCGTGTTCAACGCGCCTGAGGGCATCACCCTCGAGACCCCGACGCAGACCGAGATCCTGATCAAGGGTACCGACAAGCAGCGCGTCGGCGAAGTCGCCGCCAAGATCCGTGGCTTCCGTCCGCCGGAGCCTTACAAGGGCAAGGGCGTGCGCTATGCCGGCGAGAAGATCACCCTGAAGGAAGCCAAGAAGGCCTGAGTGCGCGTCCCCTGCGTGTGGGAGCGGCCGTCCATGGCCGCACTGCTCACAAGTGCACTGCGTAACTACCGCCGATCCGCTTTCGAGGAACAGACAGATGAACAAGAACGAATCCCGCCTGCGCCGCGCCAAGTCCACGCGCGCCCACATCCGCAAGCTCGCCGTGGCTCGCCTGTCGGTGCATCGCACCGGTCAGCATCTTTACGCCCAGGTGTTCGACGCCTCCGGCGAAAAAGTCATGGCGGCTGCGTCCACTGTGCAGAAGTCGGTGGCCGAAGGGCTTAAGGGCACCAAGAACCTGGCCGCCGCCGCGGCGGTGGGCAAGGCCGTGGCCGAGCGTGCGCTCGCCGCGGGTATCGAGTCGGTCGCCTTTGACCGCTCTGGCTTCCGTTATCACGGTCGCATCCAGGCCCTGGCCGATGCGGCGCGCGAGGCGGGCCTGAAATTCTGAGGATCCGGGAGCGGTTGCTCCCGGTCCTGTAGCGTCACACACAACAACAAGCGGCCAAGCCGCAAGCAAAAGCCCCGGATGGTCCGGGCACACGGAATAGAGAAATGTCTTCGAACGATCGCGAAAATTCGGACGGCCTGCTCGAGAAGCTGATTGCCGTCAACCGCGTGGCCAAGACCGTCAAGGGTGGCCGCCAGATGAGCTTCACTGCGCTGACCGTGGTCGGCGACGGCGAAGGCAAGGTCGGCTTTGGCTATGGCAAGGCGCGTGAAGTGCCGGTCGCCATCTCCAAGGCGATGGACCGCGCTCGTCGCAACATGGTGAGCATCGATCTGAACAACGGGACCCTGTGGTACGCCATCAAGGCCAACCACGGTGCGGCTCGCGTGTTCATGCAGCCGGCCGCCGAGGGTACGGGCGTGATCGCCGGTGGCGCCATGCGTGCGGTGCTCGAAGTGGTCGGCGTCAAGAACGTGCTGGCCAAGGCGGTCGGTTCGCGCAACCCGATCAACCTGGTGCGCGCCACCATCAAGGGCCTGCAGGCGATCGCCTCGCCGAAGCGCATCGCCGCAAAGCGTGGCAAGACCGTGGAAGAGGTGATGGGCAATGGCTAAGAACAACAACACCGCCGCCACCGTGCGCGTGCGCCTGGTCAAGGGGCTGCGCGGCGTGCAGGGGCGTCACCGCCTGAGCGTCAAGGCGCTGGGCCTGAACAAGCTCAACGATGTCCGTGAACTGAAGGACAGCCCGCAGGTGCGTGGCCTGATCAACACGGTCTACTACCTGGTCCGGGTGGAGGAGTAATCATCATGCGTCTCAACGACATCAAGCCGGCTGCCGGCGCGCGCAAGACGCGCCTTCGCGTCGGTCGCGGTATCGGTTCGGGCCTGGGCAAGACTGCCGGCCGCGGCCACAAGGGTCAGCATGCCCGCGCCGGCGGCACCCACAAGTTCGGCTTCGAGGGCGGCCAGATGCCGCTGCAGCGTCGCCTGCCCAAGGTCGGCTTTCGCTCGAAGAAGAAGGCCGAGAGCCAGGAAGTGTTCTTGTACCAGCTCGCCAACCTGAAGGCGGACGTGATCGATCCGATCGCGTTGCACCAGGCCGGTCTGGTGGACAGCAAGGCGAAGAGGATCAAGGTCGTCGCCAAGGGCGAAATCGGCCGCGCGGTCAAGCTCTCCGGCGTGCTCGCCACGGCCGGCGCCAAGGCAGCCATCGAGGCTGCCGGCGGCAGCGTGGAGTAAGACGGTGGCGCAAGCCCAGGGCAATGCGCTCGGCGCGCTCGGCAAGCTGACGGAACTCCGCCAGCGCATCTTCTTCGTGATTGGTGCGCTGGTTGTGTTCCGCCTCGGTTCGTTCATTCCGGTGCCGGGCGTCAATCCGGAAGCCATGACGCGGCTGATCCAGGGCGGCGGTGGCCTGTTGAACATGTTCAACATGTTCTCCGGCGGCTCGCTCCAGCGCTTCTCGGTGTTCGCGCTCGGCGTGGTGCCGTACATCTCGGCCTCGATCGTGGTGCAGATGATGGGGTCGGTGGTGCCGAGCCTGCAGGCGCTGCGCAAAGAGGGCGAGGCGGGTCGTCGCACGATGACCATGTACACGCGCTTCGGCACGGTGGGCCTGTCGGCGTTCCAGGCGTTCGGTATTGCCGCCGCGCTGCAGTCGCAGACGGCTGCGGGCGGTGCGCCGGTGGTCTATACCCCCGGGTTCGGCTTCATCCTCGCGTCGGTCGTCGGTCTCACCGCCGGTTCGATGTTCCTGATGTGGCTGGGCGAGCAGATCACCGAGCGCGGTATCGGCAACGGCATTTCTCTGCTGATCTTCGCCGGCATCGTGGCGGGTCTTCCCGGCGCGGTATCCAGCACCCTTGGCATGGCCAGCAATGGTGAGCTGTCGGTGCTGCGCCTGATCATGGTGGTGGGCCTGGTGTTGGCGGTAACTGCCTTCGTGGTGTTCATGGAGCGCGCCCAGCGGCGCATCACCGTGAACTACGCTCGGCGCTCGGGTGGCCAGCGGGCATACATGAACCAGACCTCGCACCTGCCGCTGAAGATCAACATGTCGGGCGTGATCCCGCCGATCTTCGCCTCGAGTCTGCTGATGTTTCCGGCGACCGCGGTGAGCTGGTTCGGCGCAGGCCATCAGTCGCGCTGGCTGCAGAGCCTGACCCAGGCGATTGCGCCGGGCCAGCCGCTGTACGAGATCATCTACGCGGTGCTGGTGATCGTGTTCGCCTTCTTCTATACGGCGATCGTCTTCAACTCGCAGGAAACGGCCGACAACCTAAAGCGGTCGGGTGCACTGATCCCGGGCATCCGTCCGGGCCGGGCCACCGGCGAGTACATCGACGGCGTGATGACCAGGCTGACGGGCGTGGGTGCGATCTATCTGGTGCTGGTGTGCCTGGTGCCCACGTTCATGCAGAACTACTGGCACGTTCCGTTCTATTTCGGCGGCACCTCGCTGCTGATCATCGTGGTGGTGGTCATGGACTTTACCGCCCAGGTGCAGGCGCATCTGGTCAGCCATCAGTACGAAAGTCTGCTCAAGAAGGCCAATCTCCGCCGCAGCTAGTGGCTGCTGGGGCGGTGGAGGCGGGTCACGTCGGGAAGCGGGCGGCACGGCGCCGCAGGGCTTTCCTGTTAGGGTAATTCAGGTTAAAATTGCGCGTTTACCGCGCAAGAAACGCATCGGAGAAAGTACATCATGGCGCGCATCGCGGGTGTCAATTTGCCGGTCCACAAGCATGTGTGGGTTGGCCTGCAGAGCATCTACGGCATCGGCCGCAGCCGGGCCAAGAAGGTCTGTGCGGATGCCGGGGTGGTTCCGACCACGCCGATCAAGTCCCTCAGCGAGGGCGAGGTGGAGAAGCTCCGCCACGAAATCGGCAAATACGTTGTCGAGGGCGACCTCCGCCGTGAGGTGGGTATCGCCATCAAGCGCCTGATGGACCTGGGCACCTATCGTGGCCTGCGCCACCGTCGCGGCCTGCCGGTGCGCGGTCAGCGCACGCGTACCAATGCACGCACCCGCAAGGGTCCGCGTCGCGCGATCAAGAAGTAACGGATTCCAATTATGGCCAAGCCTGTCAAGACCAAGAAGAAGATCAAGCGCGTTGTCACGGATGCCGTGGCCCACGTGCAGGCCTCCTTCAACAACACCATCGTCACCATCACCGACCGCCAGGGCAACGCGCTGTCGTGGGCAACTGCCGGCGGCGCGGGTTTCCGCGGTTCGCGCAAGTCCACGCCGTTCGCTGCCCAGGTCGCTGCCGAGAAGGCTGGCCGCGCGGCCGGCGACTACGGTGTGAAGACCGTGGAAGTGCGTATCAAGGGCCCCGGCCCGGGCCGCGAGTCGGCCGTGCGTTCGCTGAACGCGCTGGGCTACAAGGTCCTGAACATCATTGACGTCACGCCGATCCCGCATAACGGCTGCCGTCCCCCCAAGAAGCGTCGAGTCTAAGGAGTAACCCATGGCCCGTTATCGTGGAGCTACCTGCAAGCTCGCCCGCCGCGAGGGTGCGGATCTCAGCCTGAAGAGCCCGGCGCGTGCGCTGGACTCCAAGTGCAAGCTGGAAAACAAGCCCGGCCAGCATGGCGCCAACAAGCGCATGCGCATGTCCGACTACGCCGTCCAGCTGCGCGAGAAGCAGAAGGTCAAGCGCATCTACGGTGTGCTCGAGCGCCAGTTCAGCAACTACTACACCAAGGCGTCGACCCTCAAGGGCAACACCGGCGAGAACCTGCTGCGCCTGCTCGAGAGCCGTCTGGACAACGTCGTCTATCGCATGGGCTTCGCGGTGACCCGCGCCCAGGCCCGCCAGCTCGTCGCCCACAAGGCGGTGCTGGTCAACGGCAAGAAGGTCAACATCCCGTCGTACCAGGTCAAGCCTGGCGACGAGGTTGCGCTGACCGAGCGCGCCCGCAACCAGCTGCGCGTGCAGGAAGCGGCGACCGTGTTCGACACCATGGACCTGCGTCCGATCTGGCTCGAAGTCGATGCCAAGAAGTTTACTGGCACCTTCAAGTCGATGCCCGACCGCGGCGACCTGCCGTCGGACATCAACGAAGCCCTGATCGTCGAGCTGTATTCGAAGTAATTACCGGAGCCCTGCATGGCAGTTTCGTCAACTAGTGTGCTGCGGCCCCGTGGCCTCAGCGTCGAGCAGCTCGGAGCCAACCGCGCCAAGGTGGTGGTGGAGCCGCTCGAGCGTGGCTTCGGCCACACCCTGGGCAACGCGCTGCGCCGCGTGCTGCTCTCGTCGATCCCGGGCAGCGCCATCATCGAAGTGGAAATCGATGGCGTGCTGCACGAGTACACCACGCTCGAGGGCCTGCAGGAGGACGTGATCGAAGTCCTGCTCAACCTCAAGGACGTGGCCATCCGCCAACACTCCGGCGACGAGGTCACCCTGACCCTGTCGAAGAAGGGCAAGGGCGTGGTCACGGCCGGCGACATCGTCGTCGACCACACGGTGGAAATCGTCAACCCCGAACACGTGATCTGCCACCTGACCAAGGACATCGCGCTCAACATGCGCCTGAAGGTGCGTCGTGGTGTCGGTTACCAGCCGGCCAGCGCGCGCCAGCATCCGGACGACGAGGCGCGCCCGATCGGCCGCCTGCAGCTCGATGCCTCCTTCGCGCCGGTGCTGCGCGTGGCCTACGAGGTCGACGCGGCCCGCGTGGAACAGCGCACCAACCTCGACAAGCTGGTGCTCGATATCGAGACCAACGGCACCATCGGTGCGGAAGACGCGGTCCGCAAGGCCGCCGAGATCCTCAACGACCAACTGTCGGTGTTCGGCGACTTCTCGCGCCGCGAGAGCGCGTCGGACAAGGCGGAGAAGGGCGGTTTCGATCCGCTGCTGCTGCGCCCGATCGACGACCTGGAGCTGACCGTGCGTTCGGCCAACTGCCTGAAGGCCGAGAGCATCTACTACATCGGCGACCTGGTGCAGAAGACCGAGGTCGAGCTGCTCAAGACCCCGAACCTGGGCAAGAAGTCGCTCACCGAGATCAAGGACGTGCTCGGTTCGCGCGGCCTGGCCCTCGGCATGAAGCTGGAAAACTGGCCGCCGCCGGGTCTCTCGCACGGCATGCAGCTGGGTTGATGTTTGCGGCGGCGATCGCGAGATCGCCGCCGACGTTTCAAGCTGGCGGGTTCCGATCGGTTCCTGCCAGTCCTTGTTGGAGCGGTCGTTTTGACCGCCCGTTGAGGGACCTGCTTGGTCCCACGCGATCCTTGCGATCGCCAGAGCAATAGACGGCCATCCATGGTCGCACTTCTCACGAGAGCCTGTCCTCAAAGGGCTCGGAACAGCGGGCAACCGCGGAAAGCCGGACACAACCGCCGGTTTTTCATAACAACAGACTGAAGAGAGTTCTCACCATGCGCCACCAGAAATCGGGCCGCAAGCTCAATCGCACCAGCTCGCACCGCGAAGCCATGTTCAAGAACATGGCCGCCTCGCTGATCAAGCATGAGCTGATCCGCACCACCCTGCCCAAGGCCAAGGAACTGCGCCGCGTCGCCGAGCCGCTGATCACGCTGGCCAAGGCCGATGGCGTCGCCAACCGCCGCCTTGCCTTCTCGCGCCTGCGCGACAAGGAAGCCGTAGGCAAGCTGTTCGTCGAACTGGGCCCGCGCTACCGCGAGCGTCCCGGCGGCTACCTGCGCATCCTCAAGTGCGGCTTCCGCCCGGGCGACAATGCCCCGATGGCCTACGTGGAGCTGGTCGACCGCCCGCAGAACGCCACGGCGGCCGAGGCCGAGTAAGCCTCCTGCTATTCGGGCGTCCAGACGTCCAAACACGAAACCCTGGCGGGCAACCTGCCGGGGTTTTTTGTTTTTCGGGACCGCTTGCTGACAGCGCCCCGGCAAGCGGGTAATGTCGACTTTCCGCAACGCAACAACCCGCCATGAACCCTCTGCACTGGTCGTACCGCATCAGCTTCCTCATGGGCTTCGTCGCCTGCGTGGCCTTGCTCGGCTTCGCGCTGTACACCGAGTACGCGTGGGGACTCATCCCTTGCCCGCTGTGCATCTTCCAGCGCATCGGTTTCCTGGTGATGGCAGTGTTCTTCCTGATCGGTGCACTGCACGCGCCACGGCGCGGGTCGCGTTGGGTCTACACCGCTGGCGTGTTGCTGGGCGCCTTATGGGGCATCGCCGTGGCGGGTCGGCATTTGTGGATCCAGTCGCTGCCGGCCGACCAGGTGCCTTCGTGCGGGCCGCCGCTCGATTACATGTTCGACGCCTTCCCGTTCGCGCAGGTGCTGCGCATGGTGTTTACCGGCTCGGGCGAATGCGCCAAGGTCGAGCCTGTTCTCGGATTGCCGATGCCCGCCTGGACCCTGCTGTGGTTCGTGCTGCTGGCGATCCTCGCACTCGTCGCCACCGCGCGCCGCCGCAATAGCTGATTCGGACATCATCGTGAACAACCGACCGGACCGATTGGCCGAACTGCCCGCAGACTGGACGCCGGCATCGTGGCAGCGGCGCTTGGCATTGCAGCAGCCGCAATACCTGGATGCGGCAGAACTGGCGCGAGCCACGACGCAACTGGCCGCGCTGCCTCCGCTGGTAACTTCCTGGGAAGTGCTTGCGCTCAAGCAGGCCCTGGCCGAAGCGCAGGATGGCGAGCGGTTCCTGCTGCAGGGCGGCGACTGTGCAGAGAGTTTCGCCGACTGCACCAGCCCGGTGATTTCCAACCGGCTCAAGGTGTTGTTGCAGATGAGCCTGGTGCTCGTGCATGGCCTGAAGAAGCCCGTGCTGCGAGTTGGCCGGTTCGCGGGCCAATACGCCAAGCCGCGTTCGGCCGATACGGAGACGCGCGACGGCGTGACGCTACCCAGTTTTCGAGGCGACGTGGTCAATGGCCCGGCCTTCACTGCCGAGGCGCGCCGCGCCGATCCACAGCGACTGATCCAGGCGCACGCGCACTCCGCGCTCACCATGAACTTCGTGCGTGCGCTGATCGACGGCGGCTTTGCCGACCTGCATCATCCCGAATACTGGGATCTGGCCTGGGTCGAGCATTCACCGCTGGCCGCCGACTACCGGCGCATGGTCGCCGCCATCGGCGACTCGCTGCGTTTCATGGAAACCCTGGCCGGCCCCATCGCCAGCTTCTCGCGGGTGGATTTCTTCACCTCGCACGAGGCGTTGCTCCTGCACTACGAGCAGGCGCTGACGCGGGAGGTGCCGCGCAATCCCGGCTGGTTCAACCTGTCCACGCATTTCCCCTGGATCGGCATGCGCACGGCTGCGCTGGACGGTGCGCACGTGGAGTACTTCCGCGGGATCCGCAACCCTGTCGCGGTCAAGGTCGGGCCTTCGGTCACCGCCGATCAGCTGCTGCCGCTGATCGACGCGCTCAACCCGCACGACGAACCGGGGCGTCTGACCCTGATCCATCGCATGGGCAACGCCGGCATCGCCCGCGCGCTGCCGCCGCTGCTGGAGGCGGTCAGGCGCGAGGGGCGGCGTGTTCTGTGGGTGGCCGATCCGATGCACGGCAATACCGAAAGCACTTCCAACGGCTACAAGACGCGCCGCTTCGACAATATCCGTGGCGAGCTTGACCAGGCTTTCGACATCCATGCGGCGTCCGGCACGCGCCTGGGCGGTGTCCACCTGGAACTGACCGGCGAGGACGTCACCGAATGCATGGGCGGCGCGCGCGACCTGTCCGAATCGGACCTCAAGCGCGCGTACAAGTCGATGGTCGATCCGCGGCTCAATTACGAGCAGTCGCTGGAGCTGGCCATGCTTATCGTGCGCAAGTCCGAGGGCGCCGCTGGTTGATGCCGGTCCTTCGCATGACCGTCCAGCCATCCCACTCTTGAACGGGAGAGAGCGGATCGCTGGGCCGTCCACCTTGCTCGGTTGAGCGTACGGAGGCCGAGGTAGCTGTCGCGCTAGTGCAGCGTCAGGCCCCACCGATCCGCCCGGGGCAGGCCGTGCCTCGCCGGATCGAGCGACAAGGCCACGAAACGCGCCCGCCCGACGATCTCTCCGCGGGGTACGAAGCCGAAGAACCGCGAGTCATAGCTGTCGTCGCGATTGTCGCCCATGGCCAGGTAATGCCCCGCCGTTACGGTGACGGGACCGTAGTTGCTGGCCGGGCTCGGCAGGTAGCGCGATAGCCGGATGAGATGGCCGGGCCCGCCCAGCGATTCCACCGCATAGCTTGCCGGTAACGTCCGGTCCGCCTCTATGCCCGCCACGCGGGCGGACTGGTAATGGGCCGCGTGCCCGTTGACGTAGAGCACGTTGCCGCGCAGCGCGACGGTATCGCCCGGCAGGCCGATCACGCGCTTGACCAACCGCTCGCCGGTCGCGGCCGAGTCGATGATCACGATGTCCCCGCGCCTCGGGTCCGCCCGGTGCAGCAGCGAGAGGTGCGTGAACGGTAGCCTCAGGTCGTAGGCCATCCGGTCGACCACGATGCGGTCGCCGATGCGGATGGTCGGCTGCATCGAGCCGGTGGGAACGGTGTTCCAGTCGGCCAGTGCGCTGCGGAACATCAGCATGCCGAGCAGGAAAAGGAAGAAGCCGCGGTTGCGCAGCAGGAAGCGCGAGAGGGCGTGCATGGCCATGTCCTTTGCCAGAGTGCCGGTGTCAGACCGCCACCGGGCCCGGCGGTTCCCTTAGCTGCAACATCCCTTTTGCGCCTGGACCGGCGGGCACGGCACGTCGCCCCAGGAGCAGAACACGCAGCAGTCGCCGGGCTTCGGCTTGAGCAACGCACTGCAGCCGGGGCAGTCGTGGAAGAACACGCAGGCGTCGGTCGGCATGGTTTCCACCGACCGATGCCCGCATTGCGGGCAGGTCAACGTGCTTTGCAGGCGCAACTGCACGGCGATCAGGGCGAGCCCGTCACCGGCTTGCCGCCCACCGTCTCCAGGAAGCGCGGCGGCTGCCAGGCGCGGGCATGCTGCTCGAAGCCGTAGGCGATCGAGATCAGCGTAGGCTCGCTCCACC
Source organism: Frateuria sp. GZRe12 (assembly GCF_051900535.1). Lineage (NCBI taxonomy): Bacteria > Pseudomonadati > Pseudomonadota > Gammaproteobacteria > Lysobacterales > Rhodanobacteraceae > Frateuria > Frateuria sp. GZRe12. The sequence goes on from NZ_JBHZGI010000003.1 coordinate 18,228, forward strand.
TGGCACCGAACAGCACGATGCCCACCGGCAGGCCGTGCGCGAATCCGGCTGGCACGGTGACGGACGGATAGCCGGCCACCGCCGCGGGCTGCGATGCGCCGCCGACGGTCGGATCGCCGCTGACGATATGGTCGCCTAGCACCGGGTCGGTGACGAAGGCCGGACCCCAGGACGGCGCGAGCAGGGCGTCCAGATGATTTTTTGCCAGCGCGGCGTCGATGCCCTCGGGGCCCGCCAGCCGCTTCGCCTTGGCCAGCGCGTCAATGTACTTCTTGTCGGTCAGCGGACCCTTGCCCTGCGCTTGTTCGAACAGTTCCTGGTCGAACCAGGGCATCTCCTGTTCCGCATGCGCCTTATCAAAGGCGATCAGGTCGGCCAGTGTCTTCACCTGGAGGTTCGGCCGCGTGGCGAGATAGGCGTTGATGTCGTGCTTGAACTCGTACAACAGCACGGTCATCTCCGGTCCGCCCAGGTCAGCCAGGTGGGGCACGGTTACCGGATCGACAATGATCGCGCCCTGCGCCTTCATCAGCGCGATCGCCTGCTCGAGCACGCGGTCGGCATTGGGTTCGGCCCCGGCCAGCTGGCGCACCACGCCGATGCGCTTGCCCTTCAGGCCGTTGGGGTCGAGGAAGCGGGTGTAGTCGGTGGCGTGCCCGTCGGCTTCGGCCGTGGCCGGATCGCGCGGGTCGCTGCCGGCGATCACGCTAAGCAAGGCCGCCGCATCGGCCACGCTGCGCGCCATCGGGCCGGCGGTGTCCTGGCTGTGCGCGATCGGCACGATGCCGCTGCGGCTGACCAGGCCCAGCGTCGGCTTGATGCCGACGATGCCGTTGCTGGCGGCCGGGCAGATGATCGAGCCGTCCGTCTCGGTGCCGATCGCCACGGTCACCAGGCCGGCCGCCACCGCCGCGCCGGAACCCGCGCTGGAGCCGCACGGGTTGCGATCGAGCACGTAGGGGTTTTTCGTTTGCCCGCCGCGGCCGCTCCAGCCGCTACTGGCATGGTTGGAGCGGAAGTTGGCCCACTCGCTCAGGTTGGTCTTGCCCAGCACCAGCGCGCCGGCCTTGCGCAGCCGCTCGACCAGCCCCGCGTCGCGCGACGCCGGCGCGTCGGTGAGCGCCAGCGAACCGGCGGTGGTGAGCATGCGGTCGCCGGTATCGATGTTGTCCTTGAGCAGCACCGGCACGCCGTACAGCGGCCCGCGCTTGGTCTTGGCGCGCCCGGCATCCAGCGCCGCGGCAAGCTTGAGCGCATCCGGATTGGTTTCGATCACCGACCGCAGCGTGGGGCCGGCCTGGTCGATTTGCGCGATGCGGTCGAGGAACTGCCGCGCCAGCGTACGGCTGTCCAGCGAGCCGGCGTCCATCTGCTGCTGCAGATGGTCGATCGAGGCCCAGGCCAGCGGCTGGGCCGGTTGGGCGGCCATCGCCGGGGCGGCAAGCAACAGGGCGATGAGCGGGGCAAGGCGGGCGGGCGAGGGTTTCACGGCGGCCTCCGGTGGGTCGGTGTGCAATGGCGCATGACGGTGCGGCATGGTGTCGCGCTGGCGCAGCATATCCCTCCCGCGCGCCGGTCGCGCATCAGACGCTACCTATAATCCGACGCATGAGCCTGCTTTCCTCCGTGTGCCTGGCGCCCGCCATTCTGGTTGTCGCGCTGTCCGCCACCGTCGTCCGGGCCGCCGATGCCCCGACCGTGCCCGATACCCTCAAGCAGCGCATCGCCGCCTGTACCGCCTGTCATGGCGAACACGGCGAGGGTACGCCCGAGAGCGGCTTCTTCCCGCGCCTGGCCGGCAAACCGGCCGGCTATCTGGCGCGGCAGATCCGCAATTTCCAGGATGGCTTGCGCAAGTACGCGCCGATGGAATACACGGTGCGCGGACTGACGCCCGAATATATGCACGAGATCGCCAGCTACTTCGCCGCGCAGCAGGTGCCCTACCAGCCCTCGCCGCTGCCGCGCGTCACCGATGCCATCCTCGAGCGCGGCCAGGTGCTGGCGACGCGGGGCGATCCCGCGCGCAAGGTGCCTGCCTGTGCCGCTTGCCACGGCGAGCGCCTGACCGGTGTGGATCCGGATATTCCCGGCTTGATCGGCCTCCCCTACGACTACATCAGTGCCCAATTGGGCGCGTGGCGCACCCACACCCGCGCGATGGTGGCCCCCGATTGCATGTCAGCCATCGCCAGCCGCCTGAGCGAGGCGGACATCACCGCCGTATCGGCCTGGCTGGCCAGCCATGAGGTGCCGGCCGACACCCATGCCCAGCCGGCCGGATCCGTGAGGCCTCCCTTGGCCTGCGGTGTCCTGGGCACGAAGGGCGCGAAGCGATGAAGTGGTTGTTGCGTGCATTCCTGGCCCTGCTGTTGCTGGCCGTAGCCGTCCTGGCCTGGTGGCTGTTCGCGCGTCACCACGACGCTTTGCCGCCCTCGCAGACCACTGCGGCCAAACTGCAGGAACCTGCGTTGGTCGCCCGCGGCGCGTACCTCGCCACGATCGGCGATTGCGCGGCCTGCCACACCGCGCAGGGCGGCAAGCCCTACGCAGGCGGGCGCGCGCTGCCCACCCCGTTCGGCGATGTTCCTGCGCCGAACCTCACGCCCGACGATGCCACGGGCCTGGGGCAGTGGTCGTTCGACGCGTTCTGGCGCGCGCTGCACGAAGGCGTCGGTCGGGACGGCCACGCGCTTTATCCGGCCTTTCCGTACACCTCCTACACGCGGGTGAGCCGCGAGGACGCCTTCGCGCTATTCGCCTACCTCAAGACACTGCCGCCGGTGCGCAGCCAGACGGCCGCGCCATCGCTGCGCTTTCCCTATGACTTGCGCGCGGGCCTGACCACCTGGCGCACGCTTTACTTCCGCCCCGGTGAATTCGTCGCCGATCCGAAGCAATCGGCCGAGTGGAATCGCGGCGCCTACCTGGTGCAGGGCCTGGGCCACTGCAACGAGTGCCACATCGCGCGCGACAACCTCGGCGGCCTGCCCAGCAACGAGACGCTCACCGGCGGACAGATTCCCGCGCAGAACTGGTACGCCCCCGACCTGAGCACGCATGCCCACGGTGGTCTGGAAGGCTGGGGTACGGACGACATCGTGACCTTGCTCAGGACCGGGCAGTCGCGCAAGGGTGCCGCCTTCGGCCCGATGGCCGATGTGGTCATGCAGAGCACGCAGCACATGCATGAAGACGACCTGCGCGCCATTGCGGTCTATCTGCAGTCGCTGCCGCCGCGTCCCGCACCCGCAACCAAAGGCAGCCAGGTCGACGCTACCGCGCTGCTCGACCGCGGCGCCGATCTCTATGGCCGGCAGTGCGCCAGTTGCCACGGCAAGGACGGCCAAGGTGTGGCGGGTGTGTACCCGCCGCTGGCCGGCAATACCTCGGTGACCGAACCGACCGGCATCAACGCCATCCGCATCGTGCTGCTCGGCGGTTTCTCACCCACCACCGCCGCCCACCCACGTCCCTACTCGATGCCCCCGTTCGCCCAGCAGCTGAGCGATGGCGACGTCGCCTCGGTCGTCAGCTACATCCGCCACGCCTGGGACAACAACGCCGCTCCTGTGATGGAGCGCGACGTCGCCGCGTATCGACACACGCCTGTCGAGTAACCCGCCGGCGGGTCGGTGCTAGGCGCGCCGCGCCGCACGGGTCGCACGCTATCCGGCGGCCAGTCGTGCCAGGGCGCGCCAGGGCTCGAGGTCCCAGTGACCGCGCGCCTGGCCCGAAGGCGAGGGCAGGGCGACCACCCGGGTTTGTCCGATCCGCTCGGGCTGCAATCCACAGTCCCCGATCGGCCGGCCGAGCGCCGCGCGCGCAGCCGCCTTGCTGGTGAAGGCGAGCAGCCGCGGTTGGAAGCGTTCGATCTTGGCGAGCAGCGCGGGGACGTCGAACGCATCGCGCGGCAGATCGGCGTCGTTGCCGCTGTGACGCTTGGCAAGGTCGGTGAGGCCGATACCCAGGTCCAGCAGTTGCGGGTACTCGGTCGGTACGAGGCGGCGCGGCGTGATGCTGGACTCGAACAGCGCACGCCAGAACAGGTTGCCAGGGTGCGCGTAGTACGCGCGCTCGCGCGCCGAGCGCTCGCCGGCGGCGGTGCCGCAGAACACCAGCGCCAGGCCCGGACGCAGCAGGTCGGGCAGGACGTGCAGCTCAGCCGGCAGCTTCATCGAGGAGGAAATCGGTGAACTGGAAACGCTCGTCACGCAATACGGACTCGCCGCGGCGCAAGCGCAATGCGTGGGCGAACAGCGGTCCGCCGAAACTCAGCGTGTGGAATTCGCCGCGCTCGCCGCAGGGGTCGACGCCGGCGGGCAGGCTGTCGAGAAGGGCCCCATCGTAGGGGCGGCCGCAGTATTCCGCCGCCAGCTGGTGCGTATCCACGCAGCAAAGCAGCGCGCGATGCCCTTCGCCGACAAAGCGGCGAGATAGCGCGTCGGTATCCTCGCCCCAGATCGGAAACACCGCGCGCCACTCGGCGCGACCGAGCTGGCGCACGCGGTAGTCGCGCACGTCCTGCAGGAACAGGTCACCGAAGGCGCAATGGCGAATGCCTGGCCAGCGCATGCGCGCCTCGGCCAGCGCGCGTTCGTGCGCCGCTTCGTAGGCTTCGTTGCTGCCGGGCCAGTCCATCTCCACTTCCAGCAGCGGCAGGCCCAGCGCATCGGCCTGCGCGAGCAGGACGTCGCGACGCACGCCGTGCATGGCGATGCGCCCGTAGGTGCGATTGACGGTCGTCAGCAGCGCGGCGACCTGCCACTGCGGATCGGCTCGCAGCCGCTCAAGGGCCATCAGGCAATCCTTGCCGCCGCTCCAGGCGAGGAGAATGGGAGTCGCAGTCATCGGCCTACTCTACGGCACGCTGAACTGCGCAGGGTGGGCTTCGGCTCGTCCTGGCGGTGGAGAAAAGCTGGCGGGCTGAAGCCCGCCCTGCGGTGTCAGGCTGGCCGCCTGAACGTTCCGGCCATGGCCTGCCCACACGACGTGGACGCGCGGGCAGGCAGGGTGGGGACATGACGGAAAACCTGCTGGAGATCTGGAACGACCAGCCCTGGATCCGCCTGGGCGTGACGATCATCGTGGCGTTGCTGGTCGCGATCGTCGTCCACCGGCTGGTGCGTGCGTTGCTGTGGCGCTTCAGTGATGGCCATCCGATGGCGCGCGAGATGCTCAGGCAGGCGCGCGCGCCGATGGGCTGGCTGGTGCCGTTGCTGGTACTGGTGCTGGCACTGCGTACACGGCCCGAGGCGGACCAGCTGCACCTCGCTGCGCCGGCCGAACAGATCCTGGTGATCGCCCTGATCGCGGTGGCCACGTGGCTGGGCGTGCGCTGCATCAACGCCGTCGAGTTCTTCTTCTGCCGGCGCTTCCCGGTGAACACCGAGAACAACCTGCGCGCGCGGCGGGTGCTGACCCAGGCGCGCGTACTGGGGCGCACGGGCTCCGTGTTGCTGATCCTGATCGGCCTCGCCGCCTGCCTGATGATGATCCCCGGCGTGCGCCAGATCGGCACCAGCCTGCTCGCCTCGGCGGGCCTGGCGGGGCTGGCCGTAGGCCTGGCCGCCAAACCCGTGCTGAGCAACCTGATCGCCGGCCTGCAGATCGCCATCACCCAGCCGATCCGGCTGGACGACGTGGTGATCATCGAGGGCGAGTGGGGCCGCATCGAGGAGATCACCGGCACCTACGTGGTGGTGCGCATCTGGGACGAGCGGCGCCTCGTGGTGCCGCTGAACTGGTTCATCGAGAACCCGTTCCAGAACTGGACGCGCACCAGTTCGCAGCTGATCGGCACCGTCTACCTGTGGCTGGACTACCGCGTGCCGCTGGAACCGCTTCGCGAGGAGGTCAAGCGGTTGTGCAAGGAAGCGCCGCAGTGGGACGGACGCGTCTGTGTGTTGCAGGTGACCGACGCCACCGATCGCACGCTGCAGATACGCATCCTCGCCAGCTCGGCCGACTCGGGCAGCAACTTCGATCTTCGCTGCCACGTGCGCGAGGGCATGATCGCGTTCGTCCAGCAGAACTATCCGGATAGCCTGCCGCGGATGCGGGCCGAGATAGGAGAGCCGCCGGGAGTGGTCGGCCGGCCGCGAGAACATCCGTAAGGCGGGCCCCAGCCCATCGCCATTCCGCGGAAAACCCGCGGGCCGAAGCCCACCCTGCGCCGCTCAGCTCGACGCCCATGCCAGTCGCGCATGCACCCGCCCGTCGCGCAGATCGAAGTGCAGTTCCATGCCAAGCGCTTCGGCCGCCGCGTGCGAGAGTGCCAGCCCCAGGCCTGCATGCCCGGCGTGCGGCGGCTGCTTGCGCCAGAAGCGCTGGCCGAAGCGCGCGAGGTCGGCCGGTTCCAGCCCGGGTGCGGCGTTGCTGATGCGCAGGCTTTCGGCATCCAGGTCGATCCGCACCGTATCGCCGGCCGGCGCATAGGCGCAGGCGTTGCCGAGCAGGTTCCCCAGCACGACCTCCAGCAACGCCGGATCGGTGTGCAGGCTGGCCGGCGGCGTGCCATACACGGATAGCCCGACGCCCTGTCCGACAACGTGCGCGCGTTGGCGCTGGAACTGGCGCTCGAGCCAGGGCGCCAGTTCCAGCGGCTGGCGTTGAGGGTGCTCCAGGCCCGACTGCAGGCGGGTGAGCAACAGCAGCGCAGCGACGGTCGCTTCCAGCTCGGCGCCGATCTGGCCGATCTCGCCAAGAATCTGGCCCAGCTCCCGCCCGCTCGGATAGCGCGCCTCCACCTCGGCCAGCGCACGCAGTTCGGCCAGCCGCGTGCGTGTCTCGTGGGCCAGGCCGCTGGCGAACTGGCGCTCGCGGGCGAGGCCTTCGTCCATCCGCGCCAGCACGTCGTTGAACCGCGCCACCAACGGGTCGAGCTCGCGCATGCCGCTGGCGGGCAATCGCCGCCCGGGGGCATGCGGGCCGATGTCGCGCATGCGCTCGACCAGCGCGCGCACCGGCTTGAGGCCGCGTCGCACGATCAGCGGCACGGCCGCCAGCGCGACCAGCAGCGCAAGCGCGGGGCTCAGGGCGAGAATCCAGTCCAGCGTGGTCAGCAAGCGATCGAACGCGCGGCGGTCCTGCACGAAAAGCAACGCACAGCGCTGCGTGGGCGGCCGGGTGGCGGAGGGCTCCTGGAAGGCGAACATCACCGCACCCAGCCGTCCGGACCCGTGGTGCAGGTTGACGAAGCGCGGCGTGGCTCCGGCGGCCGCCGGCCAGTCGCGAGGCATCGCCGGTGGCGGTGGCGTGCTGCGTTGGGCCGGCATGCCCTCGCAGCGCAACTCGTACCATTCGCCGTCGCTCCCGAGCAGCCCGGCGGGCCCCTGCGGTTCGCCGGCCTCCTGCTCGATCTCCACCACCGTGGTAAGCGCCTGCGCCTGGGTCAGAAGGTTCTCGCGATAGCGGGTTTCCATCGCGTGGTCGATGCGCCAGTCCATCAGCAGCGCACCGCCGCCGAGCAGCGCCAGACTGGTACCCACCAGCAGCAGGGTGATGCGTGCGGCGAGCGAGGGCGGTTTCACGGGATCAGGTAGCCGGCGCCGCGGCGGGTTTCGATCAGGCCGGCCAGTCCGGCGGCATCGAGCTTGCGGCGCAGGCCGAACACCAGCACCTCGACGCTGCGATCGGAGACGTCGGTATCGCTGCCGGCGGTGCGTTCGAGGATTTCCTGGCGCGTGAAGGCGCGCCCGCGGTGGCGCAGCAGCAAGCCCAGGACGGCAAACTCGCGCGGCGTTAGCGGCAAGGGCTGGCCATCCACGCTGGCGCGCTGGGCCAGCGGGTCCCACGCCAGCGTGCCCAGCGTCAAGACCACCGGTTGCGCCTGCAGCGGCCGGCGCGCCAGCGCATGCAGGCGGGCGACCAGTTCGTCGAAGGCGAAGGGTTTGACCAGGTAATCGTCGGCGCCGGTGTTGAGCGCCTCGATGCGGTCGCCCACCTGGTCACGCGCGGACAGTACAAGCACGCGCGGGCGCCGTCCGCCGGCTGGCAGGGTGCGCAGCACGCCCAGGCCATCCAGCCGCGGCAGCATCAGGTCCAGTACGACCAGGTCATAGTCGTAGCCCGCCAGGAAGCCCTTGGCCTCGATCCCGTCGGCCGCCGCGTCGACCGTGAAGCCGGCGCCCCGCAGACCGTGCTGCAGGGTGCCGCGCAGGCGTTCGGAATCTTCCACCAGCAGGAGTTTCATGTGGGCGGAGTCTACTCAGTGGGCGGCCGTTGCGCCCGCCCGAAGGACGGCGGGGCTGGAAATCGTCCGCCCGGCCCCGTGCTCTGGCGCATCGACAGTTTCATCGCCCACCCGCTATAAAGACGCAGATCAACGGGGGTGGGTGTGAGCGAAGAGATCCTGATCAACGTGACGCCCCGTGAAACCCGGGTGGGCGTAGTCGAGAACGGCATGCTGCAGGAGGTGCACGTCGAGCGCGCCTCCCGGCGCGGTTATGTGGGCAACGTGTACAAGGGCCGCGTGCAGCGGGTGATGCCTGGCATGCAGGCGGTTTTCGTGGAGATCGGCCTGGAGCGCGCGGCGTTCCTGCACGCTTCGGACATCGTGCGCCCGCCGCTGCCCGAGGGTGCCGAGGTGCATGGCAATGGCCACACGCCCTCGATCAGCGAGCTGGTGCACGAGGGCCAGGAGATCGTGGTGCAGGTGGTCAAGGACCCGATTGGCACCAAGGGCGCGCGGTTGTCCAGCCATTTGTCGATTCCCTCGCGCTACCTGGTGCTGCTGCCGCACGCACGCACGCTGGGCATCTCCGCGCGCATCGAGGACGAAACCGAGCGTGCGCGCCTGAAGGACGTGCTCGGCGGGCTCATCGGCGAAAATCCGCTCGGCTACATCGTGCGCACCAACGCCGAAGGGCAGTCGGCAGAATCGCTGGCCTTCGACGTGACCTACCTCAGCAAGGTCTGGCGCGTGGTGCAGGAGAACATCGCCAAGGCCAAGGTCGGCGAGCGCGTCTACGAGGAACTCTCGTTGCCGCTGCGCAGCCTGCGCGACATGCTCACCGACGACATCGAGAAGGTGCGCGTCGACTCACGCGAGACGCACGAGAAGGTGGTCAAGTTCGTGCACAAGTTCATGCCGAGCCTGGACGACCGCATCGAGCACTACGCCGGCGAGCGGCCGATCTTCGATCTCTATGGCGTGGAGGACGAGATCCAGCGTGCGATGAAAAAGGAAGTGCCGCTCAAGTCCGGCGGCTACCTCATCGTCGACCAGACCGAGGCGATGACCACGATCGACGTCAACACCGGCGGCTACCTCGGTACGCGCAACCTGGAGGAGACGGTCTATCGCACCAATCTGGAGGCCGCCCAGGCAGCCGCGCGGCAACTGCGCCTGCGCAATCTCGGTGGCATCATCATCATCGACTTCATCGACATGAACGATGAGGAGCACAAGCGCCAGGTGATCCGCATGCTGGAGAAGGGTCTGGCGCGCGACCACGCCAAGACTACGGTCTATCCGATGTCGGCGCTGGGCCTGGTCGAGATGACCCGCAAGCGCACCACCGAAAGCCTGGAGCGCCAGCTGTGCGAACCGTGCCCGGCATGCGGCGGGCGCGGCACGATCAAGACCGCCGAGACGGTCACCTACGAAATCTTCCGCGAGATCACCCGCGCGGTACGCCAGTTCAACGCCGAAAAGCTGCTGGTGATGGCCAGCCCCAAGGTCGTCTCGCGCATCCTCGAAGAGGAATCGGCGGCGGTGGCCGAACTGGAGGAGTTCATCTCCAAGAGCATACGCTTCCAGCCGGAAGAGCATTACTCGCAGGAACAGTTCGATGTGGTCTTGCTGTAAGCGAAGGATTGCCCGCAACGCCGGCCGGGACGGAACGAGGTGAACGCGCGCTGGCGACAGCGCCTGCACCCGGCATTGCGCGCCCTCGGCTGGGGCGCCGGCATCGCGGTGATCACGCTGGCCGTGCTGGTCGCGCTGGCGCAATTGCTGCTGCCGCTGCTGGCGCGGCATCCGCAATGGGTCGCCGCCCAGCTCTCCGAGCGCCTGCATCGCCCAGTGAGCTTCGCCTCGATGGAAGGCCATTGGCGCGGTTCCGGTCCGCTGTTCGTGATGCGCGACGTCACCATCGGCCCAGGCCCCGGCGGCGGTAGCCCGCTGCATTTGCCCGAGTCGGAACTGAAGATCGACTTCGGCAGCTGGTTGTTGCCCTCGCGGCACATGCTCGATCTGCGGGCGCGCGGACTGGAGCTGGACCTGAGCCGCGACGGGCAGGGCCGCTGGCACGTCAATGGCATCGGCGGCCCCGGGGGCGGCGCGCGGCAGGACTTTTCGATGGGCCCGGTCTCGCTGGGCATCTGGCTGCGCGACCTGCGCCTGATCGTCACCGACGAGGCCAGCGGGCATCGTTACACCGTGCTTGCCGACCAACTGCGGCTAAGCCGGCAGGGCAGCCGCGTCCGCTTTGGCGTGGCGCTGCAGCGTGAGGGTGCGAGCGGCCAGTGGCGTGGTGCCGGCAGCTTTCGCGAGGACGGCAGCGAGGGCCGCCTGTGGCTGGCCGGCGACCGGCTCGACCTGCGCGCGCTGCTTGGCGACGTGGCCATGGACGGCTATGTGGCCAAGACCGGTACCGGCAGCCTGGCCGCCTGGCTCGACTGGAAGGATCGCAAGGTCGTGCGCGCCACCTTGCGCCTGGACCTTGCCGACCTTGCCGTCGAGGGGCCTGCAGGAACCGCGAAGGTGCCCGTCCTGCGCGGCATGGCGGGCGTCAGCCAAAGCGTGGACGGTTACGAGGTTCGCTATGCCGCCGATAACGGCGGTGCGCTGGCACTGGCGCTGCACCAGGCGGAGAGCACGCCGCGCGTGAGCCTGGCAGCGCGTGATCTCGACCTCGCGCCGCTGCTGCCATGGCTGGCGCTCAAGCCCGGCCTGGCGCCGTCGCTGGGCGCCTGGCTCGGTAGCGGACATCCGCATGGCCTGCTCAAGCAGGCCGCGCTGCAATGGTCGCGTGCCGGCGGCGTGCGGGATCTGCAGGTGTCATTCTCGAACGCCGGCATCAACGCGATCGGCAAGTTGCCTGGCATCAGCCGCCTCGACGGCACGTTGCGCGGGGATGCGCAGGGCTTTGCGCTGGAACTGCCGGCGCAGGCCACCGTGGTGGACGCAACTCCCGGCTTCCGCAAGCCGTTCGGGCTGACGCGACTGGCCGCCACCGTAGCTGCCTGGCATGCCGACGGGGCGTGGCAGGTCGGCATCGACCCGCTGGCGTTCCAGGGCAATGGCTTCGCCGGCAGCGTGCGCGGCACGATGGCGCTGCCCGACGATGGACGCCGGCCCTTTCTCGATCTGTATGCGCACGTCGACCAGGCGCAGGTGGTGGCCGCCAAGATGTTCTGGCCGGTCGACGCCATGTCGCCGACCGCCATCGAATACCTGGACCGCGCACTGGTCGCGGGAACGGTGGACGAGGGCGACCTCGTCGTGCGCGGCAACCTGGCCGACTGGCCGTTCCGCCACAACGAGGGCCGCTTCGAGGCGCATGCGCGCATCAGCGGCCTCACTTTCGACTACGGCGAGGGCTGGCCGCTGGCCACCGGGCTATCCGTGGAAGCGAGCTTCGTAGGCAACGGCATGTTGGCCGAGGCGCAGGGTGGCGAGTCGCTCGGCATCAAGATCGATCGTGCGGTGGCGCTGATCCCCGAGTTCTCCGACACCACGGTCGATCTCAACGCGCAGGGCAATGGCAGCGGCGCGAACCTGATCAAGTTCCTGCGACAAAGCCCGATCGCGCGCGACCAGGCCGACACGCTGGCCAAGTTGCACCTGGGCGGCAGCGGTGCGTTCGGGTTCCACCTGTCGCTGCCGGTGAAGGACACCCGGGCGCTGCGACTGGATGGCAGCGCCCAGCTCACAGGCATGGACGTGGACGCGCCTGAATGGAAGCTGGAACTGGACAAGCTGGATGGCCCGGTGAGCTTCGACGCCCACGGCGTGCATGCCGGTCCGCTCGCTGGCGGATTCCGCGGCCAGCCCTCGTCGCTGGACCTGGCGATCGCCGATGCGACCGGCCAGCCGGACACGGTACTTTCGGCGCGGCTCCAGGGGCGCTATGCCATCGCCGAACTGGTGCAGGGCTATCCGCAACTCGAATGGCTGGGCAAGGCCGCCCAGGGGCGCAGCGACTACACGATCGGCTTCGACATCACCCACGGCAGCGGCGGGGAGTCGGTGCAGACGCTCAGCGCCGACAGCACGCTCGCCGGCACCACGTTGAAGCTTCCGGTGCCTCTGTCCAAACCGGCCGATGCCGAGCTGCCGTTGCATCTGACCGTGGGCGTGCCGGTGGACAACGCCAGGCTGGACGTGGCGCTGGGCGACGTGATGCGCGCGCGCTTCCGCCTCCCCGCGGGCGACACTCAGCCGCTGGCCGCGGCGATCGCTTTCGGTACCGCCATGCCCGAGAGCCTGCCGGACAGGGGCCTGCGCATCCGCGGCCACGCCACGGCGCTCGACGTGTCCGGCTGGGTGCAGCATGCGGTGGCCGGCACCGGCAGTGATGGCCCCGGGCTTGAGAGCATCGATGCCCAGGCCGATCGCGCGCTGGTGTTCGAACACGATTTCCCGCAGATGCATATCAAGGCCATGCCCGGGACCGACGGGCTGGCAATCGACGTGGACAGTCCGGCGCTGGCCGGTCATGTGGACGTGCCTTCGGCCGACCTGCGCAAGCGTGGCATCACCGCACGCCTGCAACGCCTGTACTGGCCGCAGGCGGCGCCACCGCCTACGGGCAAGCCCTCGGCCAGTCCGGCCCGGGCCGCAGCGCCGTCATCGCCTGTTGCCACGGCGCAACCCCCACCCGAACCGTTGGGCGACCCGTCCGCCACGGGCATCGATCCGGGGTCGCTGCCGCCGTTCCACCTGTGGGTAGGAGACCTGCGACTGGGCGCGGCCCGGCTCGGCGAGGCGCGGCTGGAGACCTGGCCCACGTCGCAGGGCATGCACATCGACCAGCTGCGTGCGCTGTCCAAGAGCGTGCAGCTAAACGCCGGCGGCGACTGGAACGGCACGGCGCAGGCCAGCCACACCCAGATGCGCATCGACTTCGCGGCGCAGAACCTGGGCAGCATGCTCACAGCCTTCGGGTACGAAGGCCTGTTCAGCGGTGGCAAGACACATGCGGTGCTCGATGCGAGCTGGCCAGGAGCGCCCACGTCCTTCGCGCTTGCGAACATGACCGGCACGCTCGGCATCGACGTCAGCCACGGTCGTATTCCCGAGCTCGCTCCTGGCGTGGGACGCCTGTTCGGGCTGGTTTCGGTGGCTGAGCTGCCGCGACGCCTCACGCTCGATTTCGGCGACGTGTTCGGCAAGGGGCTGGCGTTCGATTCGATCAAGGGCGACTTCCGCTTCGCCGCCGGCAATGCCACCACCGACAACCTGCAGATCCGAGGGCCCGCCGCGGACATCGACATTCATGGCCGCACCGGCCTGCGCACGCGCGACTACGACCAGCAGGTCTACGTCCTGCCTCACGTCGGCAACAGCTTGCCGGTGGTCGGCGCGGTGGTCGCCGGACCGGTGGGTGCCGCTGCCGGCTTCGCCGTGCAGGGGCTGCTCGGCAAGGGGCTGAACAAGGCCGCCAGCGCGCGCTACCACGTCACCGGGAGCTGGGAAAAGCCGGTGTTCACGCTGGTGGAGAAACACGAAGCGCAACCCGCGCCGGCCGCTTCGGTGCCGGCACCGGCGGCAAGCGCGGGGCGCTGAAAACCGGCGGCATCGCAAGGTCGCGCCCCATCCGCCCCGCCTGTCGGCACCTTCCCTCGCGATCGCGGGCAAGGCTCCTTAGCGTGACGCGGCGTGCCGAATCCGTGCCCCGTTCGTCGGGGAGCCCAAAAGGCGGGCAGGGTCGCCTTTGCGGCGCGCTTGCGCCTACTTCCGCCGAAAGGGAAACAGCTGCTGCCGCACGAAACCGTCCGGCATGTAATCGCCCACCACGCCGTACTTCTCCGGGAACACCTTGGGCGACTTCACTGCCGTGCCGAACAGGTGGTCGAGGAAGGCGTAATGCGCCGCGTAGTTCCGGTCGATCGCCTCCTCGTCGGAGGCGTGGTGCCAGTGGTGGAAGTCGGGCGTCACCAGCAGGTACTTCAGCGGGCCCCAGGGCAGGTGCACGTTGGCGTGGTTGAACACTGCCTGGAAGCCGACGATGAGGATGTAGCCGTTCATCACCGCTTCGGAGAAGCCCAGGATGTATAGCGGCGCCAGCACGCACACGCGGGTGACGATCAATTCCAGCATGTGCTGGCGCGAGCCGGCCAGCCAGTCCATCGTCTTGACGCTGTGGTGCACGGCATGGAAACGCCACAGGAACGGCACCTCGTGGTACGCGCGATGCGTCCAGTACTGCGCCAGGTCCGCCACCAGCACGCACAACAGCAACTGTGGCAGGAACGGAACATCCCGTACGGCCTGCTGGAAGCCACTGCTGACCAGCCAGCCGAACAGATGGTGCAGCAGGAAGTTCACGCTCAGCAGCGCCAGCCCGACGATGAAATGGTTGACCGCGAAGTGCTTGAGGTCGGTCTGCCACTCGGCGCGGAACAACGTCTGTCCCCTGTACAACGGAAACAGCTTCTCGATCACCACGAACACCAACGTGGAGCCGAGCAGGTCCAGGATGAACCAGTCCAGCCCGATGTAGGGCGTGTGGTCGGGGAAGTTGCCCACCGGCACCCGCGAGCCGCCCAGCGCGGTGGCGGCGAGCACCAGCGCAAAGGCGACCAGGTTGAGGTTGCGTCGGCGCCCCAGCACCAGGTTGCCCAGCGACATGCCACCGGCGACCAGCAGCGCCACCAGCAGCAGCTGGCGCAGCACGTCGACCGAGTACTGGTGGCGCAGGTCCGGCGTGGTCAGGTACTGCGGGAAATGGAAGGCCAGCACAGCCAGCAGGCCCAGGAATCCCAGCGACAAGGCCACCACGCTGCTGAGCTTGCCCGCGCCCGGGCGCAGCGCGCCGTGGCGTTGCAGCAGGTCGTGCGTCTCGCCGATGGGCGCCTTCACGGCGTTGTCCAGCAGCTCGCGGGTGAGCCTGTGCCTGGTATCCCTGCTCATGATGCGGCCTCTCCTTGGTGATGTCGGCGCATGGTAGCCGCAGCCGCGCGCGTCGTGCTTTAAAGGGCCGGGTGCGACCCCATGTGGGATAGTCATCCCTTTCGCCCAAGGTTGCCGGCTCCATGGATTCACTCATTGCCCACGTAGAGAACAAGCTGCTGGCCCCCGGTGGCCTGGTGACCACCGACCTCGAGCGCGTGTTCGCGCAGCTGATGGGACCGGACATCGACGCGGCGGACCTGTATTTCCAGCATTCGCGCAGCGAGTCCTGGTTGCTTGAGGAAGGCATCGTCAAGGACGGCAGCCATTCGATCGAACAGGGCGTGGGCGTACGCGCCATCAGTGGCGAGAAGACCGGTTTCGCCTATTCCGACGAGATCGTGCTGCCGCAATTGCTGGAGGCTTCCAAAGCCGCGCGCGCGATCGCCCAGGGCGGGCAGGGCGCCGGCAAGCCGCTGGCGCTCAACGGTGGGCGGTCGCTCTATCCGGCGCTGGACCCGGTCGAGAGCCTGCCCAATGCCGACAAGATCGCGCTGCTGCGCGAGGTTGACGCCTGGGCGCGCTCGCGCGATCCGCGCGTCAAGCAGGTGATCGTGAGTCTGGCCGCGACCATGGACACGGTGTTGGTGGCCGCCGCCGACGGCACCCTGGCGGCGGACGTGCGCCCGCTGGTGCGGTTGAACGTGCAGGTGATCGCCGAATCCAACGGCCGTCGCGAGCAGGGCAGCGGCGGCGGCGGCGGACGCTACGGCTATCGCGAGCTGATCGAGAACGGCCGCGCGCTGGCCTTCGCCGAAGAGGCCGTGCGCCAGGCACTGGTCAATCTCGACTCGGTCGACGCCCCGGCCGGGCAGATGACCGTCGTGCTCGGCCCCGGCTGGCCCGGCGTGCTGCTGCACGAGGCAATCGGCCACGGGCTGGAAGGCGACTTCAACCGCAAGGGCAGCTCGGCGTTCGCCGGACGCCTGGGCCAGCGCGTGGCCGCGCCCGGCGTAACCGTGGTCGACGACGGCACGCTGCCCAACCGTCGGGGCTCGCTCAGCGTGGACGACGAGGGCACGCCGACCGAATGCACGACGCTGATCGAGGACGGCATCCTCGTGGGCTACATGCAGGACAGGTTGAACGCGCGCCTGATGGGCATGAAGCCGACCGGCAACGGCCGCCGCGAATCGTTCGCGCAGCTGCCGATGCCGCGCATGACCAACACCTACATGCGCGCCGGCTCGCACGATCCGGCCGAGATCATCGCCTCGGTCAAGCGCGGGCTTTACGCGGTCAACTTCGGCGGCGGCCAGGTCGACATCACCAGCGGCAAGTTCGTGTTCTCCGCCAGCGAGGCCTACCTGATCGAAGACGGCAAGATCACCGCCCCGGTCAAGGGCGCCACCCTGATCGGCGCCGGCCCGGAAGTGCTTACCCGTGTGTCCATGATCGGCAACGACCTCAAGCTCGACGAGGGCATTGGCGTGTGCGGCAAGGACGGCCAGAGCGTGCCGGTGGGTGTGGGCCAGCCAACCTTGAAGATCGACGGCATGACCGTAGGCGGCACTGCCGCCTGACGCGCAGTTGATCTCTCTCCCTTCCGTCTCTTTACCGATCCCGTGGAGCGATGCCGTCCCAACTTCGACGGGGGAAGAGAGACCAATCCAACGCATAAAAAACACCGGCGCAAGGCCGGTGTTTTTTTAGTTCATTGCAGTCGCCGGATCAGATTGCCAGATCCTTTTCCTTCTTGCCGGCCTTCAGCGCGTCGTTGAACCAGCGCGGACGCTTGCCGCGGCCGGACCAGGTCTGCTCCGCATTGGCCGGATTGCGATACTTCGGCGCCACCGTGCCGGTGCTGCGACGGGCTTTGCGGGTGCCGCCGAAGATGTCTTCCATGTTGTAGCCCTCGGCCTTGACCATGGCATGGATCTTCTCGCGCAGCTTGGCGACCTTCTCCTTGCGCAGCTCGTTCTGGCGCACCTGCGCCTTGCTGATCAGTTCATTGAGCTGGTTGTGATTGAGGTTCTTGATGTCGACTGCCATGCGTGGGCTCCCGGATAAGTCTTCGATTATGTGTTTTCTGCCTCTCGTCATTGAGAGCGGTGCTTCCTGTCGGAGGCATTCTCGCCCAACGACGGGGGCGATTGCAAAACGGCCGATTATCCCGCGGGAGGGAATAATGCGATCCACCGCATAAAAACCGCCCGGTTCATTGCCAAACCCGGCGGCACGGTAATTTACCGTACTGCCGGATCGCCACTTACTGTTACGCCAGCAATGTGAACAATTCGTCCTCGGTAATGGCGCGGTTTTCCGATTCCGAGCGCCGGCGGTATTCGAGTGTGCCGGCAGCCAGGCCCCGCTCGCTTACCACGACCCGGTGCGGAATGCCGATCAATTCCAGGTCGGCAAACATTTGGCCGGGACGTAGTCCACGGTCGTCCAGCACCGTTTCGATACCGCGTTCTTCGAGCTTGCGGTAGAGGGCTTCGGCAGCCGCGCGCACGTCGGGCAGGTTTTTGGGGTTGATGATGCAGACCGCTACCCGCCAGGGCGCCATGGTTTCCGGCCAGATAATCCCGGCCTCGTCGTGCGATTGCTCGATCGCGGCGGCCACGATGCGGCTCACGCCGATACCGTAACAACCCATCATCATCACCTGCGCCTTGCCCTGGTCGTCCAGTACCGTGGCGCCCAGTGCCTGGGCGTATTTCTGGCCCAACTGGAAAATGTGGCCGACCTCGATGCCGCGAGCCAGTCGCAGCGTGCCGAGACCGTCGGGGGAGGGGTCGCCCTCGACTACCTGGCGGATGTCTTCCACGCGGGTGATACGCGCGTCGCGTTCCCAGTTGGCACCGGTGTAATGGGTGCCGTCGGCATTGCCACCGCAGACGAAATCGGCCAGCACGGCGGCACTGCGGTCGACGATTACGGGGATCGCATCGGGCAGCCCGACCGGGCCGATGAAGCCGGGACGCGTGCCGGTCGCGGCGAGAATCTCTTCTTCCGTCGCGAGCACCGGCTCGTCCGGCAATTCGGCCAGTTTGCCGGCCTTGATCTCGTTGATCTCGTGGTCGCCGCGGAGGCAGAGCGCAACCAATCCGTCGCGACCGCGAACCAGCAGCGTCTTGACGCACCGCTGGGGCGGGGCACCCAGGAAGGCGCTGACCTCGGCGATCGTCTTTTGCGTGGGGGTGTCAACACGCTCGAGCGCTGCCTGCGGGGCAGGTCGCCCGACGGCGGGCGCCAGGGCTTCGGCCTTTTCGATATTGGCGGCGTAATCGGAACCGTCGGAGAACGCGATCGCATCCTCGCCCGAATCGGCGAGCACCTGGAATTCATGGCTGGCGTTGCCGCCTATCGCACCGGTATCCGCCTGCACGGCGCGGAACGAAAGGCCGAGCCGTTCGAAAACACGCGAATAGGCTTGGTACATCACCTCGTAGGTATCGCCCAGCGATTCGGCCGAGAGATGGAAGGAGTAGGCGTCCTTCATCAGGAATTCGCGCGCGCGCATCACGCCGAAGCGCGGACGGATCTCGTCGCGGAATTTGGTCTGGATCTGATAGAAATTGACCGGCAGCTGTTTGTAGCTCTTCAGTTCGTTGCGCGCGAAGTCGGTAATGACTTCCTCGTGCGTGGGACCGAAACAGAATTCCTGGTCCTTGCGATCCCGGATCTTCAACAGCTGGCCGCCGAACTTTTCCCAGCGGCCGGTCTCTTCCCACAATTCTTTCGGCTGTACCGCGGGCATCAGCAATTCGATCGCGCCGGCGCGGTTCATTTCCTCGCGCACCACGTTCTCGACCTTGCGCAGCACGCGCAGGCCCAGCGGCGTCCAGGTGTAGAGGCCGGAGGCGAGTTTGCGGATCATGCCGGCGCGCAGCATCAGCCGGTGGCTGGCGACTTCGGCGTCGGCGGGTACTTCCTTGACGGTGGCCAGGTGGAATTGGCTGAGGCGCATGGCGGGTAATCCGGGGACAAAGAGGCCGATTATACGTGGGCCATCCCCGGCTTACGCGTCAACGACGCCGTCGCTGAGTCCTACTGGCTGCAGAACTGCTGGTACTGCTGTTCGGCCAGGGCGACCTGCTGGCTGCGCTGGGTCTCGTCCAGCGGCACCGACTTGCCGTCCTGCTCGAGCACCACGCCTTCCTTGCCCTTGAGCAGGTCCAGGTTGGCCTTCAGCGAGGCGCACAGCTTGGCGCGATTCTCCGGGGTATTGGCCATTCCGCCAGTACCCGCGGATGCAGCCTTGGCGGCGGCTGCTGGCGCGGCGGTCGACGGTGCAGGCGCCGCAGGTTGTTCCATGCCGTTGGTGTCGATGCGGTTGTACTTGGTGCCCTGCGGCGGCGGGGTCTCGGAGTAGTGCACGGTGCCGTGGGAATCGGTCCACTTGTACACCTGCGCGGCGACCGCGGGCGCGAGCAGCAGCAACACGAGGGCGAAGGGCAGGCGGCGCATGGGATTCTCCGAGGGGCATGGGGCCCCGGCACTAGTTAACACTCCCAACGGCCGGACTCAAGCATGGCGGGGCCGTTGACGGGCGATGGTTTACACTCTCGCGCATTCCGTCACGGATCGTTGCATGAGCGAGAACACGCCAGTCCGAACGCCCCGCCACCGGGGCATTTACCTGCTGCCGAACCTGTTCACCACGGCGGCGATGTTCGCCGGCTACTACGCCGTGGTGGCGAGCATTGGCCATCGCTTCACCGAGGCCGCCATCGCCGTATTCGTGGCGGCGGTCCTGGACGGCATGGACGGGCGCGTGGCGCGGCTGACAGGCACGCAGAGCGAGTTTGGCGTGCAGTACGACTCGCTGTCGGACCTGGTCAGCTTCGGCCTGGCGCCGTCGCTGGTGATGTACAACTGGTCGCTGTCCTCGTTGCGCGACTACGGGCTGGTCTGGGGCAAGATCGGCTGGGCCGCGGCGTTCCTCTATGCCGCTTGCGGGGCGCTGCGCCTGGCGCGCTTCAATACCCAGGTCGGGGTGATCGACAAGCGCTATTTCCAGGGATTGGCCAGTCCGGCGGCGGCGGCGGTGTGCATGTCGTTCGTGTGGACCATGGAGAAGTTCCAGGTTCCCGGGCCGAGCCTGTGTTTCCTCACCCTGGCCATGGCGGTGGTGGTCGGCCTGCTGATGGTCTCCCGCTTCCGCTACTACAGCTTCAAGTCGCTGCCGATGGGCGAACGTGATCGCGTGCCGTTCCTTTGGGTACTGGTTGCGGTGCTGGTCCTGGTGCCCTTCCTGATCGACCCGCCGCGGGTGCTGTTCGTGGTGTTCACGCTGTACCTGCTGTCCGGCCCGGTGGTGACGCTGTGGGGCCGCGCTGCCCATCGCCGGCGGACCCGTCGCGCCAGGCCATGAGCCCGGCGCCCGCCAGCCGCGGACCGGCCTCACGCCGCACGAGGGTTTTGCGCGTGCTCGGCGTGACGCCCTGGGTGCGCCGCGCGACTGCGCAAGCGCAGCCGGACGAGCCAGGCGACGCGGCCGCGGAGCCGATGGCGCCTCCAGCCTCTTGCGTGGTGTTGTTGCCGGATGGTTGCGCCGCGCGTGAGCTGGACCTGCTC
The DNA here is from genome assembly GCF_051900535.1 of Frateuria sp. GZRe12. Taxonomy (NCBI): domain Bacteria; kingdom Pseudomonadati; phylum Pseudomonadota; class Gammaproteobacteria; order Lysobacterales; family Rhodanobacteraceae; genus Frateuria; species Frateuria sp. GZRe12. The sequence goes on from NZ_JBHZGI010000003.1 coordinate 38,872, forward strand.
GGCCGGGCATTGGCCGCCTATGGTCCCGGGCTTGCGCGCGCGGGACGCATCACGGTCAGGGACGGGCGGCCCACCGCCACCGTGCCGCCGGTGCGCGCCTACCTCGTGTTCGGACAGGCGCAGGCGCACGCGCTGGGGCGGGAACTGCCCGCGGCGGTGATGAACCAGGCGCAGATCGTGCTGGCCGACGAACCGAACGAGGTGCTCGCCAACGGTGCTGGCAAGCGCAGGCTGTGGACCGCGCTGCGCCAACTGCGGCGCGCGCTGGCGGGAGGTGCGTGATGGTGGCGGTGGCACGTCCGCGCATCGAGATCCGCGCGATGCGGCGCGAGGACGTGGTCGCGGTCAGTGCGCTCGAAAGCGCGTCCTACGATTTCCCGTGGTCTTCCGGCATTTTCAGTGATTGCCTGAAGGCCGGCCATCCATGCTGGGTGCTGTGTTGCGAGGGCGACGTCGCCGGCTACGGAATCCTCTCGGTCGCCGCCGGCGAAGCGCACGTGCTCAACCTGTGTATCGGCCCCGACTGGCGCGGCCGCGGCCTGGGTCGGCACTTGCTCGGCCGGCTGCTCGACGTGGCTCGCTGGAGCGGCGCCGAACGGGTGTTCCTGGAGGTACGCCCCTCCAATCCGGTGGCGCAGGAGCTCTACGCTTCGGTCGGCTTCAAGGAGATCGGCCGGCGCCCGCGGTACTACCCGGCCAAAGGCGGGCGCGAGGATGCAATCGTGATGGCGCTGGATCGGGAATCCGCGTCTCCCTGAGGCAACGTCCGTGGGAGCGCACCCTGTGCGCGACCAGATCATCCGCACAGGTGCGCTCTACAGAGCTGGCTCAGCCCAGCTTGCGTGCCTGTTCCCGCAGCGCTTCCAGTTGCGTGCCCCAGTCGACGATCCGCTGGCGCTCCTGCGCCACCACTTCGGACGGTGCGTTGGCCACGAAGTTGGCGTTGCCCAGCTTGCCCTCGCACTTTTTGATCTCGCCCTCGATGCGCGCGATCTCCTTGGCCAGGCGCGCCTTTTCCGCGGTGAGGTCGATCAACCCGGCCAGCGGAATCAGCACGCGCAAGCTGCCGACGACCGCCGCGGCCGACGCCGGCTCGCCTGCACCCGGCTCGATCCACTGCGGCGCCTCGGTGCGTGCAAGGAAGGCGATCTGCGCGGCGAACTTGGCCGTGCGCGAGCGATCGGCCGGGTCGCCATCGGCCAGCAGCAGCGGAATGGTCTTGCCGGGCGCGATGTTCATTTCCGAGCGGATGCGGCGGATGCCCGAGAGCACCGCCTTGAACCATTCGATCTCGGCGCTTGCGGCCTCGTCGACCGGCAGTTCGGCCACCTTCGGCCAGGGTCGTTCCATGATGCTCGACGCCCCGATGCCCAGCCGCGGCGCCACCGCCTGCCAGATCTCCTCGGTGATGAAAGGTATGACCGGATGCAGTGCGCGCAGCACGGTTTCCAGCACCACCAGCAGGGTGTGCCGCGTGGAGGTGGCAGCCCGCGCATCGTCACCGCCAAGTGCCGGCTTGGATAGCTCCAGGAACCAGTCGCAATATTCGTTCCAGACGAATTCGTAGAGCGCCTGCGCCAAAAGGTCGAAGCGGTAGGTGGCGAAGTGCTCCTCCACCTCGGTCAGGGTCTGCTTGAGGCGCGTGAGGATCCAGCGCTCCGCCTCGGTCACCGGTGCGCCGGTAGGCGCGTCGATCGGAGCCTCGGGGAGATTCATCAACACGAACCGCGCCGCGTTCCACAACTTGTTGCAGAACGCCTTGTAGCCCTCGGCGCGCTTGATGTCGAAGTTGATCGTGCGGCTGTAGCTGGCCAGCGCGGCGAAGGTGAAACGCAACGCATCGGTGCCGATCGAAGGGATGCCCTGCGGATAATCCTTGCGGATGCGCTTCTCGACCTTCTCGCGTACCTGCGGGATCAGCAGCGAGCGCGTGGATTTCTCCACCAGCGGTTCCAGCTCGATGCCGTCGATCAGGTCCAGCGGGTCGAGCGTGTTGCCCTTGGACTTGGACATCTTCTGGCCTTCGGCGTCACGCACGATGGCGTTGATGTAGACCTCGCGGAAGGGCACCTGTTTGGTGAAGTACAAGGTCGCCATCACCATGCGCGCGACCCAGAAGAAAATGATGTCGAAGCCGGTGACCAGCACCGCGCTGGGCAGGAACAGCTTGTCCTGCTCCCAGTTGGCGACGATCTCGCCGCGCTCGTTCTTTACCGGCCCCTGCATCGGCCAGCCGAGCGTGGAGAAGGGCCACAGTGCGGAGGAGAACCAGGTGTCGAGCACGTCCTCGTCCTGGCGAAGCTCGCCCACCGGCGGGGTGGGGGCATGACGGCGGGCATCGGCTTCGTCCTCGCCAACGAAGATGTTGCCCGCCTCGTCATACCACGCCGGAATGCGGTGGCCCCACCAGAGCTGGCGGCTGATGCACCAGTCCTGGATGTTGTCCAGCCACTGGGTGTAGGTAGTGGTCCAGTTCTCCGGCACGAAGCGGATATCACCCGAGCGGACCGCTTCGAGCGCCGGTTCGGTGATCGCCGTGCGACCGCCCGGGCGGCCATCGGCCAGCACGTCTGAGGTGAGATCGACGAACCACTGGTCGGTCAGCATCGGCTCGATCACCGCGTCCGAGCGCTGGCTGACCGGCACCTGCAGCTTGTGCGGTTTGCTCTCGACCAGCAGGCCTGCGGCTTCCAGGTCGGCCAGCACCACCTTGCGCGCGTCGTAGCGGTCCAGGCCGCGATATTTCTCCGGCGCGTTGTCGTTGACCTTGGCGTCCAGCGTGAAGATGTTGATCGGCGCCAGCTTGTGCCGCTGGCCGATGGCGTAGTCGTTGAAGTCGTGCGCCGGGGTGATCTTCACGCAGCCGGTGCCGAAATCGCGATCGACGTAGTCGTCGGCGATGACCGGGATCTGCCGGCCGGAAAGCGGCAGGTGCAGCATCGAGCCGATCAGGTGCGCGTAACGCTCGTCCTCGGGGTGGACTGCCACCGCGACGTCGCCCAACATGGTTTCCGGGCGGGTCGTGGCGACCACCACGGAGCCGGCGCCGTCGGCGGTCATGTAGCGGATCGACCACATGTGGCCGTCGCGCTCGACATTGTTGACCTCCAGGTCGGACACCGCCGTGCCCAGCGCCGGATCCCAGTTCACCAGGCGGTTGCCGCGGTAGATCAGGCCGTCGCGATACCACTGCACGAACACCTTGCGCACCGCGGCCGAGAGACCCTCGTCCATGGTGAAGCGCTCGCGCGACCAGTCGGCAGCCACGCCCAGGCGGCGCATCTGATTGGTGATGGTCGAGCCGGACTCCTCCTTCCACTGCCACACGCGCTCGACGAACGGCTCACGGCCCAGGTCGTGCCGCGACCTGCCCTCGGCGGCGAGCTGGTTCTCGACGATCTTCTGCGTGGCGATGCCCGCGTGGTCGGTGCCGACCTGCCACAGCGTGTTCATGCCGCGCATGCGCTGGTAGCGGATCAGCATGTCCATCACGGTCTGCTGGAACGCGTGTCCCATGTGCAGCGTGCCGGTCACGTTCGGCGGCGGCAGCAGAATGCAGTAGGGCTCGCCCTGGCCGGTCGGCTTGAACGCCCCACGCTTTTCCCATTGGGCGTACCACTTCGATTCGATCTGGCCGGGTTCGAAACTCTTGTCCATCGGAAACTCGCGATGCGCGCCGTGCGGCGCGCGCGTCATGAAGGTAAGCGGGTGATTGTACGGGGCGCGCGTGATCGTCCCAAGCGCAGGCCTCCGCCGGCAAGGTTCCGGCGGACAGCCGAAAGGCCCCGGCTCGTGACGAGCCAGGGCCCACGGTTGCCAGATGGTGGCCGGAGCTAGGCCACGAAGGCGTCGGCCAGCGACGCCGCGTGTACCGGAGGCATGGCCTGCTGTTGCTCGTGCTGCTCCACCTGCATGCGCGTCAGGCGGGTCACGACCAACAGGAACAGCGCCGCGGCGCAGAGGTTAAGGCCCTGCCCACCGATCAGCAGCAACTGCTGGGTATGAAGCCCATCGAACGTGTGCTCGGGCTTCAGGTACTGCGTCACGAACCAGTAGGACAGGTTGCCGGCGACCCAGAAGACCCACCACAGGCGAAGCAACGACGGCGTGCCGAGTTTCTGCCAGCGCGTCGGTGCCTGGGAGCCCAGCCAGATCTGCGTCATCGCGCGCAACGGCCGCACCAGGTTCATGACCGGGACCGCGTACCAGCCCACCGCCCAGCCGGGCGAGTCATCCAGGCCCCTGGCCCCGAGCGCCCGGACATTGCAGGCCATCCGGTACACCCAGCAGCCGGCCCAGATGTAGCAGGCAAGCATGAGCACCAATTGCAGGCGGAACAGGTTCAGTTGCAGCCAGCCGGCCCCCGCCAGCTTGTCCTGCAGTGTTGCGGTGATCCCGCTGTCGATGCCCTGCTGGAGCAGTTGCAGGCCGTAGGCCATGACGCCCAGGACCGCCAGCGTCAGCAGGACGAAGGCCCCGATCACGCCCCGGGCCCCATTGCCGAGCGAGTTCGGAGAGCGAAAGACGTATTGCCCCGATGGCGCCGAAGATTCGCTCGCGACCGAGCCCGGCGTGCTGAAAGGATTGACTCGCGACATAACGGCACCCCCATGCCTTTTTGCCGACCGGCCAGTCGCCGGCGGCCCCACTATGCGCCTGAGGTATGGACAGGGCAAGCGGGGGTATGGTAGGTGGGCGCTTCCCGCTAAAGCAGCTCGATCCCGAACCGGCGCACCGCCAGTGCGAACAGGCCGAAGCACGCCACCGTGATGGCGGCGCAGGCGAGCAGCGTGAACCAGAATCCCAATCGCGGCAGCAGGGCCGGGAAGACCAGGAACATCGGCAACGTCGGCAGCACGTACCAGAAGGTGTACCAGGCGTGGTTGGCGATCTTCTGCGACGACTGGTGTTCCATATAAAGCCAGATCAGCGCCAGGATCGTCACCATCGGCAGCGCGCCGAGCAGGCCGCCCAGCCGGTCGCTGCGCTTGGCGGCCTCAGATACCAGAACCACCACGGCGGCGGTAACCAGGTATTTGGTGATCAGCCAGGCCATGTCAGCCCTCGCGCAGCCGGCGGCCGTAGGCGTGCACCTCGTCGACCAGCACCTTGACGTGATCGGGTTCCACCTCCGGCGTGATGCCGTGGCCAAGATTGAAGACGTGGCCGGGATGGTTGCCGTAGCTGTCCATCACGGCGCGCGCCTCGCGGCGGATGACTTCGGGATTGGAACGGAGCACGGCGGGGTCGAGGTTGCCCTGCAGGGCGACCTTGCCGGCCACGGCGCGGCGGGCGTCGGCAAGATCAATGGTCCAGTCCACGCCCAACGCGTCGCAGCCGGTGTCAGACATCTCGCCCAGGTGCGGGCCGGCGCCCTTGGAGAACAGGATCACCGGCAAGTCGCGGGCGTGCGGGTCGGCCTTCAAGGCGGCGACCACCTCGCTCATGTAGCGCAGCGAGAACTCGCGGAAGGATGCGGGGCCGAGCAGGCCGCCCCAGGTGTCGAACACCATCAGCACCTGCGCGCCGGCGGCAGCCTGTGCCGCCAGGTAGCTGGCGACCGCGCGCGCCAGCACGGCGAGCAGCTGGTGGGCGAGCTTCGGTTCGTTCCAGCACATCGCCTTGAGCGTGGCGAAGTCGCGGGAGCCGTGGCCTTCGACCATGTAGCAGGCCAGCGTCCACGGACTGCCGGAGAACCCGATCAGCGGCACCCGCCCGTCGAGTTCGCGGCGGATCAGGTGCACCGCATCCATCACGTAGCGCAGCTCGCCGTCCATATCGGGCACCGCCAGCCCCGCGATGTCGGCGGCGCTGCGCACGGGACGTGCGAATTGCGGTCCCTCGCCCTGCGCGAAGGACAGGCCCAACCCCATCGCGTCGGGGATGGTGAGGATGTCCGAGAACAGGATCGCCGCATCGAGATCGAAGCGCTCCAGCGGTTGCAGCGTCACCTCGCAGGCGAACTCGGGGTTCTGCGCCAGGCCCATGAAGCTGCCGGCGCGCTCACGCGTGGCGCGGTACTCGGGCAGGTAGCGGCCGGCCTGGCGCATCACCCAGATCGGCGTGGTGTCGGTGGGCTCGCGGCGCAGCGCGCGCAGGAAGCGGTCGTTCTTGAGCGGAGCAGTCATGTCAGCGTCCGTGCGGGCCATCCAGGCCCTGGGCGAACATCACTCGGAAGCCACGCTTCAGCTGCGCGTCGCGCGCCTTCTCGAACGCCGCGATGGCCGCGTCGCGTTCGAGGAACTGCTCGCGCTTGAGCGTGGCCTTGCCGCCTTGCGTGCCGCTTTCGCGGTACAGCGTCCAGCCGCCGAGCAGATCCTGCTCGAGCACGATCTGCACGTAGCGCGGCGCCTCGGCCGAAGCGGGCATGGTTTGCAGGTAGAGGCGCATGGTGTCCGTGATGGTGCGGCAAGGGCGCCGCAAGGCGCACATTCTAGAGGGCCGTCGCGATGCTGGCGAGGCGCGAAACCGCGCACCTTTTGGATGGGCTTCAAACCACCCATCGTCGATTGCGGAGAAGTGCGGTGGATGGAAACCCGTCCTACGGCATCGACGACCGGAGGAATGGCTCCCCGAAGATCGCCTCAGCCAGCGTTCCCAACACGGCGCTTTCGTCGGTACCTGCCACGATCTCGGCTTTGCCGATGCCGCGCCAGAGGATGAGCCGCAGCGTGCCGGCGGTGTTCTTCTTGTCCAGCCGCATCAGTTCGAGCAGCCGTTCCGGCACCATGTCGGGCGGCAAGGCGACGGGCAAGCCGAGGCGCTCGAGCAGGCGCTGCAGGCGCGCGGTATCGGCGGCATCGCTCATGCCCAGCCGCTCGGACAGGCGTGCGGCCAGCACCATGCCGATGGCGACCGCTTCCCCGTGCAGCAGGGCGGTGTAATGGCCGGCCGTTTCCAGTGCGTGGCCAAAGGTATGGCCAAGGTTGAGCAGGGCCCGCTCGCCCTGTTCGGTTTCGTCGCGTGCGACCACGCCGGCCTTGTAGCGCACCTTGCGTGCGATCGCCTCGACGAGCGTGGCAGTGTCGCGTCGTGCGAGCGCCTCGGCATGGGCTTCGAGCCAGCCGAAGAACACCGCGTCACCGATCGCGGCGCCCTTCACCACTTCGGCCAGCCCCGCGCGGTATTCACGGTCGGGCAGGGTTGCAAGAGTGTCGATGTCGGCGATCACCGCACGCGGCTGGTGAAAGGCGCCGACCAGGTTCTTGCCGGCCGGCAGGTTCACGCCGGTCTTGCCGCCGACCGAGGAATCGACCATCGCCAGAAGGGTGGTCGGCATCTGGATGAAGTCGATGCCGCGCATCCAGCAAGCCGCGGCGAAGCCTGCCAGGTCGCCGACCACGCCGCCGCCCAGTGCGATCACGCAGGCGTCGCGGGTGGCGCCCAGCGTGGCGAGCGCCTCCAGTGCGCGGCCCACGTTGGCGAAATTCTTGTGGGCCTCGCCGTCGTCGAGCAGGAAGCTGGACCAATGCAGGCCATCGAGTCCCTGCGCGACCCGATCGAGATAGAGCGGCGCCACGGTCGTGTTGCTGATCACCAGGCCATGGCGCCCGCGCAGGCGCGCGCGCCAGCGGGCACGGTCGTCCAACAGGCCGCGGCCGATCCACACCGGGTAGCGTCGCGCGCCGAGCGCCACGTCGATCGTCTGGACGTCTGTTCCGTTCATGCGGCCTGCTGCCGTTGCCAGTGCTGTTCGAGCAGGGCGAGGCAACGCTCGCTCGCCGCCGTCACGCCTTCGTGTTCGCCGGGCAGGCGCAGGTCGGCGATCTCGCGGTAGAGGGGGCCGCGGGACTGCGCCATCGCCTCGAGCTTGCCGCGGCGATCCTCGCCCGCCAGCAGCGGGCGCTTGGTGTCGCGCGCCAGCCGTTCGAGCTGTTGTTCGACCGTGGTGTCGAGCCACAGCACGAAACCGCGTTCGACCAGGCGCCGGCGATTGACCGGATCCAGCACGGCGCCGGCGCCGGTAGCCAACAACACGCCGGCGCGTGCGCTGAGCGCATCGAGCAGCGTGCTCTCGCGCTGGCGGAAGCCCGCCTCGCCCTCGATCTCGAACACGCAACGCACGTCCACGCCGCAATGGCGCTCGATTTCCTGGTCGAGATCGAGGAACGGCAGGCCATAATGCGCGGCGAGACGTCGACCGATCGACGTCTTGCCGGCACCGGTCGGGCCGATCAGGAACAGATTGCACGAGGGGTTCATGCGCGCATGCTAGCAACCACGGGCGAACGCGTCTTGCTGGCCGGCTGCGGCGACGTGGGGCAGCGCGTGGCGCGGCTGCTGCGTGCGCTGGGGCACGAGATTTATGCCTTGCGACGGCATCCTCCGGCAGACCGCGACGACGGTATCCGCTGGCTCGCCGGCGACCTGACCGCGCCCGCCACTCTCGGGCAGCTACCCGCCGGAATCACGCGGCTGGTTTACCTGCCCGCGCCGGGCGCGCGCGAGCGGGCGGCGTACGAAGCGGTGTTCCTCCATGGTTTGCGTGGATTGCTGGATCGCCTGGATGGCAGGCGACTGGCGCGCGTCGTGTTCGTTTCCTCCAGTGCCGTCTACGGCGAGCGGGAAGGCCACTGGGTCGACGAGGACACGCCAACTGCTCCGCACGGCTTCAACGGCGCCGTGCTGCTTGAAGCCGAGCGCTGGCTGGCGACGCAGCCATTGCCAGCCACGGTGCTGCGACTGGCCGGGCTTTACGGGCCAGGGCGCCTGCAGCTGATCGAGCGCCTGCGCGCCGGCCAGGCGGCCGTGCCTCGTGACGCACCGCATTGGGCGAACCGGATCCACGTCGACGACGCCGCCACGGCCATCGTGCACCTGCTGCAATTGCCCGATCCACGCCCGCTTTACCTTGGCGTGGATGACACGCCGCTGCCTCTGCACGTGTTGTACGACCATCTAGCGACGCTCGTCGGTGCACCCCCGCCGCCACAGGGCGCTGGGCCGGCGGGCGTGGGCAGCAAGCGGCTCAGCAATGCACGGTTGAGGGCCAGCGGCTGGGCACCGCGGTGGCCGGATGCGCGGGAGGGCTACGCCGCCGTGCTGCGCGAGGAACGATAGGAACCTGCTTCGAAAGTGACTGAAGGGGAGCCTCGCCACAAGCGGGCTCGTGCAGACGAACGGAGCGCTCAGGCGTGTGCCAGGCCGGTGACGTGCCGGTCCTCGTCATACTCGACCACGGTGTCGGCCAGCGCTGGCAGGGTGGCCAGCGCGTGGCGGCTGAGGCGCTCGAAGTGCGCCAGGAAGCGGACCATCGCCTCGGCATCCATCGCCAGTGGCGCCTTGCGGGCGAGCAGGGCTTCCTCCTGCTCGCCACGCCAGCGGCGCACCACGTCCCAACTGGGCGCCTGCAGCACGATCAGCGCGTCGAGCTTGCGCCACAGCGGCTGGTAGGCGCGCAACTGCTTGTTGACCCAGTGGCGCCAGCGGCAATCCGGGTCGTCGTCGCGCTCAAGCGCGTTGACCGGCGTTTCCAGCACCGCCTGCAACTGCGGGCGCAGACCCAGTGCCCAGCCTTCCAGGATCACCAGCTTCGGAGGCCGCGTCACCTTGGGCCAGCGCGAGGGCGGCACGCGGGTGTCGCGGCCCTTGTCGAAGCGCGGCCAGGTGACCGGCAGTTTCTCCGATGCCTGCGGCAGCGCCGCGAGCACCGAGAGCAGCAGTTCGATCTCGTGCGTCCCGGGCACGCCGCGGGTGCGCAGCAACGGGTGCACCTCGCGCGCCAAGGCCTCGCGCTCGCTGCGCGGATAATAGAAGTCGTCCAGCGTGAGCACTTCAGTGGCCCAGCCCCGCGCTTCGGCGCCGGCCTTCATCACCCGCGCGAGCGTGCTTTTGCCGCTGCCCTGCAGGCCGGACAGCCCGAGGATGTAGGGGCGGCGTGAACGCGCGATGCGCCCGGCGTAGTGATCGAGCAGGTGGCCGGCGAGGGCGACGTTCTGCGTGCTAGCATCGTTGGTCATCCGCGCATGATGGCGCGGCGCCGCCACGATGCAAGAGTCATGCTCAAACGCGAGATCCTGGACACCTTCCGCGGCCTGCTGGACGAGGCCACTACCGGCGGCGACCCCGAACCCACTGCGATGAACCTGGCGACCGCCGATGCGGCGGGCCGGGTCAGCTCGCGCGTCGTGCTGCTGAAGGGCGCCGACGAGCGGGGCTTCCGCTTCTTCACGAACTACGAAAGCGACAAGGGCGTCCAGTTGGACGCGCATCCGCAGGTCGCGCTGTGCTTCCACTGGAAGCACCTGCGCCAGGGCGTGCAGGTTCGCGTGGAGGGTGCGGCGCGCAAGCTGCTGGCGGAGGAGTCCGACGCCTATTTCGCCAGTCGCGCGCGCGGCAGCCAGATCGGCGCGTGGGCTTCGCTGCAGTCGCAGACGCTGCCCGATCGCGACACCTTCGAGCAGCGCATGGCGCGTTGCGAGAAGGAGTACGACGGCCGCGACGTGCCTCGCCCGCCGCACTGGGGTGGCTTCGTGGTGGAGCCGGACATGGTCGAGTTCTGGTACGGCGCGCAGTTCCGGCTGCACGAGCGCGTGCGCTGGAGCCGTCACGGGCAGACATGGACCAGCCGGCTGCTCTACCCGTGAGCCATGCCCAGCCCGCGCCGCACGTCGCCCAGAACGGTTTCGTCGTGCACACGCGCGAGCGTGGCTTCTGCGACATCACCAGCAAGGTGGCCGAGGCGATCGCCGCCAGCCACGTGCAGACCGGCATCGCCAACGTCTTTACCCTGCACACCAGCTGCTCGCTGCTGATCTGCGAGAACGCCGATCCGACCGTGCGCTCGGACCTGGAACGCTGGTTCGCGCGCGCCGTGCGCGATGGCGATCCCCTGTTCGAACACGACGCCGAAGGGCCGGACGACATGCCGGCCCATGTCCGAGCGATCCTCACCGGCGTGAGCCTCACCGTGCCGGTCCACGGCGGCAAGCCGCAGCTGGGGACGTGGCAGGGCATCTACCTGTGGGAACACCGCCGCGAACCGCACCAGCGCAGGGTCTCGGTGACCGTGCTGGGGCACTGATGGACGGTTTTCCGCAGCGCATCGTCTGTCTCACCGAGGAACCGACCGAAGTGCTCTACGCGCTGGGCGAGGAGCACCGCATCGTCGGCATCTCCGGGTTCACCGTGCGGCCGCCGCGGGCACGCAAGGAGAAACCCAAGGTTTCCGCGTTCACCAGCGCGAAGATCGGCGAGATCCTGAAACTGGAGCCGGACCTGGCGATCGGCTTCTCCGACATCCAGGCGGACATCGCGCGCGATCTGGTCAAGGCCGGCGTGGAGGTCTGGATCAGCAACCACCGCAGCGTGGAAGGCATCCTGGCCTACATCCGCCGGCTGGGGGCGATGGTGGGTGCGTACGAGAACGCCGAAGCCTATGCGCAGCGCGCGGAGGCGCACATTGCCGAGGTGCGTGCGGCGGCCGCGCAGCTGCCACGCCGGCCGAGGGTGTATTTCGAGGAATGGGACGAGCCGATCATCACCGGCATCCGCTGGGTGGCCGAGCTGATCGGTATCGCCGGCGGCGAAGACGCATTTCCCGAGCTAGCGCGCGAACCACTGGCCAAGCAACGCATCCTGGCCGATGGCGGGGAAATCGTGCGCCGGGCGCCGGACATCATCCTGGGTTCGTGGTGCGGCAAGCGCTTCCGGCCGGAAAAGGTAGCGGCACGGCCCGGGTGGGACGCCATTCCGGCGGTACGCGACGGCGAGCTGCATGAAGTCAAGTCGCCGATCATTCTGCAGCCGGGGCCGGCAGCGCTGTTCGATGGGCTGAACGAACTGCATCGCATCATTGCGGGCTGGGCTAACCGACGCCTGTAGGAGCGCCCACGGGCGGGACCGCCAGGGCGCTTGCCACCCCTGATGCCTGCAGGAGCGTGCCTGTGCGCGACCGGCAGCGCCAAGGTCGCGCACAGGTGCGCTCTGGAAGTGAAGCAGGCTAGAACCCGCGCGCCAGCTGGTTGCCCCAGTCGAACAGCGGCGCCGCGACGAGGATGCGCGCGAGCAGCAGGACGATCATCACCACGGCCGGCGAGAAGTCGAGCATGCCCACCACCAGCTTGCCGCGCAGCGGCTTCAGCAGCGGATCGACGATGCCCTCCACCAGCCGCAGCACGGGATGGTAGGTGTCCACGGCGAACATGCTCAGCAGCGACCAGCCGAACACCAGCACCAGATAGAACAGCAGCACGAAGTCGAGCAGGTCGGCCAGCGCCAGCACCAGCAGGCCGGCCACGTGCGGCAGTGTGCCGACCAGCGCGAACAGCACCACGCGCTTGACCAGCATCACCAGGTAGCACACCAGCAGCGCGGCCAGATTCAGCCGGCGCCAGTTGGGCAGCATGCGCCGGACCGGTGCCAGTACCGGATTGGTGTAGCGATAGACGAACTGGCTGATCGGGTTGCGGAAGTCGGCGCGCCCCGCCTCGGCCAGCAGGCGCAGCACGAACAGCGTGGCCACGACATCGAAGGCGATCTCCAGCAACAGCGAAAACGCGTTCAGCAGGTAGATCACGGGCGTGACTCCTTGGCGTCCAGTTCGGCGGCCAGTTCGGCCCCGCGGCGGGTGGCGGCGGCCACGGCCCGGGCGGCGATGCGCGGCAGGCCGTCGGCGGCGAAACTTTCCAGCGCGGCCTGGGTGGTGCCGTTGGGCGAGGTGACCCGCCGGCGCAGCTCGCCCGGGGCCTCGCCGCTCTCGACCAGCATGCGGCCGGCGCCCAGGCAGGTCTGCGCGGCCAGCGCGCGGGCTGTCTCGCGCGGGAGGCCCTGTGCCGTCGCGGCATCCTCCAGTGCCTCGACCAGCGCGAAGAAGTAGGCCGGACCTGAACCGGACAATCCGGTGACGGTATCCATCAGCGCCTCGTCGTCGATCCAGCGGGTCAGGCCCACCGCATCCAGGATGTGCTGCGCCTGGGCCTTCTGCGGCGGGCTGACCCGGGCATTGGCGCACAACCCGGTGGCGCCTGCGCCGATCAGGGCGGGCGTATTGGGCATGCAGCGCACGATCGGCAGATGTGCGCCGAACCAGCGCTCGAGCTGGTCGAGCCGCACGCCGGCGGCGATCGAGATCACCAGCGGGCGCTGGCGTTGCAGCACATCGCGCAGCTCGGTCTGGAGCGCCGGCATGATCTGCGGCTTGACCGCCAGCAGCAGGATCTCGGCGTCCTCGGAGGCCAGCCGGTTCTCGGCAAAGGTCGCCACGCCGAATTCGCGGGCGAGTGCTTCGCGCGCCTGCGCCAGCGGTTCGGCCACGCGGATGGACGAAGCCGCGGCGCCCGTCTTGAGCAGGCCGCCGATCAGGCTGCGGGCCATGTTGCCGCCGCCGATGAAGGCAAGTCGTGTCATGCCGGTCCCTTGGGTTGTGGGGCCCGATACCTTAACCCGAAGCGGCCGGCGGGCGGGTGACAAGGCCGACCCAAGCCTTGCGGGAGCGCACCTGTGCGCGACCGCGATGTCCGGTCGAGCGCAAAGAAGGGCGTTCCTGCAAGGGACGAGGGAACCGGCGGGAAGCCATCGCAGTTTCCGCATCCGAAGGCGCCAACCCACTGGTCGCAAAGCCATTCGCGCGAGTAGTATCGGCTCGTTGCGAGGGGGTTGTCGGATGGCCGGCTCGAAGGCGACGGAGCGCGTGCGCGAGCGCGCGACCGGGCGGTCCCCTGCGCATTACCGCTATTCATCCAGACGAACGTTTTAAGGGGAAACGCCCGATGGACATCGCCGAACTGTTGGCCTTCTCGGTCAAGAACAAGGCCTCGGACCTGCATCTTTCGGCCGGCCTGCCGCCGATGATCCGCGTGGACGGCGACGTGCGTCGCATCAACATCCCACCGCTGGAGCACAAGCAGGTCCATTCGCTGATCTACGACATCATGTCGGACAAGCAGCGGCGCGACTACGAGGAGTTCTACGAGACCGATTTTTCGTTCGAGATCCCCGGCCTGGCGCGCTTCCGCGTCAACGCGTTCAACCAGAACCGCGGCGCCGGCGCGGTGTTCCGTACGATTCCTTCCGAAGTGCTGACGCTGGAGGACCTCGGCGCACCGCGCATCTTCCGCGAGCTGATCGAGCAGCCACAGGGGCTGATCCTGGTGACCGGTCCGACCGGTTCGGGCAAGTCGACCACGCTGGCGGCGATGGTCGACCACATCAACAAGAACGAATACGGGCACATGCTCACGGTCGAGGATCCGATCGAGTTCGTGCACACCTCGCAGAAGTGCCTGGTCAACCAGCGCGAGGTCCACCGCGACACGCACGGCTTCAACGAAGCGCTTCGCTCGGCGCTGCGCGAAGATCCCGACTACATCCTGGTCGGCGAGTTGCGCGACCTGGAAACCATCCGCCTGGCGCTGACCGCCGCGGAAACCGGCCACCTCGTGTTCGGCACCTTGCACACCAGCTCGGCGGCCAAGACCATCGACCGCATCATCGACGTGTTCCCCGCCGGCGAGAAGCCGATGGTGCGCTCGATGCTTTCCGAATCGCTGCGCGCGGTGATTTCCCAGACGCTGCTCAAGAAGGTCGGCGGTGGGCGTATCGCGGCGCACGAAATCATGGTCGCGGTCCCCGCGATCCGCAACCTGATCCGCGAGGACAAGGTCGCGCAGATGTACTCGGCGATCCAGACTGGCCAGCAGTACGGCATGCAGACGCTCGACCAGATCCTGCAGGACCTGGTCAAGCGCGGCCTGGTTGCGCGGCAGGAAGCCATCGGCTATGCCAAGAACAAGGACATTTTCAAGTAAGGAATGGCATCGCGCCCTCCTGCTGTTTCACCCCGGATCCGTCTCCCGGAGGAGACCACCATGAGCGATTTCGACTTCACCTCCTTCCTCAAGCTGATGGTGCACAAGAAGGCGTCGGACCTGTTCGTCACCGCCGGCGTGGCGCCGTCGATGAAGCTGCAGGGGCGCGTCGTGCCGATCACGCAGAGCCCGCTGTCCGTGCAGCAGGCGCGCGACATGGTGCTCAACATCATGACGCCGGCGCAGCGCGAGGAGTTCGAGAAGACCCACGAGTGCCAGTTCGCGATCTCCGCGCAGGGCGTGGGCCGCTTCCGCGTGTCGTGTTTCTACCAGCGCAATTGCGTGGGCATGGTGCTGCGCCGGATCGAATCAAAGATCCCGACCTTCGAGGAGCTGACGCTCCCGCCGGTGCTCAAGACGCTGTCGATGACCAAGCGCGGCATCATCATCTTCGTCGGCGCCACCGGCTCGGGTAAGTCGACCTCGCTGGCCGCGATGGTGGGTTACCGCAACCAGAATTCGACCGGCCACATCATCACGATCGAAGACCCGATCGAGTACGTGCACAAGCACGAGGGCTGCATCATCACCCAGCGCGAGCTCGGCATCGACACCGACAGCTGGGACAACGCGCTGAAGAACACCCTGCGCCAGGCGCCCGACGTGATCCTGATCGGCGAGGTGCGTACCCGCGAGACGATGGAGTACGCGATCAACTTCTCCGAGACCGGCCACCTGTGCCTGTGCACGCTGCATGCGAACAACGCCAACCAGGCGATCGACCGCATCCTGCATTTCTTCCCCGAAGACCGGCGCCAGCAGCTGTTCATGGACCTGTCGCTGAACCTCAAGGGCATCGTGGCGCAGCAGCTGATCCCCACGCCCGACGGCAAGGCGCGCCGCGTCGCGGTCGAGGTGCTGCTGGGCACGCCTCTGGTGCAGGACTACATCCGCCAGGGCGAGATCCACAAGATCAAGGAAGTGATGAAGGACTCGGTCAACCTGGGCATGCGCACGTTCGACCAGAGCCTGGTCGAGCTCTACCACGCCGGCGAGATCAGCTACGAGGACGCGCTGCGCCACGCCGACAGCTCCAACGAGGTGCGTCTGCGCATCAAGCTGGCCCAGGGCGGCGATGCTCATACGCTGTCGCAGGGCCTGGAGGGCGTGGAACTGGAAGAAACACGCGACAACAACCAGTTCGGCGGTGGCATGCTGCGGCGTTGATTCGCGCTGAGCACAGGCACGCAACGTCGAAATCGAAGCGCCGCCTCAGAAGGGCGGCCGTATATCGGCAACAAAAAAAGGAGCCCTAGGGCTCCTTTTTTGTTGCCCGGTCGCGCCGGGCGGTGAGCGGACTTACGGCGAATCCGCACGTGCGGTGACGGTCAGACCGGTGGCGTCGACACTCTTGACGCCCTTGACGTTGTGCGCGACCTGGATGGCGCGGTTCTTGTCCATGTTGCTGGCTACCGTACCGGTCAGCCGCACCATGCCGTCTCGGGTGTCCACCGAGATCTTGCTGGCGGGAATCTCGGAGGTGGTGGCGAATTCGGACTTCACCTTGGTGGTGATCCAGGCGTCGTCCACCTTGCCCGGGACGGTCTGGTTGCTCGATTGCATGCTGCCGCTGGACTGCGCGTCGGCGTCCTGTGCGAGGGCCTGCGCGAACGGCACGGCGGCCAACGCAGCGGTCAGGCCGGCGGCGATGAAGGCTCGATGGAACGCGGAATGGGTACGCATGGCACTCTCCTTGGGATGACTGTTCGCAACACGATGCGTTTGCACCGTGGAGTCATCGCAACAGGGCCCCCGTGAACGAGGTGTGGGGCCGCCGGTTCGCCGTTCAGTGGCAATTACCGTTGTGAACGGCTGGCTGAAAGGAAGGTTCGCAAGACGCGAAAGGAGGGTGAGCGGGCTGTTGCGCGCACGCGTCATGTGCACGCATGGAGGCGACACTCAAAAAAACGGGGCGCCTTGGAGGCGCCCCGTCTGCAAGCCCTTGGCGCTCGCTTACTTGAGCGTTGTCTGACTGCTGATCACCAGGCCATTGCCGTCGACGTGGGCTTCGGCGTCCATCGATTCGATGCGCGCCGCCTGGGCGCGCATGGCGGCGAACTGCGCCTTGGTGCGCGCCTCGGCGGCTGCCTTGTCGGCCGGGTCTTCAGTACCGGCCGACTCATCCTTGCTCAGCGCCGCCGCCGCGGAGGTCAGGCTGTCGGCCTTCTGCTGCATCAGGTTGACCCAGTCCAGGTACATCTGGCCGTTGAGGTGCATGCGCAGCATCTGGCCGGCGTCGCCGATCGGCGCCTTGAGCGCGTCGGCAAGCTTGCCATCCTCGCCCGCGCCCATGCCGAGCCCGAGGCTCTTGCCACCCATCGCCAGCCAGGCGGGCTGGCCGAACATGTTGGCGAGATTCGGCGGCAACGCCACCGGCTTCCCGTCGGCGGTGAGCTTCAGCTGTGCCAGTGCGGGGGTCATCATCTGGCCCATCGCCAGCAGGCCGGCCGGGTTGCTGGTGCCAAGCACCAGTCGGCCGGTGAATTGCGGCATGGCATTGGCCTGGCCGGGCGTGAAGCTGTCCAGTGAAAGGCCCAGTCCGAGCAGATCGCCGAACGGCGGGATGGCCGCCTTCTGCATGTTCTGGCCCAGCTTGGCGAAGGTGTCGTTGAGGTCGGTCAGTGCGGGGCAGGTGAAGGGTTTGGCTGCCACTGCGTCGGCCTGGGCGCCCCAGAACGCGCGCATCTGCGCGACCGGCAGGGCCAGGAAGAACTCGAACGGCGAGGTCGCCTGCGCTGTGCCGAGCCCCGGCAACTCGACCTTCAGGCCGCTGAAGGCCTGGGTGATGTCGCTGGCCAGCGAGACGTCCCAGCGCATGTCCTGGTGCTTGGCTTCGAGCTGGGTGTAACCGAAGCTCAGCTGCGGCACCCGGCTGGCGATGCGCGTGGCATCGGCCTGGCAGCTGGGGGGGATCTGCAACTGGTTGGCGACCGGCTCGCCCGTCTTGGCCGATTCGGCCTGTGCGCGGGCCTTGAGCAGGGCGTTGAACAACGGATCCTTGCCGCTGGCGGCGAGTGGCAAGGCGCGGGTCAGGTCGAGCTGGCCTACCGCCCACTGCTCGTAGCCCTTGGCCTTGGCCAGCTTTGCGAGGCGGCCGTCATCCTGCAGGTTCCTGGCCGGGCGATCCAGGCCCAGCGCCTGGCGCAGCAGCGGCTGGGCAGCGTCGGCAGGCAGGATCGCTGCGACCGCCTGCTTGCCGACCACGGCCAGGATGAGCTGGGTGCCGGTGGCGACCGAGACGTGGCGGCGGTAGCTCTGCTTGTCGACGCTGGCGACGTCGAACTTCTTGCCGTAGGCGGACTCCAGGCGACCGACGAAAGCTTCGAACGCGTCAGTGTCGCTGAGCTGGAAGCGCAGCACCGGCGCCAGGCCCACGCCATAGAGCGCGGAATAACCCTTGAGGTCCAGTCCGGCGCCCTGCGAGAACGATTCGACTGTCTTGCCGTCCAGCTCCTTGGCGAAGGCGCGCAGCAGGTTGGCGGTATCGGCGTCCTTGGCGGCCATCTCGTCAGCGGTGGCGCGCAACTGGGCCACTTCCGCCGGCATCTGCGCATCGGCCTGGGCGAACAGCGCGGCGCGGGTGTCGTCGTCCAGCACGTCCAGGTTGGCCACCACGTAGGGCGTGTCCGCGGGGGCGAAGGCCAGCGGGGCGTCCTTGTCCTTGTGTCCACATGCCGCCAGCAACAGGCCAGCCAAAGCCAGCGCGAGAGTGCGCTTCGTCGATCGCATGATTCGGTTCCCTGAAAAAGAAAAAAGGCGCAGCCATTATGCCGCGCCCTGAAGACGAACCGCCTGTGCCTGCGGTTGGGGATTTAAGCCCGCGATCAGCGGGCGAGCAGCTCGCCCAGCACCGCCATGCGGACGAACACGCCGTTGCCGACCTGTTCGAGGATCTTCGACTGGGCGCCGTCGGCAACCTCCGAGGCGATTTCCACGCCGCGGTTGATCGGGCCCGGGTGCATCACCAGGCAGCCCTTGGCCGCCAACGCAAGGCGGCGGGTATCCAGGCCGTAGCGGGCGAAGTAGGCCGCCTCGTCGGGAAGTTCGGTGGCGCTCATGCGCTCCTTCTGCAGGCGCAGCATGATCGCCACATCGGCGCCGGCGATCGCCTCGTCGAAATCCTCGACGAACACGCAGCGGGGGAATTCCTCCTGCGACGGCATCAGCGGCCCGGGCCCGCACAGGCGAATCTCGCGCACGCCCATCGCGGTGAGCGCATGCACGTCCGAGCGCGCCACGCGCGAGTGCTTGATGTCGCCGCAGATCACCACCGCCAGGTTCTCGAAATCCGGGCGGTGCTCGCGGATGGTCATCACGTCGAGCAGGCCCTGGGTGGGATGCGCGCGGTTGCCATCGCCGGCGTTGATCACCGATACGCCGCTCATCGCGTGGCGTACCAGTTCCTCCGGTGTCCCGGAGGCCTTGTGGCGTACCACGATGGCGTCCAGGTGCATTGCCTCGAGTGTGTGCAGGGTGTCGAACAGCTCCTCGCCCTTGCTGGTGGAGGAGAAGCCGATGTCGAAATTGATCACGTCCGCGCCCAGCCGGCGAGCGGCCAGTTCGAACGAGGTACGCGTGCGCGTGGACGGTTCGAAAAACAGGTTGAGCACGGTTCGGCCGCTGAGCAGGTCCAGCTTGCGGGTGCCGTGGGCACAGGCGTCGCGCATCGACAGCGCGCGATCGAGCAGGCGCTCGATGCAGGCGCGGGGCAGGTTTTCCAGCGTGGTCAGGTGGCGCAGGCGAGGGCTCATGGCGGGCGGTTCGAAGGCGCGGGAGGGGATGAACATGCGATGGCCTGGCTCAAGCTAGTGGGAGGCGGATGCGACGGCAAGCCAGCGTTCGAGGATCACCGCGGCGGCTTCAGCGTCGATAGTGGCCGCGTCGCTGCGGCGCTTCGTGCCGGCGGCACGCGCTTGCGCGAATCGCTGAGCGGCCTCCTGCGAGCTGTGCTGTTCGTCCACCAGGGCGACTGGCGCCTGGTAGCGCTCGCGCAGGTGTTCGGCAAAACGGCGGGCAAGCCGGGTGGCCGGCTGCACGGTTCCGTCCAGCGCCAGCGGCAGGCCGACGACCAGCGTGTCCGGCTGCCATTGTTTGTGCAGGGTGTCCAGTTGCGCCCAGTCCGGGCCGTTGTCGCGAACGGGTATGACAGCCAGGGCACGAGCGCTTGCGGTGATGGTGTTGCCGATGGCTACGCCGATCAGCTTGCTGCCAACGTCGAAACCCAGCACGCAGCTCATGCGTGCTTGACCGTGTCGCCGGGCGCCCGCCAGGGGGTCACGCGTGGCCTGCGTAGCCGGGAAGTTGCAGCGGATCGACGCCGACCAGGCCGGCGGCCGCGCTCCAGCGTTCTTCCAGTGGGGTGTGGAACATCACCCGCTCGTTCGCTTCCGCGGTGAGCCAGCTGTTGTCTTTCAGTTCCTGCTCGAGCTGGCCGGCGCTCCAGCCGGCGTACCCCAGCGCCATCAGTGCGTCTTGCGGTCCTTCGCCGGCCGCCATCGCAACCAGGATGTCGCGCGATGTGGTCACCGACCATTCGGCGTTGATGCGGTAGCTCGATTCCCAGTGGCCGTGCTCACGATGCAGCACGAACCCGCGCTCCTGTTGCACCGGACCGCCGATCAACACCGGCTGGTCGGCCAGTTCCAGGTCGCTGCAGTCGAGCTTGAGCTGCGCCAGCACGTCGCCGAGCCGGTATTCGGAAAGCCGGTTGACCAGCAGGCCCACTGCACCGTCCTCGTCGTGCTGGCACAGGAAAGCCACGCTGCGCGAAAACGGCGGCTCGGCCAGGCTCGGCATGGCGATCAGGAAATGTCCGGCGAGGGTCTGCGGGTTGGGGACGGCGCTCATGCGGCCATTGTAATGCGGGGGAGGGCATTCGTTGTAACGCGCGCGATGTGAAGCGCCTGCGTTGGGTGAAACCTTGACTCCGTCTACCGCGGCTCAACGATGGCGCAGCGTGTCGTCCGCGCCGAACTCCCACACCCGGTCGATGTAGAGAATGGTGGTGCCCTGCTTGTCCTGCGGCCACGGCGGGAACGGCGCCGACAGATGCACGATGCGCTTGGCCGCCTCGTCCAGTACGGGAAAGCCGGAGCTCCGGATGATCTGGATTTCGGCGATGCTGCCATCGCGGTTCAGGCCCACGCTGACCTCCAGGTCGCCATGGATGTGCTGACGCCTGGCCTCGTCGGGATAATTCAGGTTGCCGACGCGCTCGACGCGTTTGAACCAGCCGTGGAGATAAGCCGCGTACATGCCTTCGGCGGTGTTGGCAGAGAGGAATTTCTTCACCGGCCGCTTGGCGTAGCGCTTGACCTTGCGGTCCCGTTCGGCGGTCAGCCGGGCCGCCTCCTGCCGAAGCCGTTCGAGGTCGGACGGCTGCTCGGTGTCAGGCCGCGCCTTGTTGGCCGTGTCGCTCGCCACTTTGTGCCTGCTGTTTCCGATCGTCGTGACCAGGCGGTCCGGGGTGGCGTCCTGGGCCTGGAGGTGCTGCTCTTGCTGTGGCAGAGGGGCGGCACCGTTGTTCGGTACCGGCAGCAGGCCCGACAGCCGGTCGGTGGGACGGCCGACCTCGTCACTGTTTCCGCCGCCGCGGTTGTTGGCCTGGGCAAGGAAGTCGGCTTTGTCCGGCGCCTCGCGGTTGGCGACGTCGACCAGGGTTACGTCCAGCGTCGGCAGGCTCGGCCTGGGCTTGGCGAAATGAAACGTCAGCCCGAGCACAAGCACGCCGTGCAACAGCAGGGAAAACAGGAAGGTCGCCCCGATCGGATCAGGGGTATCGGGGCGGCGTACGGTGGCACTCACGCGGGGGCGTTCTCGATCGCGTCGAACAGCAGTCCGGCGATATTAAGCCCGAACTGCGCGTCCAGTTCTCGCACACACGTCGGGGATGTGACGTTGATCTCGGTGAGGTAGTCACCGATCACGTCCAGCCCGACGAAACGCAGGCCGCGGCGACGCAGTTCCGGACCGACCTGCGCGGCTACCCAGCGGTCGCGCTCGCTGAGCGGCACGCCCACGCCCCGTCCGCCGACGGCAAGGTTTCCGCGGAACTCGTCGCCCTGCGGGATGCGCGCCAGCGCGTAGGGTACCGGCTCGCCGTCGACCAGCAGGATGCGCTTGTCGCCGGCGCTGATCTGCGGAATGAATTTCTGCGCGACCGCGAACTGACGGCCCTCGCCGTGGGAATCCCCTCCGACAAGCGTCTCGAGCATCGAGTTGAGGTTGGGATCGCCCGCCTTGACACGGAAGATGCCGCGCCCGCCCATGCCATCCAGCGGCTTGAGCACGACCTCTCCATGTTCGGCGACGAACCGGCGCAATTCCGCCGGTTCGCGTGCCACCAGCGTTGGCGCCATGCACTGGGGAAAGTGCAGGGCAAACACCTTTTCGTTGCAGTCGCGCAGGGCGCGCGGGTCGTTGACGACCTGGACGCCGTCGCGCTGGGCCGCTTCGAGCACCATCGTGTCGTATATGAACTGCGCGTCGACCGGGGGGTCCTTGCGCATCAGGACCAGGTCGATCCCGCGCAGTTCGCGCCATTGCGCCTGGCCAAGCTCGTACCAGCCCGCCGGGTCGTCGCGTACGGAAAGCGGGGCCAGGCGCGCGTAGGCGACGCCGTCGCGCAGCGCCAGGTCACCCTGTTCCATGTAAAGCAGTGCGTGCCCGCGGCGTTGTGCCTCCAGCAGCATGGCGAATGTGGAGTCCTTGGCGATCTTGATGGCGCGGATGGGATCCATCAGCACGGCGACCGAAAGCGGCATGAAACATGCTCCATGGCGGGAAGGTGCGCAGCCGGGGAAGGGCATGTGGCGTGCGCGGCAGGTCCGGATGGTGGCCGAGGGGGCGTAAAGCGGCAAGTTCTGACGCGCTCGCTCAAGAACTGACGCGTTTGCCGATACAACCCATCAGCCGGCTCCACGCCTTGATTTTTGCTTGACGCCGCTTGTGACAGGCGGTAAACAGCAACGCAATGAATGCGTTGCCGGCAATCGGAACGCAACCACAGAACAAGTTGCGGTTTTTCTGCACACTGGTCGGCATCCGCCCGGCCCGTGTGCCTTACCTGAGCCTCGGGCGGGCAGCAGGGGGTTTGAGTGAACTTGAATACGAGCGATAACGGCTTGTCCGGTCTGAAGGTCATGGTGATCGATGACTCCAAGACCATCCGGCGAACGGCCGAAACCTTGCTCAAGAAGGAAGGTTGCGAGGTGCTCACGGCCGTCGATGGCTTCGAGGCATTGGCGAAAATCTCCGACCAGAAGCCGGCCATCATCTTCGTCGACATCATGATGCCGCGGCTGGACGGCTACCAGACCTGCGCGCTGATCAAGAACAATCCGCAGTTCCGCGCCACGCCTGTGATCATGCTGAGCTCGAAGGATGGCCTGTTCGACAAGGCCCGCGGCCGCATCGTCGGCGCCGAGCAATACCTGACCAAGCCGTTCACCCGCGACGAACTGCTTGGCGCCATCCATCGTCACGTCAGCACGGTCTGAAAAGCCACTGACTGCAGCGTCTTATAGGGGAGACCTGTGGCAAAGATTCTCATCATCGACGACTCACCGACCGACGTGCGCGTGTTCACCACGCTGCTCGAGAAGGCCGGCTACGCGGTCGCCGCCGTCAGCACCGCCGAGGAAGGCATCGAGCGCGTCCGCGCCGAGCTGCCGGACCTGGTCATCATGGACGTCATCATGCCCGGCATGAACGGCTTCCAGGCCACCCGCACGCTCACGCGCGACCCGGTCACCTCGAACGTGCCGATCGTGATGATCACCACCAAGTCGATGGAAACCGATCGCGTCTGGGGCTTGCGTCAGGGCGCGCGCGCGTTCATCACCAAGCCGGTCAACGAGAAAGAGCTGCTGACCTGCATCAACGACCTGTTGCCGAGCGCGGCATGAACGAGAGCGCGAACCTCACGCCGTTCGAGATTCTGGCTCGCTACGAGCGCCTGTCGCTGGCGCACGCCCAGGACGTGCAGGACCGGATGGAAGCGCCCGGCCTGTGGCGTGGCATCGGTTATCGCGTCGGTTCGCGGTTGTTCGTCAGCGCCATCGACGAGATCAACGAACTGCTGGCCGTGCCCGTGTTGACCCCCGTGCCGCTGACCCAGCCCTGGCTGATGGGTGTGGCGAACGTGCGCGGCAACCTCGTGCCGGTCATCGATTTCAACCGCTTCCTGTTCGGCGAGCGTACCCAGCCGACCGAGCGCACGCGTCTCTTGATCGTTCGCCAGGGTGGCGGCAGCGTCGCGCTGATGGTCGACGAGGTGTTCGGCCAGCGCACGGTGGACGAGGAGCAGCGCCGCGAGTCCGTCTCCGAGGATGATCCGCGCCTGACCCGCTTCGTCGGCGAGCGCGTGGCGGTGGGCGAACAGCGGTTGGGTGTGTTCAGCATGAACCGGCTCGTGCGCGCGCCGGATTTCCGCCAGGCCGCGGCCTGAGCGGGGCGATATGTAGGGCCGGTGCCGTGCGTGGCCGGATACCAGGGGCGAGAGGTCCCGCCAGCGCAGCGCGGTCGAAGCGCGGCCCGGCGGGATGGAAGACGGACGAGGTGTAACGATGAGCACTACAGGGGGCATCGGCAAGGAACGGGGCTATACAGGCCTCATCGTCCTGCTGCTGATAGCGATCGGTTTCGCGGCACTGGACTTCTTCCTGCTGAACCAGAAGAACGGCGAGGACCGCCAGGCCAGTGCGCTGACCACACAGATCCAGGTGCTGTCGCAGCAGACCGCCAAGTACGCCCTCGAGGCCTCGGACGGCAACGTCGATTCCTTCAAGGAACTGGAGAGCACCCGCAACGCGATCGACGCGGCGGTGCTCAAGCTCGCCAAGGGCGACCCCAAGGGAGGCATGGAGGCCTACGGCGACAACAACGCCACGCCGGCCGGTCGCAGCGTGACTGCCCTGGTCAATGCCTGGGGCCAACTCGACGGTGACATCAGGAAAATCCTGTCCAACAAGGGCGTCGTGCTGGATTCGGCCCAGCGCGCGGACAAGCTTTCGCAGCAGATGCCGCTGCTCAACTCGAGCATGGACCAGGTCACCAACATCCTGCAGCAGCGCAATGGCAGCGCCGAGCAGATGCTCGGTTCCTCGCGCCAGATGCTGCTTGCCGACCGCATGGTTCGCCGCGTGCAGGAAGTGCTCCAGGGCGGCGACTCCGCACAGGCGGCGGCCGACGGCCTCGCGCGCGACGCGCAGCTGTACGGCACGGTGCTCAAGGGCCTGACCGATGGCAACGCCGATGCCGGCGTCAAAGCCATGGGCGACGCCAACGCGCGCAAGATCCTTACCGACATGCAGGGCAACTGGGAGGCGCTGGCCGAGCCGATCGCCAAGCTGGTGTCTGCGGCGGCGCCGATCGCCGACGTGAAGAACGCCGGCAACCAGGCCTCGCTGGATTCGCAGAACGTGCTGCTGCGTGCGAACGAGCTGTCCGACCAGATCGGCAAGCTGCCGTTCCGCCGCCTGTTCCCGAACGTGTGGTGGGGCGTGCTGGGCGCTGCCGGCGCGGTGGCCTTCGCGCTGCTGCTGGTGGTTACCCTGGTGCGCGACCAGCGCAAGCGCTTCCAGGATTCGACCGAGCTGAACCAGCGCAACCAGGAGGCTATCATGCGCCTGCTGGACGAGATGGGCTCGCTCGCCGAAGGCGACCTGACCGTCAAGACCACGGTGTCGGAGGACATCACCGGCGCGATCGCCGACTCGGTGAACTACGCCATCGACGAGCTGCGCACCCTGGTGACCACGATCAACGAGACCTCCGAGCAGGTGTCCTCGTCGGCGCAGGAAACCCAGACCACCGCGCGCCACCTGGCCGACGCGGCGCAGAGCCAGGCCGCGCGAATCAGCACGGCGACCTCGGCGATCAACCAGATCGCGAGCCTCATGGACAACGTGTCCAAGGACTCGGCCGAGTCGGCCGACGTGGCCGAACGATCGGTGCAGATCGCCTCGCGCGGCGCCGAAGTGGTGCGCGAGACCATCTCCGGCATGGACTCGATCCGCGACCAGATCCAGGAAACCTCCAAGCGCATCAAGCGCCTGGGCGAGTCCTCGCAGGAAATCGGCTCGATCGTGGAACTGATCAACGACATCGCCGAGCAGACCAACATCCTGGCGTTGAACGCGGCCATCCAGGCGGCGTCGGCCGGCGAGGCGGGCCGCGGTTTCGCGGTCGTGGCGGACGAAGTGCAGCGCCTGGCGGAACGCTCCGCCAGCGCGACCAAGCGAATCGAAACGCTGGTGCAGACCATTCAGTCCGATACCAACGAAGCGGTCAGCTCCATGGAGCAGACCACCTCCGAGGTGGTCGCCGGTGCACGCCTGGCCGAGGACGCCGGCAGCGCGCTGGGCGACATCGAGCGCGTCTCGCACGACCTGTCGGCGCTGATTCAGAACATCTCCACCGCGGCGCGTCAGCAGTCCGCGGCGGCGACCGACATTTCGCAGTCGATGAACGCGATCCAGGAAATCACTTCGCAGACCTCGCAAGGCGCGAGCCAGACGGCCGATTCGATCGGCTACCTGGCGCAGCTGGCGAGCGACCTGCGGCGCTCGGTGGCGCACTTCAAGCTGCCGGGTTGATCAACGTTTACCGACAGAGGGCAACCTCGAACGGTTGTGCGATGCGTGCGTAGCGCGCAGCCGCTCAAGAGGGGCGCATGAGACTTCAAGACCACATCGATTTCACCACCCTGCAGTGGGTCAAGCCGGAGCTCGACGAGACCCTGGCGCGGGCCCGCGAGGCGCTGGAATCCTACGTAGAGAACCCCGGCAAGCGCGAGGTCATGCGCGGCTGTGTGGATCATCTGCATCAGGTGCAGGGCACTCTTCGCATGGTCGAGCTCTACGGCGCCGCGATGGTTGCCGAAGAGATGGAGACGCTGGCGATCTGCCTGCTGGAGGACCATATCCGGCAGCGCGACGACGCCTTCGGCGCGCTTATGCGCGGCCTGATGCAGCTGCCCGACTATCTCGAACGCCTTTCCGGTGGCCATCGCGACGTGCCGGTGGTGTTGCTGCCGCTGCTTAACGACCTGCGCGCAAGCCGCGACCAGCAGGCCCTGTCCGAGGCGGCGCTGTTCAACCCGAACCTGGAACAGGCGCTGCCGGTGCAGGCGCCGGGTGCGCAGGGCGAGGTCGACGTGGCTTCCCAGCGCAGCGCGATCACCACGCTGCGGCTGCGTTTCCAGCAGCAGTTGCTAGCCTGGTTCCGTGGCCAGAACGCGCCGCAACAGTTGCTCGGCATGCGCGAAACGCTGCTGGGGATCGCCGGTCGCTGCTGGACCGTACCGGGTCGTCGCCTGTGGTGGATCGCCGCCGGCGTGCTGGAAGGTCTGGAACAGGGCGTGCTCAAGAGCCATGCGGCCGAGATCCGCCAGTTGATCGGCAAGGTCGACCGCAACATCCGCCAGCTCGTCGAACAGGGTGAAGCCAGCCTGCGCGGCGGCGATGCCGACGAGCTCGCGAGCAAACTGCTTTTCATCGTGGCGCAGGCCCGTCAGGCCAGCCCGCAGATGGCGCTGCTGAAACAGACCTACCGTCTGGACAGCCTGTTGCCCGACGCCGCCGAACTGGAGCACGCGCGCGGGTCGATGGCCGGCCACAACCGCGCGCTGCTCGATTCGGTGTCCAAGGCACTGAAGGAAGACCTGCTGCGGGTGAAGGAAGCGCTCGACCTGTTCCTGCGCCAGAGCGACGGCGATCCCGCCCAGCTGTCCGCGCAGGGCGAGGTGCTCGAGCGCGTCGGCGACACACTGGGCATGCTGGCGCTGGCCGTGCCGCGTCGCGTGGTCAACGAACAGCGCCGCGTGCTGGAAGAGATCGCACACAAGGTCCGCGCGGCCGAAGAAGGCGTGCTGCTGGATGTCGCGGGGGCGCTGCTCTACGTCGAATCCTCGCTGGACGACCACATCGAGAGCCTTGGCGCCGATGACGGCCTGGCCGATGAAAGCCTGCCGGTCGAGGGCGACGCGACGCCTGCGCTGCCGCGCAGCGAAGCGCGCAGCATCCTGGCCTCGCTCATGCAGGAGGCGATCGCCAACGCCGCCAAGGTGAAGGACGCCATCGTCGCCTTCGTCGAGGCCGGTTGGGACCATGCTCAGCTGCACGGCACCCCGGCCTTGATGGACGAAGTGGCTGGCGCCATGCGCATGCTGTCCGCGCCGCGTCCGTCGGAACTGGCCGAAGGCATTGGCCGCTTCATTGGCAACGAAATGCTCGTCGACCGGCGCGTGCCAGGCAGCGCGCAGATGGACCATCTTGCCGATGCCCTTGCCGCGCTGGAGTATTACCTCGAGGCCGCCCGCGAGCATCGCGGCGGGCTGGAGCACATCCTGGACGTG
This sequence comes from Frateuria sp. GZRe12, assembly GCF_051900535.1. Taxonomy (NCBI): domain Bacteria; kingdom Pseudomonadati; phylum Pseudomonadota; class Gammaproteobacteria; order Lysobacterales; family Rhodanobacteraceae; genus Frateuria; species Frateuria sp. GZRe12. The sequence goes on from NZ_JBHZGI010000003.1 coordinate 67,036, forward strand.
GCCGAGCACAGCCTCGGCTCGCTCGGCTACTGGCCGTTGCCGGCCGCGCGCGCCGCGATGGCTTACGAGGCTCCCGCGCCGGTCGTTGCGGAAGAACCGTCTGAGCCCGCCCTGTCCGAACCGGTCAGCCTGGCCGATGGCCATGGCCTGGATGACCTGATGGTCGGCAGCAGCGAGCCGCTGCAGCCCGGCGCGCACGAACTGGCCGGCTTGCGCCTGGCGCAGACCGAGCCGCTCACCGTCTCGTCGCATGACGGCGATGAGGGCGACTGGATCGAGATCGAGGAAGAAGTCCTCGAGGAAGTGCCGGTCGCCGACGCGCTGGCCGGCAATGCCGGGTTCCAGTTGGGCACCGAGGGCATCGACGACGACATCCGCGAGATCTTCCTGGAGGAAATGCAGGAGGAAATCGACAACCTGCGCGGCGCCGAAAAGGGCTGGCTGGCTGACCCGATGCAGTTGGCCGCGATCACCCCGATCCGCCGTTCTTTCCACACGCTCAAGGGTTCCGGCCGCCTGGTCGGCGCCAGCGTGCTTGGCGAGTTCGCCTGGAAGGTCGAGAACATGCTCAACCGCGTGCTGGATGCCACCATCCAGCCGCACGAGGGCGTGCAGGCGTTGGTCACAGCCGCCATCGGCGCGCTGCCGCAATTGCTTGCCGCGCTCAAGGGCGAGGGCACGCCGAGTGTGCCGCTGGCCGCGATCATGGCCACGGCCGAGCGCCTGGCCGCCGGCGAGATGGCGCAGCTCGAAGACCATGCACCGGCTGCCACGGAAACCGTGCGCCGTGTGGTTCGCCGTCGCGTGCCACGCCTCGATGCCGCCGCCGGGGCCGTGCCGGTCGCCGCCCACACCGACCAGACCGCCGCTGTCGAAACTTCGCACGAGCCGGTCGAAACGATTGCCATGCCGGTGATGCCGCCGGTGGATCCCGTGCTGCTGGAAATCCTGCGCAGCGAAGTGGCGCAGTACCTGCAGGCGATCCGTGGCGCCTTGGCTCGCGCCGATGGTGAGCTGCGCATCGATGACGCCCTGCTGCGCGCGGTGCACACGTTGCACGGCGCCATCGCGATGGTGGACATCCCGCTGCTGACCCAGTTGCTCTCGCCACTGGAAAGCCTGCTCAAGCGCCTGCGCGCGGCCAGCCAGCCGCTCTCGGAAGAGGGCACCCGCCTGCTCGCGCAATCGGCCGACGTGGTCGATCACGTAATGGCTCAGTTTGACGCCGCCGAGCCGCAGCTGCCGTCGGTGGACGCACTCACCGCGCGCCTGACCGAGCTGCGCGACGGCCAGCCCGAGCCGAAAGTCGCGCACGTGCTGTTCGACCCGCACGCGGAAGACCTGCCGACCGACCTTCCGGACGACGCCGTCGCCGCCGCGCTCGATGCGGGCCTCGACGACGCGCTCGGCGAGCCGGCTGCGGCGGATGCTTCGGGCGAAGCCGCCGAGCATGACGAACATGACGCGTACGCCGGCGAGCTGCTGGCGGCACTCGACGCGTTCGACCTGGAAACGGCCGAAGTTGCCGGTTCCAGTGAGGGCCTGGCGATCGATGCCGGCCACGCTGACGACGAACAAAGCCTGGCTGCATTGTTGGACAGCCTGCTGAGCGAACCATCCGATGGCCAGCCGCTCGCGCCGGCGACGGATGTCGGCGCGACGAACGATGCCGAGACCCATCCGGACGGTGTCCTCGAACTGTCGGACAACGACGGTTCGCAGGAACCGGAGCTGGAGGCATCGAGCGAAGCGGAGTCCGAACGGGAAACCGCCGCCCTGCTGCCCGAGCAGGTGGCTGTTTCGGACGAGAACGCCGAAGCGGACGTCGCTCCTGTCGGGGAAGACACCGTCGAGGGCGTGGAGGCGCTGCTGCCGGAAACCGCGGAAGACGTGGCCGACGAAACGGTCGAAACGTCCACAGTCGAGCCCGTCGAAGCATCGGTCATCGCCGACGACGACCTGGTCGACACTGCCGGGGAACCGATCGAGGCAGCCATCGAACCGTTCGTGCCGTTCGCCGTTGACAGCACGGCCGCGCAGCCGTGGGTCGGGCAGATCGACCCGGACCTGCTCGAGATCTTCACCGAGGAAGCGAACGAACTGCTCGACCATGCCGACGGCCTGCTGGCCGAATGGCGTGCCGAGCCTGCCGAGACGGCGCATGCCGCCGGCGTGCAGCGCGACCTGCATACGCTCAAGGGCGGTGCCCGCATCGCCGGCCTGGTGCCGGTGGGCGACCTGACCCATGCCATCGAGACCCTGCTGGAGAAGCCGGTCGCCGAACGCGACACGGCGCAGCTCATCGGTGCCCTCGAAGCCGGTTTCGACACTCTGCATTCGCTGGTCAAGCGCGTTTCGCAGGGCCAGCCGATCGAGTACCCGCAGGCACTGATCGATCGACTGCTGGCGATGGCCGGCCAGGAAGCGCTGGCGGACGAAGGCCACGAGTCCGCGCCCGTCGCGGCGCCCTCGGCCCGGCTCCCGGCCGCGCCCCTGCCGGAACTGCTCCCCGAGCTGCTGCCCGAGCGCGAGGAAGAAGAGGTCCGCTCCACGCAGGAACAGATCCGCGTCCGCGCGGAACTGCTCGACAACCTGGTGAACCATGCCGGCGAGGTGGCGATCTACCGTTCGCGCCTGGAGCAGCAGGTCGCCGGCTACCGCTTCAACCTGGTCGAGCTGGACCAGACCGTGCAGCGTCTGCGCAGCCAGCTGCGCATGCTCGAAATCGAGACCGAAGCGCAGATCATCGCGCGCTTCCAGCGCGAGCACCGCGAGGCAGGCATCGGCGTGTTCGACCCGCTCGAACTCGACCGCTTCTCGCAGCTGCAGCAGTACTCGCGTGCGCTGGCCGAGTCGGTATCCGACCTTGTCTCGATCCAGAACATGCTGGACGAGCTCACCCGCCAGTCCGAAACCCTGCTGATCCAGCAGTCGCGCGTCAGCGCCGAGCTGCAGGACGGTCTGCTGCGCACCCGCATGCTGCCGTTCGACACGATGGTGCCGAACCTGCGCCGCACGCTGCGCCAGGCCGCGCAGGAAGAAGGCAAGAGCGCCCAGCTGTACGTCGAGGGCGCCCACGGTGAAATGGACCGCAACCTGCTCGACCGCATCAAGGCGCCGTTCGAGCACATGCTGCGCAACGCCATCGCGCACGGCATCGAATCGCCGGCCGATCGCCGCAAAGCGGGCAAGCCCACCGAAGGCGCAGTGCGCATCCGCGTAGCCCGCGAGGCCACCGAGGTGGTCGTGCGCGTCAGCGACGACGGCCGCGGCCTGGATCGCGACGCGATCCGTACCCGCGCGATCGAGCGTGGCCTGTTGCGCGCCGATTCGCGTCCGAGCGACGACCAACTGCTCGGCCTGATCACCCAGACCGGCTTCTCCACCGCCAGCCACGTCACCCAGCTCGCCGGTCGTGGCGTGGGCATGGACGTGGTCGCCAACGAAATCAAGCAGCTCGGTGGCTCGCTGGCGATCGAGTCGCACCAGGGCCAGGGCACGACCTTCGTGTTGCGCCTGCCGTTCACCCTCGCGGTGACTCAGGCCATCGTGGTGCGCATCGGCGAAGCGACCTTCGCCATCCCGATGACCTCGGTGCAGGGCGTGGCCCGGATCAGCCCGGACGACCTGGGCGCGCGCCTGGGCGATGCCAACCCGACGTTCGAGTACAACGGCGACGCCTACAGCATCCACGACCTGGCCGATTTGCTCGGCCTGCAGCCGAACCCGGTGATCGAGGAAGAGCAGCTCCCGCTGCTGTTGACCCGCGCCGGCGACCTGCGCGCCGCGATCCGCATCGACGCGGTGATCGGCTCGCGCGAAATCGTGGTCAAGTCGGTCGGTCCGCAGGTGAGCTCGGTGCCGGGCGTGCTCGGCGCGACCATCATGGGTGACGGCTCGGTGCTGATCATTCTCGACCTGCCGCCGCTGGTCCGCCACGGTATCGCCCGTCGCGAGCAGCGCCTGGCCGACGGCCTGAGCGCGGTCGCCTCGCCGCTGATCGAAGAGCAGCGCGCCAAGCCGCTGGTGATGGTGGTCGACGACTCGATCACCATGCGCAAGGTCACCGGCCGCGTGCTGGAACGCCACGACTACGAGGTATTCACCGCGAAGGACGGCGTCGACGCGCTGGAGAAGCTGCACGATCGCGTGCCCGACATGATGCTGCTGGACATCGAGATGCCGCGCATGGATGGCTACGAGCTGGCCACGCAGATGAAGGCGGACCCGCGCCTGCGCGAGGTCCCGATCATCATGATCACCTCGCGCACCGGCGACAAACACCGCCAGCGCGCCTTCGACATCGGCGTCGACCGCTACCTCGGCAAGCCCTACCAGGAAGCCGAGCTGCTGGCGCAGATCGCCGAAGTGCTGGACCAGCGCGCGATGGCGATGGAGGCGGTCCATGGCTGAGGCGGTACCGGCGGTCGCGCTGCTGTTCGACGACGCGGGCCTGGGTGAGCAGTTGCGCAGCGCCCTGCAGGAACGCGGTGCGCGGATCGTGCACGAAGGCACGCTGAAGGACCTGAGCCGTGAGCTCCTGTCTTCGGTTGACGCCGACGTGCTGGTGGTCAACCTGGACGACGAGGACGACAGCGCGCTGGATCGCCTGGACGAAACCCTGGAGGGCGACCGCCCGCGGGTGGTGTTCAACGACGCGCAGGCCAGCCGCCGGCTGGAAGGCTGGGACCGGGCGCGCTGGGCGCGCCACCTGGCGATGAAGGTGCTGGCGATCGGCGATGCCGATCCGCCGCGCCCGCCAGCGCCGGCCGAAGTCGTCACCGAAAGCCTTGCCGCCGCGGCGATCGTCGTCGAACCGATGCCAGCCGATGCCGGCACCGAGAACGTTGACGTGGCTCCGCAGGTCGATGAGGAGGCGCGCCAGGCGGCCGTTTCCGAAACCCTCGCGGCCGAGTTGGAAGCCTTGCTCGCCTCCGATACGCCGGCGGAGGAGGCCAGCGACTTCGGTACCGGCCTCAATTACGATGCGGGCGACGGCATGGCCTTGCATGACGGCGATTTCGGGGCCGGACTTGTGGCCGAAGCCGAGACTGCTGTCGCGGGCGATGTCACCGTGCAGGCGACCCCGCAGGCCGCCGTGAGCGATGCGCTGTCGTCTCTCGCCACGCTGGAATTGTCGCCGATCGACGATATGGAACACGCCGAGGCGAGCGACGTCGTTGCCGCAGTGGCACCGCCGGCACACACCTCCTTCCAGCTCGACCACCTGGAGCTGGCCCCGATCGGGGAAGAGGTGACCGCCACCGTTGCCCGCGTGGCGGCCGAGCCGGTCGCTGCGGCGCGCCTCTCGGACGGCTGGACGCTGCTTGACGGTGACGCACCCGCCGATGCTTCCGCGCCTACCGTCCAGCATGCAGCCCCGGCTGACTTCGGGATCGAAAAGGTCAGCATCCTCGACTATCTCGCGCCGGAGGCTGAAGCTCCCGTCGAGCACCCCGGCCCGGGCGTGTTCGGCATCGAAAAGGTCAGTGCCTCCGACTATCTCGCGCCCGACGCCGATGATGGCGCCTCCCCGGTGCTTCCCGGTCTCAGCCTGGAACTGGTTTCGCTCGAGGAAGCCATCGCGCCGCAGGATTTCGCGCCCGCGCACGAGATGGTGCTCGAGGCGCCATCCAGCGCGTTGACGCGATTGGTGGTGCTCGGCGCCACCACCGAAAGCACGGCGTCCGTCGGCGAGTTCCTGGCGGCGCTGCCCGCCGGGCTGCACGCCACCGTGTTGCATACCCAGCACCTGGCCGGTCGCCCGGCGGATGGCCTGGTCGAGTATTTCGCTTCCCAATGCGCGTTGCCGGTGCGCCTGGCCGACGCCGACCTTCGAGCAGTCGCGGGCGAAGTCATCGTGGTTCCGTCCGATCGCCAGGTGACCGTGCGTCGGGACGGCTCGATCCAATTGCAGCCGATCGAGGCAGGCGCTGCGCATGCGCCCTCGATCGATGCCAGTTTCACCCAGGCGGCCGACGCTTTCGGCGGCGACGTGATCGCGATCGTGTTCGCCGGCCGCTCCACCGACGCGGTGGCCGGTTGCCAGGCGGTGCACGATCGCGGCGGCCAGGTCTGGGTCGAAGCCAGCGGCGGCACGCATCCGGCCGATATGGTCAGCGGCGTGCTGGCCGAAAACCTGTCCCATCATGCCGGCACGCCGCGCGAACTTGCAGCACGCCTGGCCGAGAACTCTCCGGAAGGTCAGTCATGAGCGATCAACCCTTGCCGCGCGAAATCCGCTGCGTGCTTGTGCCGGTAGGCCAGCTGCGCCTGCTGTTGCCCAATGCCACCGTGGCCGAAGTGATCACCCTGCCGACTCCCGAGCCGGTCGAAGGTGCTCCCGAGTGGCTGCTCGGCCGTATTGCCTGGCGTGGATGGCGAGTGCCGCTGGTGTCTTTCACCAAGCTCGCTGGCGCGCCCGAGGGTGATGCCGACCTCGCCGTTCGCGTGGCCGTGCTCAAGGCGCTGGGCAACAACGCCAAGCTGCCTTTCGTGGCGGTCGTGACCCAGGGCTTCCCGCGCCTGACCACCCTCAATGCCGAGCTGATCATTCCCACTCATGACGGCGCGCCGTTGCCGCCTGGCGTGAAGGCACAGGTGCTGGTGCGCGATGACATCGCGGTGATTCCTGACCTGGAAGGCATCGAGGATGAGTTGGCCGCCTTGTTGAGCCTGGACGAACAAGTCGGCGCCGCCTGACGCCGCGCGGCACGCAGGCAACCGATCGCGCCGGGCGCAGCCCGCAGAGCGAAGTCTGAGCGCCCCCTCAAACCCGCACGCTGGCGTTGCCTCCGGGCGACGCAACGCCGCAGCAGCGACGTAGCGAACCGGCCCGCCTACAGATCCCCGTGCAACGCCTGCAGCGCCGCGAGCGCAGCAAGCCCCGCCGTCTCGGTCCGCAGGATGCGCGGGCCCAGTCGCAAACCGGCAAAGCCCGCACCCGTGAGGCTGGATACGTCGCGCTCACCCAGGCCGCCTTCCGGCCCTACCACCAGCAAACCTCCGGCCGGGCCAAACCCGAGCGAGCGAGGCGACCGGTCGCCCTCGGGTAGCAGCGCCAAGCGCAAGGCACCATCCTGTTGCAAGGAACGCAGCCAAACCTCGAGCGGTTGCGTCGGCAGGATCACGGGCAACCGCGCGCGACCGCTCTGTTCGCAGGCGCTGGCAACCACGGCGCGCCAGTGGGCCAGCCGTTTTTCCGCACGCGCCGAATCGAGCCGAACCTCCGAGCGCTCGGTCAGCAGCGGCACGATGCGGGCCACGCCCAGCTCCGTCGCCTTTTGCACGATCAGGTCCATCTTCTCGCCGCGCGCTACACCCTGGGCCAGCGTGAGCGGCAGGGATGATTCGTTAGCGACAGCCTGACTGCCCTGAATGCGCGTGCGCACCTCACGCTTGCCGACCTGGGTGATGACCGCCTCGTAGTCGTGGCCATCGCCATTGAACAACACCAGCGGTGCGCCTTCTCCCAGGCGCAGCACGCGCGCCACGTGCTCGCCCGCCTGTGACGGCAGGCTCAGCTCGATGCCGGGGGAAAGCGGTTCGTCGACATGGATGCGGATCGTGCGCATGAACGGTCCTTGGGGCTTTGCGAATGGTGGGATCGGTGCAGGCACCCGCCCGCGGGCGATGTTCCTTTCACTCGGGACGGAGGCTCCCGGTCGGCCGTTACGCCACGGCGCGCTCGATCCCGGCGATGGCCACGTCCACCAGGTGGTCGATTTCATCGGTCGTGACAACGTAGGGCGGCATGAAATACACCACGTTGCCCAGCGGACGCAGCAACGCACGGTTCTCAAGCCCATGCAGGTAGACGCGCATGCCTCGCCGCTCGGTTGCCGGCCACGGCGTACGCGCGCGCTTGTCGGCGACCAGCTCGACCGCCGCGATCATGCCGGTCTGGCGCACGTCGGCCACGTGCGGATGATCACGCAGGGGAGCAAGCCGCTGCGCCAGGTGCGCGGCCAGCACGCGGTTGCGTTCCAGCACCGGCTCGTCGCGGAAGATCGCCAGTGTCTCCAGCGCCACGCGGCAGGCCAGCGGGTTGCCGGTGTAGCTGTGCGAGTGCAGGAACGCCTTGCCGGCGTTGTATTCGGCATAGAACGCGGCGTACACCGCCTCGGTCGTGACCACCGCCGACAGCGGCAGGGTGCCGCCGGTCAGTCCCTTGGACAGACACATGAAGTCCGGCGTGATCGATGCCTGCTCGCAGGCGAACAGCGTGCCGGTACGGCCGAAGCCGACGGCGATTTCGTCGGCGATGAAGTGCACATCGAACTCGTCGCACAACCGGCGCAGGCCGGCCAGGTAATCCGGGTGGTACATGCGCATGCCACCGGCGCACTGCACCAGCGGTTCGACTATCACTGCACAAGTCTCGTGCGCGTGGCGCTCGAGCAGGGCTCGCAGTTCTTCGAGCCGTCGCGCGGCCACCTGTGCCGGTGTCTCGCCCGGCGCGCCCTCGTAGGCATCCGGCGAGGGCGCGAGGATCGGCGTCAAGAGAAGCGGGGCGTAGGTCTTTCGGTACAGCGCCACGTCGCTCACCGACAGCGCGCCCAGCGTCTCTCCGTGATAACTGCCGGTCAGCGCGATGAAGCGCGTCTTTTCGCCGTGCCCCCGATTGAGCCAGTAGTGGAAGCTCATCTTGAGCGCCACCTCGACCGCCGCCGAACCGTTGTCGGCGTAGAAGACTCGCTCCAGTCCCGGTGGCGTGATGCGCACGAGCTCCTCGGCCAGCGCAATCGCCGGCTCGTGGGTGAAGCCGGCGAAAATCACATGCTCCAGCCGCTGCGCCTGATCGGCGAGCGCCGTGGCCAGGCGCGGGTTGGCATGGCCGAAGATGTTGGTCCACCACGAGCTGACGCCGTCCAGGTAGCGGCGTCCGTCCGCATCCACCAGCCAGGCGCCCTCGCCGCGCACGATAGGCACCATCGGGATGCTCTCGTGGTCGTGCATCTGCGTGCAGGGGTGCCACACGTGCCGGAGGTCCCGCGCGGCCAGCGCGGCGTTGCCGGCGATGGCCGGTGCATCGGGGAAGGGAATGTCCATCCCGCTATGATCGGCGTTGCGGCATGGCCGCTCAAGTTGAAGGAACCTAGTGAAGCGCTCGCGTGCCGCCTGGCTGACTGTCGCCATCGTGCTGATGCTGGTTGGGCTGCTGGTGTTGTTGCTGCCGGCGCGCTGGGCCGTGCCCTTCTTGCAGGCGCGGCTGCATGGCCTCGAACTCGAAGGCGTGCATGGGCTGGTCTGGAACGGCGGCGCCGGGCAGTTGCGCGGCCTGGATGGCCGTTCGTTGGGACAGGTGCAGTGGCGACTTTCGCGGGCTCTGCTGTGGGGGCGCCTGGATCTGCAACTGGAGTTCGTCGGACCGAGGCTTACCGCCCATGGCCATCTGCAACGCGATGGCGAAGGCCGTTCGGTCTGGACCGACGCTTCGTTGCGTGCCGACCTGGGGGCCTGGGCGCCGAAGTTCGATTCATCGCTCGGAACGCCGCGCGGCACGCTGGCGATGACGCTGCAGCGGGCCGTATTGCAGGGAAACTGGCCGGTCGAACTCGACGGTCAGGTGCAATGGCGCGACGCGTCCATGCAGACGCGTGCGCACGCCGTTGCACTGGGCGACATCGACATGGACCTTCATGGTTCGAACGGTGTGCTGGCCGGGCAGTTGCACGACCGGCGCAACGGGCCGCTGCGTACCGAAGGCCAATGGCAAGCCAGTCCGCTCGGTTGGCGCCTGGATCTTCGGCTGCAACCGCGCACCGCCGACCCGGCACTGCGCCATTGGTTGGCACGCCTGGGCCGCCCGGATGCGGATGGCACCATCCACCTGCATCGCCGCGGCGGCCTGGCCGCCGCCCCGCCGGAAACCACCCCATGAATTACGACGCCGAACACGCCCTGTCCGCCGCACGCGAGGCCGCCGCCGCGGCGGCGGACATCATCCGCCACTACTGGAACCGCGGCGTGGCGGTCGAATGGAAGGCCGACGCCACGCCAGTGACCGTGGCCGACCGCGAGGCCGAACAGGCGATCCGCGCCGTGCTCGCCCAGGCGCTTCCGCAGGCGGCGATCTATGGCGAGGAATACGGTCTGGAGGGCGCGCGCGACGGCCTGCTGTGGCTGGTCGATCCGCTCGACGGGACCAAGAGCTTCGTGCGCCGCACGCCGTTCTTTTCCACCCAGATCGCATTGATGGACCGCGGCGAACTGGTGCTCGGGGTTTCCAGCGCGCCGGTCTACGGCGAGACGATGTGGGCGCGGTGCGGCGACGGCGCCTGGCTCGATGGCGAACGCGTGCAGGTGGCCCGCACCGACACGATGGCGCAGGCTGCGCTGTCCATCGGCAACGTCAGGACGCTCACCGCCGATGCCCGCTGGGACGCGCTCGGTGTGCTGATCCGCGATAGCAACCGCATCCGCGGCTATGGCGACTTCTGCCACTACCACCTGCTTGCACGCGGGGGACTGGACCTGGTGATCGAGTCGGACGTGAACATCCTGGACGTCGCCGCGCTGGCGGTGATCGTGCGCGAGGCCGGGGGCGTGTTCACCGACCTGCAAGGTCGGGCGCCCACCCTGGAGACCACCAGCGTGCTGGCCGGCGTGCCACCGATCCACGCCCAGGCGCTTGCACGCTTGCATCATGAAACCGCGGGCTAGAATGTCCTGATGCGCAAGCCACCGATCATCCATGCCACCCGCGAATGCGTCGACAGCCGCTTCCTGCGCGTCGAGCAACTGGACCTGGAATTTTCCAACGGCGAGAAGCGTACCTACGAGCGCCTGCGCGCCAGCGGCCTGGGTGCGGTGATCATCGTGCCGATGCTCGACGAGGAGACCGTCCTGCTGATCCGCGAATACGGCGCCGGCGTGGGCCGCTACGAGCTCTCGCTGCCCAAGGGACGGCTCGACCAGGACGAGACCGCCGAACAGGGTGCGAACCGCGAGCTCAAGGAAGAAATCGGCTACGGCGCGAACCGCCTGAAGATCCTGCACAACCTGTCGCTTTCGCCCGGCTACATGACGCACATGGCGCACGTGGTGCTGGCACAGGATCTCTACCCCGAACGCCTGCCCGGCGACGAACCCGAGGAGTTGGACGTGGTCCCATGGAAGCTTTCCGAACTGCACACCCTGATCGGCCGTGACGACGTGACCGAAGGCCGCTCGATCGCCGCCTTGTTCATGGCGCGCGAGTACCTGGCCGGGCGGTTCCAGCCATGAGCGCGGTTGCCCCCGAGACCGGCCTGCTGGCCGAGGTGAGTGCGATCGCGCGCGAAGCGGCGACCGCGATTCTGGCCATCTATCGTGACGAATTCGCCGTCCAGCACAAGGACGATGCCTCGCCGCTCACCGCCGCCGACCTGGCCGCCCAGCGCGTGATCGCTGCGGGCCTCGCGCGCATCGCACCCGACGTGCCCGTGCTGTCGGAAGAAGCGCGCGCTGCGCCATGGGAACTGCGCCAGACATGGTCGCGCTACTGGCTGGTGGATCCGCTCGACGGCACCCGTGAGTTCGTCAAGCGCAACGGCGAGTTCACCGTCAACATCGCGCTGATCGAGGACCACCGCCCGGTGCTCGGCGTGGTGCTGGCGCCGGTCACCGGCGAGCTGTTCGCCGCCGCCGACGGCCAGGGCGCCTGGCTTCAGCAGCACGCCAACGGCCAATGGCAGAAGATCGGCGTGCGCGCGTTGGCCGCGCCGGCGGTCGTTGCCGGCAGCCGCTCGCACGGCAGCGACACGCAGGACTTCCTCGACGCGCTGCTGGAAACACCCTACCAACCCTTTCCCATGGGTTCCTCGCTGAAGTTCTGCCTGATCGCCCGCGCCGTGGCCGATCTCTACCTGCGGCTGGGCCCGACCAGCGAGTGGGACACCGCGGCGGCGCAATGCGTGCTGGAGCAGGCCGGCGGCGCGGTACTGGACCTCGCCGGCGAGCCGCTGCGATACAACACCAAGGACTCCGTGCTCAACCCGGAATTCCTCGCCGTGGGCGACCGCGCGGTGGAGTGGAAGGCGCGGCTGGGCAAGGCAAGGCCGGCGTAACGGATGGCGGGTCGCTACACGCTCGACGATTTGCTCGCGATCATGGCCCGCCTGCGCGATCCCGAGCACGGCTGCCCGTGGGACGTGCAGCAGGACTTCGCCACAATCGCGCCCTACACGCTGGAGGAAGCGTACGAAGTCGCCGACGCCATCGATCGCGGCGACTTCGCGGATTTGCGCGAGGAACTGGGCGACCTGCTCCTGCAGGTCGTGTTCCATGCGCAGATGGCCAGCGAGCGCGGCCTGTTCGACTTCGCCGATGTCGCCCACGGTATCGCCGACAAGATGCGTCGGCGTCATCCGCACGTCTTCGGCGAGGAGCGCTACGAGAACATCGAAGCGCAGACGCGCGCCTGGGAAGCGATCAAGGCCGCCGAGCGCGCCGAACGCGGCCAGGCACACGATCCCAGCGCGTTGGCGGGCATCTCGCGTGGCCTGCCGGAGTGGAAGCGCGCGGCCAAGCTGCAGCAGCGCGCCGCGAGCGTGGGTTTCGAGTGGCGCGAGCCTGGGCCGATGCTGGAAAAGCTGGCCGAGGAGGTGGACGAGGTCCGCGCCGAATTCGACGCCGGCGCCGATCCCGGGCGACTGGAGGACGAATTGGGCGACGTGCTGTTCGTCACCGCCAATCTGGCCCGCCATGCGGGCGTCGATTTCTCCCGCGCGCTGCGCCGCGCCAATGCGAAGTTCGAGCGTCGCTTCCGCTGCATGGAAACGCTGGCCGCGGGGGAAGGCCGCCCGCTCGCCGAACGGAGCCTGAAAGAACAGGAAGCCCTCTGGCGTCAGGCGAAAGCCGTCGAACCGTAACTACGGAGCCCACTTGTAGGCGAGGCTTTTTTTCGCTTCACCGGCGAGGCATCGCCCCAAGTGGCTCCTTCCGATTCGCAGCGCTACTTTGCCGCCGGTGTTTTCGCCTGCTGCCACTGCGCACGCATGCGCTCGCGCTCGGCACGCACCTTTGCCTCGTTGGCGAGGTTCTCGGAGAGACTCTTGCGCAGTGTGGCGATCGCCTGGTCGAAGCTCGCCGGTTGCGCCTGCAGGCGGGCGAGGCGGTGGTAGGCATAGGTGCGCAGATGCGGGTCCTGCGACTTGGCCAGTACCTCGTTGTAAATGCCAGCCAGATCCTTCTCGCGACCGGCCCGGCGGTAGAGCCGCTCCAGCGCGTGCAGGTCGGTCATGGCGCCCATGCCGGGGCCATGCGGCATGCGCATCCCGTGCATGCGTTCGCCCAGGTCGGGGCCGTGCTCCATGTGCATGCGATGCATGGCTTCGCCCATGGGCGCGGGTGCGGGAAGGGTGCGGGCCTGTGCCGCCGGCGGTGCGGGCGACGCGTCCTGCGACTCGGCCAGGGGGCTGGCCAACAGCAGGGCGAGGGCGGGGGCAAGCAGGATGCGGGGTGCCATGGGTGAGCTCCGTTCGAGGGTGTTCCGGAAAACGCGATCCCATGCGCTGGGTTGACTGCAACCCTCAAGGCCCCGGATGCATCCAACGGGTGTCCATTCAGCCAAGCGGAGTCTCCCATGCGCCTCATCCTCGCCTCACTGCTGTTGCTTGCGCCGCTGGCCGGCCACGCGAACGACGACTGCGCCTTCGAGGCACCTCGCAACATGAGCGTCGACCTGGCCGGCGTACGCGCCGTGCAGATCGAGGTGCACAGCTTCGACCTGCACGTGACCGGCCGGACCGATGCCCGCAAGCTCGATGTGCGTGGTCGGGCCTGTGCTTCCGACCGCGCCATGCTCGACCAGCTGGTCGTCACCCAGCGGCGCGAGGGTGACCAGCTCATCCTCGAACTTGGCAACGGCCGTGGGTTTCACTGGTTCGGCAGCGGCGAGGCCGACCTGGACGTGACGGTCGAGCTCCCGGCCAGCCTGCCCTTGACGGTCGACGTGGGTTCGGGCGATGCCGAAGTCAGCGGGGTCGCCCAGCTCGACAGCCACGTTGGTTCCGGCGATCTGCATGTGCGCAACGTGGCCGGCCGCTTTGCCACCAGCGTGGGTTCGGGCGATGCCGAGGCACACGACGTCGGCAGCCTGGACGTCGGCTCGGTCGGCTCGGGCGACCTCACTGCAAGCGGGATCGGCGGCGACGCGCGCGTGGGCAGCATCGGCTCGGGCGACGTGACCCTCCGCAACGTGCGCGGCAGCGTGCACGCCGACACACTGGGCTCGGGCGACCTGGACGTCGATGGCGTGGGCGGCGACCTCAGCCTCGGTGCCAAGGGCAGCGGCGACGTGAGCCACAACGGGGTCAAGGGCAAGGTTGACGTGCCGCGCGACGACGACTGAGAACCTTTGCAGGAGCACCTGAGCGCGACCGCCCCCGCGGACGCGCTCAGGCAGCCGGAAGCCACGCAGGGACGGGGATCTTTACCTCAGCCACCGCCAGGCTATGTACACCAGCGGCGCGCACACCAGCAGGAACGGAATCGACACCCGGTGCAGCGCGCGCAGCCCGTGCGGCTGGCGCGCCAGCCGCAGGGCGATGAGGTTCGCCAGCGAACCGATCGCCAGTCCGAAGCCGCCCACGTTCACCGCCACCGCCAACGCGATCGGGTCGTGCGCGCGTTCGAGCAACAGCACGGTCGCCGGCACGTTGCTGATCAGCTGCGAGGCGAGGATGCCACCCAGGTAGAGCGTGAGTGGCTGGCCGAAGTCCAGGCGATCCAGCGCGGCGTCGACCCACGGCAACTCGGCCAGGTGGCCAAGTCCGAGGAAGATCGCGGCGAAGGTGAGCAACAGCAGCCAATCGACCCGCGCCAGGCTGCGCGGGGCGGCGAGCGCGAACACCAGCAGCAGCGTGCCGGCCCCGATCGCCGCATGGCCGTACTCCATCAGCACCACCATGGCCGCCAGCGCGACCGTCGACAGCGTGGCCAGGCCGCGGGTCACCGACTGGCGGTCCAGCGCCTGAGGCGCCAGCGCCACGCGATCGCGTGGCAGCCACGCCCAGGTCAGTGCCGCTACCAGCGCGAACATCACTGCGGCCGCCGGCAACATGGCCCAGGCGAAGCCCAGGAACGACAGCTGTCCGTGCTGCCACAGCAACAGGTTCTGCGGGTTGCCGATCGGGCTCAGCGTCGAACCCGCGTTCACCGCCAGCGCCTCCAGCACCACCATGCGCAGCACCGGCAGGTTCGAAAGCCCGCCGATCGCCACGGTCAGCGGCACCAGCACGAAAAGACTGACGTCGTTGGTGAGAACCATGGACAGCAGTGCGGTCGCGCTGACCAGCAACAGGCCCAGGCTGCGCAGCGAATGCGCGCGCGCGACCAGCAGTGCGGCAGCGTGCTGCACCAGCGTGCTGTCGCGGATGCCCTGGATGGCGATCAGCAGGCCGGCCAGGCCGGCGAGCGTCGGTCCCTGCAGCCAGCGTCGCCAGGCGGCCGCAGGTTGCGGATCGACGAACGCCAGCACCAGCGTGAGCAGGGCGAAGGCGAGCAGCAGCCATTCGGCCTTCAGCCGGCCCAGCCAGTGGCGCCCGGTCATCGGCTCTTGCGTGGCAGGCCTACCATTCGCGCAGGCCCTCGACCTCGTACAGCCGCTGCCAGCTCGGCCGCGCCCGCACGAGATCCGCCAGCCGTTTCAACGCCGGCCAGTCGGTCGCCGGGCGTGGCATGTTGCGCGACCAGCGCATCAGCATGGTCAGCAACAGGTCGGCGCCGGAGAAGCGCTCGCCCAGCAGGTACGGGCCTTGTGCGGCCAGCTGGGCATCGAGCAGGTCCCACACGCCCTCGATCCGCCGTTGCAGTGCTGCGTGCACGGCCGGCGTGTCGTCCAGGTCCTGCGGGTAGAACCAGAAGCGGTAGGCCGACATCAGCGTGTTGCTGAGGTAGACGATCCACTGGTACCAGGCTGCCCGCTCCGGCGTATCTGGCGGCGGCGCGAGCGGCGAGTCGGGATGCCGCTCGGCCAGCAGCATCAGTAGCGCGGCCGATTCCGCCAGCGGCTTGCCGTCGACCACCAGGGTGGGCACCACGCCGCGCGGGTTGAGCTTGAGATAGTCGGGATCGCGTTGCGCCCCGGCATCCAGGTCAATCAGCTTGAGCTCGTGCGGCGCGCCGGCTTCCAGCAGGGCCAGGTGCACCACCATGCTGGCGGTGCCGGGGGCGTAGTAGAGCGTGTACATGCGCCGGTCTCCGTGATCGGTCAGTCCCGCGGCGGTTTCCGGGAACCATCGGTGCCGCGGCCACGCATGGCGCTGCCCAGCGCAATGCCGATGGCCAGACCGAGGCCGATACCGAGCGCGAGGTTGTGCAGGGCGACGCCGAGGGCGGCACCGATGGCCACGCCAACGGCCACACCCATGCCCAGGCCGTTGCGTGGGCTGCGAGTCGTTTTGCGGTTGTCGCTCATGGCGTTGCTCCGGTGGCAAGCGCCCAGTCTGGGGCCGGGCTCATCCTTCCCGCAACAATCGCATGGGCGAGGTACGGGTGACCCGTCGCGTGCCCGCCAACCCCAGCAGCATGATCACCACGGCGGCCAGCAGCGCAGCACCGGCCAGCGGTGCCAGCGGTGGCACGAAATCGTCCAGCCGGAACACCGCGTGCCCAAGCCACCAGCCCGCGCCGGCGGCGCCCAACGCGGCGGTGAGGCCGGCGATCAGGCCGAGCATGGCGAACTCGCAGGCCGCCGCCAGCCGCAACTGGCCGCGCCGCGCGCCCAGCGTGCGCAGCAGCGCCGCCTCGTGCCGGCGCTCGGCCGCGCTGGTGGCGAGCGCCGCGGCCAGTACCAGGGCGCCGGCCAGCAGGCTGAAACCGAGCACCCAGCGCACCGCGCCGCCCACCTGGTCGACGATTTCGCGCACCCGATCCAGCAACGCATCCACATCCACCAGGCTGAGGTTGCTGTAGTCGCGCGACAGTTTCGCCAGCGCCTCGGCATGACCACGCGGCAGGTAGAAACTGGCCAGCCAGGTGTGCGGCAGTCCGCTCGCATGCGCCGGGTCCAGCAGCAGGAAGAAGTTCACCCGGAACGAACTCCAGTCGACCTGGCGGACGCTGCCGACGGTGGCTTCGAGCGAGCCTTCGCCCACGTCGAAACGCATGCGGTCGCCCGGCTTCAGTCCGAACATGTCGCGCCACATGGTGTCCACCGACACCTCCGCCTGAGCGGGGGTGGTGCCTGCCCAGCGGCCGGCGATCACCCGGTTGGACGGGGGCAGCGTGCCGGTCCACGACAGGCGCAACTGGCGATCGACCCATTCCTTTGCGCGCGGATCGGCGAAGCGCAGCTGGTCCACCGGCTTGCCATTGATCGCGGCGAGCTTGCCCACCGCCAGCGGCAGCATGTTGAGTTCCTGCGCGCCCAGTTGCTGCAGGCGTCGGGTGAAATCCGCGCGCTGGTCGTCCTGCAGGTTGAGCACGAACCAGTTGGGAGTATCCGGCGGCAGCTCGCGGCGCCAACCTTCGAGCAACGCCGGCGCGACCACCGCGAGCAGCAGCAGGGCGACCAGGCCGAGGCTGAGCGCGGTGGCCTGCACCGTACTCAGGCCCCGCCGCCGCGCCAGTGCGGCCAGGCCCAGCCGCAGCGCCGGATGCGCGCCCGGAGCGATGCGCCGCGCGAACCACAGCAGCATCAGCGCGAGCAGGGCGGCAAGCGCGGCGACGCCAAACAGGCTGACAGCCAGGATGCCGGCCAGCTTGGCCGAGCCACTCTGGGTCCAGATCAGCGCCAGCGCGACCAGCGCCGGCGCCAGGTAGAGCACGTCCACGCGACGCACGCGGCGCGCCATGCTGGCGCGGAACACGGCCACCGGTGGCACCTCGGCCAGGCGGGCCAGCGGCGGCAGCGCGAAACCGGCAAGCACCGCCAGGCCCATCGCCGCGGCCCCCAGCGCCGGCAACAGGGGCAAGGTGGTAGGCACGTGCACGAACGTGGCGCCGGCCAGACGCCAGGCGCCTTCGGCCAAGGCCCACGACAACAGCACGCCCAGGGCGGCCGCTGGCAGAGCAAGCGCGCCCAAGGTCGCCAGCAACAGGGCGAGCACGCGGGAGCGCGCGGTTCCCAGCGCCCGCAGCAGGGCGATTTCAGGGGTCTTGCGCCGCGCGTAGCGTTGCGCCGCCAGCGCGATCGCCACGCCGGCCAGCAGGGCCGACAGCAACGCGGTCAGGCGCAGGAACGCACCGGCGCGATCGAACGCGTTGCGCATGCGTTCCTGGGTCTGTTCGGGCGTCACCAGCTCCGCGCCCTGGGGTAGCGGCCGACCCTTGACCCAGGCGAGCCAGCTGCCGACCGCCGCGGGCGTCCCGGCGACGAGCAGGCGGTGGCGCGCACGGCTGCCCACGCCGAGCAGGCCGGCGCGCCGCGCATCGGCAAGGTTCATCAGCGCGCGCGGGGCCATGGCCACCAGTTGGCCGCCGTCGGGCTGGCTCACCAGTTCGGCCGCGACAACCAGTTCCTGGCCGCCCAGCTGCACGCGGTCGCCCGCGGTCAGGCCCAACGCGACCATCGCGCGATGGTCGAGATACACGGTGCCGGCCGCGGGTCCGTGACCGCCGGAAGTAGCGCCGTGCATGGCCAATTGCAGCGTGCCGCGCAACGGCCAGGCGCCATCGACGGCATCGACGTCGAGCAACTGGCCTCGCTCGCCGGCGAAAGCCACGCTGGGGAAGCCGGCGCTGCGGGTCACCGCCAGATCGCGCTTGTGCGCTTCGTCGGCGTAGGCCGATGGCACCGCCTGTGGCGCGGACAGGCCGGCATCGCCGCCGATCAGCTCCGCGGCGCTGGCAAGCAGGCCGCGTTCGACACGGCTGGCGAGCGTGGCGACCACGCCGAGGGCCACGACGGCCAGCAGCAGCGAGGTGGCCAGCGTGCGCAGTTCCGGCAGGTGCCATTCGCGGCGCAGGGTGCGCAGGGCGAGGCGGAGCAGCTTCATGCGGCCGCTCCGCGACCGGCCGGTGGCCGCACAGGGCGGTCGCGCGCGGGGTACTTTCGCATAGCGTTGCGGCGCCTCATCGGGCGTCGGCCGGTGCGGCGACACGGCCCTCCATCAGCTCCACGCCACGGGCGCAGCGCGCGGCCAGTTGCGCGTCGTGGGTCACCAGCACGAGTGTGGTGTGATGGTCGCGGTTGAGCGCGAACAACAGGTCAGCCACGTGCCGCCCGGTGCGCTGGTCCAGGTTGCCGGTGGGCTCGTCGGCGAACAACACCCGCGGACCGTGCACGAAGGCGCGCGCTATCGCCACGCGCTGCTGCTCGCCACCGGAGAGCTGTGCGGGGTAATGACGCCGGCGCGCATGCAGCCCGACCGCATCGAGTGCATCGTGCGCCCGTTCGCGCGCATCGTCGCGGCCTTCCAGCTCCAGCGGCAGCATCACGTTTTCCTCCGCGGTGAGCGCCGGCAGCAGGTGGAAGGACTGGAACACGAAACCGACCAGCCGCCGACGCAGGTCCGCACGCGCCTCTTCGTCCGTCGCCTGCAGCGCATGGCCGTCCAGATGAATGGCGCCGGCGCTGGGCACGTCCAGCCCGGCCAGCAAGCCGAGCAGCGTGGTCTTGCCCGAGCCCGACGCGCCGACGATCGCGAAGCTCTCGCCGGCGTGCACCGCAAGGCTCACGCCGGCCAGGATATCCAGCTTCCCCTCGGGGCCTCGGACCGTCTTGCTAACATCGCGGGCCTCCAGAAGCGGTCGGGAAGATTCACTCATGCGTCGAGTCCTCGGGTTGCTGGCCCTGTTGTGGATGGGATGGAGCGGCGCCACGCTGGCGGCCGCGCCGAAGACGGCCGCGACCAGGACGATACTGGTGCTGGGTGATTCGCTGTCGGCCGCGCACAACATCGCCGCGAACCAGGGCTGGGTGCATCTGCTGGAAGTACGCCTTGGCAAGATGGAGCCGCCCTGGCGCGTGGTCAATGCCAGCATCAGCGGCGAGACCACACTGAGCGGGCGGCACCATCTTCCGGCGCTGCTCGAGACGTACAAGCCGAACGTGCTCGTGCTGGAGCTCGGTGGCAATGATGGCCTGCGCGGCCTGCCGCTGGCGGCGATGAAGGACAACCTCGCGGCCATGATCGACATGGCGCACCAGGCGCACGTCAAGGTGCTGCTGGTGGGTATCGAATTGCCGGTGAACTACGGACCGCGCTACCGCGAGGCGCTGCGCGGCGTATACGCCGATCTCGCACGCAGCAAACGCACGGCGCTGGTGCCTTTCCTTCTCGAAAAAGTCGCGCTTGACCCGTCGCTCATGCAGGCCGATGGCCTGCATCCCACCGCCGCGGGCGAGCCGACCGTGTTTGCCACGGTTTGGGCCCAGCTCGCACCACTGCTACGCTGAAAGGGCTCGCACCCCGCCAGCGGGCTCGACAAAAACCCGTGCTGAATCACGCGTTTAAAGCTTTCACGCTGCTGTCACCCGCCGGATCGTTAGCTCTTCACATTTGTGAAAACCACCAACGGAGGGACCATGAGCCTGCGCGACGAACAGTCCGGCTTGATCCTGCTGGTCGAGGACAACCGGCAAATTGCTGAGATGGTTGGAGAATTCCTGGAGCGTCGGGGCTATTCGGTGGACTATGCGGCCGATGGCGTCAGTGGCCTGCACCTGGCCGTGTCGAACAGCTACGACGTCATCGTGCTGGATCTTATGCTGCCAGGCATGGACGGCCTGGACGTGTGTCGCAAGCTGCGCAAGGACGCCAAGAAGTCCACGCCGGTGCTCATGCTTACCGCGCGCGACACGCTCGAAGACAAGTTGATCGGCCTGGAAGCCGGCGCGGACGATTACCTGGTCAAGCCGTTCGAGGTGCGTGAGCTGGAAGCCCGCTTGCGCGCCCTGATCCGCCGCGATCGCCGCCAGGTGTCCTCCGAGGTGCTCACCGTCGGCGACATGACGCTCGACACCGCCACCCTGCGCCTGACCCGCGGCGGGCAGGAGCTGACCGTCTCGCCGATCGGCCTGAAGCTGCTTGCGATCCTGATGCGCGAATCGCCCCGCGTGGTCAGCCGTCGCGACATCGAGCGGGAGATCTGGGGCGACACGCTGCCCGATTCGGACACCCTGCGCTCGCACCTGTACAACCTGCGCCGCGTGATCGACAAGCCGTTCGACCGTCCGTTGCTGCACACGATCCATTCGGCAGGCTACCGCTTGGCCGACCTGGAAACGGAAGTGGCGACGGCCACCGCCTGATCGAGCGAGGTGAGCATCGCAACAACAGGTATGGTCAGGGGATTGCCAAGGAAACAGGGCGGAGGACGGAGGGGGGCCGGTGCGTTCCACCGCCGGCTTGCGCTGATCTTCGGCCTGCACCTGATCGGCGTGGTCATCTGCGTCATGCTGGGCGTGTACGGCGTCGCGCCACCGGTGGCGATACTGGTGTTGCTTGCCGTCATCAGCGCCCTGGCATGGCTGGCGGCACGGCGGCAGTGGCGGCCGGTCGGCCGGCTCGCGCGCGTTATCGACGCCTGGGACGAAGAGCCGGACCTGGACGCGCTGGCGCCTACGCGCCTCTCCGACCAGGCCGACGCGGACGTGGTGACGCTTGCGCGCGGCCTGCACGGCTTTGCCACGCGCATCGCCGGCTACAACCAGCGCGAGCGCAACTTCACCCGTGACGCCAGCCACGAGCTGCGCAGCCCGTTGACCGTGATCAAGATGTCGGCCGACATGCTCACCGACGAATCCGAACTCAGCAAGTTCGGCGTGCGCTCGGTCAAGCGTATCCAGCGTGCCACGCGCGAGATGGAGGCGCTGATCGAGGCGTTGCTGATCCTGGCCCGGGAGTCGGACGTCGGGGCAGGCGAGGAGGAGTTCGTCGTCAACGACGTCCTGCACAAGAGCATGGACGACCTTCGGCAGATGCTCGAAGGCCGGGCGGTCGAGTTGAAGATCGAGGAGCCGGCGCGCTTCGCACTGCGCGCCTCGCCGCGGGTGTTCATGGTGTTGTGCTGGCAATTGATCCGCAACGCCAGCCAGCAGGCCGACCACGGCACGATCCTGATCACCGTGCTCCCCGGCGCGGTGGCAGTGTCCAATCGCGTGGAGGACGCGCCGGCGATCGACCGGCACGGCTTCGAACTGGCGATCGCCCAACGCATCAGCGAGCGCTTCCATTGGCCGCTGGAACTGCAGACGCGCGACGGCAGCGAGCACATCGCGAGCATTCGCTTTCCGGAAACGCTGCCGGCCTGAGCGGGCAGCCACTTGCAGGAGAGCGCCCTGACGTAAGAGCGCCCCCTGGGCGCGACCCGGAGGGTGGGCGAGCCCAGGGGCGCGTCTGCAGGGGGCGAGGTGCTCAGCTCTTCAGCGAGGGCGACACGGCGAACTCGCAACCGGTCTTGGCCTTGACCTCGTCGAGCGTCACGCCCTGGTGGAGCTCGACCAGGGTCAAGCCCTTGCCTTTGTCGACCTCGAACACCGCAAGATCGGTGATGATCAGATCCACCACTTCCTTGCCGGTCAACGGCAGGTCGCACTGGGGCTTGATCTTGGGCGAGCCGTCCTTCGCGGTGTGTTCCATCAGCACGACCACGCGTTTGACGCCGCTGACCAGGTCCATGGCGCCGCCCGGGCCCTTGACCATCTTGCCCGGCACCATCCAGTTGGCCAGGTCGCCGGTGGCCGAAACCTCCAGGCCGCCCAGGATCGACAGGTCGATATGGCCGCCGCGGATCATCGCGAACGAATCTGCGCTGGAGAAAAAGGCCGAGCCGGGCAGGGTGGTGATGGTCTGCTTTCCGGCATTGATGAGGTCCGGGTCGATCTGGTCCTCCGTCGGAAAGGGGCCGATGCCGAGCAGGCCGTTCTCCGATTGCAGGATCACGTCCATGCCCTCGGGGATGTAATTGGCGACCAGCGTGGGAATGCCGATGCCCAGGTTCACGTAGAAGCCATCGCGCAGTTCCTTCGCCGCGCGCTGGGCCATCGCCGAACGGGTCGGGTTTTCCTTGCCGGTGTTGGCGCCGGCGACCGTGCGGAACTCGATGCGCTTCTCGTACTTCGCGCCCTGCACGATGCGGTCGACGTAGATGCCCGGCACGTGGACGTTGTTTGGGTCGAGCTCGCCGACCTCGACCAGGTGTTCGACCTCGGCCACGCACGTCTTGCCGCAGGTAGCGATCATCGGGTTGAAGTTGCGCGCTGTCTCGCGGAACACCAGGTTGCCCAGGCGGTCGCCCTTCCACGCCTTAACGATGGAAACGTCGGCGTGGATCGCTTCTTCGAGCACGTATTCCTTGCCGTCAAAGACCTTGGTTTCCTTGCCCTCGGCCAGCTTGGTGCCGAACGCGGTGCGCGTGTAAAAGCCCGGGATGCCGGCGCCGCCGGCGCGCAGCTTCTCGGCCAGCGTGCCCTGCGGCGTGAGGTGAAGTTCCAGCTCGCCGGACAGCACCTGGCGCTCGAACTCCTTGTTCTCGCCGACATAGGAGGCGTACACGCGCTTGACCTGGTGGGTCTTCAGCAGCGGGCCCATGCCGAAATCGTCCACGCCAGCGTTGTTGCCGACGATGGTCAGTCCCTTGGTGCCGGCGTCCAGCAATGCGCCGATCAGGTTCTCGGGGATGCCGCACAGGCCGAAACCGCCGGCGGCGATCGTCATGTCGTCGAACAGCAGGCCCTCGAGAGCCGCCTCCGCGCTTGCATACACCTTGTCCATAGCAGTGCCTTCCGGATGGAGAGTCAGCTGCCAAGGATACGATGGAACGCAGGCGCGCCGCGTCGTACCAAGGTCGCAAGCCCTTCGGCACGATCCATCGGCGAGAACTGCGCGGCATCCGCACCTGCAACAGCACCAAGTGAAACCTCGTGCGCGACCGCCAGCCACCTGCGCCAGCGTCCCAACGAAATCCGGTGGGAGCGCACCTTGCGCGTGGCCGCCAGCCGCCGCGCCTGCGACAACTCCCCACGGCCACCAGCCTGCGCGGGGCGTGTTCCTGCCGCGCCTGCTCGGCAGACCGGCGCGGCTGGATATACTCGGTGGCCACCGCCGGGAGACATCCAAGTGAAGCCGCTGCGTGTGTTCGCCGCCCTGACCGCCTTGGGGATCGCTGCCATGAGCCATGCCGCCACCACGCCCGTCCTGATCGTCCATGGCGGGTCCGGGGTCATCCGGCGCGACATGAACCCGGCAAAGGAAAAGGAGGTCCGGGCGGCGCTCGCCCGCGCGCTCGAGAGCGGCTACGCACAGCTCAAGGCGGGCAAGCCGGCGCTGGATGGCGTAACCGCGGCGCTGACGGTGCTGGAGGACGATCCCAATTTCAACGCCGGCAAGGGCTCGGTGTTCACCCATGACGGTCGCAACGAGTTGGACGCGGCGATCATGGACGGTGACACCCTGCGCGCCGGATCGATCGCCGGCGTGCACCGCGTGAAGAACCCGATCCTGCTGGCGCGCGCAGTGCTGGAGAAATCGCAGCACGTGATGCTGGTCGGCGACGGTGCCGAGGCGTTCGCGCGGGAAGTAGGCGTCACGCTGGTCGATCCGTCGTATTTTCGCACCGAGCAACGCTGGCAGCAGTTGCAGAAAGCGCTGAAGGAAGATCGCGAGGGCAAGCCGCATTCGGACGTGGAGACGGCCAAGCATTTCGGCACTGTCGGCGCCGTGGCGCTGGATGCACAGGGCCATCTGGCGGCCGGCACCTCGACCGGCGGCATGACCGACAAGCGCTGGGGCAGGGTGGGCGATTCGCCGGTCATCGGCGCCGGCACCTACGCCAACGCGGATTGCGCGGTCTCCGGCACGGGCTGGGGCGAATTTTATCTCCGCACCGTGGCGGCGCATGCGATCTGCATGCGCGTATCGCTGATGCACGTACCGCTGGAGCGCGCCGCTGCCGAGGTGATCAACCAGGAGATCCCCGCGATGGGTGGCAACGGCGGCGCCATCGCGCTGGATGCGAGGGGCCACATAGCCATGCCGTTCAATACCGACGGCATGTATCGCGGCTGGATCGGTGCCGATGGCGTGCCTCACGTGGCGATCTACGACGACGAGCCGGACCCGGGTGCGACGCAGCAGGAGGACGGCGAGTAGGGCAGCTACGGGGTTGGGCTCCCGCGTATTGGCTGCCGACACCCACCCACCGCGTCCGCCGCTTGAAGGGGAGGAAGCCAGGAGTCGGCCTCCGAGGCTTCTGCTCGAAGGGGAGGGAACCTGGAGGCGCGCCCTGAAGTCTTTCCCTCCAGGGAAGGATGGTGGGCATGGGTCACCTCGCCCCGGACGGTATCTGCTGCTTTCGAGTGGCTACAATGGACCGAAGCATGGCAGGCGGCCCCAAGCGGGCCCGTGAGCCGGCTGCACCATCCACACGCCCCTGGAGCACCGATGTCCATTTCGTTGATCGCCGCACTGGATGAGAACTTCGCCATCGGTCGCAAAGGGCAGTTGCCCTGGCACCTGCCGGACGACCTGCGCTGGTTCAAGCAGCTGACCCTCGGCAAGTACGTGCTGATGGGCTACAACACGGCGGTGGCGATCGGCCGGGCCTTGCCGGACCGGCACAATCTGGTGCTGTCGCGACGCCACGAGGCGCCTTTCCCTGGCCAGATCGCCGTGCGCTCGCTGGAGGAGGCGCAAGCACGCGC
This sequence comes from Frateuria sp. GZRe12, assembly GCF_051900535.1. Classification (NCBI taxonomy): domain Bacteria; kingdom Pseudomonadati; phylum Pseudomonadota; class Gammaproteobacteria; order Lysobacterales; family Rhodanobacteraceae; genus Frateuria; species Frateuria sp. GZRe12. The sequence continues at coordinate 92,609 of NZ_JBHZGI010000003.1, forward strand.
AGGCGGCACCGGCCTGATGGTGATCGGTGGCGGCCAGGTCTATGCAGCGGCCCTACCGCAGGCGCGACGCATGTACCTGACCTGGGTCGGCGCGGCCGTCGAGGGCGCCGACACCTTCTTTCCCGGCATCCATCTGCGCGACTGGACCGAAGTCGCACGCACCCACCACAAGGCTGATGGCGAGCACGAGTACAGCTTCGACATGGTCGAGTACGTGCGCGAGTCCTGACCCCGTTGGCCGCTCCCGCCATGCACGTGATGGCCGGCGTGCTGATCGACCCGGCCGGTAGCGTCCTGCTCGCGCAACGGCCGCCCGGCAAACACCTCGCCGGCATGTGGGAGTTCCCCGGCGGCAAGCTGGAGCCCGGTGAATCGCCGGCAGCGGGCCTGGTGCGCGAATTGCGCGAGGAACTGGACGTCGAGGTTGACCTGGATAGCGTTACGCCCTTGATCCAGGTTTCATGGAATTACGGTGAACGCGCTCTGCTGCTGGACGCCTGGCGGGTGGATGCATGGCACGGGACGCCACGCTCGATGGAGGGGCAGGCACTGCAATGGCGCTTGCCGTCGGATATCGCGCTGGCGATCCTGGCGCCGGCGGACCGGGAAATTCTCAGGGCCCTCTCAAAAGTGCCCGCGCAGCCATTGTAGGAGCCACTCGTAAGCGATGCTCTTGTAGGCGGGCGATGGAAAGGCGTCGCCTGCAAGCGGGCGGACTTTTACCAAGAGCGGGACGCGTTCGCTCCGGCCCGCGCGGCCAACGCCAAGTATGTCCGATGCAGCGCTTGCACATGGGCATCGAGCGCCGCTTCGCTGCTGCTGTTGTCGATCACGTCGTCCGCCAGCGCCAGTCGTTCGGTCCGGCTGGCCTGCTGCGCCAGCATCCGCTCGGCGAGCGGACGATCGATGCCGTCACGGGCGATCAGGCGTTCGAGTTGCACCGGTTCCGGTACGTCTACCAAGAGGATGCGGTCGAGCCAGCGGTAGTGGGCGATGTTCTCGGCCAGCAGCGGGATGGCCAGCAGGCAGTAGGGCGCGGTTTCGGCCAGTGCGTGCTGGTGCAGCCACTCGCGCACGCGCGGATGGATGATCGCTTCCAGCGCTTGCCTGGCCGTGGCGTCGGCGAACACGCGGCGGCGCATGGCCGCGCGATCGAGGCGCCCCTGTGCATCGAGCACCTCCGGGCCAAACGCGTCGACGATCGCCGCCAGGCCGTCGCTGCCGGGCTCGACCACCACCCTCGCGGCCACGTCCGCATCGTGTACCGGCACGCCCAGCGCCTCGAAGCGCCGGGTGACCGCGGTCTTCCCGGCAGCAATGCCGCCGGTCAGGCCCACGACGTAAGCGCGGCGCGCGTTCACCGCAACCCGGTCAGGTGAAGGTAGCCCTGCAGCAGCGGCTCGCCGGCAACGAACCAGATCCAGCCGGCCATCGCGATGAACGGGCCGAAGGGCATCGGCATCTCGCGGCCGTGCTTGCGCAGGGCGATCAACAGGCCGCCCACTACCGCACCAACCAGCGATGAGAGCAGCACCACCGGCAGCAAAGCACCCGGTCCCATCCATGCGCCCAGCGCGGCCAGCAGCTTGAAATCGCCATAGCCCATGCCTTCCTTGCCGGTGAGCAGCTTGAACAGCCAGTACACGCTCCACAGGCTCAAGTACCCCAGTGCCGTGCCAAGGATGGCCGACCCCGGCAGCACGAACATCGGCAGCAACGACAGCAGCAGGCCGAGCCACAGCAACGGGAGGGTGAGCTGGTCGGGGAGCAACTGGGTGCGGAAGTCGATGCCTGCGGCGGCGATCAGTACCCAGGTGAACACCAGTCCCGCCAGCGCCGACCAGCCAGGACCGAACTTCCACACCACCAGCACGCTCAGCATGCCGGAGAGACATTCCACCAGCGGGTACTGGATGGATATCGGTTCCCGGCAATAGCGGCAGCGCCCGCGCAACAGCAGCCAGCCGAACAGCGGAATGTTGTCCCCCGCCGACAACGGATGCTTGCAGTGCGGGCAGTGCGAGGCTTCGCGCACGATGCCCGGCGGCAGCGGCTGGTCTGCGACTTCCAGCGCAAGCTCTTCCTGGGCCTCGCGTCGCCACCGCGCTTCCAGCCGCGCGGGCAGGCGCAGGATCACCACGTTGAGAAAGCTGCCTACGAGGAGGCCGAGCATGCCGGCAAACACAAGCCAGAGCCAGAGCGGAAGTTCGAGCATGCTTAGTCCAATGAGCGGCCGCCGTTATGAGCGCGGTCCGGACCGCTTCTGCTCTGGACAGAGGCCTTTTCCACAAACCACCGTTGGGATCAACTGTTGCCCCGATCCAGGACGACCGCGCGGGCTGTTAAACCGTGCCAGCGAGCTTGAAGATCGGAAGGTACAGCGACACCACCATGCCGCCCACCAGCACGCCCAGCACGACCATGATCAGCGGCTCGAGTAGGGTCGACAGGGTATCGACCATGTTGCTGACCTCTTCTTCGTAGAACTCGGCCACTTTGAACAGCATGCTGTCCAGCGAGCCGGATTCCTCGCCGATGGCGGTCATCTGCACCACCATGTTAGGGAACAGGCCGGTCTGGCGCATCGAAAGCTGGAGCTGGTGGCCCACCGAGATGTCATCGCGCATCTGGCGCACCGCGTCACCGTACGTGATGCTGCCCGTGGCGCCCGCCACGGCATCGAGCGCCTCGACGAGCGGCACGCCGGCCCTGAAGGTAACGCCGAGTGTGCGGGCGAAGCGGGCAATTGCCGACTGCCGCAGGATCTCGCCCATCACCGGCAGACGCAGGAAGATGCGATCGAGCAGGTGAGCAAACTTGAGCGACCGCTTCTTGCCCGCGATGATGCCGGTGATCGAACCGACTACCACGCCGATCACGATCCACCAGTAGCTCATCATGAAATTGGAAGCGCTGAGCACGAACTGCGTCGGAGCGGGCAAGTCGGCGCCGGCGTCCTTGAAGGTCTGCGCGAACACGGGCACCACGAACAACAGCATGATCATGGTGACCAGAAACACCACGGCCAGCACCATCGCCGGATAGAACAACGCCTTCTTGATTTTTTTCTTGATCGCCTCGGTACGTTCCTTGTAGGTCGCCACCGTGTCGAGCACCGTATCGAGCACACCCGCGGACTCGCCGGCGCGGACCAGATTGCGGTAGAGCTCGTCGAACTGCACCGGATACTTGCCCAGTGCCTCGTGCAGCGAGGCGCCACCTTCGATGGCCTGCTTGACGTCCATCAACATATTCTTGAAACGGACGTTCTTCTGTCCGCCGGCGATGATCTCGAAGGACTGCACCATCGGCACGCCGGAGGCCATCATGGTGGCGATCTGCCGGCTGAAGACCGCCACGTCGCCCGGCTTCACGCTCTTGCCGGTCGCGCCGAACAGCGGCTTGGACTTCTCGCGCACCGTTTGCGGGTTCATCCCCTGGCGACGCAGCTCGGCCTTGACCAGCGATGCATTCTTCGCCGGCATTTCGCCCTTCATGCGCTTGCCGCGCTTGTCCAGCGCGACCCAGTCGTACATGGTCAACCTGCTGACCTCGGCGCGCTGGGCGCCCAGGTTCGCGTTCTTCGCGAGTGCGTTAGCCGTAGCCATGCCCGATTCCCCCGGTGGTTCGATTCGCGACGGCCGCTCGCGCGGCCGGTCGACGGTGGAGCTTATGCCAAATCTGGCGGGTCATTTCGTGGCGCCCCGCGCAACTTCGCGGTCTGCGGAACGCCCGCTCCCGTTTCTCAATCCTTGGTGACGCGATCGATCTCGGCCAGGCTGGTGACCCCGGCCTTGACCTTCAGCAGCGCCGAGGCGCGCAGGTCGTTGACGCCGATCTTGCGTGCGACCTCTCCGATCTGCAGCGCATTGCCCCCCTGAAGCACGATCTGCTGGATCTCTTCGGTCATCGGCATGACCTGGTAGATGCCCACTCGGCCCTTGTAGCCTTCGTTGCAGTGCTCGCAGCCGACCGCCTCGTACAGCGTCAGGCCCGCATCGATGTCGTCCTGGCTGAAGCCGGCGGCCAGCAGCACGTGCGGCGGCAGGTTCTGCGGCCTCTTGCAATCGTGCAGGCGCCTAGCCAGCCGCTGGGCAATCACCAGCGTCACCGATGAGGTGATGGAATAGGGCGGAATGCCCATGTTCATGAGGCGGGCGATGGTTTGCGGCGCATCATTGGTGTGCAGAGTGGAGAGCACCATGTGACCGGTCTGCGCCGCCTTGATGCCGATCTCGGCGGTTTCCAGGTCGCGGATCTCGCCGACCATGATCACGTCCGGATCCTGGCGCAGGAACGAGCGCAGCGCCGCGGCAAAGGTCATGCCGCGCTTTACGTTCTGCTGGACCTGGTTGATGCCCTCGACGCGGATTTCGACCGGGTCCTCGACGGTGGAGATGTTGCGCTCCGGCGTGTTGAGGATGTTGAGCGCGGTGTACAGCGACACCGTCTTGCCCGAACCGGTCGGGCCGGTCACCAGCACCATGCCGTAGGGCTTGTGGATGGCGTCCAGATAGAGTTTTTTCTGGGCCTCCTCGTAGCCGAGCTTGTCGATGCCCAGCTTGGCCGAGGAGCTGTCCAGGATACGCAGCACGATCTTCTCGCCGAACAGCGTGGGCAGCGTGCTCACGCGGAAGTCCATCGAGCGGCTCTTGGAGAGGTTCAGCTTGATGCGGCCGTCCTGCGGTACGCGGCGTTCGGCGATGTCCAGGCCGGCCATCACCTTCAGGCGCGAGGAGATGCGGCTGGCCATTTTCATCGGCGGGTTGGCCACCGGGCGCAGCATGCCGTCCATGCGCAGGCGCACGCGGAAGTTGGTCTCGAACGGCTCGAAATGGATGTCCGAGGCGCCGCGGCGGATCGCATCGACCAGGATCTTGTTGACGAACTTGACCACCGGCGCGTCGTCGCCGCCGGTGGCGTCGATGCCCGTGCTGTCGGCAACATCCTCGTCGGCTGTATCCAGCGACAGGTCGTCGAACTCGTCGCTGCCCATCTCGGGCATCGTCGCGCTTACCGCCGCGAGCGCACCATCGATGGCGCGGGACAGCTGTCCCCGCTCCACCAGGATCGGCTCGACCATGCAGTTGGAATGGAACTTGATCTCGTCAAGCGCGTGCGACTGCATCGGGTCGGCGATACCCACGAACAGACGCTTGCCACGTTTGAACAGCGGCAGTGCCTGATGCTTGGTCATCAGCGCTTCGCTGATCAGGTTCACAGGCATGGACGATGAGGCGATCGTGCTTACGTCCATCATCGGCATGCCGAACTCGGCAGAGGCCACCTGGGTGAGCCTGGCGCTCTCGACCAGCCCGTGATCGAGGAGCCAGGCCGCCAGCGAGATTTTCTGCTGGGCCGAATCGGCGACCGCCTTGCGGACATCCGTCTCTGGCAGCACGCCCTCGGACACTAGGCGACGCGCCATACCGGTCAGGCCCGCGAGCGACGGTTGCAATTGGGATGACATGATAGATTCCGGCCTTAAGCCCCCTTATTGACAAGGAATTTACCTTAGAAATGCGGCGCGGTCATCTGGTGCCGCCGGGGGCGGATCCGAAGCGCCGAAAGCCGCCACGCGTGTCACAAATAGCCCGGCGGGCTACGCCGTTTCCGCAACGGCGGCGTGGTGATACAGGCGCGCGGGAGCTGCCGCCGCAAAATGTGCCGTCCGGCACAGAGGCGGGCGTGCCAGCGAGGGTGGGCGTCCTTCGCTGTTGTGCCCCGCGTTATGATCAACCGATACCCGGGGGAACCAATTTGAAACGCCTGAGCATCATCCTGCCCGCGAAAAATGAAGCGGGGGCGCTCGCCCGCCTGCTGCCGGCGCTGCGTATCGCGCAGCCGGACGCGGAAATCATCGTGGTCGACGACGGCTCGACGGACGACACGCGGGCCATCTGCGCGGCCAACGAGGTCGACTGCCTGTCCTCGCCCTATTCGATGGGCAATGGCGCGGCGATCAAGCGTGGCGCGCGGGCGGCGCGAGGCGAATGCCTGGTCTTCATGGACGGCGATGGCCAACACGACCCTGCCGACATCGATCGCCTGCTGGCCCGATTGCAGGATGGCTACGACATGGCGATCGGCGCGCGCGACTGGGGCAGCCAGGCGGGCGTCGGGCGCGGCCTGGCCAACACGCTGTACAACTGGCTAGCTACGCACATGACTGGCCACCCGGTCCTGGACCTGACTTCGGGTTTCCGCGCCGTGCGTGCGGATCGATTCCGTGAATTTCTCTACCTGCTGCCCAACGGGTTTTCCTACCCCACCACCAGCACCATGGCCTTCTTCCGCAGCGCCTACCCGGTGGCCTACGTGCCCATCAAGGCGGCCCAGCGCGTGGGCAAGAGCCACATCCGGCCGCTTCGGGATGGCTTGAGGTTCCTGCTGATCATCTTCAAGATCGCCACGTTGTACTCGCCGCTGAAGCTGTTCGCGCCGGCGAGCGTGCTGTTCTTCCTGCTGGGATGCCTGAATTACCTCTGGACCTATCTGCACTCCGGGCGCCTGACCAACGGTAGCTCGATGCTGTGGAGCGCCGCAGTCATCGTCTTCCTCATCGGGCTCGTCTCCGAACAGATCACCTCGCTCACCTACCGCCGCGATGACTGAAGCGAGGCGCCCCCGGGTTCTCCTGATCACCCGGAACTTGCCTCCGCTCGTGGGAGGAATGGAGCAGCTCAACTGGCATATGGCGGCGGAGCTCATGCGGTGGGCTGACGTGCGCATCATCGGCCCGTCGGGCTGCGCGGCGCTCGTCCCTGACGATGCGGAGGTTCGCGAGGTACCCCAGAGACCGCTATGGCGTTTCCTGCTTGGCTGCCAGTTCGCGGCGCTGCGCGAGGCGATGCGATTCAGACCGCAGGTCGTGCTGGCAGGCAGTGGGTTGACCGCGGTGGCCGCTCTGCTTGCCGCTAAAGCAAGTGGCGCCCTCGGCGCGGTGTACCTGCACGGGCTGGATATCGTGGCCCCGCATGCGGTGTACCGGCACATCTGGTTGCCGGCCATTCGCCGGCTGGATCGGGTGGTCGTCAACAGCCAGGCTTCCCGCGCGATGGCCGAGGAAGCGGGCGTGCGTGCGGATTCGATCGAAGTGGTCCATCCGGGTGTCCAATTGCCGGATGGACCTGCTGCCCAAGTGCCCTGCTCGCTGCGCCATGATCTGCAACTGGGTGAAGGGCCACTGCTCCTATCGGTGGGGCGACTTAGTTCTCGCAAGGGGTTGCGTGAATTCGTTTCCTTAGCGCTCCCGCGCATCGTGGCGGATCGACCGGGCACGAAGCTACTGGTGGTCGGCGACGTGCCCGCCGAGGCGCTGCACGCGACCGGCCAGAGTCCCGAAAGCATCCGCCAGGCGGCAGTGCGTGCCGGCGTGAATGACCACGTGGTCTTCCTGGGCGTGATCACCGATCGTCGTCGACTTGCCGAGGTCTACCGGTCGGCCGACGTGCACGTCTTCCCGGTCAGGCAGATCCAATCCGATCCCGAGGGATTCGGCATGGTGGCCATCGAAGCTGCCGCCCACGGCCTTCCGACGGTCGCCTTCGCGACCGGGGGCGTGGTGGATGCGGTGGACGAGTCCCGCTCCGGACGGCTGGTCGCTCCGGGAGACTATCCGTCGTTTGCATTGGCCGTGCTCGACGTGTTGGAACGGCGCGAGGTTCTGGGCAGGTCGGCTATCGAGTTCGCGAAGGCGTTTGCCTGGCCGCTGTTCGGCGACCGGATCGCAAGGGCACTTGGCCTATGACGGTGAACGTGCTCTTCATCGGAAAGCGGCATTACACCAACCGGGACGCGCTGACCGAGCGATACGGCCGGATCTACCAGCTTCCCCGGCACTGGTCGTGCCTCGAGAACGTGTCAGTCAGCTTGTGGCTCCTCGATTACCACGGCCGCACTGCCGAGCGCAGCCAGGATGGTTCGCTGCAGGTCATCTCTACCCCGGTACGGGGGCTTGCCTGGCTCGGACGCCTGGCACGCTATTACCTGAGGGCATCCTCCGTGGGCCGCCCGAACCTCGTGGTCGCAAGCGGCGATTGCTACATCGGCACGCTCGGTCGATGGCTTGCGCGGCGTTTGCCTGCACGCTTCGTTTTCGATGTCTACGACAAGTACGACGAGTTCGGAGCTTACCGAAGGCCCTTCGGGAAGGACCTGTTTGGTGGGTTGCTGCGTGATGCCGATGTCCGGTTTTTTGCCAGCCGGACATTGCAGAGCCAGATTGCACCACTAGGCGGATCCAGCCTTCTTGTCCCCAACGGCGTGGACACCGGACGGTTCCACCCACTGGAAAAGGATGCCTCACGGCTCCTGTTTGGCCTGCCGCTGGAAAAGCGCCTCGTCGGGTACTTCGGGAGCATGGAGCCGGACCGTGGCGTGCAGGACCTTATCGAGGCAGTCGGGTTGCTCCGCGCCGAGGGATTGCCCGTCGAGCTGCTACTGGGCGGAAACTGCGGTCGAACCCGGACCGGGCAACCGGGCGTACGTTACCTCGGCAATGTCCCTTTTGAGGACATGCCACGCGCGCTTGCCTGTTGCGACGTGCTGGCGGTGCCGTACCGCCGCTCCGCCTTCATGGATGCCGGCGCCTCCAACAAGATCGCCGAGGCGCTAGCCGCCGTGCGTCCGGTGGTGACCACACGCACGCCGAATTTCACGAACAACTTTCCGGAGCAGGCATGGGCTCTCCGGGACAGATTGGCGGAGCCAGGGGATCCGGGCGACCTCGCCAGATGCCTGCATCTGCAGCTGACCACGCCGGTCCTCGCGACCATGCCGCAGGACATGGACTGGAAGACGATTGCCATCCAGGCTTTTTCGGGAATGCAGCCTGCCGCGGGTGAGACGCACCCAGTTAGCGGCCTGCGCGCGCCCTCGCGATGAGGTGGTGCAAGGCCGGATGCAACTTGGCCCACTCGACCGCACTGGTTCGCAAGCCCTTGGCTGCGCGGCGCGCAGCCTTGTGCCAGCGGCTTTCCGCGCGCTTTTTGTCCCGCAAGGCCCACAGCCTGCTGCAGAGCTGGTCGAGCGTAGGCGTGCCGTGCGGCTGGGAGGTCACACCGGTTTCCGCCATGCCGGATGCGGCCTTGCATATAGGGACAACCGGGAGGCGCTCCGGAAGGGTGAGCTCCTCCAACTCGCCCAACCTGGCGATAGCGCGCACGACCCGTGCGCCGGCCTTCCCGTCGAGCAAGGGAAGATGGCGGTGCACCAGAGCCGGATCGGGAGCATCCACCGCGTCGGCCAACAACCCTTCAAGGAAGGCGTTCAGGTCGTCCGGCGACGAGATGCTGCCATAGCCGGCAACGAGCAACGCCGCTTCTTCATTGAGCGGCTCGCCTTCCGGATTGATCAGCGCGCGAACCGGCTTGTTGGTCGCCAGGTACTCCAGCAAAAACGAACCGGCATCGGTGATCAAGGCGTCCGAGACCGCGAAGGCGGGCGCGTGCTGGGGCCGTTCGTCCAGTACGATCCCCTCCACAGCGAGCTCTTCCCGAAGCACCGGCAAATCATCGGCCGTGAGCAAGCCGTTGCGTAGCAGGGCAGGCCATAACCCCGGGTGGGGACGCCAGATAAGGCAGAAGCGAGCCTTGTGATCGCGTGCGAACTGGAAGATTTCCGGCCCCAGCAGATCGAAGGTCGAGAAGTTCGAGGACTGCGAGTGCTCCGGACCGAAACTGAAATGCGTGTTCCAGAGTACCGCCTTGCGCCCTGCAACCTGCTGGACAAGATCGTCGGGAGGAGGGCTGGCAAGTTCCCGCTGGAGCCTGTCGAATCGAGGGTGCCCAAGCACCTGCACGTGGTCTTGCCCTCCAGGGCAGTACGCGGCGTAGAGCTCTCGCTCCATGTCCGAGCGAGCGACCACGAGTGAGGCGCGTACCTGGGTCGGCTGCGCAAACTGCAACCGCAGATTCTTTCGCCCTCCGCCCATCGCCAGGCCGTAAGGGACGTACACAGTCACGGGTATCTGTGCGGCGACGCGGTCGAACCAGAGCTCCGCCGGCCGTTCCCGGTCATAGGGGTGTCCGAACACCACCACGTCGAACTCGCGCGAGGTGGGAACCATCCCGGCCCGCCATTCCGTGTATGCGATTCCCTCGGCGGCGAGCAGGTCGCGGGCGACCGGCTGTCTGGACTGGCTGAGGGCCGGATCGCCCGCGTTGTAAGGCAACAGCCAGACGGTCGGCTCGAAGAGATCATCCATGAGCATCGCCTCGTAGATCGAGGCGAAGTTGACCCAGGCCTCCGGCCGCTGGAGCAGGAACAGCGCGCGGCATGGTTCCGGCGGCATGGCTTACGCGGAGGGAAACGCATTTGCCGCGAGCGCGGACGTGGCGGTGGCGAGGTCGTCCGGGGTATCGATCTCGAAGAGGTCGATCCGGGTCGCCGCGGCCGGAAGTTCCGGCTCGATGCACTCGTAGACGAACCGGTTGCCCTCCTGCAGCAATGCCGGCGAGCCCGCGAACACGTTGGCCCATTCCAGGCTCGACGGAGGCGATCGGTGGAAGCCGGTGACCGATACCGGCTGGCCGTCCAGGTCGGATTCGGTCGAGACGAATACAGCCTGTTCACTCTTGGCGCGAGTAGCCCCCACCAGGAGATCGACTTCCGCCGCGCGGGTCATGAACCGATCCAGTGTTGACTCATCCAGGATCAGGTCGCCGTCCAGGTAGAGCACCTTGCGCTTGAACCCGACGCTGCCGAGCCGGAGGCTGTGAGCCGTGTTGGTGTCGCGGAAAGAGGGGCTGCGCACGAGGATCACCTCCCGGTGGAACCGCGCGCAATGTTCGATGACCAGTTCCTCGCGATAGCCGACGACGACATGTATCCGCGGCACGCGTGCCGAAAGCGACTCGATCAGCCTGGACAGGATGGTTCGCCCACCGATTTCGATCATGCACTTGGGCAGGCCAAGCCCCAGCCGGGAGCCCAGGCCGGCGCAAGCGATTACAGCGCCTTCAACAGGGTACATAAGGAGTCCGGATGGTGGATGACGAAATCGGAAGCGCTTATCGTCGCGTGGACCGGCGCATGGACGCCGCCGTACGCGATCGCCACATCCGCATCCCGCAGCATGGGTACGTCGTTGGCGCCATCGCCGATCGCGACGATGCGGTCGAAGCGGCCTGTGGCGCGGAGGTCCCTGACGGCTTGGCCCTTGTCCAGCACCCGCATGAGGCGCAGCCTCCCTTGGTCGTGTGCAGCCTCCGAGCAGAACCAGCGGCAGCCAAGGGTTTGCAGCAGGGGTTCGACCCAGATATCCAGGTTCCCGGTAACGACGAAGCTCTGCGCCGGATGCTGGCGCAGGAAATCGGTGAGTGCGCGATCCAGGGGGACCGCCCGCACGATTTCACGTACACGCTCCACCGCGACCTGGCCAAGGATCAGTGTCCGCAGTCGCATCGAGTCGGTGAATGGGATCAACCCGTCCATGGTCAACTGCGTCAAAGTGGCAATCTCTTCCGCAACACCTAGTTCGGCCGCGATGCAAGGCAGGATTTCGAGCGTCGAGATCGTGCCATCCAGGTCGAAGCAGAAGGCCGTGCTCATGGACGCTCCAGGATCATCCAGCGCTGGCGGGTATCGGCGCGGTTGTTCAGGGACACATCGAGGAACAGGTCGCCTTCCGCGCGAATGGCGAAGCCCGCCCCCGGGATCGATGCCTGCAGCAAACGCACTAGTTCGTCGCGCGTGCGGTAGATCGCGTTGTAATCGTGCTGGAGTTCGTCCGAATGATGCTTCTGGAGCGTCAGGCGGCCCTGCGTGCCCATGGGTTCGCGCAGCAGAATCCGGGTCTCGGGTGCACTGCTGGCAGCCATGCAGCGAAAGGCGTTCATGACCTCGTCGTCATTGAGATAGATCAGCACGCCACAGCACAGGATGCGGTCGAACGGTTCGACTTCGCCCAGACGCGCGAGTGAAAAGTCATCGGCCGATGCGACGGAGAACCGGGCGTTCCCGTGCTCTGAAAACTGTTGGCTTGCATGGGCCACCAGACCGGGGCTGAAGTCGATACCGTGGTAATGCCGGCAGGAAGGAATTAGATCGCCGGCCCACCTTCCGGTGCCGCACCCGATGTCGAGCAGGCGCTGCGCGCCTTCGAGCATGAGCATGGGAAGCAGCCGCTCCTTCTCGGCGCGGTCCCTGCGTTCGGCCAGGTCGGGGTGATTGTCCTGGTAGATGACCGCGCGAACGGGCCCGAGCGAGTCGATTCGCGCGGCACGGTTCTCGAAGAAGCCGTAAACGTCTTCGCGCGCGATATGCGGCTGCTCGCCTTCATTCGGTGGAGTCGTTATTCGCGCCATGTGCCTATCGTGATGGGTTGAAGTGTGGCGTCAGAATCCGAGGCAACTCGGACGAATGCCCAGATGCCGTCGAACCATCGACCATCGTAGCCAGCAGCAGAATACGGTGCTCAACCCTGTCGCCGTGGCCGCCCCGACGGCCCCGAAGGTCGGAACGAGCGCAAGTATCATCGCGACATTCAGCGCGGCGCTCAAGGCGAAGGCGCGGGCGGAAGCCGCGGTGTGCTCGGTCATGTTCAGCAGGACGCCGACCGGTCCGGCAAGTGCGCAAAGGAGCTGGGCCAGGGCCAGGATGCGGAGGCTCATCGTGCCTCCGGCGAACGCCTCGCCGTAGAAATGCCGCAGCAGGAACCCGGCCCCAGCGATGGCGACTGTCGCCAGTACCGCAGCTACCAGGAACACGTAGCGGGCAGACGTCGTTGCCAATGCCTGCAACTGGCCTGTCTCGCCCCTGCTGTGCAGTTGCGCAATGCGTGGGCCTATCGCGATGTTCACGACCGCGAGAAAGAAGGAAACCAGTTCCGCCGCGCGGGCCGCCACCGCGTAAATGCCCGCTTCGTGCGTCCCCTTGATCGCACCGAGCAGGATTAGGTCCGTGCGGCTGTTCACCAGGAAGAGGGCGTTGAGCCACATGAACGGAAGCGCCTGGGAAATCCGGTCGCTCCTGACCTCGCCAAGGGAGGGCTGCCGCAAGGCTCGCAACTGGTAGGCATTCATGGCGAGCGGCAGCAGCGCGGCCAGGCCGGAGATCACCATGAGCTCGCTGACCGAAACGCTCCCTCGCCCTAGCCAAAGCGCGCCGGCCGCCACGACGATGGCCAACGGCGCCAGCAGCAACTGTGGCCATTGGCTCCGTACGATCCAGCCGTGTGCCTGCAGCAACGACTGGCGGACACCGCTGAGGTTGGTGAGCCAGGGCACCGGGGCGGCCAGGAGGAAAAGCCAGCGAGCGTCGGCCGCGTCCGGGAGCAACCAGCCGCCTGCGAGGAGCATCGCGGCCAATGCGCCGCTCAGGTGGATGCGCCGGTCGGCCCAGCGGAGCAGCGCCCGGCCTTGTTGCGGAGAGCGGGCGCCTTCCCTCACAAGGTAACCCGGTATGCCGAGGCTTGCAGGAATCGTTACTACGGCGACCCATGAGAGCAGGTAGGCATAAAGGCCGTAGCCCTGCGGACCCAGCGAACGGGCGAATACGAGGCTGGAGAGGAAGGCCACGCCCATGGCCCCTACCTTTACCGCGGCGGTTCCCGCCACGGAACGACGGAGCGTGCCGGTTCCGACGGCGGCGCGGATCCGCCTGGCAATGCCGCTCACCGGTTCATCCCCTGCATTGGGCGCACGACCTGCAACCTTCTCGTCAAGGCAACTGGGAACGAAGTGCGGCTATGTCCGCATCCAGGCGGCCACCGACGTTCAGTGATTGCAGTCCCTCCAGCGCCTGGCGTGCATCGCCGGATCGCCCCTGGCTCAGGAGCATGCGCACCAAGGTGATCCGGTAGGCCGGCTCCGCCGGCTGCGTTTCGACCGCGTCAGCGGTCATACGCCTTCCGAGCTCATGGTCTCCCAGGACATTCCAGGCATAGTCACCGTACATCGCGAGCACTCGCGCCGAGGGGCGAGGGTGCGAGATCGCCGCGAGGAAAGCCTGTACCATGCGGCCCTTCGGCAGGTCGCACAACCGTTCGACCTGGCATTTGGTCAACGCGCCGAGCGAGCTTTCATCCTGCACCCCCGGCTTGCGTGCCTTGAGCTTCGCGACAATGCTGTCCCACCAGCTGCCCTTGAGCGGCCGGTGTATGCGGGCATTCATGAAGATCAGCGCCTGCTCGGGAAGGATCGAGGAGTCCGGTAGGTTCATGGCTCGCTCGAGAGGCGCGTATGCCAGTTGCGTGAAAGGCGACTGGGGGTCGTAGTGCGACAGGATGATGTAGGTACGACCCAGCTCGTACTGGGCGCGTGGAGACTCGGGAGCTCGCGCGGCGAGCTCCTCGGCAAGACGAAGCGGGCTTCCCCACGCGTAGGCGGAGAGGGCGGTCTCCGCCATCCAGAACACGAGCAGTCCGGCCATCAACGCGTAGCGGAGCAAAGGCATGGGCAGCGGATCGTGGGCACCGCCGGGCGTCGTCGCGCGAGGACTTTCGTGCGCCAATCGGCCTGGCGCAGCGAGCAATGGCACGATTGCCAGGAGCAGCCCGAGGCTGGCGAAATAGTTGCGGTGTTCGTACACCAGCTCCAGCGGGAGGATCGTCCCGGTCAGCAGGTGGCAACCCAGGTATAGCGCCAAGCCGAGCGCCACCAGCGGCCGTCGTCGCCTAAACCAGAAGATGGCGCCTGCCATCAGCACAAGCACGACCATGCTGGCGAGCGTGCTCCACGGGGTGAGAAGACCGGTCGAGACCTTGAAGTCGTCGTGGTAGAAGGACAACGCTTCGGGCGTAGGCAACAGGCTCCAGACGATGTAATCCACCACGATGCGCGCCTCGCTGAACAGCCGCTCCGAGAGCGTGAAGTCGCGTGTCGCAAACGCAGCAGGCGACAGGATGCGCGGCAGCATCCAGGCCAGACCTATCGCCAGAGGGATGGCCAGGATGCACGTGAACAGCAGCGGCACCCGCGCGTCCTTTTCCGGCGACAGGGACGTGCGCTGGAAGCGGAGCATCACCCATTCGATCAGGCATGCGTACAACGGCAGCATCACCGCCGTTTCCTTGGCCAACAGGCCGAGGATTGCCGGGACCGTGACGCTGGCAGCGCACAGCAGCAGGCCACGGCCGCCGGCCATCATGCGCTGGCGGCCGGCGACGTAGCCCAGCAGCCCGAGTAGCACGAAAGCGTTGGCCATACTCTCCATGCGTTGCACGACATAAAGCACGCCCGTGAGATTGATCGGAAGAACCATCCAGGCGGTCGCAACCAGGGCGGCGAGCAGACCGTCCCGGTCGAGCCCTTGGGGCGAGATCCTGGGCATCGGTCCGGGTAGCACGGAGGAATCCCCAAGGGGAAACAGGCGTCGCGCGAGCAGGAAAACCAGCAGGCCGTTCAGCAGATGGATGAGCAGGTTGGTGACCTTCATCCAGTAGGGATCGAGGCCCGAGAGCAGGTAGTTCGCCGCAAAGCTCAACGAGGCCAAGGGTCGCTTGAACTCGCTGGAAGGGGACGAAAGGGCGGCGCGCACGAGGCTGGACACGCTCGCCTCGGCCGGCTGCACGCCACGATTGTCGACGATGTTTGGGTAGTCGTCGAACAGCCAACCGCCCGTCAGGCCCGCCCGATACACGATGACGACGAGTAGGAAGGCCAGCCCCATCAGGACCCAGGTGCGTCCGGATGCTCGCATGGGGGCTTCGCTTGAAGAAGTCATTCGGTCCTTGCCTTACCTATACCCGCCTTTGCAGTGTACCGCGCGGCACACGCCTGGCCGGCGGTTGCGCCACCATTACCGATGCCCGCCATCGAACCGCGGTGCGGCCTGGAGCGGATCGGCAGGGTTGGCCGTTCGAGTTGTCCAGGCGCTGCCGGGACGCATCTCCTCCCCGCCAGAGGGAATAGGTGAGGCCGTTGGATTCGGTTGAGCTTGTGACGCCGGTACGCCGCTCGCGAACCCTGTCCCTGCCACGCCGGTGTCCGGTGGGTAGAGGGCACCGGTCCCGCCCGATCGCTGCTTCTCCGCGGCGTCCTCGCGGAGCGTGGCGTGCAAACGATCCATCTCGCGATCCCAGTATCCCTGCCGCCGGAGTACCCATGCATGCACGCGCGCCATGCCGAGGGGGGGGCGGTAGGCGTTCGGACCATCTGCCGATGCTTCGTAGTGGGCCAGGTGTGCCAGTCCGAGTTCCGGGTAGCCAGAGGCGCCCAGCAATGCCGCTTGCTGAAGTGCCGCCTCGATACGTACCTGACGATCCAGTGCCCCGTTGAAATCGGACAACGCCTTATCGGGATAGCCTCGCATCAGGTCGATGCGGCCCTGCAGGTGCTTCAGCTCCTGCGCATGGCTAGGTAAGGCCATGATTGTTTCGTTTGCGCTGGCAGCCGCCTGCAGGGTAGCCAGGTTCGAAAGGTTCAATTCCGGGCAGGGTGGCCGGCTTGTCTGCTCCAGCGCCCGTTCGAACCAGTGTTCGAGAAGGGTACCGGTATTCCGGCTCGTCCGCAGCGATCGGGCGGCCGCCTCCATGCTGCTGTCGCTGATATGCCCCGACTGACACTCCGCGGCCAGCAGGTTCAGGGACAGCTGAATCTCGTCGGGGGCTTGCGCCAGGGCGTCACGGAGACGGGCGGTCGCCCGCTCGGGGCGCCCGGCGGCCATCTCTGCCTGTGCCGCGTAAGCCTGGGCGCGGGGCGAGGAAGGATTCAGCCTTGCCCACAACAGGGCCTGGTCGTGCGTGTTGCCCCACAACGCCGCCCGGGCGTACGTCATGCTCGCCAGGCCAGCGATGAGCACCAGTGTCAGGGCGGCCTTGAACCGCCCTCTGGCGGGCTGCTCCAGGTCGTCGGAACGGCGGGCGGACCCGCCTGGCGTCTGGTTCGCATCGCATAGCCAGAGGGCAAGGGGCCAAAACATCACGATGGCCGGCAGGTAATTCCGGTGCTCGAAAAAGAGTTCGAGCGCAACCGTGCTGGACTCGATCGACTGCGCGACGAAGAAAAAAAGGATGGCCAGCGCCAGCGCGGGCAAGCGTCGGCGCAACGCAACGGCGGCGACGACCAGGCCCGTGATCGCCAGCAGCGCCGGCAGGGTGCTGATCGGCGACCACCATCCAGTCGATGCATGGATCTGGTCGTTGAACAGCCCGGGAGTGAACGGGCGCGGCAGCCAGAGAAGGTCGAGATAGTCGAGCAGAACCCGCGGCTCGGTGAGCAGTCGCTGCGTCAGCAACCAAGGCCTTGCCGCGGAGATGCCATGGGCGATTCCCCTCCATCCCACATACAAGAGGTACGCGGCAATGGCCGCAGAGGGAATGGCGGCCAGCACGAACATGAGCCGACCGTAAAGCGGGTTCGTGCGCTCTGCGGACGGACTTTGGAACGTCCAGGGGCGCAGGAATGAGTACTCGATCGTCAAGGCCAGGGCCGGGAGCAAGGCGCCGTTGGCTTTGCTCAGCGTGGCTAGCAGCGTGCAGAAGCCGAGGCCCCATACAAGCCAGAGCACCCCTGGGACCAAGGCCCCGCGCTGGAGCCGCTTGCGCCCGCGAAGCCAGCCGAGCAGGCCCGCCAGCGTGAACAACGTCGGAAGCATCGCTTCGCGCTGGACGACGTACAGCGTCGTCGATACGAAAAGCGGGTGAAGCAACCAGAAGGCGGCGCCCAGGCCTGCAGCCGCGTCGACGCGGCGCGCCCTGTCGGGCATGAAAGGGCCGCCTTCGCTGCCCAGACGCCGCAGCAACAGGAACAGCAGCAATCCATTGAGCAAGTGCAGGAAGAGATTTGTGCGCTTGAACGGCAGGGCGGGGGCGGGCCAGTCGCGCGCATCCAGGAGGAAGCTAAGGAGTGCGACGGGGCGACCGGTCGGGTCGGCATAGCCGCTTGTGACGAAGCGCCAGAACGTGGCGGCGTCGTCGACCGGGCCCGTCTGGCCCAACGCCGGCAGATTGGCGAAGTCGTCGAACAGGAACGTGCCGGACAGCCCGGGGCGGTAGACGAGCCAGCCCATCACCAGCACCAAGGCAAAGCCGATTGCGCATTTGAACTTGGTGTGATCCATGGCGCCTCAAAAAAAAAACAGGGCCGCACGTGGCGGCCCTGGCTTTGCTGCATCCGGCCTGTCGCTTACTGGCGGCAGGAGGACGGGAGGTACTTGGATTCCAGCGTCGTGGAGCTGCAGGTCCACGAAATGCTGCCGGCGCTGGTCATGGCCGACAGGATCAGGATGTCGCTGTTGATCTTGTCGTTGGCCTTCTGCGGCGCGGTGTTGCTGTAGGTGACCTGGATCTGGCCGGGCGTGGTGCCGATGTTCACTTCGGACACGTAGTTGCCCGTGATGCTGGCGGCAGAAGCAATGCCAGCCGATTCGTTCGCCTGCGGGAAGTGGCCCTTGTTGTTGTAGAACTCGCTCATCGCGGTCTTCGCGCCATCGGCGAGGCTCATGCCCTCGGAGACCTGCGAGCGGATGGTGTAATCCTGGTAGGCCGGGATGGCGATGGCGGCCAGGATGGCGATGATCGCGACCACGATCATCAGCTCGATCAGGGTGAAGCCTTTCTGCAGATTCTTCTTCATGGTGGTTCCTCTGTTTTGCTGGTTAGCTAACCGTTTTGTTGCCCCCTGAGCCCCGGTCCCGGATCCCCCTAGGCGGAATCGGACCCCACATGCGCGGTCAGGAACGACCAGGAAGCTCGCGGTGTACGAAGCAGTTTGCGTGCCACGCCCACTGCTCCGTTATTGCCGCATAGCTGTAGGCGGGGCGATTGTGCACGTCGTCACGAATGTCTACAACCTGTGTGCCTGCCGTAGTGCCCGGTTGAAGAAGCGTGACGCCGGCAACATCTGACGGGCTGCCTAAAAGCGGCATGTAGTGCCCAAGTTTGTCAGCCAGGCGTCTCCGGTCGTCAACGACGGCATGCCGATGGGAGGTATTTGCCGGGTAGCGTCGTGCCGGCGCCACTGCAGGTCCAGGCGATGCTTCCGCTGTAGGTGATCGGCGAAAGCACGAGCGCGACGTTGTGAATTTGGTCGTTGGCCTTGGGCCCTTGGAAAGCGACCTCGATCCTGCCGCCTGTCACGTCGACGCTCGACACGTAGCTGCCCTTGATCGAGGTCGCCGTCGCCAGGCCTGCCGAGGCATTGGTCTGCGGAAAGTGGCCCTTGTTCGATACAAAATCCCAAACGGCCGCCTTGGCCCCGGTAGACAGGCTTACCCCCTCTGTCACCTGTGCCCGGATGGTGTAATCCTGATAGGCCGGGATGGCGATGGCGGCGAGGATGGCGATGATCGCGACCACGATCATCAGTTCGATCAAAGTGAAACCGTGCGCGACCTTTGTGCGCTGCATGGTGGAACTCCCCTGTGATGGACGCGTAAACGAGGCAGATTCCATACCAAGATATCCGCACTGCATGTGACGCACCGCACGCAGCCGTATGTGGGATGCCTTCCTTGCGTCCCCGTGTGCCTCCCCGTACCGTCATCCGCTGATCAACCGAAAGGGAA
The DNA here is from genome assembly GCF_051900535.1 of Frateuria sp. GZRe12. NCBI lineage: Bacteria > Pseudomonadati > Pseudomonadota > Gammaproteobacteria > Lysobacterales > Rhodanobacteraceae > Frateuria > Frateuria sp. GZRe12. Next base: position 112,058 of record NZ_JBHZGI010000003.1, read on the forward strand.
TGCCATGAAGCCGCTGTTCGTCGCGCTTGCACTGGGCCTGCTCGCCACACCGGCGCTGGCCGTCGACCTGGAAACCCACGCCCCGCACCCGTTCAACGTGCGCGATTTGGTGATGATGGAGCGCGTCAGCGACCCGCAGCTGTCGCCCGACGGCCGGTACGCCGCCTTCGGTGTGCGCAGCACCGATTACGCCGCCAACAAAGGCGTCAACGCGATCTACGTGCTGGACCTGAAGAAGGGTGGCGAGCCGGTCAAGGTGGCGGACAAGGGCAGCTCCGCGCGCTGGTCGGCCGACGGGCACAGCCTCTATTACATGGCCTCGGCCAACGGCGTCTCGCAGTTGTGGCGGCTGGACTTCGGTGCGGGCGACAAGCTCGACTTCGCCGGGCACAAGGCCGCGGTACAAGTCAGCCGCGGTTCGCTGGACCTGGGCGGCTACAGGCTCTCGCCGGACGGCAAGAGCGTGCTGCTTTCCTACGAGGTCTACACCGACTGCGCGGACCTGGCGTGCACCAAGGAGCGCATCGACGGCCGCGAGAAGAACAAGGCCACCGGCACCGTCTACGACAAGCTGTTCGTGCGCCACTGGGACACCTGGGCCAACGGTCGCCGCAACCAGTTGTACGCCGCCCGCTTCGACGCCCAGGGCATGCTGCCGGCCGAGCCGACGCTGCTCAGCCGCGGCATCGATGGCGACATCCCGAGCAAGCCCTTCGGCGATGAGAGCGAGTTCGCGTTTTCGCCGGACGGCAGCACGGTGTATTTCGACGTGCGCATCGCCGGTACCAGCGAACCGTGGTCGACCAACTTCGATCTCTACCGCGTGCCCGCCGACGGCTCGGCCGCGCCGCAGAACCTGACCGAGGCGAACAAGGCGTGGGACGCGAACCCGGTGCCGTCGCCGGACGGCAAGACGCTGTACTACCTGGCGATGAAGGAGCCGGGTTTCGAAGCTGACCGCTTCGCGATCATGGCGATGGACCTGCAGAGCGGCGCCACGCGCGAGATCGATCCGCAATGGGATCGCTCGGCCGGCGCGCTCACGATCGCCGACGATGGCAAGACGCTCTACGCCAGTGCCGACGACGAGGGCCAGCATCCGTTGTTCGCCATCGATGCGGCCAGCGGCAAGGTCACCAAGCTGGTGGGCGAAGGTTCGGTGGGCGGCTACTCGCTGGAAGGCGGCAAGTTGCTGCTGGCGCGCGACGACCTCAAGCGTCCGGTCGACCTGTACCTGGCCGACGCCAACGGCCGCGGCCTCAGGCAGGTCACGCACTACAACGCCGAGCGGCTGAAGAATGCGAAGACCGGCGACTTCGAATTCTTCACCTTCAAGGGCTGGAACAACGAAACCGTGCAGGGCTACGTCGTCAAGCCGGTGGGCTACAAGCGCGGCCGGAAGTACCCGGTCGCCTTCATCATCCACGGTGGCCCGCAGGGCGCGATGACCAACGACTGGAGTTATCGCTGGAACCCGCAGACCTACGCGGGGCAGGGCTTTGCGGTGGTGACCGTGAACTTCCACGGCTCGACCGGCTACGGCCAGGCGTTCACCGATTCGATCTCGGGCGACTGGGGCGGCAAGCCGCTGGAAGATCTCAAGGCCGGCTGGAAGGCTGCGCTGGATAAGTACAGCTTTCTTGATGGCGACAACGCCTGCGCGCTGGGCGCCAGCTACGGCGGCTACATGGTGTACTGGATGGCAGGCGTGTGGAACCAGCCGTGGAAATGCCTGGTCGACCACGATGGCGTGTTCGACGCGCGGATGATGTATTACGCCACCGAAGAACTGTGGTTCGAGGAGAAGGAGAACGGCGGCACGCAGTTCGACCATCCGCAGAACTACGAGCGCTTCAACCCGATCAACCACGTCAAGGACTGGCGCGTGCCGATGCTGGTGGTCCACAGCGGGAACGATTTCCGCATCCCGATCACCCAGGGCCTGGGCGCCTTCACCGCGTTGCAGCGCCAGGGCATCCCGAGCGAGTTCCTGACCTTCCCGGACGAGAACCACTGGGTGCTCAAGCCGCAGAACAGCGTGATGTGGCATGAGACGGTGAATGCGTGGTTGAAGCGGTGGACGTCGGGGAGTGGCGGGAGCGCCACCACCCATTGATCCATCCCAGCGGCGGCCTTCGGGCCGCCGTTGTCTTGTGTGCTTGGCGGGTTGCGTATGGTGGTCGCGCACAGGTGCGCTTATAGCCACTTCACCCGCTTCAGCCAGGTGTAGATCCCGCCCACCACGCCAACCACCAGCACGATCATCAGCGGATACGCCCACGGCTTGTCCAGCTCAGGCATGTGGGTGAAGTTCATGCCGTACCAGCTGGTGATCAGGGTAGGCGCGGCAAGCAGCGCGGCGTAGCCGGCCAGGCGCTTCATGACTTCGTTCTGGCCGAAGGTGACCAGCGAGAGGTTGACGTTGATCGCGGCGGCCAGCATCTCGCGCATGGCGCTGATCGACTCGTTGACGCGCGTCACGTGGTCGTAGACGTCGCGGAAATAGGGCCGCAACTCATCGGGAATCAGTTGCGGGTGCATGCGCACCAACTGGTTAGTGATGTCCTGGAGTGGAGCGACCGCCAGGCGCAGCGTGGTCAGGTCGCGCTGCATGTCGTACAGGCGGCGCACCGTACTGCGCTTGAATGTCTCCGCGAAGATATCCGCCTCGAGGCGGTGCAACTCTTCGCGGAAATCTCGAACGATCGGGAGCATGTTGTCGACGATGAAGTCAAGCACACCGTACAAGCCATAGCTCGGACCGTTTTGCATAAGTTCGTGCGCCTGCTCGCAGCTGCGGCGGGCCGGTGCGTAGGAGAGCGAGGCCCCGTGGCGGACGGTCAGCAGGTAGCGCTCTCCAAAGAAGATCTGCGTCTCGCCGAACGCCATGCTGCCGTCGACCACCTGGGCGGTCTGCACCACAAGGAAGAGCGAGTCCCCATAGGCCTCAAGCTTGGTGCGTTGGTGCGCCTTGTGCGCGTCCTCGACGGCCAGGTCGTGCAGGCCGAATTCTTCCTGCAGCTTCAGCAGCAGGGGAGCATCGGGCTCATGCAGTCCTAGCCAGACGAAGGTGCCCGGCTCTTGCAGTACATCGCTGATGGCATCCAGGTCGATGGCTCCGATGCGGGAGCCATCATCCCGGTAGGCCACGCAATTCACTACGGAGTTGTTGTGGGGAGTAGGCATCGGCAAATAGTAAGCGCAGCCATGGAAGGTTGGCATCGACTATGAGCACGGGAGTGCTGGCGAGTTATGCAATGATGCGCCGGTTGAGGGGGAACTGTGATGCGTGCAAACGAATACCGGCTGGGTTACAGGCCGGACCTGGAAGGCTTGCGTGCGGTTGCCATCCTGCTGGTAGTCGCGGCGCACGCAGGGGTTCCATGGCTGGCCGGTGGATTCGTGGGCGTGGACGTTTTCTTCGTCCTCTCCGGTTATCTGATTACCGGTCTGCTGCTCCGCGAGTTGGCGGAGGCTGGCAGGGTTCGCTTGAGCGACTTTTACGTTCGCAGGCTTAGGCGGCTTCTGCCGGGGCTTTTGACGATGCTGCTCGTCGTGAGTTTGCTGGCAGTGCTTCTGTTGGCGCCAACCGACCAGCAGAAACAGGCCACCGCCGCGGCGAGCGCCGCATTCTGGCTCAGCAATGTCCACTTTGCCTTTGGCCGTCTCGATTATTTCTCGAGCGGCGCGGAAGCCAGCCTCTTCCTGCACACATGGTCGCTCGGCGTGGAGGAACAGTTCTACTTGTTGTGGCCGGCACTGCTGGTGGGACTGGCTGGGCGCTTCGGAGGGGAAGGGCTGGAAGGAGCTCGGCGTCGTCTGATCCTCGGGATGGGTATCGTCGTAGCCGCCAGCCTTATCGCCTGCATCGCTCTGACTTACGCCTCGCCGCGGCTGGCGTTTTACCTGATGCCGTTGCGAGCCTGGCAATTTGCAGCCGGCGCGCTTGTCTGGCTGTGTTTCAAGGCCCCCGCCAATGGGGTGACCGCTTGGAAGGGGGCCTGGCTGGGCAAGGTCGGCTGGGTCGGGCTGGCGGCCATCCTTGGGTCGGCCTTGTTGCTCTCTCCCAACACGCCCTACCCCGGTGGGTGGGCCGTAATGCCGACCGTAGGGGCGACGGCCCTCATCGCGGCTGGCGTGTGCCAGACACGTGTCTCGCGAGTGCTTGGCTGGCGCCCGCTACAGGCTTTGGGCCACATCTCCTATCCGTGGTACCTGTGGCATTGGCCCTTGCTGCTGCTCGCCCACACCTTGTACCCCACCAACGGTGCAGTCGTACGGATATCCGCCATTGCAGCTTCCCTGGTGCTGGCTGTGACTTCGCACCTGTGGGTGGAGACGCCCACGAGGCATCGGTCCATATGGTTGGCCAGGCCACGCATGACCATTGCGGTGGCATTGGGGGTGATGGGGCTTGCGGGCATCATGTGCTTGCGCTGGTACAACCATGCCTCGGATCTGTCGCGAAGCCCGCAGTACAGGCGGCTCGCGGACGCACACGCGGATGCGCCGATCATTTACCGCATGGGTTGCGACGACTGGTACTCAAGCGACAGGCTCCGCGTTTGCGGGTTCGGTGCGCATCAGGCCCACCACACGGCGGTGCTCTTTGGCGATAGCGTGGCCGGGCAATGGTTTCCGGCGGCCGCACGTGCGTACAGCAAACCGGACTGGCGCCTGCTGGTCATCACCAAGTCGTCTTGCCCAATGGTGGACGAGCCCATCTTCTACGAGCGCATCGGTCGGATGTACGACGAGTGCTCGATCTGGCGCAAACGTGCACTTGAGTACCTGGTCCAGTTGAAACCTGACGTGGTCATTCTGGGCTCGGTATCTACGTACGCGCTCACCGCCCGCCAATGGGTCGAAGGGACGGCAAGAGTCCTTGCCCCCTTGGCCTCCGCCAAAGGACAGGTCTATCTGCTGCGCAGTACCCCGCATCTGCCGTTCGATGGCCCGGATTGTCTGGCGGCCCGCCAGGGGCGACCTGAATGGCTAGGAGCGTTCGGAACCTGCTCTGCCCCCGGGACTGATCGGACAAACGATGCAGTTTACGGCTGGCTACAGGAAGCCGCTCGACCTTATCCAAACGTATCCGTGATTGACCTCAACGCACGCGTCTGTCCGCACGGGGTGTGTGACGCCCAGCTCGGCGGATTGATCGTCTTCCGGGACGCGCAGCACATGACGGCAAGTTTCGCCGAATCGCTTGCACCAGCCTTTTCAGCTGAACTCGAGCAGAAGGCCTTTGCCGGCAATTAACCTTTCGTAACTCCACGCGTGTTGCGGAGTGCCGCCGCCATCGCCAGCCACACCGGCAGCGCGAACAGCAGCCAAAGCTGGTTCTGCTGAACGGTGCCGGGAAGGAGGTGCAGCAGCACGGCAGCCAACAGGGCGAACAGCTGCAGCAGGAGCGTGGCATCGGCCAGGCGCGAGGCGGGCAGGCCGCGCCTCGCGCGCCACGCGGATGGCAGCAGGGCCAGCGCGAGCGGGTTGAACAGCAGCAGGTTGGCGTTGGCCCACGCGGCGTGGTGGGTGGTCAGCAGCCACAGGATGAGCAGTCCGATCCCGGCCAGCCCCGCGAACACAAGGTAGAGCGCGGCGAGCACGGTGAAGCCGGTGGGCCAGAAGCGGCGGGCGAGCAGCAGGATGGCGGCTGCAACCAGGCCGGCCAGGGCCAGCGGCAGGCGCAGGTCGGGTGCGGTGGCCGGCGGGGTGTCCAGGCGGTTGGGCGAGACCAGTTCGCCGGCGGTCACCAGCGGATGCGCGCCTTGCGGCCCGCTAATCGTCGCCGTGGCCAGCTGGTTCGAAAGCACGCCGGGGAGGAAGCTTTCCTGCCAGGCGTTGAGCGGCTGGTCGGCGTACGGTCCGAGTCCGAGGTCGAGCAGCAGCATCAGCCAGGGCTGGGCGCTCATCAGGCGGGCCGTCTGCTGGCGATAGGTCATGCCGCCGGGACGTGCGCTGAGCTGGGCCTTCAGCACGCCGCCGAGCGCGCGGTCCAATGCATCGCGCACGCGGGTGGTGCAGTTGTCGACGTAGTAGTCGTAGTCGTAGCGCGCGTTTTCCGGGCGCAGGTTCCACAGCAGGAAATCGCGCAGCGCGGAAGCCTGCTTCGGGGTGAAATCCAGGCGCTGGCGGGTGACCGAGCGGCCTGCCTGTACGTACCAGTCCTCGTCCTGCGTGGTCGGCGCGGCGTCCATCAGGTAGTGCATGCGGCCGCGCGCGAAATTGAGCAGGAAGCCGCTTTCGTCGAAATCGAATACACCGTAGTTGAAGTTGTACGCCTCGCCGCTGACCGAATCCCGCAGCTCGATGGCATCGTGGCCGAAGCGCTCCCAGTAGGTGTCGCCAGGACCGTAGGTGACCAGCGAGACTTCGAGGTTGGCACCCGGGGCGTTGGCGACACCGGCGTGGGCGGGAAGGGCGAAGGCGAGCGCGAGCAACAGGCACAGCCAGATTCCGCCGATGCAGGAGCGAACCCCTCGCGCGACCGGGGAATTGCGGGGCTTGCGGTCGCGCACGGGGTGCGCGCCTGCAAGAAGGGCCTCAGCCATCGGTCGGCTGCCGGTTCACGCGGAACTGTTGCACGCGCCGGTCGTCGGCTTCGGTGACGATGAAGAGGTAGCCGCCGAACACCACTTCCTCGCCCACTTCCGGCAGATGGCCGAATTCGGCGGTCGCCATGCCGCCGACGGTGTCGAATTCCTCGTCGGAGAAGCTTGCGCCGGTATCTTCGTTGAAGTCGGCGATCGGGGTGAGCGCGCTGACCATCCAGCCGCCGCCGGGCAGCTCGTGCATGAGGCTGGGCTCGTCCTCGTCGTCGTGCTCGTCATCGATCTCGCCGACGATCTGCTCAAGCACATCCTCGATGGTGATGAGGCCGGCGACGCCGCCGTATTCGTCCACCACCAGCGCCATGTGGTTGCGCGATCGGCGGAACTCGGCCAGCAGCACGTTCAGGCGCATCGACTCGGGTATCAGCACCGCGGGGCGCAGCAGCAGCCCGAGGTCGAAACCTTCGCCGTTGCCGAAATACTTAAGCAGGTCCTTCGCCAGCAGGATGCCGATGATCTCGTCCTTGTCCTCGCCGTGCACGGGGAAGCGCGAATGGCCCGATTCGACCACCTTGGCCAGGATGTCGTGCAGCGAGGCTTCGGCCGCGATCATCACGATCTGCGCGCGCGGGACCATGACGTCGTCCACGCTGAGTTCGGTGACCTTGAGCGCACCCTCGACCATGGTGAGGGTGTCGTTGGAGAGCAGGCCGTTGGCCTGGGCGGCGCGCAGCTCCTCGATCAGTTCGTCGCGGTTGCGCGGTTCGCCGGAAAACAGGTGGCCCAGGCGGTCCCACCAGGAGCGGTGGGGGGCCGGGCCGTTGGTACTGCCAGGGTCGTCGTTCATCAACTCGGGTGGGAGCGCGCCGTGGAAGGGCGGAAAGCCGGAGTCTAGCGGAAAAAGCGTGGGGATTCAGGGCACAAGCGGGCGGGTGCCAATCCCCTTGTGGGAGTGCCGGCGCCAAGCGTGGTCCTCGTTCAAGCGTTCGGGGCCGGTCTTGCTAGCAGCGCCCCTAGGGCGCGACTGTCTTCTCAGCGGCCGCCGAGGCACGAGCTGGGAGCGCGGTCGCGCCCAAGGGCGCTCCCATGGCGGCCAAGCCGAGGGGACTACTGCGGCGCGTAAGGATCGGCGATGCCCAAGCCTGCCAGGATGCGCCTTTCCAGCGCCTCCATCGCCTCGGCCTCGGCGTTCTCGATGTGGTCGTAGCCGAGCAGGTGCAGCGTGCCGTGGACGGTAAGGTGGGCCCAATGGTCGCGCGGCTTCTTGCCCTGTTCGCCCGCTTCGCGCGCGACCACCGGGGCGCAGATGGCCAGGTCGCCGATCAGCGGCAGGTCCACGCCGGGCGGCAGTTCGGCGGGAAAGGAGAGCACGTTGGTGGCGTAGTCCTTGCCGCGGTAGTCGCGATTGAGCGCCCGGCCCTCGCCAGTATCGACGAGGCGGATGGCGACCTCGGCCGGCTTGCGCCGCCTGGCGCCGCGAAGTGCCGCCGTCACCCACTGGCGAAAGCTGGCCGGCGAGGGTAGCCCTGCGCGTGGAACTGCATAGCTGACGGATATCTGGTGGACGGCGGGGATATCGGTTTTTGCGCGCGAGGCCATGGCACTCACGCCGCGCCGCCCTTTTTCCCCGCGGGCTGTTCTTCGCTGGCAGCCTCGAACGCCTCGTAGGCCCGCACGATCTTGGCCACCAGCGGATGGCGAACCACGTCGCGCGAGGTGAAAAAGGTAAAGCTGATGCCGTCGACGCCGCGCAACACCTCGATCGCGTGGCGCAGGCCCGAACGGACATGGCGCGGCAGGTCTATCTGGCTCACGTCGCCGGTGATCACCGCGACCGAACCGAAGCCGATGCGGGTGAGGAACATCTTCATCTGCTCGACCGTGGTGTTCTGTGCTTCGTCGAGAATCACGTACGAATCGTTGAGCGTGCGGCCGCGCATGTAGGCGAGCGGCGCGATCTCGATGACGTTGCGTTCCATCAGCTTGGCGACCTTCTCGAAGCCGAGCATCTCGTACAACGCGTCGTAGAGCGGACGCAGGTACGGATCGACCTTCTGGCTGAGGTCGCCCGGAAGGAAGCCCAGCTTCTCGCCGGCTTCCACCGCCGGACGCACCAGCAGCAGGCGTTGCGCGCGGTTGGCCTCCAGCGCCTCGACGGCGCTGGCCACCGCCAGGTAGGTCTTGCCGGTGCCGGCCGGACCCACGCCGAAGTTGATGTCGTGGGTGGCGATCGCGTGCAGGTAGCGCGCCTGGCTCGGGCCGCGCCCCTTGATCACGCCACGCTTGACCTTGATCGCCACCTCCTGCGCACCCTCGGCGGCTTCGTCGACCATCGCGTCGATGCCCGATTCGGCCAGTTGCAGGTTGATCTGCGCGCCGGTGAGCGTCTCTTTCTCGGTGGTGGCGTAAAGCGCGCGAAGCACTTTTTCGGCGGCGCGGGCGGGGGCCTCTTCGCCGATCACCTTGAACAGGTTCCCGCGATGGTCGATCTCCACGCCCAGGCGCAGCTCGATCTGGCGCAGGTGTTCGTCGAACGGCCCGCACAGGTTGGCCAGCCGGGCGTTGTCTTCCGGGTCGAGGGCGAAGTCGCGTTCGTTGAGGCCGTTGGTCATGGGGATGTGCGAAGGGGGCTGGGAGTGAGCCTTCTCCCTCAGGAGAAGGTGCCGACAGGCGGGTGAGGGTTCGTCCGGAGCGCTTCGCTCGAGCTTGCCGCAAGGGTTGAACCCCTCCCGCGTCAGGCAACGACGGCTTCCTCGGCCAGGTGCACGCGCCCACGCAGCGAGTTGGTCATGGCTTCGGTGATCCGGACGTCGACGAACTGGCCGATCAAACGGGCATTCCCAGGGAAGTTAACGAAGCGCATGTTCTCAGTGCGGCCGGTGAGCTCGTTCGGGTTCTTGCGGCTGGGCTTTTCGACCAGTACCCGCTGCACGGTGCCGACCATGGCCTCGTTGATCAGGCGCGCGTGGTCGTTGATCTTCGCCTGCAGCCGTGACAGGCGTGCGTGCTTGACCTCCGAAGGCGTGTCGTCTGCGAGGTTCGCCGCCGGCGTGCCGGGGCGGGCGGAGAAGATGAAGGAGAAGCTCTGGTCGAAGCCGACGTCCTCGATCAGCTTCATGGTCTTCTCGAAATCCTCGTCGGTCTCGCCGGGGAAGCCGACGATGAAGTCGGAGCTGATGCAGATATCCGGCCGCACCGCGCGCAGCTTGCGGATCTTCTGCTTGAACTCGAGCGTGGTGTAGCCGCGCTTCATGGCCGCCAGGATGCGGTCGGAACCGGCCTGCACCGGCAGGTGCAGGAAGTTCGCCAGCTTGGGCACGCTGGCGTAGGCCTCGATCAGCGAGTCGGAAAACTCCAGCGGATGCGAGGTGGTGAAGCGGATGCGGCCGATCGATTCGATCTGCGCGATGGCGTGGATCAGCACGGCGAGGTCGGCGATGCCGCCGTCGTGCATCGGTCCCTGGTAGGCGTTGACGTTCTGGCCCAGCAGGGTGACCTCGCGCACACCCTGTTCGGCCAGCTGCGCCACTTCCACCAGCACGTCGTCGAACGGGCGGCTGATCTCGGTGCCACGGGTGTAGGGCACCACGCAGTAGCTGCAGTACTTGGAACAGCCTTCCATGATCGAGACAAACGCGGTGGGACCTTCGGCGCGCGGCTCGGGCAGGCGGTCGAACTTCTCGATCTCGGGGAAGGAGATGTCCACCTGCGGCTTGCCGGTCTCGCGCTTGGCCTCGATCAGCTCGGGCAGGCGGTGCAACGTCTGCGGGCCGAACACGAGGTCCACGAACGGCGCGCGCTTGATGATCGCCTCGCCTTCCTGCGAGGCCACGCAGCCGCCGACGCCGATCAGCACAGGCTTGCCGCCCTGCTTGTGTTCCTTCCAGCGGCCCAGCTGGCTGAATACCTTCTCCTGCGCCTTCTCGCGGATGGAGCAGGTGTTGATCAGGATCACGTCCGCCTCGGACTCGTCCTGGGTCAACTCCAGGCCGTGCGACGCCTTGAGCACGTCGGCCATCTTGGCCGAGTCGTACTCGTTCATCTGGCAGCCGTGGGTCTTGATGAAAAGCTTGCCGCTCATGGGCGTGGATACCGTGTGCTGGTGCGGCGCGACGTGCGCCGAACCGCGCAGTTTACGCGCGTGGTTCCGCGACTGCCAGTTTGTGGGCTGCATCAAGTACTTGCGGATGAGCGTGTCCCCGGTCGAGCGCCCGTCCGCTTCCTCGTAGGTGCCTCTTTTGGACCGGGCCCCTCGTCCCATCGCCCCCCAAGTGGGGCTCCTGCAGCTTCTTCGTGCGGCGGCGTTTCCTTGCCCGCCCACCTCCCGAAGGAAACGGGGCCTTCAAAGCTTGCCGTTCCGCACGGAACCGCGCGGCGGTGCTGGCTTCCATCCTGTCGTGGGGGCACACTCCGCGCATGTTTGCCGCCGCACGCCAAGGGGAGAGCGCCGGCGTGGCTTGTGGTGCTTTCCCGGGTCGATCGATCCTGTACAGGGTCGCGCTGGCCTGTGCGCTGCTGGCGGGTTTGCTGTGCCTGCCGAGGGCGCATGCCGGGGCGCTCTACCAGTGCACCGGATCGGGCGGAGAGACGGTCTACAGCAGTACTACCGCCGGCTACAGCGCGTGCCGCAAGGTGGCGTCCTTCGCGGACTCCTCTCGCCGGACGGCGCCGGCGCTTACCAGGAAACCCGCCGCCTCGCTGGCGGGCGTGCACGGCTGGGTGCGGACCACGGCGCGACTGGTGTCGTTGGCGGATATCGAGGGCACGGTGGACACCACCGCGCGCACCGTCGACGCGGGCAGATGGAACTACCGCGAGGATCCGGCCGATGCCACGGCCGCGACAGCAGCGGGCAACCGGGTGCTTCGGGGTGCGGTCTATCGCGTGGAGAAGGCGGATGGCTCGGTCGAGTACACCAATCTCGCGCCAGGCGGCGGCAAGGGCCGTGCGGTCACCACCCTGTTCACGTACATCGCCACCTGCGCGGCGTGCAACCTGCACTCGACCATCGACTGGAACCGGGTGCGGCTGAATCTCACCGCCTACGCCGATGCGGTACGTGCCGCCAGCGCGGCATCGGGCGTGGACGAGGCGTTCCTGCGTGCGGTGATCCACGCCGAGAGCGCGTTCAACCCCAATGCGCTCTCACTCAAAGGAGCGCAGGGTCTGATGCAGCTTATGCCCGGTACGGCCAGCGACATGGGCGTGCTCGACGCTTTCGATGCGGCCCAGAACATCCGTGGTGGCGCGCGCTACCTGGCGCAACTGCTGAAGACCTTCGACGGCGATGAGCGGTTGGCGGCGGCGGCCTACAACGCCGGGCCAGGCGCAGTGCTGCACTACAACGGCGTGCCGCCGTTCGCCGAAACGCAGGTCTACGTCAAGCGCGTCGGCGAGCTGCGCCGGCGCTACGGCGCGGCCGTGCACGGTGCGATGACCGCAATGCGAAGCAGCGGCTCACCCTGAGACCGGGTTTCCTGCAGGAGCGTCGGTCTGCCAGGCCGCCGATTCGCTGGAAATCCCGGTCGCGCACAGACGCACTTCTACAGGAAGCGGTCAGCCATCCAGGGTGGTGCGGGTCTGCAGCGGCGGACGGCGGGCGAGGGTGACCTCGGCGTGGAACGGCACACCGTTGCGCAGTCCCGAAACCTCCACCTTGGCCCCGGGCTTGAGCGCGGCCTCGTGCCGGCGCAGGTCGGCCGGGTCCAGGATGTTGTCGGTGCCGATGCGCAAAAGAATGTCATGCGGCTGGATGCCCGCCAGCGCTGCCGGGCCGCCCGGATAGACATCGGTCACCTGCGCCCCGCGCGCCGCGGCGGGCAGGCCGCTGTCGGCGGCCACGGGCACGAAGGCGTAGTCGGCGCCGAGCCACCCGCGCACCACGTGACCGGTGGCGATGATCTGGTCCAGCACGCTCTTGGCGTTACCCACCGGAATCGCGAAGCCGATGCCTTCGGCGTTGGCCTGCCGCCCGATCAGCAGCGTATTGATGCCGACCAGCTCGCCCCGGGCGTTGACCAGCGCGCCACCGGAGTTGCCCAGGTTGATCGCGGCGTCCGTCTGGATGAAGTCTTCAGCGCTGGAGCTGGACAACTGTCGACCGACCGCACTGACGATGCCCATCGTCACCGTCTGGTTGAGCCCCAGCGGATTGCCGATCGCGAGTACCACGTCGCCGGCGCGCAGCGCGTGGCTGTCGGCGATCTTGACCACCGGCAGGTTGCCGGCATCGACCTTGAGTACAGCCAGATCGGTTTCCTCGTCGGCTCCGACCAGCGTGGCCTTGGCGATGCGTCCGTCGTAGAGCAGCACCTGGATGTCGTCGGCGTTGGCAATCACGTGGTTGTTGGTCAGCACATAACCCTTGTCGCTGACGATCACCCCCGAGCCCAGCACCTGCTGCGGGCGCTTGTAGGCCGGGCCGGTGGGCAGGCCACCGAAAAGCCGCTGCAGCACCGGATCGTCGTACATCTGCACGGCCCGTGCGGTGACCATCTTGTTGGCGTAGATGTTCACCACGGAGGGTGCGGCTTTCGCCACGGCGTCGGCGTAGGACACGGGGCCGACGCCCGGCCCGGGAGCGGAAACTTGCGTGGCCGCGGCTTGCTGCGTGGTAGCGGAGGCCTGCGGGGCATGCCCCAGGCCGAAGCGGGTACGCAGGCGGTCCCCGCTGCCGGGCCAGAAAAGCCCGACCACGAAGGCGAGCGCCAGTCCCAGGACGACGAAGCGGGTGATAAAGGCGAGCGCGCCGGCGGCGTTCTTCATGGCTTCAATGGTTTGGATGGGGCCGGACGTGGAGGCGCGCGGGGGAGGTCGCCTCCCTTGTGTGATTGATTGTACGGGCCAGGCCCTGACGCTACACTAACGCGATTTTTGCGGGCCCCCAAACGGGAGCGCGCATCTCAATGGCATTGCATGTACCGGAGAGCCTGATGGCGAACGAAGTCGTCGATCATGGCCGCCGCCGCTTCCTGACAGCGACCACCTCGGTGGTCGGCGCTGTCGGAGTCGTCGCGGTGGCCGTGCCCTTCATCAAGTCCTGGGAGCCGAGCGCCCGCGCCAAGGCAGCCGGTGCGCCGGTCACCGCCGACATCGGCAAGATCGAGCTGGGCCAGAAGGTCGACTACGCGTGGCGCGGCTTGCCCGTGTTCGTGGTGCGCCGTACCAAGGATCAGCTCGCGGTGTTGCCGACGCTGGCGCCTCGCCTGGTCGACCCGAACTCCGAGGTCGAGCAGCAGCCCGCCTACATCAAGGGCCCGGACCGCGCGATCAAGCCCGAGTGGCTGGTGGTGATCGGCATCTGCACCCACCTGGGCTGCGTGCCGGAGTTCTTCCCCCAGATCAAACCCGAGCCGTTCGACCCGAACTGGAAGGGCGGCTTCTTCTGCCCCTGCCACAAGTCGCGCTATGACCTGTCCGGTCGCGTCTTTGCCGGCGTGCCCGCGCCGAAGAACCTGCAGGTGCCGCCGTACCACTTCGTGGACGATACGCACATCCAGATCGGCGTCGATCCCAAGGAGGCCGGCTGATGGCTAACGTATTCACCCGCATGGGCGACTGGGTCAACGAGCGCGCGCCCAACATGATGCCTGCCTACCGCAAGCACATGACCGAGTACTACGCGCCGAAGAATTTCAACCTCTGGTACTACTTCGGTTCGCTGGCGCTGCTGGTGCTGGTCAACCAGATCGTCACCGGCATCTTCCTCACCATGAACTACAAGACCAGCGCGGCGGAAGCCTTCGCGTCGGTCGAGTACATCATGCGCGACGTGGAGTGGGGCTGGCTGATCCGCTACATGCACTCCACCGGCGCGTCGCTGTTCTTCGTGGTGGTGTTCCTGCACATGTTCCGCGGCTTGATGTACGGCTCCTACAAGAAGCCGCGCGAGTTGGTGTGGCTGCTGGGCATGCTGATCTTCCTGGTGCTGATGGCCGAGGCCTTCATGGGCTACGTGCTGCCGTGGGGCAATATGTCCTTCTGGGGCGCCAAGGTGATCATCTCGTTGTTCGGCACGATCCCGGTCATCGGCGGCACGCTGGTGGAGTGGATCATGGGCGACTACCTGCCCGCCGACGCCACGCTCAACCGCTTCTTCGCGCTGCACGTGATCGCGCTGCCGCTGGTATTGCTGCTGCTGGTCGTCCTGCACATCGCCGCGCTGCACGAGGTGGGTTCCAACAACCCCGATGGCGTGGAGATCAAGAAGGGGCCGAAGGGCAACCGCTGGGATGCACTCAAGCCCGCCGACGGCATTCCGTTCCACCCGTACTACACGGTGAAGGATCTGGTTGGCGTGGGCTTCTTCCTGCTGATCGCCGCATTCATCATCTTCTTCGCGCCGACGATGGGTGGCTGGTTCCTGGAGCACGACAACTTCATCCCGGCCAACAACCTGGCCACGCCTGCGCACATCAAGCCGGTGTGGTACTTCACCCCGTTCTACGCGATCCTGCGCATGATCCCGTCGTTCCTCGGGCAGGCCTTCTGGGGCGTGCTGGCGATGTTCGGTGCGATCGCGCTGCTGTTCGCGCTGCCGTGGATCGACGTGGGCAAGGTCAAGTCGATCCGCTATCGCGGTACCGGCTACAAGGTCGCCCTGGGTCTGTTCGTGCTGTCGTTCATTCTGCTCGGCGCGGTCGGCGCCGGTGTCACCGCCGAAGTGATCCCCGAGTGGTTCGGCGATGTGGACGTGACGTTCTGGGAGAACCTGTTCGGCCGCTTCTGGACGCTGGTCTACTTCGGCTATTTCGTGTTCCTGTGGCTGTACACGCGCCTCGGCTGGGAGACGACCAAGCCGGTTCCGGAACGGGTGACCACGCATGACTAAGCGGCAGCTACTGATGAAGCACATTCTCCTTTCGATGACGCTCGTTCTGGGCCTGCTGGTGGGCAGCACCCAGGCCATGGCCGCGGAGGGCGGCGCGGAGCTGCCGTCCGCCGGCGTGAACCTGCGCGACCAGGCGTCGCTGCAGCGCGGCGCACGCCTGTTCTTCAACTACTGCGTGGGTTGCCACTCGCTCAAGTACCAGCGTTACTCGCGCATCGCCGAGGACCTGGGCCTGACCGAGAAAGAGGTGATGGAAAACCTCAACTTCACCGGCGCCAAGTTCGGTGAGCCGGTGATCTCGCACATGCCGGAGGAGCAGGCCCAGCAGTGGTTCGGCAAGGCACCGCCGGATCTTTCGCTCGAAGTCCGCGCCAAAACGGCCGACTGGGTCTACGGTTACCTCAACAGCTTCTACGTCGACCCGAGCCGCCCGGTGGGCTGGAACAACACCGTGTTCCCGAACGCCTCCATGCCGTTCCCGCTGTGGGAGCTGCAAGGCGTGCAGACCGCGGTGAAGAAGCCCGGCAGCGAGGACGTGGAAAAGCTGGAGCTGTCCCAGCCCGGTCGCATGACGCCCGAGCAGTACAAGCAGGCGTCGCGCGACCTGACCAACTTCCTGGCCTACGTCGCCGAGCCGGCCGCACTGCAGCGCCACGCCTACGGCATCTGGGTGATCCTGTTCCTGGCGTTCTTCACCTTGCTGGCCTACGCACTTAAAAAGGAATACTGGAAGGACGTCCACTAAACCGGACCCCAGCCAGCCTCGGATGCGGCGGCCTCAAGCGCCGCCGCATCGCTTATACAAGGGGAGAAAAAGCGCATGGTGCAAAGCGCTCGTTCGCGTACCGTACTGACCCTGTACACCACCGCCGACGACATCCAGTGCCATCGCGCCCGTCTGGTGCTGGCGGCCAAGGGCGTCAGCTACGAGCGTGTGCTGGTCGATCCGGCCAAGCCGCCGGAAGACCTGCTCGACCTCAACCCCTACGGCACCACGCCGACCCTGGTCGATCGCGACCTGACCCTCTACGACACTGCGGTCGTCTGCGAATACCTGGACGAGCGTTATCCGCATCCGCCGCTGATGCCGATCGATCCGCTGTCGCGTGCGCGCTTGCGTCTTGCGACCGTGCGCATCGAGCGCGACTGGCTACCGGAAGTGGACACCATCCGTGCTGGCGGGCGCCCGGCCGACGCCGCGCGCAAACGCCTGCGCGAACACCTGCTTGCGTCGCTGCCGCTGTTCAAGGCTTCCAAGTTTTTCCTCAATCCGGAAATGAGCCTGGTCGATTGCCTGGTTGCACCGGTGGTCTGGCGTTTGCCGTGGCTTGGCGTGGACCTCGGCCGCGAAGGCAAGCCCATCGTCGACTACGGCGAGCGGCTCTTCCACAGCCAGGGCTATGCGCGCAGCCTGACCAACGAAGAGCGGGCGATGCGGCCATGAGCAACGGCGCCCGATGACCGATCGCTCGCCGCCGATGAGCTCCAATCGCCCGTACCTGCTGCGGGCGATCTACGATTGGATCACCGACAACCAGCTGACCCCCTACGTGCTGGTGGACGCCACCATCGAAGGCGTGCGAGTGCCGCCGCAGGTCGTCAAGAATGGCCAGGTGGTGCTCAATCTGGCCATGCGCGCAGTGGCGAATCTGGAGCTGGGGAACGACTACATCGGGTTCCAGGCCCGTTTTTCGGGTGTCAGCCAGGCA
The DNA here is from genome assembly GCF_051900535.1 of Frateuria sp. GZRe12. Lineage (NCBI taxonomy): Bacteria > Pseudomonadati > Pseudomonadota > Gammaproteobacteria > Lysobacterales > Rhodanobacteraceae > Frateuria > Frateuria sp. GZRe12. The sequence continues at coordinate 129,151 of NZ_JBHZGI010000003.1, forward strand.
ATCCGCATTCCCGTGCAGGCCGTCCTCGCCTTGTACGCGCAGGAAAACGGGCAGGGCATGATGTTTCCTACCGAAGACGGCGACACACCGCCGCCTGCGCCGGGCCCGGAAGATGCCGGCCCTGGACCATCTGGCGACGGCCCGGACAAGCCCAGGCGTTCACCCCATTTGCGGGTAGTGAAATAGGCATCCTCGGGTAGACGGGGAAAACGTGGGCCGATAGGTTTCCGGCCCGACCGTTAGTGCTCGATCTTTCGACGCCGCGGGCGAAGCGGAATAACGTTGTCTGACCCGACCATCGGGGGCGTCCCGGCTGTATCGGGCGAAGGCGTTTCCGTGCTGGGCAGGCTCACCCCGGCAAGCTGCTCGCCATGCATCCAGAGGCGGCCGTCCAGCCGGTCATCGCCATGCGCGCTGACCTCGAAAGCATAGCCAAGCTCGAGTTGACGCTTGCCACCGACCCGCCGCCAGCGAAGGTTGCGCAAACCCACCGTCTCATCCAACAACTGCAGGCCGTGCTGTGCACATTGCCGGCGTGCCTCGTCCACCGCCCGCTCGCGGGCGCGGGTGAATTTGAGCCACGTGCCCGCCACGGCAGCGAGCGCCAACAGGGCGATCAGGTCGGAAACTTGGCTCATGCGGGCAGTGTGTGGATGCGGCGGGCCGAGGGCAAGGTGGTCCGGTTGGAGGGAGGGCATCTGCGCGGTGACCGCAGGCTACGGCGGCGTCGCGCACGGGGATCGCTCCTGCAGTCAGTCGTGAACGTCGCTACCCCAACAGCGAAATGCCGTCAGCTTCCCAATTGAAGCCGCAGCGACAGATCGACTGCCCGCACGTGCTTGGTCAGTGCGCCCACCGAGATGAAATCCACGCCGGTGCGCGCATACCCACCAATGGTTTCCACGTCCACGTTGCCCGATATCTCCAGCGGCACGCGGCCCGCGGCAATCGCCACCGCTTCGCTCATCATCGACGGCGTGAAGTTGTCCAGCATGATGCGATCCACGCCCGCGTCGATCGCGCGGCGCAGTTCGTCCAGCGTTTCCACTTCGATTTCCAGCAGTAGCGAGGGATGCAGGCGGCGCGCCGCGGCCACCGCCGGTTCGATCCCGCCGGCCGCAGCGATGTGGTTCTCCTTCACGAGAATCGCGTCGAACAGGCCGATACGGTGGTTGTGGCCACCGCCGCAACGCACCGCGTACTTCTGCGCCAGCCTGAGGCCCGGCACGGTCTTGCGCGTGTCCAGCACGCGCACGCCGGTGCCGGCGACCGCGGCCACATAGGTGGCGGTAACGGTAGCGGTACCGGAAAGCAGCTGCAGGAAGTTGAGCGCGGAGCGTTCGGCGCTGACCAGGGCGCGTGCACGCCCGTGCAGATGACAGATCACGCTGCCCGCGGTTACGCGTTCGCCATCGCGCACGCGCCACTCGATCCTCACATCCGGGTCGAGCTTGCGAAAGCAGGCATTGAACCAGGGGATGCCGGCCATGACGGCGTTCTCGCGGCACGTCAGCGATGCGCTGGCGCGGGCATCGGCAGGGAGCAGGTCAGCGGTGGCGTCGCCCTTGCCGAAGTCCTCGGCAAAGGCGCGCTCGACGTCGTCGTCGATCAGGCGGGCGTCGGGCGGGTCGAGGGGGAGCGCGGCGGGCATGCAGCATCCGTTCGGTGGAAAGGCGGCGGCGGGCATGCATGGAGGCCTGCAACTGCTCCGCCAGCCATTAAGCATAACCGAGCAGGTAGGGCCTTTTGCCTGCTACGGCCGTGCGGGAAGCACCTGTGTGCTTCCCTTGCGCCCGCGAAGGCCAAGACATCGTCCGCAGGCGGGCACCTACGGGCCCGGCGTTTTCAGGCCAGGTCGTCCGTGCCGGCGGCCGCAGCCTGGCTCAGACGGTCGACGATCGCACCCATCGCGCGGTCGAACAGCGGCTCGGACGGCAGGATGCGTGCGCTCCCGGCGGCCAGTGCCGCGGCAAGCTCCTGCGGGGCATAGTCGCCCACCTTCAGGCCGCGCCGGTTGACGAACAGGTAGCGCCCGCTCATCGGGCTGATCCACGACAGCTTTGCACGGGTGACCGCGTCGCCGGTGGGGCTGAACTCCAGCCAGGTGCCAGGCTTGAGTTGCTCGACCTCGATGAGCTCGCCGTTGTCCATGGCAACCGCCGTCGGCTGGTCCTGGACCGGCTCGGGCTCGCCCGGTTCGGTATCCAGTAGCGGCTGGATGCTGTCGGGGATCGGCAGCACCACGTCCTCGGTGGTGCTGTCGGGCGCCATTTCGCCCAGCTGCTGCCGGTAGTAGGCATGCAACTGGCCGAGCAGGCGCTCGATGTCGCTTTCCTGGAAAGCGACATTGGCCAGGCCGCGGCGCAGCGCCCGCTCGATGCCCGGCAGCATGCGCAGCAGGGTGCGGCGATCCTCGGCGGTCTGCACGGGGCGGGCGCTGGCGATGAATTCGTTGACGAAGCGCAGCGCGTCCGCGAAGTTCGGCGAATCCTCGCCCTGGCGCAGGATGGTCAACACCAGGTGGTTGGCCCAGGCGCGCGCCAGCACGCCATGGATGAGGGGCGGCAGAGTCTGGCTGCCGATGCGGTCCAGGATTTCGCGGGCCGCGCGGCGACGCGCCAGTTCCAGCTTCTCGCGGCCGCGCGCCGATTCAGCCACGCGCTGCTCGGCCAGTTCCGCGCGCTTGCGGCCCTGTTCCTGGAACGCCTGCAACTCGTCACCGAGCCGTTCGAACAGGCCCATGTCGTCGTCGAAGTCGTGCAGGAGTCGTTCGACGATGGATTTGATCTTGTCGTAGACGCGGTGGTCGCGGTCGGATTCCTCCGACCAGCCCTTCGCCAAATCGGCCAGGCCGTCGAGCAGGCGACGCGCCGGATGGTGGCGATGGGCGAACAACTTGCGGTCGAGGATCGCCGCTTTGAGGTAAGGGATCTGCAGGCGCGCCAGCAGTACCTGCATCTCGGCCGGAAGCGTGCTGTCGGCGAGGATGAACTCGAACAACATGCCGACCAGGTCGATGGTGTCCTCGTCGATCGCCGAAACCTGGCTGGGGCGTTCGCCACGCAGGGCGCCGATCTGGCCCAGCAACTGTTCCTTCAGGTGGGCGACCTCGCGGCCGAGCGCGGCCGGGTCCGTCGCCTGCGCGCTCGGCAGGGGGCCGGACGCGAGCTGGCTCTGCAGCACGCTGAGCGCGCCGAGCAGTTCGTTCGCCGTGGGAATCGCGAAGGTTCCACCCAGTCCGCCTGCGCCTAGGGCCGCCCCACCGACGGTCACGCCACCGGCCTGGGCCCTGCGCGCGCTGAACAGCGCGCGCACCGTATGCAGCAGTTCGCTGGCCAGCTCGGCTTCCGTATCGGTGTCGCCCGCGGCATCGCCGGCAGCAGCGGCACCCGCGGTCGCGGGCGTGGCCGCCGGCCCTTCGCCACGTACCACCTCGTGGCGCAGTTGCGGCAACACGCCGGCGCGCACCAGCTCGGTGTTGATTTCCTGGTAGAGCTCCTCCAGCGCGGAGAGCACGTAACGGTCGAACAGCTTGTAGATGATCAGCTTGACGCGCATGTCCGCGGCCAGCTCGCGCATCGCCTGGCGGAACGCCTGCGCCAGCGCGGCGGGCGCCACCGGATTGGTACTGTCCTCGATCTTGTAGCCGCCGCAGATCACCGACAGCCGCTGGTTCACCGCGAACAGGTCGCGCGCCAGGCGCGACTCGTTCTTTGCCGTCATGCTGGTGATGGCGAGCGATTCCTCCAGCTCGTTCTCGGCCACCAGCGACAGCTCCACCGGCGCGGACGCCGGACCGGCCGCCGGCGCGGGGGCAGGACGCGTGGTAATGCTGGTCAGCTCGCGGCTGACCTGGGCCAGGAAGCTGCGCTCGACCATCGGTCGACGCTTGCGCACCTCGCGCATGCCGTCGAAGTAATGCATCTGCGCGGCGTTGTTCTCGGCCTTCTCGGCCAGGTCGAACAGTGCGTCGTCGACCTGCTCGAACATGTTGCCCAGAAGAAGCTGGAGGCGGCGGCCGGCTATGGTGCGCACGGCACCGAGCAGATCGCCCACGCGCTCAGTCGACTCCTGCCGCTGGCTCAGGCTGACGACCTTGTTAGGCTCATTGGCTTCTTTCATCGCCACACCCCTGAAGCATCCCTTGCCGACGACCACGGCCGCCTCGGCCACGTGAGATTCGACCTTAAGCGAGGAAACGTGAACGAGTCATGCACTGGCGTACACATTAGTCCACGCCATGTGTAAAAGGATGGCGCCGTTCACTTTTTCGAAAGGTCGCTTCAGGCAGTCGCGGGAAAGTCCTTCAACTGGACCGTGCCGATGCCTTCTTCGGGCAGCATGACCGGGATCCCGTCGTCGACCCGGTAGACCACCTTGCGGTCGACCGTGATGAGACCTTCGCCCAGGCGTTCCTGGACGCGCGCGCCGGCGACCGTGTCGACTTCGCCACGCTCGATCGCGGTGTTGATCGCCTCCAGCTCGCCGCGCGCAAGCTGGCGAACGGGCGTCTTGCTGACGGGGCAGCACAGGATGTCGAGCAGGCGCTTGTCCATGGCGGTGGGGTGTCTTGCGGAAAGCCCGTACAATAGCCCTTTTGGGATGGCAGAACCATGACTTCGACCGCCAAGCCGGCCCGCGTGGGCGTGGTGATGGGTTCCCGTTCGGACTGGGAAACCATGGAGCACGCCGCCGCCGTTCTCGACCAGCTGGGCGTGGCGCACGAAGTGCGCGTGGTGTCCGCCCATCGCACGCCGGACCTGCTGTTCCGCTATGCCGAGGAAGCGACCGGCCGCGGCATCGAGGTGATCATCGCCGGCGCCGGCGGTGCCGCCCATTTGCCAGGCATGCTGGCGGCCAAGACGCGGCTGCCGGTGTTGGGCGTGCCGGTGCAGTCCAAGGCGCTCAACGGCATGGATTCGCTGCTTTCCATTGCGCAAATGCCGGCCGGTATCCCGGTCGGCACCCTGGCGATCGGTCGTGCAGGCGCGGTGAATGCCGGCCTGCTCGCCGCCTCGGTGCTGGCGCTGCATGATCCGGACATCGCGCTGGCGCTGGACGCCTATCGCGCGAACCAGACGCAGGGCGTGCTCGACCAGCCGGACCCACGCGCATGAGCGAGCGCCGCCAACCCGTGCTGGGCATCCTCGGAGGCGGCCAGCTGGCGCGCATGCTGGCGCTCGCCGGCGCGCCGCTGGGCGTCAAGACGCTGGTGGTCGACAGCGCGGGGGATGCCTGCGCAGGTCAGGTCGCGCCGCTGGTGGTGGCCGACTGGAAGGACTATGTCGCGCTGGAGCGGTTTGCTTCCATGGTCGACGTGGTGACCTTCGATTTCGAGAACGTGCCCGCCGAAACGGCGCACTGGCTCGCCGAACGCGTGGCTGTTTCGCCGGTGCCCGGTGCGCTCGCCGTCGCGCAGGACAGGTTGGCCGAGAAGACGCTCTTTCGCGAATGCGGGTTGGACACGCCCGCGTTCGTGGCCGTGGATACCCGCGACGACCTCGACCGCGCGATCGCCGAGGTCGGCGCGCCGGCCATCCTCAAGACCCGTCGTCTGGGCTACGACGGCAAGGGACAGTTTCGCCTGAAAGCCCCGACCGATGCCGACGCCGCCTGGGCCGCCCTGGGCGCGCAGGGCGCCGCGCACGGGTTGATCCTGGAAGCGTTCGTGCCGTTCGAGCGGGAGCTCTCGGTCATCGCCGTGCGCAGCCGCGAAGGTGATTTCCGCACCTGGCCGCTGACACGCAACTGGCACACCGACGGCGTACTCAGCCTCAGCCTGGCGCCGGCGCCGGACATCGATCAACTGCAGCAGCGCGCCACCGAGCTGGCCCGCACGCTGGCCGAGCGGCTGGACTACGTGGGCGTATTCGCGCTGGAACTGTTCGTCAAGGACGGCCAGCTGCTGGGCAACGAGATGGCCCCGCGCGTTCACAACTCCGGGCATTGGACCATCGAAGGCGCGCACACCAGCCAGTTCGAGAATCACGTGCGCGCCGTACTCGGCATGCCGCTGGGCGACACCGGGGCACGTGGCGTGTCGTGCATGTTCAACTGGATCGGCGAACTGCCCGATCCCGCGCCGGTGCTGACCGCGATCGACGGGCACTGGCATGACTACGGCAAGCAGGCGCGCCCGGGCCGCAAGGTGGGGCATGCCACGGTGTGCGCGCCGGATGCGGCAACGCTGGTCGAGCGGATCGGTGGCATTGCCCGGGCTCTGGGACGAGACGATCAGGCTCAGCCTGTCCTGCAGTTGCTCGGCTGATCGGCAGGTGAGCTTCAGCCCACCGCCTCCCGTCAGGCAGGCGGAATCCCAACTTCCAGGGCAAAGAAAAAGCGGAGCCGTAGCTCCGCTTTTTTTTCAAAACGCCAGGAAGACGCCGATCAGGCCATGTTGCTGGCTGCGAATTCCCAGTTCACCACATTCCAGAAGTTTTCCAAATACTTCGGGCGGGCGTTGCGGTAGTCGATGTAATAGGCGTGTTCCCACACGTCACAGGTGAACAACGGCTTGTCGCTGCCGGTGATCGGCGTGCCCGCGTTGGACGTGTTGACGATGCCAAGCGAACCGTCCGGACGCTGCACCAGCCAGGTCCAGCCCGAACCGAAATTGCCCGCGCCCATCTTGGCGAACTCTTCCTTGAACTTCTCGACCGAACCGAACGCCTTGTTGATCGCGTCGGCCAGCTTGCCGCTCGGCTCGCCACCGCCGTTGGGCTTCATCGAGTTCCAGTAGAAGGTGTGGTTCCAGGTCTGCGCGGCATTGTTGAACACGCCGCCGGAGGACTTGCGGACGATCTCCTCGAGCTCCATTTCCTCGAACTCGGTGCCCGCGATCAGCTTGTTGAGGTTGGTCACGTAAGCGGCGTGGTGCTTGTCGTGATGGAACTCCAGCGTCTCTGCGGAGATGTGCGGCTCCAGCGCGTTCTTTTCGTAAGGAAGGGGGGGAAGTTCGATCGCCATGAGGGACTCCTTGGGCTTGCGGCTAAGGGGAGCCGGGCAGGCTTGCCGGGCGGCAGGCCGTGCGCGACTGATACACTTGTGGTCCTGCACGCATTGTAGAACCCCCGAGTTATGGACGTTAACGAGCGAATCAAGGCGGTGCTCGCCGAGCACCCCATGGTGCTTTTCATGAAGGGCACGCCGCAGTTCCCGATGTGCGGTTTTTCCGCCCGCGCCGCACAGGCGTTGAAGGAATCCGGCGCCGCCTTCCACGCCGTCAACGTACTGGCCGATCCGGAAGTGCGCGCCGCGCTGCCGCACTTCGCCAACTGGCCGACCTTTCCGCAACTTTTCATCCAGGGCGAGCTGATCGGCGGCTGCGACATCGTGGAGGACCTCAAGTCCTCGGGCGAACTGGCTCGCATGGCCGCGGACGTCAATGGCGCGGTGCGCGCATGACGCTGCCGATCGCACGCCTGCTGCAGCACATCACGCCAGCAGCCGACAGCCTGGCCGGTCGCGTGGTGCTGGTGACCGGCGCGTACGGCGGTCTGGGCCGTGCCGTGTCGCTCGCTGCTGCGCGTGCGGGCGCGACGGTCGTGATCACCGGCAAGCGCAAGCGCCAGCTCGAACAGCTCTATGACCTGATCGTTGCCGAGCAACTGCCCGAGCCGGTGATCCATCCGCTGGACATGGAAGCGGCAACGCCGCGCGATTACGAGGCGCTGGCCGACGGAATCGAGCGCGACCTCGGGCGCCTGGACGGTATCGTGCACTGCGCCGCCAGCTTCGGCGGCCTCACGCCGCTCGGCATGCACAAGCCGGACGAGTGGTTGCGCACGATGCACATCAACGTATCCGCGCCGTTCGCCCTGACCCAGGCCTGCCTGCCGCTGCTGGGCAAGGCGCCCGATGCATCGGTGGTGTTCGTGCTGGACAACCCCGACCTGGTCAACCGCGCGCATTGGGGCGCCTATGGTGTATCCAAGGCGGCGCTGGAGCGTTTCGTCGAGATCCTTCACCAGGAGACCGACACCACCGCCATCCGCACGCACGCGCTGCTGCCGGCGCCGATGCGCACGGCGCTGCGGCACCTGGCGTATTTCGGCGAAGACCCGAACACCCAGCCGCTGCCCGATGCCGCGGCCGCGGCGGCAGTGTGGCTGCTCGGCCCGCAGGGCGCGTCCGCCCGTGGCGCGATGCTGGACCTCCGCCCGGCCTGACCGGCAGCCGGCGGCTCCCATTCCGCCACCGACCCGTGGGGAGCGCACCGGTGCGCGACCGCCATGCCCCAGGCTGCCCGGCATGGCATCCTGACCCAAGCTACCGAGCCGAAGGAGTTCCTCCATGGAAACGCAGATGACCACCCTGTCGGCGGGCATCCTGCTGTTCCTGATCATGGATCCGCTCGGCAACGTGCCGTTCTTCCTGAGCCTGCTCAAGCACGTGCCGCCCAAGCGCCGGCGCTGGGTGATGATCCGCGAGTTGCTGATCGCGCTGGGTGTGCTGCTGGGTTTCCTGATCGGCGGCCAGCACATCCTCAAGCTGCTGCAGTTGCGCCAGGAGTCGATCAGCATCGCCGGCGGCATCGTGCTGTTCCTGATCGGTATCCGCATGGTGTTCCCGCCGCCGGAGGGCGGCATCTTCGGCAAACCGGGCGAGGGCGAGCCTTTCATCGTGCCGATGGCGATCCCCGGCGTCGCCGGCCCCTCGGCGATGGCCGCGTTGCTTCTGCTGACCAACACGTCGCCGGGACGCACCGCCGACTGGGCCATCGCGCTGTTGCTGGCGTGGCTGGCGACCTCGGCGATCCTGCTGTCTTCCACCTACCTGTTCCGCTGGCTGGGCGAGAGCGTGTTGACCGCGCTGGAACGCGTGATGGGCATGCTGCTGATCGCGCTGTCGGTGCAGATGTTCATGGGTGGCGTGGCCGCCTTCCTGCACATGCAGGTCTGACCCGCTCGCTCGAACCGTGCGTGCGCGCATGTTTGTGCGTCCGTGCTGCTCAGGTGCCGTCGTGCTGCTGTCATACTTCGCGCCCAGCATGGGAGAAAACCCCAGGAGGCGGTCGTGCTCAGCGTCGAACGGACCCTTGTCGAACGACTGCCATGGCTGGCCCAGCATCCGCGGCTCCGTCGCCCGGTGGCCGGGCTGCTGGGCCGCCTGGCGGACGAAGTGGGCTTCAATCGTGTGCTCGACGCCGTCGGCGGTGCCGAGGGTTTCGATTTCGTCGAGCGTGCGTTGGACGTGCTCGGCGCGAGTTATCACGTCAGTCCGCGCGAGCGCGAGAACATTCCGGTGGATGGGCCCGTGCTGGTCGTCGCCAACCATCCGTTGGGGATGGTCGATGCGCTGGGATTGCTGCAACTGGTCGGGTCGGTGCGACCGGACGTGCGCATTCTGGGAAATGACTGGCTCGGCTCGATCGAACCGCTGCGTCGGCTGCTGTTGCCGGTGGACGTGTTCGGCAAGGGCGCGGCGTCGAAGCTTCGCGGCATCTATCGCGCGCTGGAGCAGGGCGAGGCGCTGATCGTCTTTCCCGCCGGCGAGGTCTCGCGCATGGGACCCAACGGAGTGCGTGACGGGCAGTGGTCCGATGGTTTCGCGCGACTGGCCAGGCGCAGCGGCGCGCCGGTGCTGCCGGTGCACGTGGCGGCGCGCAACTCCGCGATGTTCTATGGCTTGTCGATGCTGGCCAAGCCGCTCAGCACGGCCATGCTGCCGCGCGAGGCGGTGGCGCCGATCAAGCGGCGAATCGGTTTCAGCGTCGGCGCGCTGGTCAGTGCCGCGGAACTGTTCGAGCGCAGCGGCGAGTCCCCACAGCGGGCGGCCAAGCTCATGCGCCGGCACGTCTATCGGGTCGGCCGTCGGCGCGGACTGATCTTCGGCGGCCAGGTACCGCTGGCGCATCCGGAGCCGGCCGAGCGGGTGGCCGCGGAACTTCAGGCGCAGGGCGAGAAGCTGGCCGAGCTCAACGACGGCAAGCAGGCGTGGCTGTTCAAGGGCGCGGCCGACAGCACGGTGCTGCGCGAGATCGGGCGCCTGCGCGAACTGACCTTCCGCAAGGTCGGCGAGGGCACCAACGCACGGCGCGACCTGGACGCGTTCGACCCGCACTACGAACACCTGTTGTTGTGGGATCCGGCGGCGCTGCGCATCGTCGGTTCCTACCGCTTCGGCCACGGTGGCCGCCTGATCGCCGAGCGCGGGCTGGCCGGCCTCTACACCGCGAGCCTCTTCAACTACTCGCCGGCGCTGGAATCGCGCCTCGCGCAGGGACTGGAGCTGGGGCGCAGCTTCATCGCGCCGGCCTATTGGCGTTCGCGCGCACTGGACCAGCTGTGGCAGGGCATCGGCCTGTACCTGCAGCGGCATCCGGAACTGCGCTACCTGTTCGGTCCGGTGAGCATGTCGGTCAGCCTGCCGCGCGAGGCGCGCGAGTGGATCGCCGCCGCGCACCAGCACTACTTCGGTACGCCGGGACTGGCCTCCGCCCGCCAGCCGTTCGTGATCTCGCCCGGCGTGATCGGGCTGGTGCGCCGGGCGCTGGAGGGGCTGGACGCGCAGGCCGGGCTGGGCAAGCTCAAGCACCACCTGGACGCGCTGGGCGTGAGCCTGCCGGTGCTCTACCGGCAGTATGTCGACCTGGTCGAGCCCGAGGGCGTGCAGTTCCTGGACTTCGGCGAGGACCCGGGTTTTTCCGGTTGCGTCGACGGCCTGGTGATGCTGGATCTGGCCAATCTCAAGCCCGCCAAGCGGGCGCGCTACCTCGGCAAGGCCGGCGCATGAAATCCGACCCACGAAAGGGGTGATTCGGACTTCGTCTTGTCATAAACTATCGTTAAGTTTGCTTAACAACTGGTCGGTAGATGGGGTGGCCCCATCGCTGCTGGACGATAGCTGCGCCAAGAAGTTAGGGGAAACACAAACACGTGACGCATGCTTGGCCCGAGGCCCGGCATCGGCGTTTTTTTGTTCCGACATCGAATTTTCCGTTGCAAGCCAATACAGGTCGATATAACGATGAATAGTCCAATTCGTGCCAAGGCCCTGCCGTTTGCCATCGCCACGTTGCTGGCGGTCGGTGCAGCGCCTGCCATCGCGCAGAACGTCACTTCGTCGGCGGTTGCCGGCCAGGTGGTCGATGCGTCGGGTCAGCCGGTCGCCAACGCCACCGTCACGATCGTGCATGAGCCTTCGGGTACCACCAAGGTGGTGTCCACCGATGCCTCCGGCCGCTACGTCGCGCAGGGCCTGCGCGTGGGTGGTCCGTTCGACATCACCGCTGCCAAGTCCGGCCTGAGCCAGGGCGAGCAGGACAACGTCTATCTGCAGCTGGGTCAGACCTCCGCGGTCAACCTGAAGATGGCCGCCGTCGAAGCGCAGAACCTCGGCGGCGTGACCGTCACCGCCTCCGCGCTGATGCAGACCTTCACGCCGGACAACAAGGGCCTGTCGACCAACGTCTCCGGCCGCCAGCTCGAGAGCACCCCGCAGGGCAACCGTTCGATCGACGACATCGCGCGTCTTGACCCGCGCATCAACGTCACCGACCAGGGCGACGGCTCGATCTCGGTCGCCGGCCTGCCGAACCGCTACAACAACATCAGCGTCGACGGCATCTCCCAGGGCGACCCGTTCGGCCTGAACGCCAACGGCCTCCCGTACCAGGGCTCGCCGATCTCGGTCGACACGATCGCCGAGTACAACATCTCGACCGCCAACTTCGACGTCGTGTCCGACACCGTCGGCGCCGACGTCAACGCGGTCACCAAGTCGGGCACCAACGAGTTCCACGGCTCGGTCTATTACGCCTACCGCAACGCCAACAAGATGGTCGGCAACGCCGGCTGGCTGGATCACGACGAGCCGGGCTACGAGTACACCGGTTACGCCCGTGACTGGACCGGCGGCATCACGCTGGGCGGCCCGATCATCAAGGACAAGCTGTTCTTCTTCGTCTCGGCCGAGCAGGAAAAGACCACCGGCATCGGCGCCGATTCGGCCAACGGCCTCGACGCGTCGCTGGGCAATGGCCCGTCGACCTCCAACAAGGTCTCCCCGGGCGACCTGCAGCGCGTGATCGACACCGCCAACGCCCTCGGCCTGCAGCCGGGCTCGTTCGGTGCGGGCGGCGTGACGCTGGAAGACAAGCGCTACCTGGCGAAGATCGACTGGAACATCACCAATAACCATCGCGCCAGCCTGACCTACCAGTACACCAAGGAAACCCAGCCGATCATCCAGGGCAACAGCTCGAATCAGATCGGTCTGAGCAGCTACTGGTACACCAAGGACAGCCTGACCAAGAACGCCGCGCTGCAGTTCTTCGATGACTGGACCGAGAACTTCTCCACCGAGGCGAAGGTCAGCTACCAGTCGTTCGAGCAGCTGGCCGGCAACGCCATCAACCAGCCCCAGGTGAAGGTCTACCTCGATCCGTCGGGCTTCGGTCCGTCGATCAACCTGGGCGAGGACCAGTACCGCCACGAGAACGCCATCAGCACCAAGAAGTGGTCGGCGTTCCTGGCCGGCACGCTGTACCTGGGCGATCACACCCTCAAGGCCGGTATCGACTACCAGCGCTCGAAGATCTACAACCTGTTCGGCCGCACCGAGCACGGCAACTACACCTTCTACGGCCTGGACAACTTCGCAGCCGGCAACTACGACTCGTACTTCCTGTACCAGCCGGCGGACGGCTATACGCTCAACGACGTCGCGGCCAACTGGACCTACACCCAGTACAGCCCGTTCCTGCAGGACACCTGGCAGGTCAACGACAACCTGTCGCTGACCTACGGCGTGCGCGTTGACATCCCGCAGGCCAACAAGGCCCCGCTGTACAACCCGGCCTTCGAGCAGGCGTTCGGTTACCCGAACAACACCAAGCTGGGCGCCAAGAACAAGGTCGTCGAGCCCCGCCTGGCCTTCAACTATGCGTTCGACACCGAGCGCATGACCCAGCTGCGCGGCGGTTTCGGCCTGTTCCAGACCAGCCCGCCGACGGTGTGGATGACCAACCCCTACCAGAACAACGGCCTGACCGTGGCAAGCTATGCCTCGTTCGATCCGGCCGACGCGGCGTTCAGCCCCGACCCGTACGGCCAGAACCGTCCGGCCGGCGCCGGCAGCGTGAGCGGCGACGTCGACACCATCGATCCGAACTTCAAGCTGCCGAGCGTGTGGAAGACCACCCTGGCGTTCGATCGCGAGCTGCCGTGGTGGGGCATGATCGGGTCGGTCGAACTGCAGCACTTCAAGACCCGCAACGGCATCTACTACCAGGCGATCAACATCGGTGCGCCGACCGGCGTGTTGCCGGATGGCCGCTTCCAGTACTGGGCGACCCCGGGCGAGTTCCCGAACAGCCGTGATGCGGCTGCCAACCGCAACTTCGACTTCGATCGCGCCTCGACGCTGCTGACCAACACCGACAAGGGCAAGTCCGACGCCCTGACCTTGGCCCTGTCCAAGCCGTTCTCCAACGACTGGGCCGGCAGCCTGGCCTTCACCATGAGCCACGCCACCGAGGTGAACCCGGGCAACAGCTCGCAGGCGTCCTCCGGCTACGCCTACGTGGTGCGCGAGAACGTCAACGACGAAGTGGCCGCTACCGCCGACCGCAACATCGCCAAGACGATCAAGGCCTCGCTCACCTGGCAGCACGCCTTCTTCGGTGATTACAAGACCTCGGTGTCGGCGTTCTACAACGGCCACGATGGCCTGCCGTACAGCTGGATCTTCTCGGGCGACGCCAATGGCGACGGCATCACCTACGAGGATCCGGCCTACATCCCGACCTTGAACGACCCGAAGGTTGCTTTCGACGGCGCGTCGGCGCAGGTGATCCAGCAGTTCCAGGACTTCATCTCGAGCGACGATTACCTCAACAGCCACCGCGGCCAGATTGCTTCGCGCAACGGTGCGCACTACAGCTGGGTGAACGAGCTCGACATGAGCTTCGCCCAGGAAGTGCCCGGCATCGTCAAGGGCAACAAGGGCGTCCTCCGTCTGGACATCTACAACTTCCTCAACCTGCTCAACAACGATTGGGGCCAGACGGTCAACACGCAGTTCAACACCCGCACGCTGGCCGGTTACGACGGCGTCAACGCGCAGGGCCAGTACCTGTACTACCTGCCCACCGACGAGAACGGCAACTACCAGCCGCAGCAGCTGGTGCGCTACGACGCGGGCAGCAACCCGACCCGCGTCGTGTCGCGCTGGTCGGCCATGCTGACCCTGCGTTACACGTTCTAAGAGGCACCGTCCTCGGCAAGTCAGGCCGGCGCCCGCAAGGGCGCCGGTTTTTTTTTCGCTCCCCTCGCATTTTTTGCAGGAGTTGGCCTGCGGGCGATGCTCTTGACCGTCCCGAAAGCACCGCCCGCAAGCGGGCTCCTACGGGATGGCGGCGGACGCGCTGGCTTGACCCTGGCCCGCCGCGCGCGGGAAGCTACACGGTCCGCCACGGCGCCGGCATCAGGCCGGACGACGTCAGCGGCAGGAGAAGGCAAGAATGAACGACACCCACGCCGGCCGCGCCGGCAAGCCCGCCACCGTCAGCGCGCGCATCTCGCCGGCGGGCGGACTGGACATCCTCTCGCGCAACGAAGTCGCCCGCCTGCGCGACGCCAGCGGCTCGGGCCTGCATGCCCTGCTGCGCCGCTGCGCCCTGGCCGTGCTCACCTCCGGCAACATCAGCGACGACCCGCGCACGATGTTCGAGCAGTACCCCGATTTCGACGTCCAGGTGCTGCAGCAGGATCGCGGCATCAAGATCGAGCTGTCCCACGCGCCCGCCCAGGCCTTCGTCGACGGCCAGATCATCCGCGGCATCAACGAGCTGCTGGTCGCGGTGGTGCGCGACATCGTCTACGTGTCCACGCAGCTGGAGCAGGGCGGTTTCGACCTGGACGAGACCGTCGGCATCACCCACGCCGTGTTCGAGATCCTGCGCAACGCCCGCATCCTCAAGCCGCACATCGACCCGAATCTGGTGGTGTGCTGGGGTGGTCACTCGATCTCGCGCGACGAATACGAATACACCAAGTCGGTCGGCTACCAGTTCGGCCTGCGCGGCATGGACATCTGTACGGGTTGCGGCCCGGGCGCCATGAAGGGCCCGATGAAGGGCGCCACCATCGCCCACGCCAAGCAGCGCCGGCGCAACAACCGCTACATCGGCATCACCGAGCCGGGAATCATCGCGGCCGAGTCGCCCAACCCGATCGTCAACCAGCTGGTGATCATGCCGGACATCGAGAAACGCCTGGAGGCGTTCGTCCGCATGGCGCACGGCATCGTGGTGTTCCCCGGCGGCGTGGGCACGGCGGAGGAGATCCTTTACCTCCTCGGCATCCTGCTGCATCCGTCGAACGCCGGCGTTCCGTTCCCGCTGATCTTCACCGGCCCCAAGCAGTCGGCCGCCTATTTCGAGCAGATCGACCGCTTCCTCAAGCTCAGCCTGGGTGAAGAGGTGGCGCAGCACTACCAGATCATCGTGGACGACCCGGCCGCGGTGGCGCGCGCGATGGTCAAGGGCGTCGACAAGGTGCGCAACCATCGCCTGGACACCAAGGACGCGTTCTTCTTCAACTGGGCACTGGACATCCCGTTCGCCTTCCAGCTGCCGTTCCGCCCGACCCACGAGGCGATGCGCGCGCTGGCCCTGCACCGCGGGCGTCCTCGCCACGAGCTCGCGGCGGACCTCCGCCGTGCGTTCTCCGGCATCGTCGCCGGCAACGTCAAGGAGGAGGGCGTGCGCGCGATCGAGGATCACGGCCCGTTCGACATCGACGGCGAGGCGGACATCATGCGGGCGCTCGACGCACTGCTGCAGGCCTTCGTCAGCCAGCACCGCATGAAGCTCCCCGGCGGCTCGGCCTACGTGCCCTGCTACCGCGTGCGCGCAGAGGGTGCGGAGACGGCTCCGGCCGCCTGATCGCCATACCGCTGCCCTCGCCCCCGGCAGAGCTGGGGCGGGGCAGCGGCATGCGACTGTAGAAGCGCCCTTGGGCTCTCCTGCAAAAGTCGCCGCTCTTCAAGGTCACTGCAGAAGACCCGATCGTGAACTCGGGCCACTCGCGCATGCCCCGTCGCGGCACGCGCGGATTGAGGCTGGGAGCGTCCGGAAGCGCCCCCGCGTCCAGCCCGGAGCCTCGGAAAGAAGGCAAAGAAAAAGGCCTTGCATCGCTGCAAGGCCTTTGAATTTGGCGCCCGAAGTTGGACTCGAACCAACGACCCCCTGATTAACAGTCAAGTGCTCTAACCAGCTGAGCTATTCGGGCGGGGTGAGCTGCGTAGTTTGAATAGCCTCAGGTGGGCTGTCAAGCGGCCGGGACACCTTTCCCGCGGCCCTGCACTCAGTTGCCATCGGCGTCGCGGGCCGAAGCTGCCTGCCGGGCCAACATGACAAACAGACGATCCGACGGTGCCCCTACGGCCACCATCAGGTCGCCATCCGGGCTGCGCACCACGCACGCCGAAACACCTGCGCTCTCCAGGTGCCGCTGCGCGGCGGCGAGCAATGGCGTCGCGTCCGGCGGCGGCTGCGGCGGTGAGGGTCGGCGGTTTGACGGATCTCCGTAAGCCATGGCGCACCTCGGGATGGAAGTCCGCAGCGGTTGTGGCACCCAACTCGTGAACACCTGGTGTAACCGGAAGTGGGCTCCAGCGCACCGGCCTGGATGCCGCCCTTACGGCGGGCCGAAACCACCACGAATTACGAGCAACTCTCGGCCCGCCTGCCACGCGGCCGGCTTCCGCGCACTCGTCCCGAGTTCGACACCACTACGCCAAGGGGCTCCCCGCTTCCTCCCGGAGTGCAAAAGAGCAGGGTGAGATTGCTGCCACTGGCGCTGCCATCGGGCAGGAACGTCACATGCCGACGCGACTCGCTGCCCTGGATCACCAGACGTGTGTGACTGTCGCCGACACGCAACGGTGCGGCATCCGGCTGGTTGTCGCGATTGCGGTCGACACCGACCAGCCAGCCACCGTCCCAGCGGCTTTCCTCGCTGCAATGCACGCGATCGCGGGTCGGGCAGAACAGCACCCGCGTACGCCGCAGTACCGCCTCGCCGCGCGCATAGCCGAGCGCCTCGATGAAATCCATCTGCGCCGATTGCGCCCGCCCGCGACGCACCAGCCCGGCCAGCGACGGACTGGCGATGCCTGCGAGGATCGCCAGGATCGCCACCACCATCACCTGCTCGACCAGCGTGACGCCGCGCATACGGCGGCGCCCGCTTCGCTGCATCCCTGCCATGCCATCGCTCCGTGCGAGGAACGCGCATCATCCGCGCCGCCACCGGGCGCTGGAAGCAGCCTGAACACCACCATCCCGTGGGTCTGTGCTGACAGCCCCTGTCAGCAGGGCGCCTTTAAGATCGCCCCGTCCGCCCGCATATCCGTCAGCCATGACCGACCGATTCCAACTTGTTTCCCCGTACCAGCCTTCCGGCGACCAGCCGCAAGCCATCGCCAAACTGAGCGAGGGCTTCGAGGCTGGCCTGGCCGCGCAGACGCTGCTGGGCGTCACCGGCTCGGGCAAGACCTACACCATCGCCAACGTGATCCAGCAAGTGCAGCGTCCGACCATCGTGCTGGCGCCGAACAAGACGCTGGCCGCGCAGCTCTACGGCGAGTTCAGGGAGTTCTTCCCGCACAACGCGGTCGAGTACTTCGTCAGCTATTACGACTACTACCAGCCCGAGGCCTACGTGGTCGCCTCGGACACTTTCATCGAGAAAGATTCGTCGATCAACGACCACATCGAGCAGATGCGCCTGGCCGCGACCAAGGCGCTGCTCTCTCGGCGCGACGCGATCATCGTCGCCACCGTCTCGGCCATCTACGGCCTGGGCGATCCGGAAGACTACCTCTCGCTGCGCCTGATCCTCTCCACCGGCGAGCGCATCGACCAGCGTAAACTCATCCACCAGCTCACCGAGCTGCAGTACACCCGCAACGAGATGGAACTGCGCCGCGGCACCTACCGCGTGCGCGGCGAGAACATCGACGTCTTTCCGGCCGAATCGGAAACCGAGGCGCTGCGCATCGAGCTGTTCGACGGCGACGTGGAAAGCCTCTCGCTGTTCGACCCGCTCACCGGCGAGACGATCCGCAAGGTCCAGCGCTACACCGTCTACCCGCGCACCCACTACGCCAGCACCCGCGAGAGCGTGCTCAACGCCATCGAGACGATCAAGGTCGAACTCAAGGAACGGCTGGAGCAGCTCTACCGCGACAACAAGCTGGTCGAGGCGCAGCGGCTGGACCAGCGCACCCGCTTCGACATCGAGATGATGGCCGAGGTCGGCTTCTGCCAGGGCATCGAGAACTACTCGCGCCACATGACCCGCCGCGGTCCCGGCGAGCCGCCGCCGACCCTGTTCGACTACCTGCCGCCCGACGCGCTGCTGGTAGTGGACGAATCGCACGTCACCGTCCCGCAGCTAGGCGCGATGTACAAGGGCGACCGCTCGCGCAAGGAGACGCTGGTCGAGTTCGGCTTCCGCTTGCCTTCGGCGATGGACAACCGCCCGCTGCGCTTCGAGGAGTGGGAACAGCGCGCGCCGCGCACCATCTACGTCTCCGCCACGCCGCGCGATTACGAGCTGGAAAAATCCGGCGACGCCGTCACCGAACTCGTCGTGCGTCCCACCGGCCTCGTCGATCCGGAAGTGGAAGTGCGCCCGGTGCGCACCCAGGTCGACGACCTGCTCGGCGAGGCCAAGAAGCGAATCGCCATGGGCGACCGCATCCTGGTCACCACGCTCACCAAGCGCATGGCCGAGAACCTCACCGAATACCTCTCCGAGCACGACGTGAAGGTGCGCTACCTGCACTCGGACATCGAGACGGTCGAGCGCACCGAGATCATTCGCGACCTGCGCCTGGGCGAGTTCGACGTGCTGGTGGGCATCAACCTGCTGCGCGAGGGCCTAGACATGCCCGAGGTCTCGCTGGTGGCGATCCTGGACGCCGACAAGGAAGGTTTCCTGCGCTCCACCGGCTCGCTGATCCAGACCATCGGCCGCGCCGCCCGCAACGTGCGCGGCAAGGCCATCCTCTACGCCGACCAGGTCACCCGCTCCATGCAGGCGGCGATGGACGAAACCAGCCGCCGCCGCGAAAAGCAGATCGCCTACAACGAAGCCAACGGCATCACCCCGCAGACCGTCGTGCGCCGCATCGCCGACATCATGGAAGGCGCCCGCGCCGAACCCTCCGCACGCGGCAAGGGCAAGGCCGGCAAGGGCTCCCGCGGCAAGGCCGTGGCCGAAGGGGCAGGGGAGTACGCCAACCTCACCGCCACCCAGGCCGCCGCCGCTATCCGCAAGCTCGAGGGGCAGATGTACAAGCACGCCCAGAACTTGGAGTTCGAGGAAGCCGCCCGCCTGCGCGACCAGATCCACAAGCTGCGCGAGCAGGTGATGCAGAGCTGACGCGCCCCGTTCTAGCTCCCTCTGCCCTCCGGGGAGAGGGTCGGGGTGAGGGGCCGCCCTAGCCTCGAACTAAGCCAGAGCCAAAAAGCTTGGCATCCCACCCCCACCCTTGCTAAACTTCGCGGCTCTTGGGCGGTTAGCTCAGCGGTAGAGCACTACCTTGACATGGTAGGGGTCACAAGTTCGATCCTTGTACCGCCCACCAAGAGTTGAAACGAAAAGGCCGGCGCATTGCGCCGGCCTTTTTTTGTTGCCCAAAGGCTGCCGTCTCGATCAAGCCAACCGCTCTGGACGTTCCGCCGCGAACGGGGATAGCCTGCTCCACGGGGAATCAGGAGCGTCGCCGTGAGTGCATGGACAGGCATCGAAATTCGCGAGGAGCGGGACAAGCTGGAGCGTGAAGTCGCCGCACTGCTTGGTTTCATGTTGTTCGAGTATGCCCGCCTTGATATGGCGTTGGGCATGGCTCTCGCGTGGGCAGATGGCGGGCGGGACCTGAAGTCACGGAGCGAGCAGTTTGCTGGGGCGAACCTGTACAGCAAGCTGGCGGCATTCGCCAAGGCCGCCCAAGCGAAGTTCAAAAGAAATCCCCAGATTAAAGAGGCGTTCCTTGGGCTGATCGACGATGCGCATCGTGCGCGCGAGTTCAGGAACATATTGGTTCACGGCCGCTGGGGTTTTGAGGCCACGGAGCAGACAGCGGTCTGTGTCACCGGCTTGCCTACATCTGTGGGCCAGCGGGAGATCCGGTACACAATTTCGGATCTGCAGGGCATGCTCGAATCGGTCCGTTCCGTTCGCCAGCGCTTGCATAAGCTGATTGCAGATAAGTGGCTCTGACCCCGATATTTGACCCCGATATTTCCCGATTCTACGCGCTGAAATCATGACAAAAGCTATTAACCTGCTTTCCCTTATTCAGGCTCAAAGAGCTCTGGGCCAGGACGCGTTCGGAAAATACGCTGCCTGCTTTGGGATTGAGATACGACCGCATGAAATTGACGACCTATATTCGCTGGCTGAGCAGCTGCAGACCCCCGAACTGGATGGCCACCTGTTCGATCAATACTACGTAGGCTATCGAATTCCGCAAATAGGGAAGGAGTTTGACTTACTGAGGTTCGGTGACAACTATCACGTAAATATTGAGCTCAAGGCTGATTGTGAATCAGAGAAAATGCAGCGACAGCTTTGTAGGAATCGGTACTATCTTAGTTACCTTGAAAAGGATCTATTCTGCATTTCGTATTCCTCGCTAACGCAGCAGTTCTTCGTACTGACTACTGACGAAACACTAGAGCAGGTAGAAAGCGGGGTAGTACGAAATATCTTGGCGAGTCAGGCAATCGAAGAAGCAACATCAATCGACCACAAATTCAAACCTTCCGCCTACTTGGTTTCGCCCTTTAATTCTCCAGCAAAGTTTATGCTGGGGCAATATTTTTTGACATCCCAGCAAGAAGGTGTCAAACGCCAAATAATGGCGTTGGTTGAAAGCAGTGCGTCTAGTGCGTTCGTTTCGCTGACCGGAGCTGCGGGGACGGGTAAAACGCTACTTGCTTACGATATCGTCGCAGACTTGGCCCGCTCCGGGCGCACACCACTTATTATTCACTGTGGAAAACTCAACGAGGGCCACCATACGTTGGTCAATGCGGGTTGGAATATCATTTCCATTAGAGATATGTGGCGTCATCAGTTGAGCAGTTTCGGTCCCATTTTGCTCGACGAGGCTCAGCGTATTCGACCCGCACAGTTTTCCAGCCTAGTCAGTCAGATCAACTCCCATAAGGGGCAGTGTATTTTTTCATACGACCGGTCCCAGACCCTCGACGATCACGAGACTAGGAATGATATCGGAGCTCAAATTGCAGCCATTCCGGGAGTATCCAGTTTTTCTCTTTCCGAGAAGATCCGCACCAATAAAGAAATAGCAGATTTTATCAAGTCGTTTGTAAACTCTCATCGCGGGTTGAAGGTAAAAGATACCGGCAACATTGAATTCTTATATTTTAGTAACTCAGGTGATGCAAATCGGCACTTAGCATCGCTGGATGCTGCTAAATGGAAGGTTATCAAGTTCACTCCATCGCAGTATAACAGTGAGCATCACGAGACCTACTCGGTGGGGATACAGGCCACGTCGCACGATGTAATAGGGCAAGAGTATGACGGCGTGGCTGTTATGGTTGATCAGTACTTTTCATACAATCTTCAGGGTAATCTCATCTATACAGGTCGCGCGTACTACCAGCTGGCAAAAATGTTGTTTCAAAACATGACTAGGGCGAGGAGCCGACTTCGCCTGATAATTATTAATAACTTGCAAATGCTTGATGCGTGCATGCGAATCTTGGAGTGATCAACGGCAGAAGCCCGGGTCAGAGTGCACTTTACGTCTGAAACTGGGGTCAGAGTGCACTTTCCGATCGCCTTGAGGCGGTCGCCCTCCCCAACAAAAGGGGACCGCCAATAAAGGGGATGGAGGTGTTTAAGTTCTAACACAGGGGAGGGAGGGCGCTAAGTCCGCCCGCTCTGGCCTCTTCACCGCCAGCAAAAAGGGGTCAGGTTCACTTATTTTTGTGGCGGAGGGTGCCGAGTCCGCTCTAGCCTCTTCGCGGCGGCGTTTCCCTCGCCAGTTCCATACCCAGAAACAAAAGGCCGACGCGTAGCGCCGGCCTTTTGTTTTGCGTCCCAACACAGGTTCACCCGCAGGGCGGGCAGACCCGATCAAAGGTCGGCGCGGAACTCGACGCCGATCACGCGCGGATCGTTGACGAAGCCGGTGCGGTTGTTGAAGTCGATCGCTCCGATGAGCGCGCGCTTGTTGGTCAGGTTACGCGCGTAGAGCGCCACCTCGCGGCGGCCCATGTCCCAGTTGTAGCCCGCGCGCAGGCCGCCCTCGAGCAGCGGCTTGCCCTTGAACTCGGCCGAGTCGTAGAGGAAGAAATTCACCTCGCTGCGGTAGTTCCAGTCGGTGTAGACGAAGAACTCGCCGTCGTCGCCGTAGGGGATGCCGTAGCGGGCGGTGAACGTGCCGATCCACTTCGGTGCGTTGGGCAAGGCGTTGCCGTCGATCAACGCGTTGCCGTCGGCGTTGAGCGGGTCCAGCACGGTGCAACCAGAGCCGCAGATGGCAACCGCCAGGTTCGGGTCCTTCAGCGCGGTGTGGTTGTAGCTGCCGCCAGCGGTAAGCACCAGGTCCGGGGTCACCACCGCCTCGAGGTCGAACTCGGCGCCGTAGCCCTCGGTCTTCTTCGCGTTGATCAGGCGGGTGATGTTGATGTCGCCGCCCACCGCGGTGAGCTGCTGGTCGTGCATGGTGTAGCTGTACACGTCCGCGTTCAGGCGCAGGCGGTTGTCCATGCCGGTGGACTTGATGCCCAGCTCGTAGGAGGTGATGGTTTCCGGCTTGGCCTGCGAGATGAAGTCGGAGAACAGCACGCGGCCCTGCACGCTCGGCGCGCGGAAGCCGTTGGCCACGCGGGCGTACACGTTGACGTTGGGGCTGACCGTCCAGGTGCCGGTGACGTCGCCGCTCCAGCGCGAGTCGTTCGGGTTCGCGGTGAGGGTCAGCGGCGGCGCGCCAAACGGCGACTGCAGCCGGTCGACGCGGAAGTCGCGCTTGTCATGCGAATAGCGCGCGCCGGCACGCAGCTCGAAGTCGTCGGCGAGCTGGTAGTTGGCCGAGCCGAACACGGCCCAGGCCTTGGTGCGCTGGGTCTGATTGGCGTAGCCGTCCAGCGCATGGTCGTTGAAGGTCGCGTAGTCGAAATTGCTGATCGCGATGTCTTCGTCGAAATAGTAGGTACCGACCTGCCAGTTGAGGCGCTCCTGGCCGTTGCTGGCCAGCCGGAATTCCTGGGTGAGCTGACGGTCGCGCGGCATCGCGTCGGCGGTCTCGGACGGGAACGGGATGAAGCCCGGCCCCATCGGCGGATGGAACACCGCGCCATAGCCGCCGTCGACATCGCCCCGGCTATAGGTGGTGGCGTGTTCCAGGCCGGTGATCGACACGAAGCTGTAGTCGCCCAGGTTCCAGTTGAGGTGCAGGTTGCTGCCCCAGGTGAACAGGTGCTGCTTGTTGAGGCCGTCCTGCGCCACCTCGTCGCGCTGGAAGCCGGGCACGAAGGTGGGGCTGCCCAGTTCGATCGCGTTGGCGCGGTTGACCGTCGCGGTGCCGTCGAGCCAGCGCGCGTGGCCGTTGATAAGCGCGCTGAAGTCGCCGTTTTCGTACAGCGCCTGCAATCGCACCGCACGGTCGTTGTAGCCGCCCAGCGCGTTCTTCTGGCCGGTGTAGGTGTTGTCGATCCAGTTGTCGCGGTGCTGGGCCAGGGCCGAGACGCGGCCGGACCACTGCGCGCCAAGCGCGCCACCGAGTGCGGCCTCGGCATTGGCGGTGCCCAGCGAACCGTAGGACACGCGGGCGTAGCCACTGGTCTCGCGGCTCGGGCGGACCGAGTCGAACTTGATCACGCCGGCCGGCGAGTTGCGGCCGAACAGCGTGCCCTGCGGCCCGCGCAGCACCTCGACCTGCTCCAGGTCGAACAGCGGGAAGCCCTTGAGGATCGGGTTCTCCTGCACGATGTCGTCATACACCATCGACACCGGCTGCGAGGCGTTGAGATCGAAGTCGCTGTTGCCCAGGCCGCGAATGTAGAAGCGCGGGAACTCGCGTCCGTAGGAGGTTTCGGCATACACGCTGGGCGCGCGGGCGGCCAGCTGCAATACGCCGTCGCCGGACTGGCCGAACGCGTCCAGCTTCTCCGGCGTCACCACGGTCATCGCCATCGGCACCTTCTGCATGTTCTCCACGCGCTTGGAGGCGGTAACGTTCACCGTCTGCAGCTCGGTGGCCTTGGTCGCGTGCGGCTTGGCCGGTGCGGTGGTGTCCTGCGCCAGCGTGGCGGTTGGCGACAGCGCCAGGGCGGCGAGGATGGAGGCGGCGAGCACGGCGGTGCGTGGCGGGCGTGCGACGGACATGGGTCATTCCCCTGTGGATGGCAACGGTGGGCGTGGCGACAAGCCGCGCATTGTCATACAACCGTGCTAGAGGGGGAACAGATCCGGCCGCCGTCAACCGGAACGGGGCGGGTTCACTTGACAACGAAGGGGCTAAGGGCCAAGGGGCCGTACAAAGGCCGCCATTCCCGCCCCCGGCGCGGGGCAGGCTCATCTTCTCGACGCGAAGCCGCGAACGCGTCCTCGCCAGGCCGAGGGGCACTCGACTTGACCGTCCGGGAGGCCGGCAGCTTGGCGAACAAAGGTAAAGAACGAGAACAAAGGGGACGGAGGGGGGCAAAGGGGACGGGCAAAGGGGACGGAGGGAATTAAGCCCTACGTTCCGAGAACAAAGGTGACGGAGGGAATTAAGAACAAAGGTGACGGAGGGAATTAAGCCCTACGTTCGGTTGGCGGCTCGTCCGCGCGACGATGAGACACTCGTGCGGGCGCGTCGGGTGTTCGATCAGGCGGAGAGGGCATTCTGCGAGCCTGGTCCGTGAGCGGAACGCTTGGCTGGAAGCGCGCAAGTCCGCTTCGCACTGCCGCGAAAGCAGAAAACATTCGTTCGCGGTGCGGCTGATACCATCCCCCAGAGTACGGGTCGGCCCTTCGCTAAGCCCGATCGAACGGCGCCAGTGCGCCAGAGGGCCAGGTGATCGACTTCGAACAGATTTTCGAGCATGCGCCGACCGCATGCATGGTGCTCGATCGCGAATTCCGCTACGTGAAGGCCAATGGCGCCTATCTGCGGATCACGGCCAGTCCGTGGGAGGCCCTGGAGGGGCGTCAGTTGTTCGATGTGTTTCCGGACGATCCGGCCGACCCGGCGCGCCAGGGCGTGGGGATGTTGCGGGCTTCGCTCGAGCGCGTGCTGGCGACGGGCGAGGCGGACACGCTCGCGCTGATTCCCTACCGGGTGCCGCGGCATACGGACCAGGGTGTGGTGCTGCAGGATCGCTACTGGAGCGCCACCCATACGCCGCTTCTCGATGCGAGCGGCAAGGTGGCCTGGATCGTCCAGCGGACGGAGGACGTGACGGAGCTGCACCGGTTGCGTCAGTCGGTCATCGCCGGGGAATCTGCGCAGGCACACGTCGAACTGGAGACGCGCGTGCTGCACCGGGCCCAGCAGGCGCAGCAGGAGAAATTCGCGGTCGAGCGGGAGCGCCGCCATCTGCGCGACCTGTTCGAGCAGGCGCCGGGATTCGTCTGCATCCTGCGCGGCCGCGACTATGTCTTCGATATCGCCAATGCGGCCTATCGCGACATGGTGGGACGGCAGGCGATCGTCGGTCTCCCGCTGGTGGAGGCCCTGCCGGAAGTGGCGCAACAGGGGTTCGTCACCCTGCTGGATCAGGTAAGTCGCACCCGGACGCCTTACGTCGGCCGGGCGGCGCGGGTCCTGCTGGAGCGCGACGGTGCGCTGTCGGAGTTCTTCCTCGACTTCGTCTACCAGCCGATCCAGGAGCCGGACGGAAGCGTGTCGGGCGTGTTTGTGCTCGGTCACGACGTGACCGACCGGGTTCTCGCCCATCGGGATCTGGTCCGTCACCACGAACACCTCGAGGAGCTGGTCCAACAGCGCACGAGCGAACTGGCCGAGGCGGAGTCGGCCTTGCACCAGGCGCAGAAGATGGAGGCCGTCGGCCGGCTGACCGGCGGCGTGGCCCACGATTTCAACAACCTGCTCCAGGTGATCGCGGGCAACCTGCAACTGGTGCAGTCGAACCTGCCCGACGATGCGATCGCCCAGCGCCGCTTGCGCAATGCCGCACTGGCGGTCGAGCGGGGCGCGAAACTCGCGGCTCAACTGCTTGCATTCGCCCGCCGCCAACCCCTCAAGCCGCGTGTGCTGGACGTGTCGCGGTTGCTGCACGACATGGACGACATGTTGCGCCGGGTACTCGGCGAGGCGGTCGTCCTGACCACCGATGCGCAAGCCGCGCTGTGGCACGTGTGCGCTGATCCCGGGCAGATGGAAAACGCGCTGCTCAACCTGGCGATCAACGCGCGCGACGCCATGGCGGCCGACGGGCGATTGGTCCTGGCCGCGAGCAACCTTGCGGTCGACGACCGCAGTCCTTCCGACGGGCAGTTGGCGCCGGGTGACTACGTGGTCGTGTCCGTGTCCGACAACGGTTGCGGCATGCCGCTGGATGTGCGCGACCTGGCATTCGAGCCGTTCTTCACGACCAAGCCCGAAGGCCATGGCACCGGACTCGGGTTGAGCATGGTCTACGGGTTCGTGAAACAGAGCGGTGGCCACGTGACGATCGAAAGCACGGTGGGCGAGGGCACCACCGTCCGCATCTTCCTGCCCCGCGCGGAAGGTTCTGTCGTTAACGAAGACGACGAGGATCCCCGGTCTTCGGAAAGCGGTGAGGGGACGGTGCTGGTCGTGGAGGACGACCCGCAAGTGCGCGATACCGTGATCGACCTGATCGGCGATCTCGGCTACCGGGTGCTCGCGGCATCGAGCGGCGAGGAAGCCTTGCGCGTACTCGAAACCGATCTTCCGATCGACCTGCTGTTCTCCGACGTCGTGATGCCGGGGGCGGTCAAGAGTACCGCGCTGGTGCGGGGGGCGCGGGAACGTCGGCCCGGGATAGCCGTGCTTTATACCTCCGGCTATCCGCGCGATGTCATCGCGCGCAACGGCAGCGTTGAAGCGGACGTGGAGTTGCTGCGCAAGCCTTACAGCCGCGAGGCGCTGGCCCAGGCGTTGAGCCGGTTGTTGAGCGCAAAACAGGCCGCTGCTTGATCACCCGGGTTGGGGTGCGCTTTTCGGGAAGGTGCCAGGGCACGTCCTCCACCAGGGAGCACGTTGGCCTGCCGGGCCAGGGTGGTCGTCGGGAAAGGGGTCACGTTCATTTATTTCTGCCCATGAACAGAGGGAGCTGAGGGAAATCAAGCAGCGCTCGCGGGCCGTAGACGAGCACGGCTTCATCGTCGTCACGGCTTGCTCGGACGGCCAACTTCGCCACGCTGGACAACGGTCCGTGATGTGGCCTGCGTCACAGACTCAAACGTGCGGACGGGCGTATACCAGCGTTGCCCGATGTTTCTCACCTCACTCCCGCATCGGGCCCCTGGGCGCCCGGCGCCACACCGGGCGCCCATCCTTGTGGTCAAGGCTGGTCGATCAGCCATCGCCGAAAAGCGCAACCATGCTCTTTCTGGCCAAGCTGCCGGAAACAGTGGCGATCAGATGCCTGTTGCTCCGTCGTGCGGCCTGGCCCGCACGGCAGCGTTTCCACTTTCCGGTGCGCTCGGAATCAGGGCCTCCGTGATCCGGGCAGGCGGCATCGCGGGCGCGTAGAACCATCCCTGCGCAAGGTCGCAGCCGATCTTTTCAAGAAGGGTGGCCTGACCTTGGGTTTCCACGCCTTCGGCCACGACGGTCAGGTTCAGGGCGTGCGCCATGGCGACGATGGCGCTGATGACTTCGACGGCGGCCGGCTCTTCGGGCGCGCCTTCCAGGAAGCTCTTGTCGATCTTGACTACCGTGACGGGCAGGTGGCGCAAGTAGGCGAGCGAGGAATAGCCCGTGCCGAAGTCGTCGATGGCGATGTGCACGCCCAGGGCCCGGATGGCCTCCAGCGTGGTGGCAACCGCGGCTTCGGTGCCCACCAGTGCGCTTTCGGTGATTTCCAGTTCGAGCAGTTCGCCGGGCAATTGCGTGTGTGCGAGTACCGATTCCACTGCCGCGATGAGTCCCGGGCTGGCCAGTTGACGTGCGGAAAGGTTGACGGCCATGCGCAGCGTCGATGCGCCTGCGGCCCGCCAGAGCGCCAGTTGCTCGCACGCGGTCCTGATCACCCACTCGCCCAGTTCTTCGATGAGGCCGAGTTCTTCCGCGCAGGGAATGAACTCGCATGGCGATACCAGATCGGTACCGCGACGCCATCGCAGCAAGGCCTCGACACCCATGATCCTGCCGGAGCGCAGGCAATGCTGCGGCTGGTAATGCAGTTCGAACTCGTCGCGCTGCAGGGCGTGGCGGATGGCGGTGCCCATGGTGACGAAGTGGCTTGCCTGCGCACTCTGGCTGGCGCGGTAGAAGCTGATGGCGTTGCGCCCGTTCTGCTTGGCGCGCGACATCGCCGTGTCCGCATTTTTCAGCAGGGCTACTGCGGTGTCTCCATCGTCCGGGTACAGGCTCACGCCCATGCTCGCGCTCAGGAACACCTCCTCGCCACCCACGACCAGGCCGCGGGCAAGCGCCTGTCGCGCCTGTTCGGCCAGGGCGGTGACCTGGCCGACGTCGACCGAGCGCAAGGTCAACACGAAGTCGTCGCCGCCGAGCCGCGCCACGGTATCCCCGGGGTCGGCAAGCGCCCTGAGCCGGTCGGCGACCTGCTTGAGCAGTTCGTCCGCGACCGGATGGCCGAAGCGATCGTTGATGCGCTTGAAGTTGTCCAGATCGATGAGCAGCACGGACAGCGCGATGCCTGGCTGGCCGAGCGCGTGGTTGATCCGGTCCAGCAGCAGGTGGCGGTTCGGCAGGCTGGTGAGCGGGTCGTACTGGGCGAGGAAGCGCAGATCGCGCGTGCGTTTTCCGACCGCCCGCCGCAGCGAGTAGACCCACGCCAGCAGCAGGACACCGACCAGCGCAAGCGCCGATGCCACCGCCTTGAAGCGCTGCGCGTAACCGGTCAGGTCGACGCGCTGGCCCATCCATTTGTCGTGCAGCCGTTCCCGCTCCTGCGGGGTGATCCGCGCCATGCCCTGCTCGACCAGTGCAAGGGTCGCCGCGTCGCCCTTGCGCACGCCCCGGCGGAAGCGGTCGCTGTAGAAGTCGAACGCCTTGACGAAATCGTCCTGCGCGTGCAGTCGATAGAGGTAGTACTCGGCCGGCGAGCGGTCCATGCAGAAGATGCGGATGTCGCCGCGGCGCGCGGCGTCGATGATGTCGCTATAGCCGGTGTACTCCCGCATGCTCGACACGCCCGCCCGGTGCAGCCGTTCGATGCACGCATCGCCGCGCTGGACGCCGACCACGAAGCCCCTGAGGCCGGAGGCGTCGGCGATGCCGGTCAGGTTGCGATCGGCATAGATGCCTGTCTCCACGGTGGCGAAGGGGCGTGTGAAATCCAGCGTGGCGGCGCGCTCGGGAGTGCGGAAGATCATGTCGATGACGTCGGCCTGGCCGGACCGCATGCGCTGCTGGGCGTCGGCCCAGTTGGTCGCCGTCAGTTCGACCCTGACGCCGGTCTTGCTCTCCCAGAGCTTCCACGCATCGACTGCATAGCCTTGTGGCTTGCCATCGGGGCCAATGAACAGATAGGGCGGGTAGTTGTTGTCGCCGACGACCCGTAGCGTCCTGGTGGCGGCAGCGGCGGCGAGCGGCAGGCAAAGCACCAGCAGGCAGGCTGCAAACGTGGACAATTTCGTCACGCTTTCCCCTCGTCCTTGATCCCGGGAACAGTTAACCCACGAATGGCTGCGGGTCAACAAGACGCTTCCAGGGTGCGCGCTCAAGGATCGAAACGCGCGCAACAAAGGGGCTGCGCAATCACGCGACTCATCAGGGGACCGGTACCGCGCGATGATCGCGCGGACCTTGCCCCGGGACCGCCCGTGCGGTCCGCCTAGGCCGATTGTGTGCTCCGCCGTGCCGCTTCCAGCAGATCGGCGACCGTGCCGACCAGTTCGGCCTGGCGGAAAGGTTTCGCCAGCCGGGGCAAGCCGCCGGCCTCGCGTTCGGTCAGGGTGGCGAAGCCGGTGATCATCAGCGCGGGAATGTGCGGCCGCAGGCTGCGGACCGCGCGGGCCAGCTCCGCGCCGGTCATGCCGGGCATGGCGTAGTCGGTGACCAGGGCATCGAACGCCAGACCCGTGTGGATCTTCTGCAGCGCCTCATAGCCGGAGCCGACGGCAACCACGGTGTATCCGGCGTCGGCGAGCATTTCGGCCGTTCCGCCGCGCACCAGGTCCTCGTCATCGACGAGCAGCACGGTCGCGGGCGGAACCTCGGGGATCGCTGCATCGTTCGCGGCGATGCGCTGGGTGGCAGGCTCTTCCGCGGATACAGGCAACCACAGCGTCGCGGTGGTGCCCCGGCCCGGCCGGCTGTCCAGCGCGAAGGCGCCGCCGGACTGGGCGGCCAGTCCATGCACCGAGGACAGGCCCAGCCCCGTGCCGCGACCGACGCCCTTGGTCGTGAAGAAGGGATCGATCGCGCGCTTGACCGTTTCGGCGTCCATGCCGATGCCGGTGTCGGTGACCGAGAACCGGATATAACGTCCTTCGCCCAACCCCGGATGATCGCCCGCGGCTTCCTCGGTGACACACACGGCCAGGTCGCCACCGGTGGGCATCGCATCGCGGGCATTGACGACCAGGTTCAGCAGCGCCAGTTCCAGTTGGTTGGGATCGACCAGCGCCGGCGGCAGCGCGTCCGCGCAGGTGATCGAAAGCCGGATGCCGGGCCCGATCGACCGGGACACCATGTCGCTGAAGCCGTGCAGGAGCCGCGCGACGTCGACGGGGCGCGGCGCCAGGTGTTGCCGCCGGGAAAAGGCCAGCAGCCGCTGGATGAGCGTCCGCGCACGCTCGGCCGCCTGCAGGCCACCGGCGGTCATGCGGCGGGCGCGCTCGTCGCCGTCCAGCCGTCGCGCGAGCGTGTCGAGCGCGCCGAGGATCGGCGTCAGCAGGTTGTTGAAGTCATGCGCGACGCCGCCGGTGAGTTGACCGATGGTTTCCATCTTCTGCATCTCGTGGACCTGCGCGAGCGCGGCCTGGCGTTCCTCCACCGCGACGGCAATGCGCTCCTCCAGCTCGGCGGTCAGTTGGCGCAGCGCGTCCTCGCCCCGCTTGCGTGCGGTCATGTCGCTGGCCGCACCGAACCATTCGACCACCCGTCCATCGTCGTCGAGCATCGGCACCGCCCGGGCATGGGTCCAGCCCTGGCTGCCGTCGGCCTGGCGGATGCGGTGTTCCGACTCGAACATGCTCCTGCTTGCGACGGCTTCCCGGACGGCCGCGATGACGCGCGGCTGGTCGTCGGGCTCGACATAGGTTTCCAGCCAGCCCTCGCTCGGCTCGGTGGTGTCGGCGAGGAAGCCTTGTCCTTCCAGCGCGCGCAGTTCGCGCCAGTCCGCGCTCATCCGGAACACCGAATACGCGCCCGTGGTCAGCAGGGCGCGGAAGCGGGCCTCGCTTTCACGCAGGGCGTTCTCGGCGGTGGCCTGCTCGATCGCCGCCCAGGTGCGTGTGGCCACGTCCTCGATCAGCGCCACTTCCTGCTCGGTCCAGCGATGCGGCTCGCGGAAGTTGACGTACAGGGAGGCCACCAGGCGCCCGTCGCGTATCAATGGCACCGATACGACCGCGCGTGTCTGGATCGCCCGCCAGACCTCCGGATCGTCCGCCTCGGCCTCGACGTCGTTGCAGACCTCGGTCAGGCCTTTCCGGTGGCGGGCCACGCGCTCCGCGCCGAATCGGGCGAGCGGAAAGTGGCCCGTCAGCGGCTCGACGCCTGCGGCGAAGCAGGCTTCGTACACGAGCGTTTCACCATCCTGCTGCAGCCTGGCGTAGCCGACGCGCTGGGCGCCCAGGTGACGGCCCAGCGCCGTGACCGCACGCTCGATCAGGACCCTCGGATCAGCAGCCCCGCTAAGGGCTTCTTCCAGTTCGATGCGAAAGCGCTGACGGTGGGTAGCCAGCACCTGGTCCGTGGTCTCGGCCACCGCGCAGAACATGCCGCCGACCGAGCCGCTCTCGTCCCATACCGGCGAATATGAAAAGGTGAACCAGGTCTGCTCGTCGAAGCCTTTGCGATTCATGAGCAGCGGAAGGTTTTCGCGGTAGACGCCCTCGCCGGACATGGCCGCCTCGATCAGCGGCGCGATGTCCGGCCAGATCTCCCGCCAGATGTCTTCGAAGCGCGCACCGAGCGACGCCGGGTGCTTCGCACCCAGTATCTCGGCGTAGGAGTCGTTGTACAGAAAGCCGAGTTCCGGTCCCCACGCGACGAACATCGGGAATTTCGAGTTCAGCAACAGGCTGACGACCGAGCGCAGTGATTGTGGCCAACGGTCGGGCCCGCCAAGCGGCGATCGCGACCAGTCGTGGGTGCGCATCATGGCGGCGACTTTTCCGCCGCCGGCGAGAAAGCTTTCCTCGGGCGACATGGCATCAGACAGGGGCACGGGGCTCTTCCTCTTGGGGGTGGCAGCCAGGCCGTTCGAGGCCGGATGCGCACGTAGATGGTTAGAGCGAGGGCTCTGCGTCGCGACCGGCGAGGCTCCAGCGGGCAGGTGAATCTGCCTGCAATTCTCCGATCAACAGCGGAGCCTACCAACAAGGTCCTGAAAATGATGTGCGGCAGACGGTAAGAGCGGGAGGTGGTTTGCCAGTCGCTATCCGGAGCCTGCTCCGCCAAAGAGGCAAAGCGGGTTCGCGGGACGGTCATCCGCCCGACGTGCGAGCGGCGCTCGGGTCGCTTAATCTGCGCGTCCTGCCAGGCGAGCGGAGGCACGTCCGTGGAGATTTCGGCCTTCATCCGTAACGTGCCCGACGGCCATTCGGTACGCGTGTCCACCGCCGGCCGCAGCCAGTTCCTGCTCGTGCCGGGCAAACCCGAGGGGCCCGGAAGTTCGATCAATGGCGGCGAGTTGCTCATGGCCGCCCTCGCCACCTGCTACTGCAACGACCTGTATCGCGAGGCCGTGCGGCTCGGCATCCAGATCAACGGTTGCGAGGTGTCGGCGACGGCGCTGTTCGACGGCGTGGGTCTGGCGGCGAAAGCGATCACCTACGCAGCAAGGGTGGACTCGCAGGCACCGGCGGAGGAGGTCGAGCGGCTATTGGCCGAAACGGATCGGCTCGCCGAAGTCCACAACACGCTTCGAGCCGGTTGCCCGGTCGAGCGCGTCGCGTGGGGCGCGTTCGCCGACTGACGCTCGCTGCACAAGGAAAGGGAAACGCGGCTGGTCTGCCTCCATGAGGATGGCAGGCGCCAGGCGGCTGCCCGACAAAACGTAGACACGCGTGGCTGTACGGTTGAGTCTGCCCCGGGGTTCGGACGGTCGGTCGCTCGTCACGCTGGTGTCAGTCGATAACCGGGGCACCTCTCGCTTTCGAGGCGGGCCCCATGGCCGCTGACGGGGGCGAGCGGTCCCCCACGCCACGCAGGGGACGCGCCAGACTCAGGGAGTCTCGTTGCCCAACGCGTTCCAGTCCTGCTTCTTGGGCATACTCCCCCTCGGCCAGATGGCCGCAACAAAGGGGAATGGATATGCGCAAGACGATCCTTGCAGCGCTGATGGCGCTGGGAGCGGCCCAGGCCGCGCAGGCCGCGGACGTGGTGCACATGCAGCGGCCGGCGCCGTTCAACGAAGATGCCGACGTGCCGGGAGCGGTGCTGCGCGAGTGCAAGCTGGACGAGCAACTGGCGGACTTCGTGGCGCAGTACGGACGCGAAAAGGGCGTCACGGTGGAGTTCGCGCCACAGGTGACGGCAACTTCGGGTGGCCAGGCGCTGGTCGTGGAGATCACCGACGTAGTGTCCGAGGGCAACGCGTTCCTTGGGCACCACAAGGCGGTGACGGTCAAGGGCAAGCTCTACCGGGATGGCCAGCTCGTCGGCAGCTTCAAGGGCCGCCGCAACTCCATGGGCGGCGCGTTCGGCGGCTTCAAGGGTTCGTGCTCGGTCCTGGGTCGCTCGGTCAAGGCGCTGGGCGAGGACATCGCCGGATGGCTGGTGGCGCCCACCGAAGGTGCCCAACTGGGCGACCTCCAATAGCAGGCGGCGCGGGCACATCGGCAGCGCCTGCCACAGGGTGCCGCGGTCAGCGGCACCTTCCTCGCAAAGGCCGCGTCAGAGTGCATTTTTGGCGTGACTCTCATCCTCCTACGGATGTGAGCCGCCTGTACTGCCTTGTTCGTGGCGCCCGCCCGCCACTGATCTGGATCATCCAGGTGACGGACACCGCCAAGCCGAGCTGACGAGGGCGAAATCGACGTACGTTCAAAGGCTGGGGATGCGAGCGGGGCGGATAGCTACGCGGCGTAATCCACGGTTTAGACTCGCCGAACGATCATCATCCAAGGAGGAGCTGGCCATGCAACCCATCCGTTACTGCCCGATCGTGGTCCTGGCGTTCGCGCTGGCTGCCTGCGGCCATGGCAATGCGCCCGCCGGCGATGCCGCGACCCCACAGGCGGAAGCGCAAGCCGGATCGGCTCCGGCTTCGGCGAAGGCTGTCGCGACCGACCCGTCTTCGGTAGCCCAGGCCCGTACGGCGCGCCCGCTGGAGGTCAGTGATCTGGACGCGTACGCCAAGGGCATGCAAAAGGAAATCGAATTGCGCCAGGCGTCGAGCGACAAGGCAGCCAAGGCCAAGGCCGACCACGACCAGGAAACCGAGGTGGCCGCGCTTGCGGACCTGACCAGCGCCGAAGTCGACAACGCCGGCGCCAAGGCGGCGGGCCTGGATGCGGCTCGCTACGATTTCATCAAGCACGCCGTCGACAAGGTGCTCAGCGCGGTCTCGATGAGCAGCGCCATGGCCAAGATGGAGGGCGGAGCGCAGATGCAGCAGAAACTCGGCGATCCCTATGCCGGTTTGAATGCGGATGTCGCTGCGGCGCTGAAATCGCGGGAAGCCGAACTCGGCAAACTGCGCGAGGGCAACATGGCCATTCTGGTGAATGCCCAGAATCTTTGATTGGCGGGCCCTTGGGCGCCCGGCACCACGCCGGGCGCCCAAGCTCAAGACATGGAGCCGAAAGTCCAGGGTGCACTTCCGGCCGCCGCGCAGCCTTTGATTGACGTGTCCTGGGCAAGGTGCGGTCGAGAGGTGCGGAGACGGCAATGACGCGAACCTGGACGATCATCGGCGTGGCCGACGTGGCGCGGAGCTTCCGTTGGTATCGCGCGCTGTTGGGGCAGCTTCCGGGTGACCCTGCGCATGACTACTTCGGTCAGCTATGCGATGACGACGGCACCGTCCTGCTGTGCCTGCACAAGTGGGGCTCCCACGACCATCCGACCCTGCGCAGCGCGGATCTGGCGGAGCCCGGGAATGGACTGTTGCTGTTCTTGCGCGTGGACGATTTCGATCGAGTGCTTTCCAACGCCAGAACGCTTGTCGACCAGCTCGCCGAGGAGCCGCGGCTCAATCCGGCCACCGGAACGCTGGAGTTTGCCCTGCGCGATCTGGATGGCTACTACGTGATGGTCAGCGCGCTGACCTGAAGGCACCAGGCGCTTCAAACGAGTGGTCGTTACCGCCCGGCGTCGTCCTTCGCCGACCGCGGGCGGGTTTCCGGCATGGTCAGCAGTACGGGCAATACGGCCAGCGCGACGGCTGCGATCATCGCGCCGGGCGCGGCATGCCAGCCGGTCCGGCGGACCAGCAGCTCGGCCAGGAACGGCGCGAGGCCGCCGAAGAGCGCGGTCGCCATGGTGACGCCGAGCGCCAGGCCGCTCAGGCGCCCCTCGCCCGGGAACTGCTCGGCGGTGGCAGGGGCGCCCACGGCGCTGACGCCACCGGCCAGGCAAGCCAGGGTAATGGCGCCGCCCGCGATGGCCAGTTCGCCCCCGCCGTGCATGAGCCCGAACAGGGCCAGCGGAAGCAGCATGCTCGCGATGGCCAGCCAGGTCAGCACGGGCTTGCGTCCGATGCGGTCGGAAAGCGCCCCGGCGAACGGCGTGACCACGATGACCGCCACGGCGGCGAGGGTCGACATCCACAGCGAGCGGCCCTCGGCCAAAATGCCCGACGAAATCAGGAACGTCGGTACGTAGGTGATGCCCACGTAATAGGTGATCGAACCCAGTGCCGAAATGGCGAATGTCCGCAGCAGGGCGGGACGATGATGGGCGAGCGTGTGGCGCAGCGGCGCCTCGGGCAGGCTTTGCTGACGCACCTGGCGCAGGAAGTCGGGCGATTCCTCCATCGTGGACCGGGCGAACCACACGCAACCGGCCAGCGCGGCCCCCACGAAGAAGGGAATGCGCCAGCCCCAGGCGTCCAGTTGCGCGGGACTCAGCAGGCCGACCGTCGCCGCGGAGACGGCCACCGCCAGTAGCGCACCGATCTCGCTGGCGGCGGACGCCAGCGACGTGATCAGCCCACGACGATCCGACCGCGCACCCTCCAGCAGGTAGGCGACCACCCCTGTGTACTCGCCGCCGACCGAGAACGCCATGAAACAGCGCAGAAGCATCAGTCCCCCACCTGCGGCAGGGCCGATCGCGGCATAGCCGGGGAGCAGCGCCGTGGCGAGCATCGCCAGTGTCATCAGCATCATCGACAGCAGAAGCGTGCGTTGCCGGCCGAGCCGGTCGCCGACGTGCCCGAACACGACTGCGCCCAAGGGTCGCATCGCGTAGGCGACCGCGAAACCACCGAGCGTTGCGAGCAGCGACGATTCGCCGCCACCGAAGAACACACGCGACAGCACGGTGGCGAAGTACAGGTAGAGCGTGAAGTCGTACCACTCCACGACCGTGGACAGCGCCGCGATCACCATGGAGGCGCGCGAGACCGGGTGGGCGCCGGGCTTGGAGGTCGAGGTCATGCAGGCGGGAACCGGAAGCTTGCGGTGGTCCGATGGTAACGGCGCGCCGCTGCGCACCCGGAAATCGCACCGCGCCCGGCTCGGAGCGGGCGGAGATCGCTTCGCCTCGCGCCGCCGGGCATGACCAGGACTGGCCAGGATGGCATCGGGCGGATCAGCTCTCCCCGACACGCTCCGCGAAGTGCGGGTGGCACTCGGTGTAGCCCTTGAATCCCAGTTCCTGTGGCGTGTGGGGCAAGCGGATGATGAGGTAGGCCTCTTGGCGTGCATCGTCCGCGGCGTGCTTGTCCAGCGGCCGCAAAATCACTTGGAGTCCGCTCTCGGCGAACGCGTCGGCGCCCGAGCGGGGCAGGGTGATCAGGGCTTCATTGAGCTTGAGCGTGCCGCTCGACTGTGCGCCGCCATAGACGAAGCTCGGCCAGCCGATGGCTGTGAAGCGGAACACGCAGCGGTCGCTGACGTTGCCAAGGCTGTCCAGGTCGGCCTTGCTCATGGTCTCCGGCTGCATGTCCTCCATCGCCACGCCGGCAAGAGCTTCGGCGGCGGTACGGTGCGGGGCGGCCGGCCTGGCCGGGTCGAGCGCCGCCTCGGTGTCGTTGCCGGTGGAGGGGTTGTCGAGGTGGCAGCCGGCAAGCGCGAAGCAGGCGGTGAGGCAGGCGGACAAGTGCAGGCGCGTCACGGCGTGGCCTCCTGGCGCGACGGCGTCCGGACGCCGTGCTGCCCGATGTCGTCGATCAGGTATTTCATCTGCGCGATCTCGCGTCGCTGCGCCTCGATGATCCCTTTGGCGAGCTTGCGCGTGCGCGGGTCGCGAATGTGCGCGCGCTCGCTGGTCATGATCGCGATGCTGTGGTGCGGGATCATCGCCCGCATGTAGCTGACGTCATCTACTGTCGCCTGGCTGCGCACCAGCCACAGTGCCACGGCGAACACCAGCACCGACGCGCCCAGGATGATCACGTTGAGGCGCACGTTGCGGTACATCGACCGCATGAAGCCGAGCATGACCAGCGCCATGACCGCGCCCATCACGAATGCCATCCAGAAGCGCGTCTGGCTGAAGAACACGTGGTCGATCGAATAGGTGTTGAGGTACATCAGCACGAACATCAGCGCGGTCGACGTGCCCACCATGGCGAGGAAACGGCCGTAGCCCATGCCTTTCATGGGATGGCCCTGGTGCTGGTGATCGCGCCCGTCGGAAGGGTGAGCCGGATGGCGCGCGTAACGTTGGGTTCCTGTTTGCATGGGTTTTCCTTATTTCCGGTTGCCGATGGCGGCTCACGCCCGAGGCAGGATGCCTGGCGCCGGGAAGGGAATGCCGGTTGGTGGGATCAGCGATCCGGGTACGTCCATCCCCTCGCGACTTTTTAAGCCCGCGCGGGTACGGCGAGCGTGAATCGCCCGCTGCGGGCAAGCGTGCAGGGCGCCGGATGGGCCGGTTCCCTCACCCTTTTGCAACGGTCAGATCGCGAGAGTTCTCTCGTTGGTCGCACTGCTGCGCACTCTGCTCGCAAGACTGCGGTCGTTCGACCGGGGTGGTGGTTCGGGCGTGGCCCGGCTCTCTCTGTTGCGACCGGAGCCGGTACCCATCCCCGCAGGGCGAAACGATCGAGCCGATGCCGTGTGGACAGCCATCTGCGAGCGCCGTGGCCGCGGGGACCCATGCAACAACTCTTCACTCCGGACGGGCGGTATCTGGTGGTTCGTGGCCGGCTATGGCGCGTGGCAAACCCCACGCTCGCGCCCGGGGTTCGGGATGAGTGGGTTCGCCGCCTCATGGCCGCGCGCCGGGCCGTGCGAGCGGCGCATCAGTCGGATGATGGCGAGGCGCTTGCGCTGGCTCGGAAGGCAGTGGACGAGGCCAAGGTGGCGCTCGGCGAGCGGGGTCCGGTGTGGTGGACGGATGGCGCGCCCGACCTGAATCGCCGCATGGTGAAAAACAGCCCCTACGCCGATTGGTACGAGCGCTGCAACGGATCCGGAAACGATCCAGGCACGGCGGATTGATCCGCGCCGCCGATGCGGCGAGCGAGGTTCATCGCTCGCCGGCGCCCGGCGGCATCGCCCCGAGTTGCTCGGCAATCGATCGGGTCTTGTCGATCACCACGTCGCCAGTGTGGCGGGTGGATTTGCGCTCGATCAGCAGGACCAGGCACTCCTCGTCGGCGACCGGATTGTGTCGCACACCCTTGGGTACCACCCACATCTGGCCTGCCCGGAGCTCGACCACGTCGTCCTCCAGCTCGATGCGCAGGGAGCCACGGAGCACGTAGAACAGCTCGTCTTCGGCCTCGTGGCTATGCCAGGCGAGCACGCCCTGGATGCGGGCGACCTTGACGTAGGCGTCGTCCACCTCACTGATGACGCGCGGCGACCAGAGATCCGGCAAGGCGGCCGCGATGGCTTCGGGCGAGAGGGGCGCGGGCATCGGGAAACATCCGAGGGGGAAGGGCCCATCCTGGAACGCCGCCAGGGGCTGGACAAGTGCACCATCCGGCGGGCCGCACGCGCGGCTGCCCGGATTGTCGGAATGGGAGAGCGCCGGCTGACGCTGATGCAGACGGCAGGCCGTTGAAAGCGCTTTGGGTGTCGCCCGGCCGCGAGCCGTAGGGCGCGCCGCACTGGATGGCGATCACCGGGCGCCGGGAGGGGCGATGTCCTTCAGATGTCCTGCCGGCTGCGGGCGCTTGACCTGGGAGGTCATTGTCCGCGGGCACGGCCCGAGGCACCGTGTGGCGCCTCTTGCAATTGGAATCCTGCGCCGTGCGTTTTCCCCTCCCGTGTACCTTCCTGTTCGCGCTACTGACTCCGGGTTGCCCGGCGTTGGCCGCACCGCAGCCGCCGCGCGTCGCGACCGGCACGCTGGACCATGTGCTGCTCTGGGGCCACGACATCGAGGAGGTCACCTCGGTCATGACGGCCAGGCTCGGCTTCCAGGTCGTGCCGGGAAGGAATCCGGACGGCGTGGCCAATCGTTACGTCCGCATGGCGGATGGCAGCTACGTCGAGCTGCTCGGGATCACGCGTCCGAAAGCGGCGATGGATCCGGGGATGCTCGCCGACCAGGCATCGTTGCGGGGTGGGGCAGGAGCCAGGACGTTCGGGCTGCGGACGCGGACGCTCGACCTGCGCCGCAAACAACTGCTTGCCGAGGGCTTCGCGCCCACCGACGTGTTCGCGGCGTCGGCGAACGATCCAGACGGGGATGGCCCTGCCCACCCGCCGCGGTGGCGGTTGTTCGCCTTCCAGCGCGACCCGCTGTCGAGCCATCTTTTCTTCATCGACTACGCGGCGCTTCGGGCGACGCCGAGCCGCGAGGCGGACACGCACGCGGCTCGCATCCATCCCAACGGCGCGCAGGCGGTGACCGCGTTCTGGCTGCTATCCGCCGACGCCGAGGCCGACCGGCAGCGCCTGGAGCGCATGGGCTTCGGTGGCGCCACGCCGGTTCGCTTCCCGCAGGTGGCCGCACGCGGTTATTGCATCCCGGTCGACGGCAAGCGCCTTCTTGCACTGCAGCCCGACGGGGCCGGCATCGCCGCGGACGCCCTGCGCACCGGTGGCCCGCAGGTGCTGGGAATCGACGTGGCCGTGGCGGATCTCGAACTGGCGCGCCGGCGGGTGGCACGCGGTTATGAAGCCGACGTGGCGGCCTACGACGGACTGTTCGGGCCCGCGTTCCTGGCGCCGTCCCGCGAGGACCTGGGCATGCTGATCGAATTCCACGCTTCGCAGGCGACCGGACAGGCGATGGCGTGTCCGGCTGCCGGCAGCTGACCTGCTTCGGACAACGGGGCCAGGGTCGCGTGCGGCGATGAGCCGTCGCGGCGTGTTGCGAAGCCGTCAGATCGGTTTGGCTGCGCCCGCGTGGCGCGCGACGAAATCGCCCGCCGGTTCCGGGCGGCCCAGGTGGTAGCCCTGGGCGTAGTCGCAGCCCATCGACACCAGCAGGTCCTGCGTGGCGCGGTCTTCCACGCCCTCGGCGACCGTGGCCATGTCCATGTGGTGCGCCATCTGGATGATCGATTGCACGAGCTTGGCGGTGCGCGGATCGTGGGCCACGTCGCATACCAGCGAGCGGTCGATCTTCAGTTCGGAGGCCGGGAAGCGGCGCAGGTACGCGATGGATGCGTAACCGGTGCCGAAGTCGTCGATGGCGATGCGGGCGCCGCGATCGCGCATGCGGCCCATCGCATGCGCGATCGCGTCCAGGTCGTTCACCAGCGCCGTCTCGGTGATCTCCGCCACGACCACGCTGGGCGACAGGCCCCAGATTTCCAGCAGATCCATCAACTGTTCGACCAGGCCGGGCTTGGCAAACACCCGCGGCGAGAAATTGATGGCGAAGGTGAGTCCGGGCGCATTGCGCAGCATGGCTGCGTGGCGCAGCG
Organism: Frateuria sp. GZRe12; assembly: GCF_051900535.1. NCBI lineage: Bacteria > Pseudomonadati > Pseudomonadota > Gammaproteobacteria > Lysobacterales > Rhodanobacteraceae > Frateuria > Frateuria sp. GZRe12. The sequence goes on from NZ_JBHZGI010000003.1 coordinate 170,477, forward strand.
TGGTGCCGATGCTCCAGCGGGTCAGCGCCTGGATCAGGTCGCTCCGTTCGGCAAATCCGACGAAGCTGGCCGGCGAAACCAGGCCTTGCCGCGGGCTCGCCCAGCGCGCCAGCGATTCCACGCCGGCGATGGTGTTCCGCTGCAGATTCCATACCGGCTGGAAATAGGTGCTCAGCCGGTTGACTTCGATCGCCTCGCGCAATTCCTCGTAGACGATCTCGTCGTGCGTTTCGCAGGGTTCGTGCAGCAGGCACGATTCGCCGCGCGCATGCGCAGCGGCCAACGCCATGTCCGCGCGACGGCACAACAGGTCCGGCGTGTCGGCGTGTTCGGGATGGAGCGCCACGCCCATCTCCGGACGGCCCTGCAACGGGCAGGGCAGGTCGTGCAGCGGCCGCTCGAAGGCCTGCAGCAGTCGCATGGCGGCCAGCAGCACGTGGTTGTGGCTGTGCAGCCCGGGGAGCACGACAACGAAGCTGTCGTCACCGGCGGAGAACACGCGGTCGATCGGGCGCAAGGCGGCGCTGATCCGTTCCCGCGCGCGCAGGTGCGCTTGTTCGCCGATCGCGTAGCCGAAACGCAGGCTTGCCTCGCGCAGGCCTTCCACGCGCAGCATCATGACCGCCAGGTGGCCTGCGGCTGGCCGCGACAACTGCCCTCCGATGGCCTCGAAGATGTCAGCGCGGTTGAGCATCGCGCACCGGACTCATGCGGCCAGGAACAGGTCGGAGGTGTCGATCGGACAATCGCCTGGCGCCAGGCTTCGCACGATGCTGATCGTGCCGGAGGCCTCGTGGTTCATCAGGTCGATCACCTGGAAATCGTTGACGCGCTGCTTGTGGGGCGTGCTCAGCAGCACCACGCGCGGACGAAGCCGGCGCGCCTGGTTCTGCGCCATGACGACGGCAATTTCGCCGGTGCTCAGTTCAACCAGCGACCCGGTGGGATAGACCCCCATGCAGACCTGGAACTGCTCGACCAGCTCGTCCTGGAAAAGCTGGTCGCGCTCGGCATAGATGCGGCGCAGCGCAGCGTGGCGCGAGACGGCAGCGCGGAAGGGGCGCGGGCTGACCATCGCGTCGTAGGTATCGACGATGCCCAGCATGCGGCCGGGCAGCGGTATCTGCGAGCCCATCAGCCGTTCGGGGTAGCCGCTGCCGTCGTAGCGCTCGTGGTGGTGGCGCACGATGTCGAGCACGTCCGGGTCGGCGATGCGCGAATTGGCGAGGATGGCCATGCCTTCGTGCACGTGCGAGCGCACTGTGTCCATCTCGCCCGGCGACAGCGGACCGGGATGTTCCAGCAGCTCGCGCGGCAGACGTGCCTTGCCGACGTCCATCAACAGGCCGCCGGCGGCCATGCTGATGATCGTCTCTTCGGCCAGGCCCATGTGCCTGCCGAACGCGGCGGCCAGCGCGCTGCAGCTGATGGCGTGGCGGTAGCTGTAGCTGTCGTGGCCGCGCAGGCCTTCGACCCAGAAGAACGCATCGACGTTGCGCAGCACGCTGGCGACGAGGGGCCGCACGGCTCGTTCCACGTGCTCGGCGGATAGCTCGCGGCCGGACGTCACGTCCTCGAAAATCCGGTCGAGCATGGCCGTGGCGTTGTCCAATGCCTCGTGCGCGTGCGGCAGCTCGGTGTCCATCGGCACGGCGCTGGCATAACGGGTCGACGCGTCGAAGCGCTGGGTCGATACCTGCGAGCGGGTGATCACCGACGCTTGCGGCGGCGGATCGGCCACCAACCGGCGGGCGTCGATGTAGACGTGCTCGCAGTACGCGCTCAACGCCTGGATGCTTTCCATGCTGGTCAGGGCGAGCCCTTGCAGCGGAAACGGGGTTTCCTCCCATGGCCGGTCGAGCCGGCACACGTACATGCCGACCTGCAGGTCGGCCACGTCCATGCAGCGTTCCTCCAGCTCATAAGTCATGGGGCATACCGTGCGTGGCTGGCGTTGGGCATGGTTCGAAAGTTGCGGCGGGCATCGGGATCGACCGGGACAAAGCCGTAGGTCGTACTTGCTGCATCGGCGCTGCCGGCCGTTTCTTTAGGGGGATGCGGGGCCGGAAGTACTTGATCCCGGTGGAAATGCGACGAGGAAGCGGGAAGGATCACGCAGGCCTGAACGGTCCTGCCTTGCCACGAAAGGCAAGGCAGGTGCGCCCCCGTTTGCCGGTTAGAGTGTCTCTCTCGCCACTCCAGGCACGGATCTCCATGCAGCCTTCGCGTCGGGAGAAGCTATGGATCGCAGCGGCTGGCCTGACGGCATGCCTCTTGGGCGCTTTGGCGGGCTATCTCGCGTTGCTGCCCGAATGGGAGGCCCAGTTCCACGGCGGCGTGCTGGACGAGGATCGGGGCCTGGTGCTCTGGCATAACGCGCGGATGGCAGCGGTGGCTTTTGCCGTCGTGGGGCTGGCCGCGTTTGCCGCGATCGGCCCGTTGCCGATCCTGTTGCGCCGCCTCCTGCGCCGCATGCGCCGGTAGCCGGGATCGGGAATGCACTCTTCCGACCCCCGGGTCCGCGCCTGCAGGTGAGTTACCGCGCCAGCACCACGTGGGTGGCCAGCTCGGAGGCGACGTGCTCGGTCACCTTGAAGCCGAGGGCAGGGAGATCAAGACCGGCGAAGATGGCCTCGCCTTGTCCCAGCACGGCCGGCGCGATCGCGAAGTGCACCTCGTCGACGAGACCGGCCTGGAGGTACTGGCGGACGGTGCTCACGCCGCCGCCGATCTTTATGTCCTTGTCGCCAGCGGCGGCCTTCGCCTGGTCGAGCGCGTCGCGGATGCCGCCGGTGACGAAGTGGAACGTGGTGCCGCCTTCCATCGCGATCGGGTCGCGCGGGTGGTGGGTGAGCACGAAGGTGGGCGCGTGGTAGGGCGGGTTGTCGCCCCACCAGCCTTTCCACGCCTCGTCGGGCCACGGACCGCGGATGGGGCCGAACATGTTGCGGCCCAGGATGAAGGCGCCGAAGCCCGCCATCGACCGCTCGGCGTACGACTCGTCCGTACCCTCCGATCCGCCGGATGCACCTTGCATGGCGCGGAAGGTCCGGGTGCCGAAAAACCACTGGAACATTTCCGGGCCACGTTTGCCCAATGGGTTCTGCAGGCTCTGCCCGACGCCTGCACCGAAGCCGTCGATCGAAACGGAAAAACCCGCGACGCGCACCTTGCCCATGGCATGCCTCCGTGATGAATCCCCAGCTTACCCGTCGAACGCCGCGGAAGTCGGGTCTGTCGACGCACGCATCGACCCTCCATCCGACCTGCGACGCCGGATTTCGCCCATCGCGTGGATGGTGGCCCGGTAACATGGCCGGCTCCGCACCCTCCCGGTCGTTCCCATGCGCCTGAATCCCGCCGCCCGCCTGTTCGCTGCAACCGTGCTTTGCCTTGCCGTCGCGTTGCCTTCGGCGGCGCGCGAACACGCCGGCCCGACCATCGGGCAGCAGCGCGAGGGAGTGCTGTTCTGGAGCCAGGCGCAGCGCGAGGCACGTTTCCCGCGGATGTACGAGATGTTTCCGAGCGACCGTGCCGCGCACGGCTCGCACGTCCACGCCTTGCCGCAAGGGCGGCCGCTGTCCATGGCAGGGAAGAAGACGACCGCCTGGCTTGCCGGTTACATGGAGCGCTACAACATCGCCGGCGTGATGGTGCTGCAGGACGGGCGGGTGCGCCTGCAAAGGTATGCGAAAGGTTTCGGGCCGCAGCATCGCTGGACCTCGTTCTCGGTGGCGAAGTCGGTTACCTCGACCCTGCTCGGCATCGCCCTGCAGCAGGGTGACATCCACGGCATGGACGACACGCTTGGCACCTACATTCCCGAACTGCGCCGCACCGCCTATGCCGACGTGACGGTGCAGCAGCTGCTGACGATGACCTCCGGCGTGCGCTGGAACGAGGATTACGCCGACGCCAAATCGGACGTGGCGCAGATGTACCTTGGCGCGTGCGTCGACGGGCAGGCGCACGTGCTCTCGTACCTGGCGAAGCTCCCGCGGCAATGGCCGGCCGGCACGCACTGGAACTACAACACCGCCGAAACCGACCTGCTCGGCATCCTGGTGCAGCGGGCCACGCACCGGTCGCTGGCCGCCTATCTCGCGCAGACGATCTGGCAGCCCTACGGCATGGCCGACGATGCGTACTGGATCAAGGACGAGTGCGATGGCAGCGATACCGGCGGCAGCGGCCTGTCGGCCACGCTGGCCGATTACGCGCGGCTGGGACAGTTCATGCTCGGCGGCGGCCGCATCGAGGGAAAACCGGTGATCGCCAGCGCGTGGCTGCAGGGCGCCGTGCGCCAGCAGGCCGGCGTCGACGAACCGGATCGCGGTTACGGCTACCTCTGGTGGACGGACGCCGACGGCAGCTACGCGGCAATCGGCATCTTCGGCCAGATGGTCTACGTGGACCCCGCGCGCAAGCTGGTGATCGCCCAGGTCGGCGCGTGGCCGCAAGCCACCAGCAAGGCCCTGGTGGCGGCGCGTCGCGCGTTTGTCGCCGCGATCAAGCACGCCGTGGATGGCGAGCAGGCGCGCGCCGTACCGTGAATCCCTCCGTCCGCATCGGTGCCCTGGTGCCGCTGAGCCGACCCGGCTGGATCGAGGCGGGGCGCCATTTGCTCGCCGGGCTCGAAGGGGCCGTCCACGAGGTCAATGCCGCTGGCGGGATCGGCGGGCGGCCGCTCGAGCTGCTCGTCCGGGATACCGCGGCCGACCCCCAGCGCGCCGCCGCGGCCGTGGATGAGCTGGCTGGCCTGGGCGTGGATGCCCTGGCGGGGGAATACCACAGCGTCGCCGCGCGGTCTGCCGCTGCCAGGGCCGATGCGCTTGGCCTGCCGTTCGTCTGCTCATCGGCGGTGCTCGATGCGCTCACCGATCGTGCGACCGAATGGGTCGCACGCCTCGCTCCACCGCAGTCGCGCGGCTGGCGTGTCTACGCCGACTTCCTCCTGGCGGCGGGACATCGCCGCATCGCCGTGGCTGCCGAACCGAGTGTCTACTGGGCCGCAGGAACCCGCATCCTGCGTGACCATCTTGCACCGCACGGCGCGACGGTGATCGATCTGGACGCGCGCACGCTCGCGCCGGCTGCCGTGGCCGATGCCGTGGTGGAACAGCGTGCGACAGCCGTCCTGCTGTTGACCGGGATCCCCGAGCCGGCGGTACCGATCGTCAGTGCCGTTCGACGCGATGCACGCCTCGCCGGCGTCATGCTGGGCGCGCCGGCCGGGCAACCGGAATTCGCCCCATGGGCGCAATGGCTGGGGGATCAGGGCAGCGCGATCCCGTTCCTGCGCTACCTGCCCGAGCGCCTCGGCCCGCTGGGAGCGCGCGTCGGCCGTGTCCTTCGCGAGCGGTTGGGTGAAGCGCCTTCGTTCGTCGCCTTCGAGGGCTACGACACCGTCGTCGTCCTGGCCGGCGTGCTGGCTGCTCGCGGTGGCGGCAAGCGCCGGATCGGCGAGTGCTGGCCGTGCGTCGCCGTCGAAGGGACCCGCGGGCAGATCCGGTTTTCGCGCACGCCGGGCACCGGCGTCTGGCAATGGGCGGCGGCGCCCATCCAGGTGGTCGAGCGGGATCCGTCCGCACCGGATCGCTTCCGGGTCCTTTACACCGGCACGCAGTCGGGCGACTGACGAGGTTCGCACGCGTTCGTCGGTAGCGATCTCAACCCGTTCTTCCACGTGGATCAGGCCGCCGGAAACCTGGGCGCACGGCCGACCGGATTCGCACAAGCCAGGCAGGGACGAAGCGCTCCTCCGACGATGCGGGATGTCATGCGCGCGTTTGTCACCGGTGCGCACAACAGCGCCCGGCTCGCTTTGCGAAAGTTTTGCCGCGGGTCTCGGTGCGGGCGAGTTCTGCACGATCGTCGCGTTCCTGATCGGCGGTTGTTCGCAGTGCGGTGCCAGGCCGGTCGCCGCGGCAGGCGGGCTCCACATCGCGTCATGCGTGTCGCAATTTCTTGAGGTCCGGTGTTCATCGTTCTGGTCCGTGCGCTTTGCGATCGCAGATGCCAGCGCAAACGCGGCGGCCAATCGCACTGCTTTGGAGAACGCTCATGAAACGTCGAATCGACCCGATCCTGATCGGCCTCATCGGCACGGCACTGCTGGCTGCGGCGCCGGTGGCCGTGGCGGCGGTTACGCAGGCGGAACAGGAAGCAGCCTGGAACTTCATGCATCACCCCGCAGGCCCGCTGGTGCAGGCGGTCCGCGATGCCACCTGGAAATACCGGGACGTCTCGCAGGCCGAAGCGGACGGCTATACCCCGGTGCTCGGCTGCGTCAGCGGCCCGGACATGGGCGCGATGGGCATGCACTATCTCAAGGCCAGCCTGCTCGGCGATGGCATGGTGGATGTGGCGCATCCGGAACTGCTGGTCTACGAGCCGATACGCGGCGGCGGCGCGCGGCTGGTCGCGGTCGAATACCTGGCGCTCGCCGACGTGTGGGACGGCGCGCACGCGGATGGATCACCGCCGTTGCTGATGGGCCAGTTGTTCGACCACACCGACATGCCGAACCGCTTCCGCCTGCCGGCGCATTACAGCCTCCACGTGTGGGCATGGAAGTACAACCCGTTGGGGGTGTTCTCGATGTGGAACCCGCGCGTCTCGTGCGCGGCATTCACGGGCGTCTGAAAGGCCCGCCCGCGGCCGATGGCCGTGCCATGGAGGCGCCCTTGCGGGCGCCTCGGGGAAGTGATGGACCTTGCCCGCACGGCTTGGTGGCGAACATTTCGCGCTACGAGGCGCTCGCCTTCGGGCTTACCAGATGAGGTCGTCAGGCACCGGGAACTGCTGGTAGAAGGCGTCGTCCTCGCCCGCGGAAGCCGCGGGCTCCGCGCGACCGTGGTCGAGCGCAATCAGGTCCGGATCACGGTCGCGGATCCGGTCGGCCGCGGCGCGCGGGACCAGTTCGTAGCCTTCGCCGTAGCGCACGATGACGAGCGCGCCGCTGGCCAGCTGCGCGCGCAGCCGCTGGTCGACCAGCACGCTGGCGATGTGGTCGCCGTCGGTGAAGCGGTAGGTGATGTCGCCGCCGCGTTCGACCTTGTGCACGTCGATCATCTGGCGAGCCTGGGCCCTCTGCTCGGCGGCGCGCGACTGGGCGTTCCGCTCGGCCGCGAGGGCACGGTCGCGCTCGGCGCGCTCGGCCTGCAACCGTTGCGCTTCGAGCTGCTCGGCGGCGGGTGCCGCCGGCGCCTTGCCTTGCCGCTGTTTCGACTGCTCGCGCGCTACCTGGTTGACCTTGGCCTTGTTGACCAGGCCGGCCTTCAGCAGTTGTTCTTGCAGGGGATTGCGCATGGGAAGCGGTGCGGCGTTCGGGGGTGCGGGATTGTACCGCGCGGCATCGAGCCGGAGGCGCCGAGTCCGGTTGCGGTGCACGGCGCAGTGGGCAATGCGTCATTGAGCCAGTGTCAGGAGTGGCGCCGGCCATTTGCCTGCATGATGCGCAGCTCCGGCTCCGTCCAGGAACACCGCATGCCCGCCAACCGCACGGTCGCGCATCCCCCGATTGGCGTGTTGCTGCGCGAGTGGCGCGCGGCGCGCAGGCTCAGCCAGCTAGATCTGGCGCTGGCGGCCGAGGTGTCGACGCGGCACCTGAGCTGCATCGAGACCGGCAAGGCGCGGGCCGGTCGGGAAGCGCTGGCGCGGATGGCGGCGGCGCTGGACATGCCGCTGCGCGAGCGCAACGCGTTGTGGCTCGCGGCAGGTTATGCGCCCGAGTGTCCCGAACACGCGTTGGCGACGCCCGCGCTGGAGCGCATGCGCCAGGCAGTGGAACTGATCCTGGCGCAGCAGGAGCCGTACCCGGCCTTCGTGCTGGACCGGCAGTGGAACGTGTTGATGGCGAACGGCGCCGCCATGCGGGTCAACCGGATGCTGATGGATGGACGGGAGAGCCGCCACGCCAACCTGTTGCATCAGGTGTTCGACCCGGCGGACTTCCGCGGCGTGATCGTCAACTGGGCGGAAGTGGCGGAGAAGTTCCTGCACCACCTGCATGCGCAGATCGCCGCCGCGCCCACCGATCCGCTGCCGCGCCAGATGCTCGACAGCGTGTCGGCCTATCCGGGTGTGCCCACGCTCGGCCGGGTGCATGCGGGCGGACCGCTCGACCCGGTACTCACGCTCGTCTTCCGCCATCGCGAGGGGGAGCTGCGCTTCTTCGAGACGATCACCACGTTCTCGATGCCGCGCGACGTGACGCTGGAGGAGCTGCGGGTCGAGTGCGCGTTTCCCGCCGACGAGTTCACCGCCCGGGTGTGCCGTCGACTGGCGGCGGACGAGGCGCCTCGACCGGCGTCATGACCTCCCAGGTCATTGCCGTGCCAGGGAGTGGCATCGCACGCTGATGCAAGCCCCACTTTTGGAACGACATCATGCGCAAGCGCTCTGGCTTCCCGCTTTCCATCGCTCCCGCCGCCGCGGCCGCAATCCTGCTGGCCTGTGGTCCCGCCCATGGGCAGGCTTCGCCCCAGGCATCGACGCATGCGCGCGAAGCATCCCGGGCCGTCGCACCGACCACGCGAGCGGACCTCGGTCCCGAACTGCAGAGGCTGAACGCGTTGGCGGGGCAGTGGACGGTCAGGCAATCGATGTGGACCGACCCGGCCAAGCCGCCGGCGATCGACGTGGGCGAGGCCACGCTCACGCCGGTGCTGGGCGGGTGGCACCTGCGCCAGGACTTGCGCATCGACTCGCCGGCGGGCGCTTTCCAGGGCCTGGGCTACCTGGGCTACGACCTCGCCACGCACCGTTACGACAGCCTGTGGATGGACGTCAACTTCACCGGGATGATCCTGGCGCATGGGACCTACGATCCGTCGCGGCACACCTACGAGCTGACGGGCGCCATGCCCGATCCGCACCACGCCGGCGCGACCCTCCCGTTGCGCGAAGTCATGCGCGTGCCGGACGCCGATCACTTCACCTACGAGTACTACGAGCACCACGATGGAAGGGAAATGCTGGCCGTGCGGCTGGAGTACACGCGGAACTGAAGGAGATTCGACGCGAAGCGTTTCTTCCATCGAGGGATGGTCAATCCGCGAGGCGCGCAATCACGATGTCGAGCAACGCCCGCAACCGGGCCAGCCGCCGCATGTCACGGTGGTAGCCGATCCAGGTGTCGCGGGTGGGCGGCTCCTCGCCGAGGTCGATGCGCTGCAAGCCGTCGAGCGCATCGCCGAGCGGGCAGGGCAGCACCGCAACGCCAGCGCCGCGCAGGCACATGCGCGCCTGCACGGCACGCGCATTGCTGCGGAAGACAACCCTCGCGCTGGGAAGCATTCGCTGCAGCCAGGCGACGTCCGGCATGTCGCTGAAGGTCGTATCCATCGTGATCAGGCCCACGCCTGCGCCGTCGCCGGCATGGACCGCCGGATGGCTCGCCGATGCGTAGACGCCGTAGGGCATGCGCAGCAACTTGCGCGAGACGATGTCCGGTTCGTCGAAGGGCTGGATGCGGAAGGCCAGGTCGGCCTCGCGGCGCGAGAGGCTGAAGAAGCGCGAGTCGGTGAGCAGCTCGATGACCACGCGCGGGTGGCGTTGGGAAAACTCGGCGAGGACGGGTGCCAGCAGGTACTCGGCGAACCAGTCCGATGACGTGATCCGCAGCATGCCGTCCAGCTGCTTTTCCTGCCCGGTGAGCTGCCGCTGCAGGGCGAGCGCCTCTTCCTCCATGCGCTCGGCATGGGGAAGAACGGCGGCGCCCTCATCGGTCAGCACGAAGCCGCCCCTGGTCCGCTGGAACAGGCGGTGCCCGACCGCGTGTTCCAGGGCCTTCAGCCGACGCCCCATGGTCGGCTGGGTTTGCCCCAATCTGCGCGCGGCGGCACCGAGCGTGCCTTCGCGCGCGATGGCCAGGAAAACGCGCAGGTCGCTCCATTCCATCGCGGTTCTCTTTCGGTCGCAGGCATGACCGGTTGCCATGCAATTATGCATGGCTCGCATGCGCGTATCTGGATTTCCAGACGGATTTGTCGGGCGTAGCTTGGCGCCACCTCATCGATCGCCGAGCCTCCCATGACCACGTCTCCCACCATGCAAGCCGCCGTGCTGGAAAGCCATGGCGCCCCGTTCCGCGTGGCTTCCATCGCCCGTCCCGTGCCGCAAACGGGACAGGTGCTGGTGCGGATCATGGCCAGCGGCATCAATCCGCTGGACTTGAAGATCCGCGCCGGAGCCGCCGAGCATGCACGTCATCCGCTGCCTGCGATCCTGGGCATCGATCTGGCGGGCGTCGTGGCCGCCACCGGGCCGGGCGTTACCGGCTTCCGCGTCGGCGACGAGGTGTACGGCATGACCGGCGGCGTGGGCGGCGTGCAGGGTTCGCTGGCCGAATATGCCGCGGTGGATGCGGACCTGCTCGCCTTGAAGCCGGCGCATTTCAGCATGCGCGAGGCGGCGTCACTGCCGCTGGTGTTCATCACCGCCTGGGAAGGATTGGTCGATCGCGCCCGCGTCAGGGCAGGCCAGACCGTGCTGGTGCAGGGCGGGGCTGGCGGCGTGGGCAGCATGGCCGTCCAGATCGCGCGTGCCTTCGACGCGCAGGTCTTCGCCACCGATGGGCCTGCGCATGCCGACATCGTTCGCCAGCTTGGCGCCACGCCGATCGACTACACGCAGATGCAGGTGGAGGACTATGTAGCTACCCACACCGCGGGGCGCGGTTTCGACGTGGTGTTCGACACGGCCGGCGGCGCGAGCCTGGATGCTTCCTTCAACGCGGTGGCACGGTTCGGCCACGTGGTCAGTTCGCTGGGGTGGGGAACCCACGCGCTGGCGCCGCTCTCGTTCCGGGCGGCGACCTATTCGGGCGTGTTCACCCTGCTGCCGCTGCTGACAGGCGAAGGCAGGGCGCACCACGGCGACATCCTGCGCGAAGCGACCAGCCTCGCCGAGGCAGGGCGGATCAGGCCGCGGCTTGACGCCCGGACGTTCGACCTGGCCACGCTGGACGATGCCTATGCGCTGATCGAGCAGCGGCAGGCGCAGGGCAAGGTCGTGGTCAGCATCGATGGGTGAGGCGTGTTCGCTCAACGCCGGTGCGGCGCGGGTTACTCCGCGCGCGTCGTGGATGCGGTGAGCGAGCGCGGCGCGGGTTAGGCTGATCCGCACCCTCGCGCGAGGTCGTGCGGGCACCAAGACCGACGTGTACGTTGGAAAATAGGCCGGCGGCTGCGCTGTGCTCCCGCGATTACCGCCGTTCCAAGGACATGGCCATGAACGAACCCTCCCCCATCCGCAACGTATCCGACACGGCGCTCTGGGTCACGATCTACCGCGCGATGGAGAGCGAGCGGCCGGACCGGATCTTCGACGATCCCTACGCGCGCAAGCTCGGTGGCGAGCGCGGCGAGGCGATCGTGCGCGCAATGCCCAAGGGAGCGGCGACCGCCTGGCCGATGATCGTGCGTACTGCGGTGATGGATGAGATCGTGCTCCGATGCGTGGCCGAGGGCGCGGCGACCGTACTCAACCTTGCGGCGGGGCTGGACGCGCGGCCCTGGCGCCTGGACCTGCCGGCGTCGCTGCGCTGGCTGCACGTGGACATGCCCGATATGGTCCGCTACTTCCGCGAGCAGATGGAAAATGCGGTGCCGCGTTGCAAGGTCGAGTTCGTCGCCGCCGACCTGCGCGAGGCCGGTGCCCGCCGCGCACTTTTCGAACGCGCCGCAGCGCACGGCCCCGTGCTGGTGATCAGCGAAGGTTTGCTGGTGTATCTCACGCCCGCCGAGGTCGGCGAACTTGCGCACGATCTGCATGAGCTTGCGCGTGCGCGGTGGTGGCTGATGGACATCGGTTCTCCGCGCTTGCGCAAATTCATCGAACGCAGTCGCTGGACGAGCCGGCTGCAGCAGGCGCCGATGCACTTCTTTCCCGAAGAAGGCACGGCGTTCTTCGCGCCCTACGGCTGGCGCGAGGCCCTGTTTCGATCGATTTGGGACGAGTCGTTCCGGCTCAAGCGCACTATGCGCGGCGCGTGGTTCTTCAAACTGCTGTCCAGGCTGCAACCGGCGGCGCAGGTGGAGGCGGGCCGGCGCATGTCCGGGATTGCATTGATGGAGTGCCGCTGACGCGCAGCGGCATGGCGCGCCACGCCCGGTGAAGGGGCGTAGCGCGCTTCATTCAATGCTTCAAAGCCCGTTCGACGTCGTCGGCCATGACGCCCACCCGTTCCACGGCGGCACGCAACTCATCTTCGCTGACGCCCCACTTGTCGGCCCAGTAGCGGGCTTCGTAGTCCTCGTTCACGTTGACGCGGGTGCGGTCGGCGGGCCCGCGGTTGTTCCGGTTGTCGCTCATGACTGGCTCCCGATAGGCTGTCCTGCGGCGGGTTGTGGCACCGCCGTGGTGAAAGGGCGGTGGAACCCGGGTGGTCGCCTGTTCCTCGCGTTCATGCGGACGGGCGCCGGCGTCCGGAGCGACGGGATTGCGGCTTCATCCGCCGCCGAACACGCAGGACTAAGCTGCCGGAACCGCGGCGTACACCGCTTCCCGGAGGCGTGTCATGGCAAAGCAATCCATTCGTTGGGCAACGGCGTTCGTGTTTGCGGTCGCCTTGCCACTGGCGGCTCATTCGCATCCGGGCATGGCGGCGACGAAAGAGGTCAAGACGGCCGCCGCTCACGCGGGCATGGCCATGGGCGCGGCGGACCTGAAGATGGCGCAGGCCCACCTGCAGCACGTCGTCAATTGCCTGGTCGGGCCCTCCGGCGACGGCTACGATGCGCAGGCCGAAAATCCATGCAAGGGAATGGGGCAGGGCGCGATCGTCGATGCCAAGGGCGATGCCGCGCGGGTGTCGCGATTGCAGGCGGCGGCGATGGAGGCCAGGCAGGGAATGAACGCAAGCTCGGTGGACGAAGTCCACGCGAGCGCGCAAAAGGTCATGACCAGCCTGCAGGCGGACCAGGGGCCCTCGGCCTGATTCCTCCGTCGACCCGGCGCGGGCCGGTCGTGATCCGGGCACGCTGTCGTTGTCCCGGCATGCGGCGCGTCCCGCGCGGCTGGCGGCTGCGTCAACGGCGCTGGCCGCACGCAACTGCGCGCCGGTTTTGGTGTGCATGCCGAGCTGAGCGCGTTTCCTGGACGACGCGCGAACGAGATCGAGGGCGTTGCCCCGGATGTGGCGGTTCCGATGAAGGGGCCGCCGCGGGCGGGCGCACGCGCTGGCTGTTTCAGCGATTGCCCTTGGCCTCGAGCATCGCCTTGAGGTCGGCGAACGGATTGCCGGTGGCAGGGGCCTGCTCGACAGGCTCGTAGCCGGCACCGCGTACGTGATCGATGTGGCGGGAGTGCTCGTTGTCGTGGCAGTACACGCAAAGGAGCTCCCAGTTGCTGCCATCGGGCGGATTGAAATCGTGGTCGTGGTTGCGGTGATGCACCGTCAGCTCGCGCAAATTGGCGCGGGTGAACTCGCGCCCGCAGCGGCCGCACACCCACGGATACATCTTCAGCGCACGCTCGCGGTAGCCCAGCTCGCGCTGTTTGGCGGCGCGACGTGCCTCGGCCACGATGCGGTCAAGTTTGGCGGAGTCGGGCGTGCGTTGGCTCATGGCGGATTCCGTGGCGGTTCGGCTGGCATTATCGCGCGTGTGCGGGTATTGGCCGCCGCGTCATCGTCGATCGGCTCGCGAACTGCGGCAGCGCGAGCACGCGGTCGGGCGGCAACCGGGGAGGTCGGGTCCGGGCGCTTGCTGGAGGAGCGGTTGCCGGCTGAGCCACAATGGCGCGTTCCTCATAAGGACCTCAGCATGACCTACCTCTGGATCAAGTCCTTCCATCTGCTTTTCGTCATCGCCTGGATGGCAACGGTTTTCTATCTGCCGCGCATCCTCGTCAACCTCGCCGAGGCCGGCGAGGATGCGGCCGTGCGGGGGCGGCTGCTGCTGATGGGACGGCGGTTGTACAAGTTCGGCCACAACATGTTCGGCATTGCGTTCCTGTTCGGCCTGGTGCTGTGGCAGGGTTGGCGGCTGTTTCCCGCGACCTTGCCGAACGTGGCGGCGGGCATGCACTGGATCGATGCCAAGCTCGGACTGGTGGCCCTGTTGCTGGCCTATTTCGTGGTCGTGGGACGGATGTTGAAGCACTGCGGGAAGGGCGGTGCGTTGCCTTCGCCGGTCGCGCTGCGCTGGCTCAACGAGCTGCCGGTCCTGCTGTTGCTGGGAGTGATTTTCCTGGTGCTGGCCAAGCCCTTCTGATTCGAACCGGCACCCGTCGCCCCGCTGTAGCTGCCGAGCGCGGTGTCACGCGCGGCCACGACTTTTTTCGACCGTGGGTTTACGTTCATTGATGTCTAATCGGCAACCGGTGCATTGGTAGTCGGATGCACCATTTCGGTTCCGGCTAGTCCGATACCGCTAGCGCCCGGCGTGTTGTGGCAGCGCGGGCGTTTCCGGTATTTCGGGTCTCCAAGTCTCGCTTGGCTGCTTAACCTCGCGTGCATCGCGAGGTGCGTTCCCATGCCACAAAAAAACCGGAGACGCTGTCACGGCGGCTCCCGACGGCTTTGCCATTCGTGTCCGGCCGTGCGTTGAGGGGCTGGGCCTTGGTTTCGAGGAAACGCCAAGGTGTCATTGGGGGCGGGGGTAAGGCTGATCCGCGACGCTTGCGCCGCATGCCGGTTCCGCCGTTACGGCGCCGGTTCTCCCGGGATCGATCCCATGAACATCTTCCAGCCAGACACCTTCGAGGATTTGAACCAGGCCCGCCGTCTACGCGCGCGGCATGCGGTACTCGCCGCTGCGGCGCCGGCCGCGTTGGCGATCCTGGAAGTCTTCCATCCCCATCCAGGCCACCATCTGCTTGAGATGGACGTCCATACCTGGCTGATCGTCCATTACATCCAGGTGCCGCTGTTTGCCCTGGCCGCGTTTTCGGTGGCAACCCTGGTGGATGCACAGACCAGTGTTCCGGCCAAGCTCTGCCGGTCGGCGCTGTTCGTGTTCGCACTGTGCTTCGTGGTTTTCGATACCGCGGCAGGGCTGGTAGTGGGCAGTCTGGTGGAGGCAGCCCATGCCTCCGGACGGCCGGGTGCCTGGCAGGCACCCATCGATGTGGTCTGGACGCATCCGATATTCGGGGGGACCAACCATCCCCTGCTGGCACTGATCGGGCGACTGTCGTTGTCCGTCGGCACGGTGTCGGCCGCCTTGTCGCTGTACCGGGCCGGCCGCGCCTGGCAGCCGGCACTCTTGCTGGCGCTGTCCGGTTGCGTGATGTACGTGTTTCCCGGTCACTCCTGGCCGGGTGGACCGCTGACCTTCGGCGCCATGGCGGTGGCCATTGGCTGGCTGCACTGGGCGCGGCCCCGCATGACGCTGGAGCAGTGGGGGCTTCCGGGCATGCGCAGCAACAGGCCTCGGCAGCCAAACCCGCGTTTGCGGCGCAGCGCGGGTCAGCGCCCGTGATAGTCGCGATACCACTTCACGAAGCGGGCGACGCCATCCTCGATCGAGGTATCCGGCGCATAGCCGACGTCGCGGCGCAGGGCGGAGACATCGGCCCAGGTGTCGGGGACATCGCCTGGCTGCATGGGCAAGAGGTTCTTCCCGACGGTGGTGCCGAGGTTCTGTTCCAGCAGCTCGATGAAGCGCAGCAACTGCACGGGCTGGTCGTTGCCGATGTTGTACACGCGGTAGGGCGCGCTGGACGTGCCGGGATTGGGCTGTTCGGGATCGTAGGACGGGTCAGGCTGGGCCGGGTGGTCGAGCGTGCGGATCACGCCTTCGACGATGTCGTCGATGTAGGTGAAGTCGCGGCTGTGGTTGCCGAAGTTGAAGACGTCGATCGGCTCGCCGCGGCTGATGCGGTCGGCGAACAGCATCGGTGACATGTCCGGCCGGCCCCAGGGGCCGTACACGGTGAAGAAGCGCAGCCCGGTGGTCGGCAGGCCGTAGAGATGGCTGTAACTGTGCGCCATCAGTTCGTTGGCCTTCTTGCTGGCGGCATACAGGCTGACCGGATGATCGACGGCATCTTCCACCGCGAAGGGCATCTTGCGGTTGGCACCGTAGACGGAGCTGGACGAGGCGTAGACCAGGTGCCCGACCTTGCCGTGGCGGCAGCCCTCCAGAATGTTGAGAAAACCATCCAGGTTGCTGCGGACGTACGCGCGCGGATTCTTCAGGGAGTAACGCACGCCGGCCTGGGCGGCCAGGTTCACCACGCGTTGCGGCTGGAACGTCGCGAAGGTGCGGTCGACCGCTTCGGCATCGGCCAGGTCCGCGCGCAGATGCGTGTACGCGCGGTGGTCGGCGAACTGCGCCAGGCGCGCTTCCTTCAACGACGGGTCGTAGTAGTCGTTGTGGTTGTCGATGCCGAACACTTCATCGCCGCGCGCGAGCAGGCGCTGGGCGAGTGCGGAGCCGATGAAGCCGGCGGTGCCGGTGACGAGGATGCGCATCCGTTACGGTTCCTGTTTAGGACGGGGCATTCTAGCGGGCTGGGGCGTGAGGGACGGGCGCAAGTGCGTGATGCCATCCGCGGGAGCGTCCAGGGGACACGGCCACGCGGGAGGTTCATATGTGGGTGCACGGGGCGGTCGCGAACAAGGCCGCTCCTGCAGGGGATTCTCGGATAGACTACGAGCCTGACTGGTTCAAGGTGGCCCGCGCGTAAGCGCCGGTCGAGCGTGCGACATGGCAACTACCGCTTTTCATCGCTGACCTCCCGACGCCTTTGTTCCGTTGCACCAAAGGGCGTTTCGCCCTTTTTTGATTTTCCGGGGTTCCATCCATGATCGAAGTGACTCTCCCGGACGGCAGCAAGAAGCCGTTCGACCATCCCGTGACCGTCCAGGACGTGGCTGCCTCCATCGGCGCCGGCCTGGCCAAGGCGACGCTCGCCGGCAAGGTTGACGGCAAGCTGGTGGACGCCAGCTTCCCGATCGACCATGACGCCCACGTGGAGATCGTTACCGAGAAGAGTCCCGAGGCGCTGGAGATCCTGCGCCATTCGACCGCGCACCTGCTGGCGCAGGCCGTGCAGCGCCTGTATCCGGGCGCGCAGGTCACCATCGGCCCGGTCATCGAGAACGGCTTCTACTACGACTTCGCCTACGAGCGTCCCTTCACCCCCGAGGATCTGGTGAAGATCGAGGCGGAGATGGAGAAGATCGTCAACGAGGCGCTGCCGGTCTCGCGCTCGGTGAAGTCGCGCGACGAGGCGGTGAAGTTTTTCCGCGACCTGGGCGAGGTCTACAAGGCCGAGATCATCGAGTCGATCCCGGCCAATGAAGAACTCTCGCTCTACACCCAGGGCGACTTCACCGACCTGTGCCGCGGCCCGCACGTGCCCAATACGGCCAAGCTGCGTTCCTTCAAGCTGATGAAGGTCGCCGGCGCCTATTGGCGTGGCGACAGCAACAACGCGATGCTGACCCGCGTCTACGGTACCGCCTGGCTCAACGACAAGGACCTCAAGGCCTGGCTGCATCAGCTGGAGGAGGCCGAGAAGCGCGACCACCGCAAGATCGGCAAGACGCTGGACCTGTTCCACCAGCAGGAAGAAAGCCCCGGCATGGTGTTCTGGCACCCCAACGGGTGGGCGATCTGGCAGCAGGTGGAGCAGTACATGCGCCGCGTCTACCGCAAGAGCGGCTACCAGGAAGTGCGGTGCCCGCAGGTGCTGGACGTGTCGCTGTGGAAGAAGTCCGGGCACTGGGACAACTACGCGGAGAACATGTTCTTCACCGAGTCGGAGAAGCACACCTACGCGCTCAAGCCCATGAACTGCCCGGGCCACGTGCAGATCTTCAACACCGGCCTGCACAGCTACCGCGAGCTGCCGATCCGCTACGGCGAGTTCGGCGGCTGTCACCGCAACGAGCCCTCCGGCGCGCTGCACGGGATCATGCGCGTGCGCGCCTTCACCCAGGACGACGGCCATATCTTCTGCACGCCCGAGCAGATCGAGCCTGAGGTCACCGCCTTCCACCAGCAGGCCATGCAGGTGTACGGCGACTTCGGCTTCCAGGACATCGCGCTGAAAATCGCGCTGCGTCCGGACAAGCGCATCGGATCGGACGAAGTGTGGGACCGCGCCGAGGACGCGCTGCGCAAGGCGCTTTCGGCCGCCGGCGTGAAGTGGGAGGAGCTGCCCGGCGAAGGCGCCTTCTACGGCCCGAAGATCGAGTACCACATGAAGGATTCGATCGGCCGCGCCTGGCAGGTCGGCACCATGCAGGTCGACTTCATGATGCCCGAGCGCCTGGGCGCCGAGTATGTGGATGAGGCCTCGCAGAAGCGCCACCCGGTGATGCTGCATCGCGCCATCGTGGGCTCGATGGAGCGTTTCATCGGCATCCTGATCGAGCACCACGCCGGCAACCTTCCGGCCTGGCTGGCGCCGGTGCAGGCGGCGGTGTTTTCCATCACCGACGCCCAGGCCGGTTATGTCCGCGAGGTGACGCAAGCCCTTGTCGAGAAAGGCTTCCGCGTCCAGGCCGATTTGCGCAATGAAAAGGTCGGCTATAAAATCCGCGAGCATACGTTGCAGAAGGTCCCTTATCTCCTCGTGGTCGGTGACCGCGAGAAGGAAGCGGGGGCCGTTTCCGTGCGTACCCGTTCGGGCGAGGATCTGGGCAGCATGCCGCTGGCCGACTTCGTCGAACGACTTCAGGCCGAAACGCGGCGTTGATGTTCCGCGTGGCCTAATCCAATAACTCTTCTGGAGGATAGTGGTATCGCTACCACCGACAACAAGGGCAACCGCCGTAACCTGGAAATCCGTGTGCCGCGCGTGCGCGTGATCGGCGCCGACTCGGAGCAGCTGGGCATCCTGACCCGCGACGAGGCGCTGGCCATGGCGCAGGAAGCGGGCATGGATCTGGTCGAGATCCAGCCCAATGGCGACCCTCCGGTCTGCCGCATCATGGATTACGGCAAGTTCAAGTTCGAAGCCCAGAAGAAGGCCCAGGCCGCCAAGAAGAAGCAGAAGCAGGTCGAGATCAAGGAAGTGAAGTTCCGCCCGGTGACGGACGTGGGCGACTACCAGATCAAGCTGCGCAATATGCTTCGCTTCCTGGAAGAGGGCGACAAGGTCAAGGTTACGATCCGCTTCCGCGGCCGCGAGATGTCCCACCAGGACCTCGGCCAGAACCTGGCCAAGAAGATCCAGGAGGACGTCGGCGACAACGGCCAGGTGGAATCCTTCCCGAGGCTGGAAGGGCGCCAGATGGTCATGATGATCGGACCGAAGAAAAAGCAGTAAGGGAAAAGGCGGCCCAATGGCCGCCTTTTTTTTGCGCTCACCTCGACTCCGGCATCCCCCCGGCGAAGAGAAGGGGTGGTTAAGCCTCGAAGCGCACCAGCACCGCGTCGGCTTCCACGAACTCGCCCTGCGTCGCGCTGACGCTCTCGATGGTGCCGGCACGCGGCGCCTTCAGCGCCAGCTCCATCTTCATCGCCTCCATCACCAGCAGCTCCTGGCCTTCCTCGACGCTGTCGCCGGGCTGGGCCTTGACCAGCACGATGCGGCCGGGCATCGGGGCGACGATCTGGTTGCCTCCGGCGCTTTCGGTCGACGCCCAGGCGAAGGCAGGGGCGCGCACGAAGCGGTAGCGCCGGCCGATGGCGTCGTGCAGCAAAACGCGGCTGTCGTCGACCAGCGCACCCAGGCGCTGGGCCTCGCCGTCGAAGCGGGCGCTCAGTGCATCTGGTTCCAGGCGTGCGCCGTGGACGTCGCAGGCGGCCTCGTCGTGCTCCAACCGGTAGTCGCCATCGTGACCGTGGGCCGCGATTTCGTAACGCTGCTCATCGAGCGACAGCGCCACCACGCGCTTGCCGGCGTGGCCGATGCGCCAGGCATCGGCGCTGGCCCAGGGCGAATGCGGGTCGGCCGCGTTGGCCGATACGCTGCGTTCTTCCTGCAGCAGTGCCGCGGTTGCGGCTGCGAAGAGCACCCGGTTGGATGGCGGCGTTTCGCCCTGGAGGAACTCGTCCAGATGGCGGTCGAGGTAGCCGGTGTCTATGCGTCCCTCGACCACCGACGGGTGTCGCGCCAGCCGCTCGAGGAAGGCGATGTTGGATTTCGGACCCACGATCTCGCAATGGGCCAGCGCCTGGCGCAGCCGCTCCAGCGCCTGCGGGCGGTCGACATCCCGGACGATCAGCTTGGCGATCATGGGGTCGTAGAAGATGGTGACGGTGTCGCCCTCGACCACGCCGCCATCGATGCGCACGTGCTTCGAATGCAAGGGCAGGCGAAGCCGCAGCAGCTTGCCGGAGCCGGGCAGGAAGTTCTGCTCCGGATCCTCGGCGTACAGGCGTACCTCGATCGCGTGGCCGTGCGCCTCGACCTGATCCTGCTTCAGCGGCAGCGGCTGGCCGGCGGCGACGCGCAGCTGCCATTCGACCAGGTCCAGGCCGATCGTCTCCTCGGTGACCGGGTGTTCGACCTGCAGGCGCGTGTTCATTTCCATGAAGAAGAACTCGCCATCCGTGCCGACGATGAACTCCACCGTGCCGGCGCCGACGTAGTCGACCGCCTTCGCAGAGGCTACCGCCGCCTCGCCCATGGCGCGACGGCGCTCCGGAGTGAGGAAGGGTGAGGGCGTTTCTTCCAGGACCTTCTGGTAGCGGCGCTGGGAGGAACACTCGCGCTCGTTCAGGTGGATCACGTTGCCGTGGGTGTCGCCGAATACCTGGAACTCGATGTGGCGCGGGTGCTCGACGTAGCGCTCCAGGATGACGCGCGTGTCGCCGAAGGCGTTGGCAGCCTCGCGCTGGGCCGAGGCCAATGCATCGGCGAAGTCGCCCTCGCCGCGCACGATGCGCATGCCCTTGCCGCCGCCACCGGCGGCGGCCTTGATCATCAGCGGGAAGCCGGTGTTGCGCGCCTGCTCGGCGAGGAAGGCGGGGTCCTGGTTATCGCCGTGGTAGCCGGGCACCAGCGGCACGGCGTGCTTCTCCATCAAGGCCTTGGCGGCGGCCTTGGAACCCATCGCGTCGATGCTCTCGGGCTTGGGGCCGATGAAGACGATGCCCGCCTCGACGCAGGCGCGGGCGAAGCCGGTGTTCTCCGACAGGAAGCCGTAGCCCGGGTGGATTGCCTGCGCGCCGGTATTCCTGGCCACCTCCAGGATGGCATCGCCCCGCAGGTAGGAGTCGGCCGGGCGCGGGCCGCCGATCGGCCAGGCCTCGTCGGCCAGCCGCACGTGCTGCGCGTCCTTGTCGGCTTCCGAATACACCGCGATGGTGTGGATGCCGAGGCGCCGGCAGGTGCGGATCACGCGGCAGGCGATCTCGCCGCGGTTGGCAATCAATACGCGCTCGAACATGCAGGGTCGGTCCCGAGTCGATGCAAAGCCCGCGAAATTAACAGATAAGGCGTGTGTAGCCGATGCGCAGCGCAGCACGAGGCGGGTCGGTGAGGACTATCATTGCCGGTCGCCGTACCCGTTTCCCTGTAGGAATGCAGCTGTGCGCGACCGGGATGCATGGCGGACGCGCACGGGTGCGCTCCCACAAGAGCCCAGAGGCACGCTTTGAAGAAGTCCGATTTCGATTTCGACCTGCCGCCCGAACTGATCGCCCAGGCACCGCTGCCGGAGCGCTCGGCCAGCCGGCTCCTGTGGATGGACCCGGCCACCTGCACGCTGGAGGACCGACGGTTCCGCGAACTGCCGTCCTTCCTGCGTCCCGGTGACCTGCTGGTGTTCAACGATACCCGCGTGTTGCCGGCGCGGCTCTACGGGCGCAAGCAGTCCGGTGGAGCGGTGGAGATCCTGATCGAACGGGTCACCGGCGCGCACGAGGCCACCGTGCAGCTCGGCGTGAGCAAGAAACCGAAGGAAGGCGGCCGGATCGAGCTTGGCGACGGCAGCCACGCCACGGTACTGGGTCGCGACGGGGCGTTCTTCAAGCTGCGCTTCGAATCGCCCGAGCCGCTGGAAAAGCTGCTCTCGAAATTGGGCGAGATGCCGCTGCCGCCCTACATCGAGCGCCAGGCCAATGCCGCCGACATGGAGCGCTACCAGACCGTCTATGCCCGCGAGCCGGGCGCCGTGGCCGCGCCCACCGCCGGCCTGCACTTCGACGAATCGCTGCTCGGGCGCCTGCGCGAGCTGGGCGTGGACACCGGCTACGTCACGCTGCACGTGGGCGCCGGCACCTTCCAGCCAGTGCGCGTGGAGGACATCCACCAGCACACGATGCATCGCGAATGGCTCAACGTGGGTGCCGCGCTGGTGGAGAAGATGCGTCGAACGCGCACTGCCGGCGGGCGGGTGATCGCGGTGGGCACTACCGTGGTGCGGGCCCTGGAGAGCGCCACGATCGACGGGCAGGTGCACCCGTTCGCCGGCGAAACGCAGATCTTCATTTTTCCGGGCTACCGCATCACCAGCATCGACGGACTGATCACCAATTTCCATTTGCCGCAGTCGACGCTGCTGATGCTGGTCTCGGCGCTGGCCGGACGGGAATTCGTGCTGGAGGCGTACCGGCACGCGGTGCGGGAGCGGTACCGGTTCTTCTCCTATGGAGATGCGATGCTGATCCTGCCGCGCGCTTGAGTTTCTTGCTCCCGTACTGCGCAGCGATGGAATGGATGAGGTTCCGGCCGGGCGGGCGCGTGGCAATGCGATAATGCCCCGATGACTTCCATGACTTTCGATCTGCTGGCCCGCGACGGCGCGGCCCGCCGCGGCCGCCTGGCCTTCGCCCGCGGCACCGTCGAGACGCCTGCCTTCATGCCCGTGGGCACCTACGGCTCGGTCAAGGCGATGACCCCGCGCGACCTCACGGAGCTTGGCGCCGAGATCATCCTTGGCAACACCTTTCATCTCTATCTGCGCCCCGGCCTGGAGATCGTGGAGGAGTTCGGCGGCCTGCACCGTTTCATCGGCTGGAACAAGCCGATCCTCACCGACTCGGGCGGCTTCCAGGTCTTCTCCCTGGCGCACAAGCGCAAGCTGGCCGAGGACGGTGTGACCTTCGCCTCGCCGGTGGACGGCTCGAAGGTGTTCCTGTCGCCCGAGGTGTCGATGAAGATCCAGACGGTGCTGGATTCGGACATCGCCATGATCTTCGACGAGTGCACGCCCTATCCGGCGACGGAGAAGCAGGCCGCGGACTCGATGGAGATGTCGCTGCGCTGGGCGGAACGCTCGCGCCGCGCCTTCGACGAGATGCAACGTGCCCGTTCCAAGCCGCCTAATGCCCTGTTCGGCATCGTGCAAGGAGGCGTGTACGAGCCGCTGCGCCGCCGCTCGGCGGAGGGCCTGGTCGGCATCGGCTTCGACGGCTACGCGGTCGGCGGCCTGGCCGTAGGCGAGCCGGAGGCCGAGCGCAACCACACGCTAAATTTCACCGTGGGCCTGTTGCCCCAGGACAAGCCGCGCTACCTCATGGGCGTGGGCCGACCGGAGGACATCGTCGAGGCGGTGCGCCGCGGCATCGACATGTTCGATTGCGTGATGCCCACCCGCAACGCCCGCAACGGCTTCCTGTTCGTGCCCGAAGGTACCTTGCGCATCCGCAACGCCAAGTACGCCCACGACACCCGCGTCATCGAGGAAGGCTGCGACTGCTACGCCTGCGCCAATGGCTTCTCCCGTGCCTATTTGCGCCACCTGGATCGTTGCAACGAGATCCTGGCCAGCCAACTGGCCACGCACCACAACCTGCGCCACTACCAGCGGCTG
Organism: Frateuria sp. GZRe12; assembly: GCF_051900535.1. Lineage (NCBI taxonomy): Bacteria > Pseudomonadati > Pseudomonadota > Gammaproteobacteria > Lysobacterales > Rhodanobacteraceae > Frateuria > Frateuria sp. GZRe12. Next base: position 194,142 of record NZ_JBHZGI010000003.1, read on the forward strand.
ATGGCCGGGCTGCGCGATGCGATCGCCGCCGGGGCGCTGGAGGATTTCGTCGGGACGTTCTACGCCCGCCGCAAGGGTGGGCTTGGGCCCGCGTGATGTTGGGAAGGGAGGCCTAAAGCGCACCCTGCGTCGCAAGGCAGGAACTTTCGGGGCCCCGTCCTTTCCCAAGGCGCGCCGCTTGCAAACTCCGGTCCGCGCCGCCATGCAGGGACGCGTGAAGCCGCCGTGCATGCCCTTGGGGTGCATGGCATAATCCAAGACCTTTTTCTGGCGCGGATGGGAATTTCCTGTCCACGCCGCTACTTGCAGGATGAAACGATGAGCCTTCCGATGTCCCTGGTGATCGCCCAGGCTGCCCCCGCCGCTGCACCGGGCAACCCGCTTTTCAGCTTCCTGCCGCTGATCGCGCTCTTCGTCATCTTCTATTTCCTGATGATCCGGCCGCAGATGAAGCGCCAGAAGGAGCATCGCAACATGGTCACGGCGCTGGCCAAGGGCGACGAGGTCGTCAGCAACGGCGGCATCGCCGGACGCGTGGAAGAGGTGGGCGAAAGCTTCCTGACCGTCGAGATCGCGCCGAACGTCAAGATCAAGCTGCAGAAGGGCGCGATCTCCCAGGTGCTGCCCAAGGGCACGCTGAAGTCGTCCTGACGAGGCCAGCCAGGCCATCCGCCGCGGCCGAGGGGGTCGCGGCCTTCGAAGTAACAAGCAACGGGCTTCCCAGGCATGAGTGACTTTCCACGCTGGAAATACGCGCTGGTCGCGTTGGTATTGCTGTTCGGCATCGTCTACGCGCTACCCAACGCCTTCCCGCCGGTACCGTCGGTGCAGGTCCTTGCCACCCATGGCGCGCCGCTCGATGCCTCGGTCAAGCAGAAGGTCGCCGACGCGCTGACCGCGCAGAAGGTGTCCTACAGCGGGCTGGCGATCGAGGGCGACCACCTCGTAGCCGACTTCCCCAACGCCGACGTGCAGGCCAAGGCGGCCGACGTGGTCAAGGGCGCGCTGGGCGACAACTACACCGTCGCGCTCAACCTCGCCTCGACCGTGCCGGGCTGGCTGCGCGCGATCCACGCCAACTCGATGCCGCTGGGCCTGGACCTGCAGGGCGGCGTGCACTTCCTGATGGCGGTGGATCAGAACGCCGTGGTCGACAAGCAGGAAGAGCGCTATGCCGACGACATCCGCAGCCTGCTGCGCGAAAAGAACATCCGCTACGAATCGGTTACCCGCAGCGCGCAGCGTGGCCAGGGCATCGGCGTGGTGCTGCGCTCGGCCGCCGACCGCACTGCCGCCATCGACGCGATCGCCACCGAATACCCCGATCTGGTTGTGCAGGAAGGCGCCAGCACCGGCGATCGCTTCCTGCTGACCGCCTCCGTCAAGCCCGAGAAGCTGCGCGACCTGGCGCTGGCCACGATCCGCCAGAACACCGCCACGCTGCGCAACCGCATCAACGCGCTGGGCGTGTCCGAGCCGCTGATCCAGCAGCAGGGCGAGGACCAGATCGTGGTGGAACTGGCCGGCGTGCAGAACCCCGCCGAGGCCAAGAAGGTGATCGGTGCCATCGCCACGCTGGAATACCGCGCCGGCATCGGCTATGCGGGCGACCCGCGCGCCGTCGAGGCGGCGCGCACCGGCAACGTGCCGCCGGACGCCAACCTCTACTACATGCGCGATACGCAAGCACCGGTGTTGGTCAGCAAGCGCATCATCGCCACCGGCGACGAGCTGGTGGATGCCTCCTCCGGCGTCGACCAGCAGAGCGGCACGCCCAAGGTGGACGTGACGCTGAGCGCCTCCGGCGCCAAGAAGATGCTCGACTTCACCAGTGGGAATGTCGGCAAGCCGATGGCGGTGGTGTACGTGGAGACCGTCTACGACACCAAGATCGTCGACGGCAAGGAAGTGCAGGTGCCCCACACCACGCAGGAGGTCATCAACGACGCGACCATCCAGGGCGTGTTCGGCAAACAGTTCCAGACCACCGGCCTGGGCAGCCCGAAGGAGGCTTCCGAACTGGCGCTGCTGCTCAAGGGTGGCTCGCTGGCCGCGCCGATGAACATCGCCTCGCAGTCGGTGATCGGCCCGAGCATGGGCCAGGACAACATCGAGAAGGGCCTGCGCGCGGTGCTGCTGGGCCTGGGCCTGGTGTTGCTGGCCGCGGCGATCTACTACCACCTGTTCGGCCTGGTCGCCGATATCGCGCTGTTCTTCAACCTGGTGATCCTGGTCGCCGTGATGTCGATGATCGGCGTCACCCTGACCATGCCGGGCATCGCCGGCATCGTGCTGACGCTCGGCATGGCGATCGACGCCAACGTACTGATCTGCGAACGCGTGCGCGAGGAACTGCGCAATGGCTCCAGCCCGCACGCGGCCATCCGCGCCGGCTACGACAAGGCCTGGTCGACCATCCTGGACGCCAACGTCACCCACCTGATCGCGGCGCTGGCGCTCACCACCATGGGCTCCGGCCCGATCAAGGGCTTCGGCGTGACGCTGCTGATCGGCATCCTGACCTCGATGTTCACCTCGGTTACCGTGACCCACGCGATCACCGCGCTGATCCACGGCAACCGCAAGCTCAAGACGCTGTCGGTCTGAGGACGTACTAACGATGGAAATCTTCAACCACAACAGCAACGTGCCGTTTCTGCACTGGCGCAAGATCAGCATCGTCATCGCGGCGCTGCTGATGATCGCGTCGGTGGGGCTGCTGCTCACCCGCGGCCTCAACTACGGCCTGGACTTCACCGGCGGCATCTCGGTCGAGGTCAAATACGACCGCACGATCGACATCGGCGATGTGCGCACGGCGCTGGACGAGGCAGGCATCGAGAACCCGGTCGTGCAGAGCCTGGGCGGTTCGCGCCAGGTGCTGATCCGCCTGCAGCCCAAGGCTGACGGCAAGGACGGCGCGGCCCCCGGCGAGAGCGCCTCGGCGCGTGCCGACAAGGTCGCCGCCAGCGTCATGGCCGCGCTCAAGAAGGAGCGCCCGGACGCGGTGGAAAGCAGCCACAGCTTCGTCAGCCCGCAGGTGGGTGACGAGCTCAAGAGCGACGGCTCGATCGCAGCGATCTTCGTGATCATTGGCATCGGCGTGTACCTGTGGATCCGCTTCGAGCGCCGCTTCGCGATCGCGGCGCTACTGACCGAAGTGCACGACACGCTGGTCACCCTCGGCGTGATCTCGCTGGTACAGCGCGAATTCGACCTGACCGTGCTGGCGTCGGTGCTGGCGGTGATCGGTTACTCGATCAACGACAAGGTGGTGGTATTCGACCGCATTCGCGAGCTGTTCCGGCTCTCGCGCAAGGCCGAACCGGAAGAGGTCCTCAACCGTTCGATCAATACCACACTGTCGCGAACCATCATCACCTCGTTGTTCACCGGCATCACGATGGCCGCGCTTTACTTCATCGGCGGTCCCCAGGTGCACGGCTTCGCCATCACCATGCTGATCGGCATCGTGGTCGGTACGCTGTCCTCGATCTTCGTGGCCAGCCCGATCCTGCTTTGGCTGGGCGTGTCCAAGAAGGACCTGATGCCGCAGACCAAGGACAACCCGGAGCTTGCGCGGCGGCCCTGAGTTGCCCGTATCCCGCCAAAAAAGCCCGGCCATGTGCCGGGCTTTTTTTTGGTCTTTCGCGAGGTCGGTCCCATACGCCCTTCGGACAATGTCCCGCCGAGGCGGGAAGGCGCCTCACGGGCAAACCGGGCTCCAGGTGGCCGCAGCAACGGTGATCCCGTTCGCAGCTTCGCCCGTTCAATTTTTCCGCCAGTCGACCGATAACCCGGAGTGATTGGAAGGCGTCGCGCGCCCGGAGTGGGAAATGCTGGTTCTGGTTGGAACGTTGGTCGTCATCGGCTGCGTGCTCGGCGGCTATGTGATGTCGCATGGACAGCTGCTGGCGCTGTGGCAACCCTACGAGCTGCTGATCATCTTCGGGGGCGCGATCGGCGCTTTCCTGACGGCCAATTCCAGCAAGGTCGTCAAGGCGGCCCTGAGCGAGGCGGCGGCCCTGGTGAAGGGGCCGAACTACAAGAAGCAGGACTACGTCGACCTGCTGGCGTTGCTGTATGACATCTTCGGCGTCATGCGCAAGGAAGGCGTGCTCGGGATGGAGTCGCACATCGAGGATCCGCAGTCGAGCTCGGTGTTTTCGGCCTACCCGCGGTTGCTTCGCGAGCACCACCTGGTCGAGTTCATCACCGACTGCCTGCGCCTGATCGTGGGCGGCAGCATGGAGCCGCATGAGCTGGAAGCGTTGCTGGACGCCGAGGTCGAGAACCACCATCACGAGGCGGAGGCGCCGGCGCAGGCAGTGGCCAAGATGGCAGACGCATTGCCGGGCTTCGGCATCGTCGCGGCGGTGCTGGGCATCGTCACCACCATGTCAAACCTGGGCGGAGACACCTCGCGTATCGGCGAGCACATCGCCGGCGCGCTGGTCGGCACCTTCCTGGGCATCCTGCTCTGCTACGGCTTCATCGGGCCGGTCGCGGCGGCGATGGAAAGCCGCGTGCGCGAGGACGGCAAGGCTTTCGAGTGCGTCAAGGTGGCGCTGATGGCCAATCTGCGCGGCTACAACCCGAAAGTTTCGGTGGAGTTCGCGCGCAAGGCGCTCTCGGCGCACTCGCGCCCCAATTTCCAGGATCTCGAGGACCACCTCAAGGGCGCCCGCGCCGGAGCCGGCGCATGAGCGAAGGAGGCGGCCCGCCGATCATCATCAAACGGGTGAAGAAACAGGCGCACGGCCACCACGGCGGCGCCTGGAAGGTGGCCTACGCCGACTTCGTAACGGCGATGATGGCGTTCTTCCTGGTGATGTGGATCCTTGGTGCCGGCACGCGCGAGCAAAAGGCCGCGATCTCCGAATACTTCCGCAATCCCAGCATGACGCCGGGCAACGCCACCGTTGCGCCGCCAGGTCGCATGGGCCCCGGCGGCGCCAGCGACGCGGCGGTACAACTGGGCGGCGCAATGGATCTCTCGCACGGGCCCGGCAAGGACCGCCACAACGGCCCATCCGCCCCGGTTTCCAAGGAGGCGATCGAAAAGCGCGCGCGCGAACAGGAAAAGGCGCGCCTGCAGGAGCTGATGCAGCAGTTGCATGCCGCGATCCAGAACAGCCAGGCGCTCGCGCCATTCAAGGACCAGCTGCTGCTGGACATCACCTCCGAAGGCCTGCGCATCCAGATCGTGGACAAGCTCAACCGGCCGATGTTCGACCTGGGCAGCGCACAGTTGAAGGATTACACCCGCGCCATCCTGGGTGAGCTCGGCACCTTCATCAACCGCGTGCCCAACCGCGTCAGCATCACCGGACACACGGACGACGCGCCGTACGCCAACGAGCGCGACTACAGCAATTGGGAGCTTTCCACCGACCGTGCCAACGCGGCCAGGCGCGCGTTGCTCGCAGGCGGCATGACCAAGGGCAAGACCGCGCGTGTAGTCGGCCTGGCGGCCTCGGTGCCGCTGGACAAGGCGCACCCGGACAATCCGATCAACCGACGGATCAGCATCATCGTGATGACCAGGGAGGCCGAAGCGGCGGCCTTGTCGCAGGATGTGGTCGACGCCCACCCCACGCAGGACCCACCCACCGCTTCGGTGCAGGCGCCGCCCACGCCGACGACAGGTGCGACGCGTGTTTCCGCGCATCCCGAGGTCACGATGCCCGCCGGCGTCTCCCTGCCGGCTGCGCCGGTCGCCGCCACGGCGTTGCCGGTGCCGCCCACGCTGCGTCCGGCTGGCCGCTAGGCGCCGCCTCGCGTAGGAGCCCACTCGTGGGCGACGATCTGCCAAGGCAAAAAATCCGCGCGCCGACAGCGGGAACAAAAAACCATCCCGCCCAAACACTCTCCTTGAAGGAGAAAGCTCCAAGGCCTGGGGACGTGCGCACGAGGCCGGCCGCCAACCGCCCGGCGACTGATACCTAGGCCCAGGCCCGCCGCGACTCGCGATTGGGCGGGTAATAGGCGAACACGTGGTTCGGGCTGCCGTAGAAGTCCATGTCCTCGATGTGCTCGCCGCCGAGCCGCTCGGCGACCCGGTCGGAGGCCGCGTTGCCGATGCGTACCAGACTGATCACGCGGACCGCGTGCAACTGGTTCCAGGCGAACTCGAGGATGGCCTGGCCCGCCTCGGTGGCGTAGCCCCGGTGGCGGAATTCGGGCTTGAGCATCCAGCCCAGTTCCAGGTCCGGCCAGCCTTCCGGGTACATCAGGCCGGCACGGCCGATGAACTGGCCCGTGTCCTTGAGCTCCAGCGCCCACATGCCGCAGCCGCGCAATGCCCAGTGGCCCAGCAGCATGGCCAGCGAGCGCCAGGCGCTGGTGCGGTCCAGCGGCTGGCCGTCGCCGATCCAGCGGGTACTGTCCGGGTCGGCGAGCATGGCGGCGTAGTCGTCGAAATGGCGCGCAGCCAGCGCGGTCAGGCGCAGGCGCGGCGTTTCGAGAGTGGGTATATCGAACATCGTCGTTGGAGCAGCGGCCGTTACTTGAGCAATCGGCTCAGCGCACGTGTACTTGAGGCCAGGCTCTCGGCCCAGTCGTACCCGACGATCTTCTCACCGGTGGCCGTGTCGATAAAGTCCTCCGCCTGGCCTGGTGGCAGCAGATGGCGGTAGTCCACGGTGAGCTCGGTGCCGGCCGGTAGGTCGGCCAGCGCGAACACGAAGCCCAGGTGCCACAGGCCGGTGGGCTCGAAGCTGTGGTTGATGTAGCACTCGTCCGGCCAATCGGGCGACAGCGTGTAGCGGTCCTCGAACCAGCGCGCGCTGGCGTAGGCCATCTCCGGCCGAGCGGCCAGGTCGGCGGCATTCCATGTGCGGTCGATCGCATCCGGTGCGGTGACGATGCGCCCCGCGGCCACGTCCTCGTCCAGGAACAGGCCCTTGCCGGCGCCGCCGATGGTGGAGGCGGCAATGCGATAGCGCGGAAGAATCATGGTGGTCTGGCGGCGTGGAAAGCGCGCGAGTGTAGCGCAAGGGCGACGGTGCGCTGCCAGAGAGCTGGCCGCCTGGCAGAGGCCACCAGATGCCCATCCGTGGGCGGTGACCTGCCACTGCCATGGCCGGAGGAGCGCTCCGCGCTCCCGAGGGGCTGGGCGTCGGCGAGGAACGAGAACCCGTTTTGCCCCAGCCCTCCCCGGGGCGGCCCCCGGGGAGTCGATGGAAGCCCGACGGCGATCAGCCCTGGGCGACTGCCTTTGCCTTGCGGTGCGCGCTCTTCTTCGCCGGAGCCGTCTTCGGCGGCGGCAGGTCGCCACTGAAGCGGATGGCGTCGTGATTGCGCTCGAGCGTGCCCTTGCCGATGCCCTTGACCTGGGCCAGGTCTTCCACCCGCTTGAACGGGCCGTGCGCCTGGCGCCAGGCGACGATCGCCTGCGCCTTGGACTGGCCGATGCCGTCCAGCGACCTGGCGATAGTCGTGGCGTCGGCCTTGTTGACGTTCACCGGCGTGGCGGCGAACGCCGGCAGCGCGAACGAGGCCGCGACGGCCAGTGCGACGAGCAGTTGGCGGAACTTCGACTGCATGGTTTTCCCTCCCTGGGATGCGTTGGACGGCACCGTTGCCGTCCGGAAAGTGTGGCCGGGGACGGGGACGGCCACAGTCGGCGGCGGGCGCTGCAGCCGGGCAGGCTCGGTCGCCGGCCCCTGTGGGCGGTAGCCGACGCCGTGTGGGCCGTGACGGGCCGTTCCGGTGCCGCTGGTACACTAGAGGGCTTCCCGCATGCATTTAAGGAGTCTCGCCCATGGATACCGCGCGCCTGTCCGGCTTCATCGGTGGTTTGTGGGACGACGAGATCGTGCCGCAGCTCGTCGAGTACATCCGCATCCCCAACAAGTCACCGATGTTCGACGCCAAGTGGGTCGAGCACGGCTACATGGACCAGGCGGTGGCACTGCTGGAGCGCTGGGCGCGCGGCAAGCTGGCCTCGCTCAAGGGCGCCACGCTCGAGGTGGTGCGGTTGCCCGGGCGTACGCCGCTGATCTACATCGACGTACCGGCCACGCTGGCCGGCTGCGAGGACACCGTGGTGCTCTACGGTCACCTCGACAAGCAGCCGGAAATGACCGGGTGGGCCGAGGGCCTGGGTCCGTGGACGCCGGTGATCAAGGGCGACAAGCTCTACGGTCGCGGCGGCGCCGACGACGGTTACGCGATGTTCGGCTCGCTCTCGGCGCTGCTGGCGCTGGCCGAGCAGGGCGTGCCCCATGCGCGCTGCGTGATCATGATCGAGGCCTGCGAGGAATCGGGCAGCTACGACCTGCCCCATTATGTGGACCACCTGTCCGCGCGCATCGGCAACCCTTCGCTGGTGGTCTGCCTGGATTCGGGTTGCGGCAACTACGACCAGCTGTGGCTGACCACCTCGCTGCGCGGCATGACCGGCGGCGAGCTGACGGTGCAGGTGCTGGAGGAGGGCGTGCATTCGGGCGACGCTTCGGGCGTGGTGCCGTCGAGCTTCCGCATCCTGCGCGAGATCCTCTCGCGGCTGGAAGATCCGGCCACCGGCAGGATCAAGCCGGAAGAGCTCTACGTGGAGGTCCCGCCGCAGCGCATCGAGCAGGCGCGGCGATCCACCGAGGTACTGGGCGAGGCGGTGTACGACAAGTTCCCGTTTGTCGAGGGCATGCAGCCGGTGACCAAGGACCTGGTCGAGCTGGTACTCAACCGCACCTGGCGTCCGCAGCTGGCGGTGACCGGCGTGGGCGGCATGCCGGCGCTGGAGAGCGCGGGCAACGTGTTGCGCCCGTTCACCGCGGTCAAGCTCAGCCTGCGCGTGCCACCGACGCTCAACGGCGCCAAGGCCGGCAAGTTCCTCAAGGAACTGCTGGAGAAGGATCCGCCCTACGGCGCCAAGGTCAGCTTCAGGCTGGAGAAGGACGGCAGCGGCTGGAACGCGCCACAGCTGTCGGAGTGGCTCGAAAAGGCGGTGGCCGAGGCCTCCGAGCACTATTTCGGCGCACCGGCGGCGTACATGGGCGAGGGTGGCTCGATCCCGTTCATGGGCATGCTGGGCGAGAAGTTCCCGCAGGCGCAGTTCCTGATCACCGGCGTGCTCGGCCCGCATTCCAATGCCCACGGCCCCAACGAGTTCCTGCACATTCCCACCGGCAAGAAGGTGAGCATGGTGGTGGCCGAGGTAGTCGCCCGCCACGGCGAGCAGGCCCGCAAGGGCTGAACCCATGAGCGGGCCGGCCGATACGCTTGCCGCCCGCTGGGCCGAGGTCCGCGCGCGCGTGGACGCGGCCTGTCGCGCGGCAGGCCGCGATCCGGCGGACGTCACCGTGCTGCCGGTCAGCAAGACATTCGCCCCCGAAGTGGTGCGCGAGGCCGCCGCGCTGGGCCTCAACCGTTTTGGCGAGAACAAGGTGCAGGAGCTGCGCGAGAAGACCACCGCGCTGGCCGACCTTCCGCTCGAATGGGTGCTGATCGGCCACCTGCAGACCAACAAGGCCAGGGACGTGGCGCGGCTGGCCAGCGAGGTGCAATCTCTGGACCGGCTGAACCTGGCCGAGGCGCTGCACCGGCGCCTGGACGCCGAAGGCCGCGCGCTCGACGTGCTGGTGCAGGTCAAGACCTCGCCGGAGGAAAGCAAGCACGGCCTGCCGCCGGAGGAACTGCCGGCTTTCCTCGATCGCCTGCGCGACTACCCCACGCTGCGCGTGCGCGGGCTGATGACCATGGCCGTGCAATCGGACGATGCCGAGGCCGTGCGGGCCTGTTTCCGCCTATTGTGCGAGCTGCGCGATGCCGCGGTGGGGCTGGGGCATGCATTGCCGCGCCTGTCCATGGGCATGAGCGGCGACTTCCCGCTGGCGATCGCCGAGGGCGCCACCGAAGTGCGGATCGGTACCGCGATCTTCGGCCGCCGCTGAAGCCCCGCCAGAGGACCAGGCGCCTGCCTGCCTCCTGTGCGCCCAATCACACCGCTGCGTGAACGTTTCGAAACGCCGGGGTCTACTTAACGTCAATCGAACAACCAGGCCAAGGCCCTTTGCTAACGTCGAACCCCTTCGCCATACCGCTGCGGCGGCCATGGCCAAGCCCCGACCTGCAAAGGGATTTTCCCGCATGCCCTTCCAGCGCCTGATCGCAACCGCCGCCCTGTTTGCCGCGTTGCTTGCGATCGCGCCTGCGCATGCCGTCGAACGCACCATCCCGACGCCCGCGGTCGCACCGTTGCTGGCTCCGTTGCCGCTCGCCAACCTGGCGCCGGCGCTCGCCAACGCTACGCTGCCGGCCGATCCGGCCGCGCTGGTGACGGCGCCGACGAAGGATGAAGGTCCGGCCGACGAGGCTTCCCGCGTGCGCCAGGCGCTGGTCGCGCTGGCGATGCAACTGCGCGACGTGCGCTACGTCCGCGGCGGCCATTCGCCGAGCACCGGTTTCGATTGCAGCGGCTTCGTCCGCTACGTGTTCGCACACGCGATCGGCCTGCGCCTGCCGGCCAATTCGGCGCGGCAGTTCCTGGCAGGCGTCAAGGTCAAGCGCGGCGACATGCAGCCGGGCGACCTGGTGTTCTTCCACACCCGCGGCAAGAAGCGCATCTCGCACGTGGGCATCTACCTGGACAACGGACGCTTCATCCACTCGCCCTCGGCGGGCAAGTCGGTGGAGGTTTCCAGCCTCGACGAGGCCTACTGGTCCAAGCGGTTCGCTGGCGCGCGCCGTCCCGAAGGCATCGCGCAGAACGGTTGAAGGGGAAACACCACGGGGGTTTCCGCAGTCGGGCCGCCAACAGGCGGCCTTTTTTCATGGCTCTACCTCGAGCCCGGCGCTCCCTTCGATTCGCCCTGCGGTCTACACCCCCGTGCGAACGCCTGGATTTGATGGCGCACCGTTTCGTTCATCCCCGTTCGTGGCCGAGCGCAGGCCGCAGGCCGGAGCCGAAGTACCCCGGGCGCGCGACGGCCTTGCCTTGCGCAATCGCGTTTGCGCTACCCTCACGAGGTCCTCACCGGATCGACCATGCCTTTCCAGCTCCCGCCTGTCACCCGCAACCTGCTCATCGCCAACGTCGCGGTCTACCTGCTGCAAATGCTGCTGGGAGACGTGCTCGTCATGCACTTCGCCCTGTGGCCGTGGGGTCCGGATCATTTCCTGCCCACGCCCGAGGGCATGGTCGCCATCGGCTTCCGGCCGTGGCAGCTGGTGACCTACGCGTTCATGCACGGCGGCCTGGAGCACATCGCCTTCAACATGCTCGCGCTGTACATGTTCGGCGGACCCATCGAGCGCCTGTTCGGCGGTCGCGAGTTCCTGTTCTACTACTTCGTGTGCCTGGTCGTCGCGGCGCTGGCGCAGCTGATGGTCGTCCAATGGTTCACCCATGGCTTCTATCCGACGCTGGGTGCATCGGGCGCCATCTTCGGCCTGCTGCTGGCGTTCGGCATGATGTATCCGCACGAGAAAATGATGTTGATCTTCCTGCCCGTGCCGATGCCGGCCTGGCTGTTCGTGACCGGCTACGCGGTGATCGAGTTGTTCCTGGGCGTGACCGGCACGCAGGCAGGCGTGGCCCATTTCGCCCACCTGGGTGGCATGCTTGGCGGCTACATACTGATCGAGTACTGGCGCGGGCGGCTGCCGATCAAGCCCAGGCGCCGGTTGATGCGCTGACCTTCCTTTTCCTGACGGGCCCCACATGAGCGAACATCTGCAGCGGCAGCTCACGCCGCGCCACATTACTTTCATGGCCCTTGGCATGTGCATCGGCGCGGGCCTGTTCCTGGGCTCGGCCAGCACCATCAAGCTGGCCGGGCCGTCGGTGCTGATCGCCTACCTGTTCGGCGGCGCGATGATCTTCGTGATCATGCGCGCGCTGGGCGAGATGGCCGCGCACGAGCCGATCGCCGGTTCCTTCAGCGCCTACGCGCACAAGTATCTGGGGCCTTACGCCGGGTACCTGACCGGCTGGAATTACTGGGTGCTGATGATGGGCGTGGGCATCGCCGAGAGCACGGCGGTAGGCATCTACATGAAGGACTGGTTTCCCGAGTTGCCGCAATGGATCTGGGCGTTCGCTTCCGTGGTGATGATCGGCGGCCTGAACCTGATGGCGGTAAAGGTCTATGGCGAGATGGAATTCTGGTTTGCCCTGATCAAGGTGCTCACCGTGGTGCTGATGATCCTGGGCGGATTCGGGATCATCTGGCTGGGTTGGGGCAACGGCGGGCAGCCGGTGGGCATTTCCAACCTGTGGACCCACGGCGGCTGGTTCCCCAACGGCTTCACCGGCATGGTGCTGGCGCTGCCGGTACTGGTGTTCTCCTTCGGCGGCATCGAGACGATCGGCATGGCCGCCGCCGAGGCCGCGCATCCGGAGCGCACGATTCCGAAGGCAGTGAACTCCGTGATCTGGCGCATCCTGATCTTCTACATCGGCTCGCTGTTCGTGATCATGGCGATCTACCCGTGGAACGAGCTGGGTACGCAGGGCAGCCCGTTCGTCACCACTTTCGCCAAACTGGGCATCCCGCAGGCGGCAGGCTTGATCAACTTCGTGGTGATCACCGCGGCGCTGTCGAGCTTCAACTCGACCACCTTCAGCGGCAGCCGCATGCTGCACAGCCTGGCGACCAAGGGCCAGGCGCCGGCCGCGATGGGGAACCTGAGCGCGAGCGGCGTGCCGGTTCGCGGCGTGCTGGTGACGATCTTCTTCCTGTTGCTTGGCGTGGTGATGAACTACCTGGTGCCCGAACGCATCTTCGGCATGATCATGTCGATCCTGGCGTTCAACACCGTGTGGACCTGGGGCACGGTGCTGGTGGCGCATTGGAGCTTCCATCGCCGCCAGCCCGAGCCGCTGCCGTTCCGGCTGCGCCTGTGGCCGCTCTCGAGCGTGCTGGCGTTGGCCTTTCTGGCGTTCGTGCTGGTGATGCTCGGCTACAGTCCCGATACGCGCGTGGCGCTTTACGTGGGCGCAGGCTGGGTGGCCTTGCTGACCTTGGCGTACTGGGGTTTCGGCATAGGCCGGCGCATGCGGTCGGCGCTGGTGACTGTCTGAGACAGTCCCGCTGATCCGGCGTGGGGTGGGCTTCGGCCCACCGGCAAGCTCGCGATGAAAGGTGGGCTGAAGCCCACCCTACGGATCAGCCGAGCGCGAACCCCACCGCCGCGGCCGCATGCAGCGCCGCGGTGTCGAACACCGGAACGCCCGCGTCGGCGTCGCCCAGCAACAGGCCCAGTTCGGTGCAGCCGAGGATCGCGCCCCGCGCGCCGGCGCGCACTCCGTCCGCGATGAGGCGCAGCAGGTATGCACGTGCCTGCGGGCGGAACTGGCCGGCGCAGAGTTCTTCGTAGATCACCCGGTGCAGCTCGGCCCGTTCGGCGGGTCCGGGCACCAGGCAACGCACGCCGTGGTCGCGCTGCATGCGGTCGCGAAAGAACGCCTGTTCCATGGTGAAGGCGGTGCCGAGCAGCAGCACGGAATCCAGCCCCTGTGCGCGGATCGCGCCCCCGGTGGCGTCCACGATGTGCAGCAGCGGCAGCGGCGTGGCCGCCGCCACGACGTCGGCCACGATATGCATGGTGTTGGCGCCGATCAGGAGGCACTCGGCGCCGCCGGCCTGCAGCCGCCGCGCGGAATGGGCCAGCAGCGCGCCGGCGCCGTCCCAGTCCCCGGCGCGCTGGCAGGCGGCGATGACGGAAAAGTCCAGGCTGTCCAGCAGCAGGCGTGCGGAATGCAGCGGGCCCAGGCGGTCGCGCACGCCGCGGTTGATCAGGCGGTAGTACTCGACGGTGGATTCCCAGCTCATGCCGCCGATCAGGCCGATGGTGCGCATGCGGTTTTCCTCTGGATGGAGCGGCCAGTGTATGTGCGTGGCGCCCGACGCCGCCGCATGCCTGTAGGAGCGCGCCGGGATGGATGGCGGTCGCGCACAGGTGCGCTCCTACAGGATGCCCTCCCGCCGGGCGGATCAGCGCAGCGCGAGGAAATCCGGGCTGGCGACGAAGCGGACGGCGTCCAGGCGCAGACGCGATTGCGGCAGCGCGTCGAGCAGGGCCTGGCGTTCGGCGGCGAGCGTGGCGATTTCCGCCGGGTTGATCGACGGGTTGACCTCGCGCAGCGCGCGCAGGCGGGCCAGTTCGGCATCGAGTTCGGCGGTCGCCTGGGCGACGGCTTCGGCGATGTGCTCCTGCGCCCGCTGACCGGCGATAACCTCGGCCTTCTCAAGCATCGGCGGCACCAGCTTGGCGAGGAACTTGCGGTAGCGCGGCACCTCGATGTTGCGGTCGGCCGCCTTGCGCACGGCCGCTTCGCTGGGTTCGAAGCCTGCGCGCTCGGCCAGTCGCGTGTCGATCGTGACCACCAGCGGCAACGCCGGCAGGAAGCGTTCGGCATCGAGCGCCCGGTCGGCCACGCATTCGAGCAGGAACACGGCCTGGAGCAGCGCGCTGCGCGGCGGCAGCGCATCGTCGACCATGAAGGCGGCGTTGCCCTGTTCGCCGGAAAGCGCGAGGTCCAGCGCGCCCTGCACCAGCGGATGGTCGAAGCGCAGCAGCGGCAGTTCCTCGCGCGCCAGTGCCACGTCGCGGGCGAAGGTGGCCGACACCGGACCTTCGGCAAAGCCGGGCAGGGCGTCGGTGGAAAGGTATTGCGGGTCGAGCAGCAGCACCTTGCCGCCCAATTCCTCGGCGTGGATGCCGAAGGCCTCCAGGAGGCGCTGGATATAGGCGTCGCGCGAGGGATCGACATCCTCGCGGCGGAAGGCCTGGCCCAGTTCGTCGGCGTGCGGGTCGCGGCTGGCGGCCAGTTCCAGCAGGTGGTCGCGGCCGGCGCGGATGAGCGCGGCCAGTTCTTCGTGGGAGGCGCGGGTGTCGGCGATCAGCGCGTCCAGTTCCTGGTCGCGGCTGTCGGCGTTGCGCGCATGTTCCGCGGCCAGTTCCACCAGCGGCTCGCCGTAGCGGCGCAGCAGCTCGCGCCCGTCGGCGGGGCTGGAGCGGAACGCATCGATGCCTTCGTCGTACCAGCGCGCGAGCACGTGCTGCGCGCTGTCCTGGACGGCGAGGATGTGGATGGCGATGTCGTGGGCCTGGCCGATGCGGTCGAGACGGCCAATGCGCTGTTCGAGCAGGTCCGGATCCAGCGGCAGGTCCCACAGGATGAGCCGGTGCGCGAACTGGAAGTTGCGCCCTTCCGACCCGATTTCCGAGCACAGCAGCAGGCGCGCGCCGTCGGGTTGGGCGAAATAGGCGGCGTTGCGGTCGCGCTGCACGATGCCCAGGCCTTCATGGAAGCGCGCGATGCCGGCGCCGCTGCGGGTACGCAGCGCTTCCTCCAGCGCCAGTACCTTCGCCTGGCTGCGGCAGATCAGCAGGAATTTGTCCTGCGGATGCGCGTCGAGCAGGGTTACCAGTGCCTCCAGGCGCGGGTCGTTCGCGTAGTCCAGTTCGAGCGCCGGCGCCGGCTGCTGGATGTCGGCGTGGAATTCGGCCAGCAGCACCTGGCGCGCGTTCTCGTCCAGCGCGTCGGCATCGATCAGCTGCCATTCGGGCACGCGGCGCGGGAAGCCGCCGATGCCGGCGCGGCGATTGCGGAACATCGCGCGGCCGGTGCCGTGGCGGTCGATCAGCGCGTCGAGCAGCTCGCGCGCGGTGCCCGGCGTGCCGGGGCCTTCCAGCTGCGCGAGCAGGCCCGCGTCGCCGGCGAAGATGTCGCGCAGTGCGTCGCGCTGGGCGTCGTCGAGCGGCTCGCCGGATTGCAGCCGGTCGGCAATTGGCGAGAGCGCCTGGAAACGCTCGGCTTCGGCCAGGTAGACGTCCAGGTCGTGGTAGCGCTGCGGATCGAGCAGACGCAGGCGGGCAAAGTGGCCGCTGCGGCCGAGTTGCTCCGGCGTGGCGGTGAGCAGGATCACGCCGGGCGTCTTCGCCGCCAGTTGCTCGACGAGCGTGTAGCGCGGGCTGGCCGCTTCGGGCGTCCAGGCCAGGTGGTGCGCTTCGTCGACGATCAGCAGATCCCACTCCGCCTCGACTAGCTCGCGCGCGCGCTTGGGGTTTTCCTCCAGGAAACGGAAGTCGGCGATGACCAGCTGTTCGTCGTCGAACGGATTGCGCCCGTCGCCGGATTGCTCCAGCGCCTCGCAGCGTTCCTCGTCGTAGATGGCGAAGCTCAGGTTGAAGCGGCGCAGCAGTTCGACAAACCATTGGTACACGAGCGTGTCCGGCAGCAGCACCAGCACGCGCGAGGCGCGGCCGGTAGCGAGCTGGCGGGCGAGGATCATGCCCGCTTCGATGGTTTTTCCCAGGCCCACCTCGTCGGCCAGCAGCACGCGTGGCGGGCGGCGCGAGGCGGCGATGCCGGCCACGCGCAGCTGGTGAGGCACCAGGCCGATGCGGGATGCTTCCAGGCCCCAGGCCGGCGATTGGCGCGCCTGGGCGCGGCGACGCAGCCCTTCGAGGCGCAGGTCGAATTGCGCCACGGTATCCGTGCGTCCACCGACCAGACGATCGTCGGCCTGGCTCACGCTTTGCTCGTCATCGAGCTGGCCTTCGTGCAGCTCGCGTCCCTCGCCGCGGTAGATCAGCAGGTCTTCCTTGATTTCAACCCGCTCGACCAGGAAGGCCAGGCCCTTGCCGGCGACGCGCTGGCCGGGGCGGAATTCGGCGCGCACCAGCGGCGCGGAGTCGGCCGCGTAGGGGCGCAGCACACCGGCCTTGGCGAAGAGTACCTGTACGCCGCGGCCCTCCACCCGCAGGACGGTGCCCAGGCCCAGTTCGGGTTCGGCGGTGGAGATCCAGCGTTGACCAGGTACGAACATCGTGCTGCCGGGTTGCAGAAGGGGCGCCGATTATCCGCTCCCGGCCGTGTAGAGGGAACCGCCGTGCATTGCTCGTGCAGGAGCGCCCCTGGGCGCGACCGTGAGTCAGGGCCAGCCAGGATGCCCGCGGTCGCGCCCAAGGGCCTTCCTGCAAGGGATCATGTCTCGGACCAGCGGCGCAGCAGGTTGTGATAGACGCCGGTGAGTTGCAGCAGCGCGTCTGCGTCGGCGCCGCCTTGCGTCAGGCGTTGGATCGATCCGTCCAGTTCGAGCAGCAACTGGCGCTGGGCATCGTCGCGTACCAGGCTTTGCGCCCACAGGAACCCCGCCATGCGCGCGCCGCGCGTCACCGGCAACACGCGATGCAGGCTGCTGGACGGATAGACGATGGCATCGCCAGCCGGAAGCTTGACCTCGTGCTCGCCGTAGAGGTCACTGATGACGAGTTCGCCGCCGTCGTACTCGCCAGGCTCGGTCAGGAACAGCGTGCACGAGACGTCCGAACGCAGCTGCCCGCCGTCGGGCAGGGCCATCACCGCACCATCCACGTGGGAGCCGTAGTGCCCGCCGCCCTCATAGCGGTTGAAGCGTGGCGGCAGCACGCGCTGCGGCAACACCGCGGCGTGGAAGAGCGGATGGCGCGCCAGCGCGTCCATCACTTCGCGGCCAAGCTCCCGCCGCAGCGGCGAGGTTTCCGGCAACTGCTGGTTGCGCTTGACCTTCGCCCCCTGCGAACCGACCGTCTCGCGGCCGTCCGTCCAGGTGGCGCCATCGAGTGCCGAACGCATGCGCGCGACCTGCCCGCGATCCAGCACGTTGGGGATGTGCAGCAGCATGGCGGTGCCCTGGCTTTTAGAACCGGATGTTGGCCGTCAGCATCGCGGCGCGCGGCGTGCCCGGCGTGTAACGGTAGCCGCTCTTGTTGATGGCCGCGACGTAATGCCGGTCGAACAGGTTGTAGAGATTCAATTGCAGGTCGAGGTGGCGGTTGACCGGCAGGCTCGCCATGGCGTCGAACACCCAATAGGAGCCCGTGGTATCAGGCGTGCCGATGGCGCCATCGGTGCCACGCTTCATCGCGCCCGCGTAGCGCGCGCCGCCGCCGACGGTGAGGCCGAAGGGCAGGTGATAGGTGGTCCATGCGGTGAACGCGCTGCGCGGCGTGTAGGCCAGGTCGCTGGAGCCGTCGTTGCTGACTGCCGCGCCGTGGGTGATCCTGGCGTCCATGGTGGTGAAGCCGGCGCTCACGCCCCAGTCGTCGGTGATCCGGCCGACGATGCCCAGTTCGATGCCTTGCACCCGCTTGCGGCCGGTCTGGTAGTACTGCTCGTCGACCGGATCCTGGGTCAATTCGTTGCGCACCACGGTGCGGTAGAGCGCAGCGGTGAGCAGCAGACGCTGGTCGAGCAGGTCCCACTTGGTGCCCAACTCCGTGGTGCTGGCCCGCTGCGGATCGAGCGTGGGGTTGTCGGCGCTTCGCGCCGAGCTGCTGAACAAAAGCGTGTTGCCGCCGGGCGGCTCCTGCGAGACGGCGAAGTTGGCGTAGATGCTGCCATTGGGCGCGGGCTTGTACAGCACGCCCAGCTTGCCGTTGGGCAGGGTGTCGACCACGCGTGCGGCAAGACCGGGCACCGGCGTGCCGGCCGGCAAGGTGCCGCATTCGGGGCTGTTGCGCTCGCCGCAGAGAGCGACGCTGTCGAAGCGGGTGGTGTAGCGGTCCAGGCGCGCGCCGGCGGTGACCTGCCAGCGCTGGCCGAACTTCAGCGTGTCGAACACGTAGACCGCGGCGGTGTCGGTGGTGCCGGTGCTCCAGGCGCCGGTTTCGCCGTAGCGCAAACCGCCCACGCGCGGATCGGGGTGATAGAGGTTCGCGGCCGGCGAGCTGCTTCCGTCCAGCGGCGCGACGTCGATGTCGGAGGCTTTCTCCTCACTGACTTCCACGCCCGCGCTTAGGTTGTGGATCACCGTCCCCGTGGTGAAGTTCGCGGTGAGATTGGCCTGGTTGGTGAGGATGCGGTTGGATTGCCGCTTGAACGTCGGCAGGCTGCGTGCAATGGCCCAGGTCGAGGGATCGGCCTGGACCGGCGTGAGCAGGTTGTCTGCGTCGGCGCGGAAGGAGGTCAGCAGGTAGTCCTGGTGCGTGCGGCCCCAGCGCGTGGTGTCGCGCAAGGCAAGGTCGGGGCTGAACTCGTGTTCGACGATCAGCGTCAGCATGTCCGCGGCGACGCGATCGTGGTCCTGCGCGGTGCCGTAGAAGTTCTCGCTGTCCACCCGCGGTGCCTGGCCGATCTGCGGCCGTACGGGATCGGGGCTGGCGTAGCCGGGCAGGCCTAGCGTCGGTATGCCGCCGTCGGGCACGTTGTTTTGCTTGATGTGCAACGCATCGAGGAAGACGCGCGTGGGCGTGCCCAGGCCGAACGCCAGCGAGGGCGCCACGCCCCAGCGACGGTTGCGCACGCGGTCGCGGCCGGGCACGCCGCTGTCCTGGCCGACGACGTCCAGACGGAACGCGCTCTGTTCGCCGATTTGCCGGTTGAGGTCGGCGGTGGCGCGCTGCTGCTGGCCGCTGCCGTAGACCAGCGAACCGCTGGCCCGATCGCTGAGCATCGGCTGCCGGGTCACCATGTTGACCGCGCCGGTCGGTGCAGTGCGGCCGTATGCGGTGCCGTCCGGGCCCTTGGTCACTTCCACCTGCTCGATGTTGAACAGGTCGCGCGAGATCGTGCCCAGGTCACGCACGCCGTCGACGAAGATGCTGCCCGACGTATCGAAGCCGCGCATGTAGATGCCGTCGCCAGTGGTGGTGCTGCCGTTCTCGCCGACGTAGAAGGTGCCCACGCCCGGGCTGTTGCGCAGCGCTTCGGTCAAGGTCGTCGCGCCCTGTTGCTCGAACAGGTCGCGGGTGATGATGCCGATGGTCTGCGGGGTGTCCAGCAGCGGCTGGGTGAACTTGGGCGAGTCGACCATGTCGGCGCGGTAGTCCGCGCCACGCGTCGCGTTGACCTCGATGCCGGGTAGACGCTTGGCGTCGCGCACCTGCGGATCAGTGGCGTCACTACCGCCGGCATGGGCGGGCGCTGCGAAGGCCAGGCCGGTGAGCAGGCTCGCGGCCATGCCGCGAGTTAGCGCGGACGATCGGGTCGGATGCTTGCGGCTGGTGATGCCTGCCATGGGAGTCCTTGTCTGGCGGTTGCGTCAAGCTGCGAAGCTTAATGAGAACGATTTGCAATAACAAGACGGAATGACGGCCTGGGATGGGCTTCAGCCCGCCCGCGGGGCCGCGGCGCGGTGCGGTTGGTAGGCTGATACCCACCCTTGGGGCGTTCGGGTGGGGGGCGGCGTGGCAACAAAAAAGGCCCCGCCGGAGCGGGGCCTTTTCATCCTCCGAACGGAGAATGATGCGTTACCAGATCTTCACCTGCTTGTCGCCGGAGCGGACCATCGCGTCGCCCGGCTTGCACTGGAACGCAGTGGCGAACGCGTCCATGTTGGACGGCGCGCCGATCGCGCGCAGCGAGGCGGGGGCATGCGGGTCGGTGTTGAGGCGCAGCAGTGCCTCCTTCTCGCGGATGTTGCCGCGCCACACGCGTGCCCAGTTGAAGAAGAAGCGCTGGTCCTGGGTATAACCGTCGATCTTGGAGCCGGCTTCCTCGGGGTTCTTCTTCAGCGCCATCTGCAGTGCGTCGTACGCCGCGTTCAGGCCGCCGAGGTCGCCGATGTTCTCGCCGAGGGTCAGCTGGCCGTTGACGTGCGCATCCGGCTTGTCCTTGATCGGGGTGTAGGCGTTGAACTGCGCCACCAGCTTGCCCGCGCGTTCGTCGAACTTGGTGCGGTCGGCCTTGGTCCACCAGTTGACGTTGTTGCCGTCGCCGTCGAACTGGCTGCCCTCGTCGTCGAAGCCGTGGCTGGCCTCGTGGCCGATCACCGCGCCGATGCCACCGTAGTTGATCGCGTCGTCGCCGTTGGCATAGAAGAACGGCGGCTGCAGGATCGCGGCAGGGAAGTTGATCGTGTTGTCGGTCGGGTTGTAGTACGCGTTGACCGTCTGCGGGGTCATGCCCCATTCCTTGCGGTCGGTCGGCTTGCCGATCTTGTTGGTGTCGTACTGGTAGTTGAACTTGGCGGCGGCCATCACGTTGCCGTAGTAGTCGCCCTGCTTGATGTCCAGGCCCGCCCAGTCACGCCACTTTTCCGGATAGCCGATCTTGGGCAGGAAGGTGCTCCACTTGGCAATCGCCTTGGCCTTGGTCTCCGGGCTCATCCAGTCGAGATTCTCGATGCGCGCCTTCAGGGCGTTGCGCACGTTGTCGACCAGCACCTGCGCGCGCTCCTTCGCTTCGGGCTTGAACATCTTGTCGACGTAGAGCTGGCCAAGCGCCATGCCCATCGAGCCATTGACCGCGCCGAGGACGCGCTTCCAGCGCGCCTTCTGTTCCGGCTGGCCCGACAGGGTCTTGCCGTAGAAGTCGAACTTGTTGTCCTGGAAGGACTTCGACAGAAGCGGCGAGGCGTCGTCGATCACGTGGAAGCGCAGGTAGGACTGCCACTGGTCGATCGGCGCGCTGGCGAGCAGCTTGTCGAACTCGACGAAGAACTTCGGCTGCGACAGCGAGAAGCCCTTGTCCACCTTCACGCCCTGGGCGTCGAAGAATTTCTCCCAGCTGAAGTGCGGGGTGAGCTTGTCCGCTTCCTTCACGCTGACGAAGTGGTACTGGTGCTCGGGCGTGCGCAGTTCGACCGGGGCGAACGAGGCGGCCGCCAGCTTGGTTTCGAACGCCATCACCTGGTCGGCCTGCTTCTTGGCGTCGGCCGCCGGCACACCGGTCAGTTCGAGCGACTTGGCGATGTAGCCCAGGTACGCGTTGCGCTGCTCGGCGTACTTGGCGTCGGTGTAGTAGTCCTTGGTCGGCAGACCCAGACCGCTCTGGAAGGTGTAGCCGATCTGCATGGAGGCGTTCTTGAAATCGGCACCCGAGCCGAACGCGAACACCTGCATGTCGCCGTTGCTGAAGCTCTTGTTGAGGTAGTCGGCCACGTCCTTGCCGTTCTTCAGCGCGGCGATGGCGTCGAGCTTGGGCTTGATCGGATCGAAGCCGGCCTTCTCGATGGCTGCTTCGTCCATGCCCGAGGCATACAGGTAGCCGATCTTCTGCTGGATGGAGCCGGCCTGTGCGCTGGTGGCGTTCTTGGCCGCGGCGTCGACGATGTCGTGCTGGGTGTTGAGGCTGTCCTCGGCCAGCTTGTCGAACGCGCCCCAGCGGGTGCGGTCGGACGGGATCGGGTTGGCGGCGACCCATTTGGCGTTGACGAACTGATCGAAGTCCGCGCAGGCCTCGTTCATCGGGCCCAGCTCGCTGACGTCGAACACACTCTGGGGCGCGGCGGCCATCGCGGTGGTGCCGGCGGCGGCGGGTGCGCTGCTGCTGGCGGCAGGGTTCTGGTCGGCCTCGTGCTTGCCGCACGCGGTCAGCGACAGCGCCAGGCTCACCGCGAGCGCCAGCGGCTTCAGATACTGCTTGGACATGGATTTCCCTCTGTGTGTTTGCGCCGTTCGGCGGTTGCGTTGTTGCCGGCCGCGTCCCCCACGACGCGGCCATGACCGGCCACGCTAGGCCATTGGTCATGGGTCAGACAGTGTCAAAGGTCAGGGGTCGGGGCGGGGCAGGGAAAAGGAAATCCCGCAACTCCCGCCCTCGCGCCGCTACTTTCCCAGCGCCTTCCACTGTGACCGGTCCAGCCGCAGCACCGGATAGACGCCCACGTCTTGGGCCGCATACCAGGGCGAGCGCTCGAAGAAGAACATCAGCCGTGCGCGCGGATCGGCGGCGAAGGCGGGGTCGTCGCGGAGCTTGCGCTCGAAGGTGGCATGGAGCGCCGGATGGGCGGCAAGCATGTCGCGTGCGAGTTTCTCCAGCACGCGCGGCTCGCCGTATTCCTTCGGTTCGAAGATGGCGTCCAGGTAGCCCCAGCGCAGCATCGAGTCGGGTGCCTGGGGCTCGAGCAGTTCGATCGCCACGTTGGCGCCGCGCTGGTCCAGCGGGACGATCACCGACCCGGCGGGGAGGGTGAGCTCGCGCGGCGCCGCATGGAGCTGGAAGTCGCGCAGCATCAGGTGGCCCTCGAAAGGTTTTTCCGCCCATCGCGGCTGGTCGAGCCGGTAGCCCTGGGCGGTGACTTTCATCGGGCGCGCCAGGCGGCGGTAGGCGATGCCGTGCGCGTCGAGGCGGTCGATCAGCACGGTCCACTGGGCCGGGATCGCATAGGCGGCCGGCGGGTCGACCGATACATCCGGCAGCAGGCCGTTCCAGTTGGGGATCGTGTAATTGCGCGGGCGCGACGGGTCGTAGCGGATCCAATCGCCGCCGGAGATGTCGCTGTGGGTCACCGTGTAGGCGTAGCCCTTGAGTTCGTACGGGGAGGAGCCGGGGTCCAACTTGAACGTAAGTGGCAACCTGGCCGAGCGATCGCCGGCGCGCGCAATGGTTCGGGCGTCGGCTGCGGCGTTGGTTTTCAGCAGGGCGTCCGGATGGTTGCCGATCCGTTCGAGCAGCACGTCGACCAGGTCATAGACCGCACGCACGCGCACCGCATAGGGCTTGAGCATGTGCGTTTCGATCAGCAGCGCGGGCCGGTCCTGCAGCGCGGCATAGCCAGTGGAGAAGCGCGGGCCGGAGCCGAAGTTGGTGATGCCCTTGCGCGGGTCGGCGCCGTCCTTGAACTCGAGGTAGATCGAGGCGAGGTGTCCGCGCGCCTCGTAGGCGGGAATGGCCGTGTCCGTCAGCGCCCTTTGCCAGGCGGCCACGCCCGGGTCGAGCTTGTGCGGATCCTCGGTGTACCAGGTCAGGTCGTACTGGTAGTCGGCGCCGTCGGTGGTGTGCACGTCGATCAGGAAATCCGGCAGCCAGCGCTGCCAGAGTTTCAGCCAGGCGCGCATCTCCGGCGCATCCGCCTTGACGTAGTCGCGGTTGAGGTTGAGGTACTGCGACTGGCCGCGGAAGCCCTGCGCGTCGGGGCCGTTCTGGTTGATGCGGTGGTAAGGGCTCGAATTTTCGTGACCATCCACGCTGAACACCGGGATGTAGACCAGCACCACGGGATCCAGCAGGTGCGTCAGCTTGCCGGTGACAGCGAAATCGCGCAGCAGCATCAGGCCGGCGTCCTTGCCCTCGATCTCGCCAGGATGAATGCCGGCCTGCAGCAGCACCACCGGCTTGTGCGCCGCACGCGCCGCCTGCGGCGAAAAGCTGCCGTCGTTGCTGGCGATCACCACCGTCATCGGCCGGCCTTCGGGCGTGGTGCCGAAGGTTTCCAGCCTGATCTTGCCAGGCGCGGCCTGATGCAGGCGCTCGAGGTAGGCGAGCGTGTCGGCGTAGCTCGGCGTGGTGCGGAACTGCGCAACCTCGGCCGGCGTGGTCCAGTTGGCGGCGTGGGCTGCGCTCGCGATGACCAGCGAAAGAACGAAGATCCAGCGATACATGAAAACCCCTGTGGGAGCGCACCGTGTGCGCGACAAGCCAGCGGCGCGGTAACGCAGCGGTCCGCCAGCGGGACTACAGCTTGCGCGTCGCGGCAGGCAACGTGTCGGGCGCCACCGCACCACCGGAAATGATGAAAGCCATGCCCTGGTCCATCGTCCATTCGGTCGGCGTCAGCGCCTCCACCGGCAGGGTGAGCAGGAAGCCACCGGTGGGATTGGGCGTGGTCGGCACGAACACCGCCGCCATCTCGCGACCGCTGCCTTCCTCGACCATGATCCGCGTGACGAAGCCGATCGCCTTGGTGCCGGCATGCGGGAAGTCGACCAGCACGACCCGTTGCACGCCCGAGGGCTTCTGCTGCAACACCGCCATCAGCTTTTTGGTGCCGCCGTAGATGGTCTGCACCAGCGGAATGCGCTGCAGCAGCGCATCGAACGTATCCAGCAGTCGCTGCCCGATCACGCGGCTGGCCAGGAAGCCCAGCAGGTACAGCGCCAGCAGGGTGATCAGCAACGCCACGATCGAGATGAACCACGCGCTGCCCAGCGCCCGGGCGGTTTCCGGCGCCACCAGGGCCAGCGCGCCCAGCGCCGCGGCCACCATCGGCGCACCGATGCCGGCCAGGAAGCCCAGCACGACCTTGAACACTGTCCAGGTCACCCACAGCGGGATGAAGGTAAGCAGGCCGGTGAGCAGGTAGCGTTTGAAGCGCAGTCGCGGCATGGCGGTTCGCGGGCAAGGGGAAGTCCGCATTGTAGGCCGCGACGTGGTGTGATTTTTTCGCGGGCCGGGCGAATCATGAAAAGGACACGGAGCCCGAGCGAGCCATGAACGATCACCAACGCCAGTTCGAAGCGCTGTTGCAGGAGCACCGCGGCATCGTGTTCAAGGTGGCCAGCGTCTACGCGCACGGCCGCGAGAACCGCAACGACCTGGCGCAGGAGATCGCCGTCCAGTTGTGGCGTTCCTTCGCCAGCTTCGATGCCGCACGCGCGAAGTTCTCCACCTGGATGTATCGCGTGGCGCTCAACGTCGCCATCTCCCACGCCCGACAGGTTGCGCGCGACGGGCGCCTGGAGCCGCTCGATGCCGCGCACCTGGAGTTGCCCGGCGACGCGGACGTGGTGCAACCGGACGAACGGCTGGCGGCCCTCTACACCTTCATCGGCCGGCTCGATCCCCTCAACCGCGCACTGATCCTGCTGTACCTGGAAGACAGGAGCCACGCCGAGATCGCCCAGGTACTCGGCATCAGCGAAACCAACGTGGCCACCAAGATCGGCCGCATCAAACACAAGCTGCGCGGGCAGATGATCGCGCCCGCCGACACCGCGAGGGCATGAACATGGAACTGGACGATTTCAAGCAGGCCTGGCAGGGACTGGATCGCCGGCTGGAACACCAGCGCGCGTTGAACGCCCAACTGTTTGTCGAGAGTCGACTGGACAAGTTGCGGTACGGCCTGCGGCCGCTGGTGTGGGGGCAGGTCGCCCAGATCGCGCTCGGCCTCCTGGTGGCCGTGCTGGCGGGCGCCTTCTGGGTGGCACGGCTGCATGTTCTTCATCTGCTGGTTTGCGGCGTGCTCCTGCAGCTTTACGGCTTGTCGCTGATCGGCTTCGCGGCGCGCAACCTGTACCTGATCCACGGCATCGATCCTGGCTCCCCTGTACTGGCGATCCAGCGACGGATCGCCGAGCTGCGCGCCTGGCGCGTGCGCGTCGAGGGGCCCTTCAATGCCGTGGCCGGCTGCTTCGTGTGGATCCTGGTGTTGTGGGTCAACCTCGCCTGGTATGGCGTCGATCTGTGGGCGGGCGGTCGCTCGATCGCGTGGATGACGCTGAGCGCCGGCGCGGGTCTGGCCGGCGTGGGCGTGGTCGTCTGGGTCATGCGCCGCACCGGGCACGGCCGCAAGCTGGAAGACCACACGGCCGGCCGGAGCTTGCAGAAGGCCGAAGCGATGCTCGCCGAGATCGAGCGCTTCCAGCAGGAGTAAGGGCGAACCGGCAGGCCCGTGTCGCCCGCACGGTGAGCTTCAATCACCCTGGCCGCGCAGGGCGGTGGGCTGAAGCCCGGCCTATGCGGCGCGAGCCTTGGGCTTGAGCCGCACGTAAAGCTGCTTGCGCACGCGTGCGACGACCTCGCCGGAGGCGGTCGCCACTTCGGTCTCGAACCAGCGCAGGACCTTGTCGCCCGTGGCGGCCGCCGTGCGCAGTTCATCGACCATCGCGTCGGAGAGGTGGAAGGAGGCGTACACGTCCTCGCGGCCGGGCGTCACGAAGTCGATCGCGCCGGCCTTGTCCCACACGTAGTAGTCGCTGCCCAGGCGATGCATCGCCAGCAGCATCCAGAACGGATCGGTCATGGCGAACAGATTGCCGCCGAACTGGCTGCGCACGTAGTTGCGGTTCCAGGGGCGAAGGCGCAGCACGACGCGCGCATGTGTCCAGTCGCTGCTCAGTTCCAGCACGCGGATGCTGTTGAACAGGAAGGGTGGCCACAGATTGAGCAGGCGGCGGAAGGTGGACGCGCGCATCGGGGAGCCGGCAAAAACGCCAGTCTAGCGTACGCGTGCGTATGGGTCCGCTTTGCAGGAGCGGACCTGTGCGCGACCCGCGGGCTTCCCGATCGCGCACCGTGCGCTCCTGCAGGTGGTTCGCTACCTTGCGGCTGTCAGAACAGCAGCGAGGCCATGCGCCGGCGATAGCGGCCCACCAGCTCTGCATCGTCCAGCGTGGCAAAGGCGGCCAGCAGGCGCTTCTTCGCGCCACCTTCGTTCCAGTCGCGCGCCTTTTCCAGGATCGCCAGGAACTGGTCCAGGCCGGCGGCAGGATCGTCTTCCAGCAGTAGCCGCACGCCGAGCAGGTCGCGTGCGGCCCAGTCGGTCGGATCGGCCTGCACACGCTCACGCAATTCGGTCAAGGAGGGCGCGCCTTGCAGTGCGCGGGCCAGGTCCAGCTGGCTGCGCAGGCGCACGGCGCGCGCATCGGTGGCGAGGTTCGCCGGCAGCGCGTTGAGCTCCGCTACGGCGGCGTCGGCCTGGCCGTTGCGCATCAGTGCGAGTGCCAGGTCGAGCTTGAGTTCGGCGCGATCGGGCGCGGCGGCGATCTCCTGCTGCAGGCGGTTGATCGCCTGCGCGGGGTCTTCTTCCTCCACTGCCTCGGGCTCGGCGGGGACTTCGTCCCCCAGCGGCTGCACGTGGCGCGAGAGGAACTCGCGCAGCTCGCCCTCGGGCAATGCGCCGGCGAAGCCGTCGAGCAGTTGCCCGTCCTTGACCATCATGACGGTAGGGATGGAGCGGATGCCGAACATCGCAGCCAGCTCCTGGTTCTTGTCCACGTCGACCTTGCCCAGGCGGAACGCGCCGTTGTACTCGGCGGCAAGCTTCTCGAGCATGGGGCCCAGCGTCTTGCACGGGCCGCACCAGGTCGCCCAGAAATCCACCAGCACCGGCGTGGTCATCGAGGCGCGCAGCACCTCGGTCTCGAAGTTGGCCGTATCGATGTCGAAGACGTGGGCTTGGGCAGCGGCGGTCACTTGAGATCTCCAGGGAAGGAAGGTCCCACATCGGGGCGCCGGCCAGCATATCAAGAGGGCGGGAGGCGCCGGCATGCACCGGCGCGCTGTTCGGCCGGGAAGCATCGCCCGGGAGTCGGCTCCTGCGAGCATCATGTTGCTTGCCGGCAGTGGCGTGGCGGCGGCATCCCTCGGGCGCGCGATTTGCGAGAATAGGCCGATGAGCACGCCCGAGCACGGCCTGGCCCGCATCGACGCGACGGATGACCCCGCGTCGGCACGGCCGCACGCGCCGTCCAGCCCGTTGCTGATCTGCGAGCACTGCGACACGGTGCACCGCAACCACGCGTTGGCGCGGGGCGAGACCATGCGCTGCGTGCGCTGCGGGGCGTTGCTGGCTCGTTACCACGTGCTCAACGCGGGCGGCATGCTGGCGCTGGTGCTCACGGCGCTGATCGTGTTCCTGATTGCCAACGTGTGGCCGGTGGTCACCCTGGGCCTGGGTTCGCAGCAGAGCAGCGCCACGCTGTGGGGCATCATCCTGAAGATGTGGGGCCAGGGGGCGCCGATCGTGGCGGTGATCGCCGCCGCTACGCTGTTCTTTTTCCCGCTGAACAAGATGCTGATGCTGGGCTGGGTGCTCTTCTTCGCCCGCGACGGCCGGCGTGCGCCCGGCTTCGCGTCCATCATGAAGTCGCTGTACTACCTCCAGCCGTGGACGATGAGCGAGGTTTTCGTGCTCGGCGCGATCGTGTCCATCGTCAAGGCGCACGCCTATTTCGACGTGCAGCCGGATCCTGGCATCTGGGCCTATGGCGTGTTGATGCTGTTGATCACGGTGTTCTCCGGGATCGACCTGCGCTCGCTGTGGGACATGACGGAGCCGGACCAATGAGCCGCGCGCCGCGCGCAGCGGAACTGGGCATCATCGGCTGCCACGTGTGCGGGCTGGTCTGCCTCGCGCCGACGGGCGACGACGCGGCCTGCCCGCGCTGCGGCGCGGCGCTGCACCGGCGCAAGCGCGACAGCATCGCCCGCACCTGGGCGCTGCTGGTGGCTGCGTTCATCCTTTACATCCCCGCGAACCTGTTGCCGATCATGCGCACGGTGAGCCTGGGCGACATCGACGACAACACCATCATCAGCGGCGTGGTGGAACTGTGGGTCAAGGGTTCGCCGAGCCTGGCGGTGATCGTGTTCACCGCCTCGATCGTGGTGCCGATGACCAAGTTCCTGGTGCTGGGCACGTTGCTGGCGAGCACCCGGCGCCACAGCCGATGGGCGTTGCGCCAGCGTGCCAAGCTTTACCGGGCGGTGGAGTTCATCGGCTACTGGTCGATGCTGGACGTGTTCGTGGTGGCATTGCTTACCGCGCTGGTGCGCTTCGGCTTTTTCAGCCAGGTCGAACCATTGCCGGGCGTGGTGTTCTTCGGCCTGACCGTGATACTTACGATGTTCTCCTCCATGAGTTTCGACCCCCGATTGATGTGGGATGGACCCGACGATGATTGAGCAGACCCCGCGCGAGGACTTGCCCGAGCCGGTGGTGCGCAAGCACCGCTTCAGCCTTTCGCTGATCTGGCTGGTGCCGGTACTGGCCGCGCTGGTAGGCCTGTCGCTGGTGGTGCACGCCTGGCTGCAGGCGGGGCCAGAGATCACCATCACCTTCCAGACCGCTGAGGGCCTGGAGTCCGGCAAGACCCCGGTCAAGTACAAGAACGTAGTGATCGGCAAGGTCACCGGCCTGGACCTGACCGAGGACCGCGAGCGGGTGCGCGTCACGGTCGCGCTGAACAAGAGCGCCGAGAGCTTCGCCACCAAGGGTACGCGTTACTGGGTGGTGCGTCCGCGCATCGGCCTGGGCGGTGTGTCGGGCGTGGATACGCTGCTTTCGGGCGCCTTCATCGGCACCGACGTGGGCGATTCGAAGGAAGAGCAGTACGAGTTCGCCGGCCTGGAAGCGCCGCCGGCGGTGCTGCATGGCGCGCCCGGCAAGAGCTTCGTGCTGCACACCGACGACCTTGGCTCGCTCGATACCGGCTCGCCCGTGTACTACCGCCGCATCCAGGTAGGCCGCGTGTCGTCCTATACGCTGGACAAGGACGGCAAGGGCGTATCGCTGCGCATCTTCATCGACGGGCCGAACGACCGCTTCGTCACCCGTGGGACGCGGTTCTGGAATGCCAGCGGCGTCGACGTCTCGCTCGGGGCCAACGGGCTGAAGCTCAACACGCAGTCGCTGGCGACGGTGATCGCCGGCGGCGTGGCGTTCGAGGAACCGCGCGGTCCGCACGATGCGACCCCGGCGCCCGAGGACGCCGACTTTGCGCTGTTCGGTGACGAGGCCACCGCCATGGCGCCGCCGGACGGACCGCCGCGCTACATCCGGATGCGCTTCAACCAGTCGCTGCGAGGTCTGGCGGTGGACGCGCCGGTGGAGTTCCTGGGTGTGAACATCGGCAAGGTCGTATCCCTCACCATGGACTACGACGCGAAACACTCGCGCTTCCCGCTCACCGTCGGTGCGGTGGTGTACCCGCAGCGGCTAGGCCATGCCTACGACAAGCTCGCCGCGCAGGCGGGCATGAAGGACGGGCGCGTCGACCTGGCGCGCATGTTCGGACCGCTGGTCGCGCATGGCCTGCGTGCGCAGGCGCGCACCGGCAACCTGCTGACCGGACAGCTCTACATCGCGCTGGACTTCGTGCCCAAGGCGCCCAAGGCGAGCTTCGACCTGGCCGCGACGCCGATCGAACTGCCCACCGCGCCGGGCAGCTTCGACAAGCTGCAGGAGCAGCTGGCGGACATCGTCACCAAGGTGCAGAAGATTCCGTTCGACAGCATCGGGCACAACCTGGACCAGACGCTGGCGGACCTGGACCGCACGCTCAAGCAGGTCAACGGCGGCGTGTTGCCCGAGCTCAGGGGCACGCTCAAGGGCGCGCAGCGAACGCTGGGCAGCGCCGACAACGCGCTGTCGGCCGATTCGCCGCTGCAGCAGAACCTCGGCAGCACGCTGGGCGAGTTGCAACGCATGGCCCGTTCGCTGCGCGCGCTGACCGATTACCTGGGCGTGCATCCGGAGGCCCTCATCCGTGGCCGGCCGGACGATCCGCCACCGGCGCAACCCGAACGAACCCGTCCGTCCGCCCGGCAAGGGAGCAAGCCATGATCCGCACGCGACACCTGCTGGCCGCCGCGCTGGCGCTGGGGCTGGCCGGCTGCGCCTCCGAGCCGGCGCACTACTACACGTTGCTGGCGCCGGCGCCGGCGGATGCCGGCACGGCGAGCCGTGCGCCTTTCGACTTCGAATTGATGCCGGTCGGCATTCCCGCCCAGGTCGACCAGCCCCAACTGGTGATCCGCCAGGGCGGGCAGAGCGTAGCCCCGCTGTCAGGCGAACGCTGGATCGCGCCCCTGGCCGATGAGGTGAGGGCCGCGTTGTCGGCCGATCTGTCCCAAGCGCTGCACGCCCGGGACGCCACCGGCATGCCCGGCGGCAGCAAGCCGCGGCTGCGCATCAAGGTCGACCTGCGGCGGTTCGATTCGGCACCCGGCGACTACGCGCTGGTGGACGCCGCCTGGACCGTGCGCCAGTTGCAGGGCGACGCCACGCTCGCCTGCACCAGCCAGATCCGCGAGCCCGTCGGGGCCGGTTACGGCGCGCTGGTCGAAGGCCACCAGCAGGCACTGGCCAGGCTCGCCGGAGAGATCGCCCGGATCGCCGGACCCGTCGCGGCGGCCAAGCCGACTGCCTGCCCCAGCCCGTAGGGTGGGCCTCTCCCCACCGCAGTACGCGTGGGGAAAGCGGTGGGCTGAAGCCCACCCGACGCCGGGGTGCCCAAACCACGGCTTTCTTCTTGGCTCCAAGCGGGCGCTGGGCTAGGCTGACGGGTTCCCGCCGCGGCCTTCCCGACCGGCCGCGCGAGCCCCACAGCAACGGCACCGGACACATGCAGGACTCCCACGAACAGGCTTCGAACGAACAGGGCTACCAGCCGCAGGCGGTGGAAACCGCCGCGCAGCAGTACTGGAGCGCAAACCACGCCTACGAGGTCGTCGAGGACGCCTCCCGGCCCAAGTTCTACTGTCTTTCGATGCTGCCGTATCCGTCCGGCGCGCTGCACATGGGCCACGTGCGCAACTACACCATCGGCGACGTGATCAGCCGCTATCAGCGCATGAACGGCAAGAACGTGCTGCAGCCGATGGGCTGGGATGCGTTCGGCCTGCCCGCCGAGAACGCCGCGATCAAGAACCGGACCGCGCCGGCCAAGTGGACCTACAAGAACATCGAGCACATGCGCGAGCAGTTGAAGCGCATGGGCTTCGCCTACGACTGGACGCGCGAGTTCGCCACCTGCCGACCCGAGTACTACCGCTGGGAACAGCTGATGTTCACGCGGTTGATGAAGAAGGGCATGGCCTACCGCAAGAACGCGGTGGTGAACTGGGATCCGGTCGACCAGACCGTGCTCGCCAACGAGCAGGTGATCGACGGCCGCGGCTGGCGTTCGGGCGCGCTGGTGGAAAAGCGCGAGATCCCGCAGTGGTTCCTGAAGATCACCGACTACGCGCAGGAACTGCTCGCTGGCCTGGACACGCTGCCGGGCTGGCCCGACGCGGTCAAGACCATGCAGCGCAACTGGATCGGTCGCTCCGAGGGCCTGGAAATCCACTTTGCCGTGGAGGGCGAGCGCGAACCGCTGACCGTGTTCACGACGCGCCCCGACACCTTGATGGGCGTCTCCTTCGTCTCGATCGCCGGCGAGCATCCGCTGGCGCTCAAGGCGGCGCAGGGCAATGAGCGGTTGTCCGCGTTTCTGGAAGAGCTCAAGCACGGTGGCGTGTCCGAAGCCGAGCTGGAAACCCAGGACAAGCGCGGCATGGACACCGGCCTG
Organism: Frateuria sp. GZRe12; assembly: GCF_051900535.1. Taxonomy (NCBI): domain Bacteria; kingdom Pseudomonadati; phylum Pseudomonadota; class Gammaproteobacteria; order Lysobacterales; family Rhodanobacteraceae; genus Frateuria; species Frateuria sp. GZRe12. Next base: position 226,815 of record NZ_JBHZGI010000003.1, read on the forward strand.
CGCGCGATCCATCCGGTTACCGGCGAGCCGATCCCCGTGTGGGTGGCCAACTTCGTGCTGATGGGCTACGGCACCGGCGCCGTGATGGCGGTGCCCGGGCACGACCAGCGCGACTGGGAGTTCGCGCAGAAGTATTCGCTGCCGATTCGGATGGTGATCGTCGACCGGGGCGTCGTCGACGCGCTGGCCGAGATCGGCCACGACCTGCGCCAGGGCGTGGGGGCAAATCCCATGCGTGCGGCGCTGCACGGAAGCGACACCGACGCCTACGAAACCTCGGCCGCGCTGCGCACGGTGCAGGAATTCGAGCGCCGCATCCACGAAGACGCCGCCTGGACCGAGCGCGGTATCCTGGTGAACTCCGGTGATTACGACGGACTCGACTTCGTCCAGGCGTTCGACGGCATCGCCGATCGGCTGGAGCGCGACGGCAAGGGGCAGCGTCGCGTGAACTGGCGCCTGCGCGACTGGGGCGTCAGCCGCCAGCGCTATTGGGGCTGCCCGATCCCGGTGATCTACTGCGGCAAGTGCGGCGCCGTCCCGGTGCCGGAAGACCAGTTGCCGGTGGTGCTGCCCGAGGACGTGGAGAACGCCTTTGCCACGAGCGGCGTCGTGCAATCGCCGATCAAGGCCGATCCGGAGTGGCGCAAGTGCGCCTGCCCGCAGTGCGGCGGCGCGGCCGAGCGCGAGACGGACACCTTCGACACCTTCATGGAGTCGAGCTGGTACTACGCCCGCTACACCAGCCCGGGCGCCCAGGCCCAAGTCGACGCGCGCGCCAACTACTGGCTGCCGGTGGACCAGTACATCGGCGGCATCGAGCACGCGATCCTGCACCTGCTGTACTTCCGCTTCTATCACAAGCTGTTGCGCGACGCGGGCCTCGTGCACTCCGACGAGCCGGCCACCAACCTGCTGTGCCAGGGCATGGTGATCGCCGAAACCTTCTATCGCGAAAACGGTGACGGTTCGAAGGACTGGATCAATCCCGCCGACGTCGAGATCGAGCGCGACGAGCGGGCACGCGTCGTGGGCGCGCGGCTCAAGGCAGACGGCCGGCCGGCGCAGATCGGCGGCGTCGAGAAGATGTCCAAATCCAAGAACAACGGCGTCGACCCGCAGGCGATGGTGGAGAAGTTCGGCGCCGACACGGTGCGCCTGTTTTCCATGTTTGCCGCGCCGCCGGAACAGTCACTGGAGTGGAGCGAGGCGGGCGTGGAGGGCATGGCCCGCTTCCTGCGCCGCTTCTGGCGCGAGGTGACCACGCACGCGTCGCAGCCGGACCATCCGGTGGTCGACCCGGCCGCGCTCGACGCCGGCCAGAAGGCCATGCGCCGTCAGCTGCACGAAGCCATCCAGAAGGTCGGCGACGACCTCGGCCGCCGGCACTCTTTCAACACCGCCATCGCCGCGCTGATGGAACTGCTCAACGCACTGGGCAAGTTCACCGACATGAGCGAGGAAGGCCGTGCGGTTCGCCACGAGGCGCTGGAGGCGATGGTGCTGCTGCTCAACCCGGTGGTGCCGCATATCAGCCACGCGCTGTGGCAGGTGTTGGGCCACCCCGAGACGGTGCTGGAGAACGAGCCCTGGCCGCAGCCGGACCCGTCCGCGCTGGTGCGCGACACGGTCACCCTGGCCGTGCAGGTCAACGGCAAGCTGCGCGCTACCATCGAGGTGTCGGCCAACGTGTCGAAGGAAGAGGCCGAAGCCATGGCGCGCGCCCAGCCGCAGGTGCAGGCGCATCTGGAAGGACTGGCCGTGCGCAAGGTGATCGTCGTGCCAGGCAAGATCGTCAACATCGTCGCGGGATGAGCCCCATGAACCGTCTGTTCCGAGCCTCGCTGCTGGTCTGCACCCTCGCGCTGTCGGCGTGCGGCTTTCACCTGCGCCAGAGCGCCGCGCTGCCGACCTCGATGCAGCGCATGCACCTGACCGTCAACGGCGGCGGCAGCCTGCAGCGCGACCTGGCCCGTGCGCTGGAGGATTCCGGCGTCACCCTCGAGGACGAGGGCGGCCCGGGCATCGCCGAGCTGAAGGTTCCCGTCGCCGCGTTCGACACCGACACGCTGAGCGTCAGCGGTGGCGCCCGCGTCACCGAGTACACGGTCCGCTACCAGGTGCGCTTCGAGGTCGACGACAGCAACGGGCAGGCGCTGGTGCCGCAGCAGCGCGTCGACATGTCACGCGACTTCAGCTACGACGCGCTCAACACCGTCGGCACCGATGCACAGGTGGAGGAAATCCGCCGCAGCCTCAACGACGACATGGTGCAGGCGATCCTGTTCCGCCTGCAGGCGGCCGGTCGCCACCAGCTGGCCGAACCGGCCGCGGCGTCCAGCGCGGGCTGACATGCCGCTCTCGCCCGCCCAGTGGAACAAGGTGCTGGCGTCCGATCGCCTGTCGCCGGTGTACCTGCTGGCGGGCGAGGAACTGCTGGTGCTGGAAGCGGCCGATGCGCTGCGCGCGCGTGCCCGTGAACTGGGCTACGCCGAACGCGAGGTGCTCGAGGCCGGTCAGCATTTCGATTGGGACGACCTGGCGCGCTCGGCCGCGGGCATGTCGCTGTTCGCCAGCCGCCGCCTGCTCGACCTGCGCCTGCCGACCGGGCGGCCGGGCGTGGAGGGTGCGAAGGCGATCACCGCGTTCTGCGCCGACCCGCCGCCGGACGTGACCCTGCTGATCACCGCGGTGGAGTGGAGCAACAAGCACGAGGGGGCGTGGACCAAACAGGTGGACGCCGCCGGCGTGCTGGCGGTGTTCAACGCCCCCAAGCCGCAGGAATGGTCGTCGTGGATCGGCGCGCGGCTCGCCTCACGCGGGCTTGCCGCGACGCCCGATGCCGCCGCACTGCTCGCCGAACGGGTGGAGGGCAACCTGCTCGCCGCGGCGCAGGAGATCGACAAGCTGGTCGTCCTGCACGGCAGCGGTCGCATCGACGCGGTCGAGATGGAAAACCTGGTCGCCGACAGTGCCCGCTATGACGCGTTCAAGCTCACCGATGCCGCTTTCGCCGGCGACGGCGGCCGCGCGCTGCGCATCCTGGCCGGCCTGCGCGGCGAGGGCGAGGACCTGATCCCGCTGATGGGCTGGCTGGTCAACCAGCTGCAGCTCGCGCTGCGCCTGGCCAACGCGCGCGATTTTGCCGCGCAGGCGCGCGCCGAGCGGTTGTGGCCGGCGCGCGAGCAACTCTTCCGCAAGGCCCTCCGTCGCGCGCCACGCGAGCACTGGCTGGCCTGCCTGGCCCGGGCCTCGCGCATCGATCGCATGGCCAAGGGTCGTGAGTGGGGCGAGCCGTGGCTGGAAGCCGAGCGGCTGATCGCCGCCATCGCCGAGCCGCGGGCCGCCGCGGCGCTGGGGTGAGCGCGCCTTTTGCTCCCTCTCGCCGTCGGGGAGAGGCTCGGGTGAGGGGGGTGGGCTTGCCTCGAAGTCTCCTCATGCCTGGCGGCAAAACAGCATGATCACTCGCGCGAATGCCGTCGTGACGCGGCGTGGCCCCTCATACCAATTCCTTCCCCGGCGGGGAGAGGGAGCCAAGGCACCATGCGTCCATTAGCCATCCTCGGCGGCACCTTCGACCCCATCCACATTGCCCACCTGGCGGTGGCGTGGGAGGCGGCCGAACTGCTCGACGCCGAGGTGCGCCTGATGCCCGCCGCCGTGCCCCCGCACCGGCCGCCACCGATCGCCGATGCCACCACCCGCGTGGCCATGCTTCGCGCGGCATTGCGCGGGCAGGACCGGCTCGGCCTGGACACCCGCGAGCTGGCCCGCGGCGGTCCGTCGTATACGGTCGACACGCTGGCCGAGTTGCGTGCGGAGGAGGGTGACCGGCCGATCGTGCTGCTGCTGGGCGCCGATGCCTTCGCCGGCCTGCCGGGCTGGCATCGGTGGTACGCGCTCTTCGAGGCCGCGCACATCGGCGTGCTTTCGCGCCCGGGTGTCGCGCGCCAATGGCCGGCAGAGCTGGCCGAACAGGTGGTTGCGCGTCAGGTCGCCGATCCGCGCCGGCTGCGGGGACAGCCTTCGGGAAAAATCGTCGAACTGGACGTGACACCGCTGGACATCTCGGCCACCCGCATCCGCGACCTGCTCGCGGCCGGCCGCGATCCGCGCTACCTGCTGCCCGAGGCACTGTTCGACGATCCGGCCCTGCTGGCGCCGTACCGCGAGCACGGTTTCCAGGAGGGGCCCCCGTGACCGTTACCGTCCGAAGCGTGGCGCATGCCGACCACGACGCGTGGCTTTCCTTGTGGGACGGCTACAACGCCTTATACGGACGCGCAGGCGCAACCGCGCTGCCGGCCGAGGTCACCGCGATGAGCTGGTCGCGCTTCTTCGATGCCTACGAGCCCGTGCATGCGCTGGTGGCCGAGGCCGACGGCGAGTTGCTGGGCCTGGCGCACTATCTGTTCCACCGGAGCACGATCCGCATCGAGCCCAGCTGCTACCTGCAGGACCTGTTCACCGCGCCCGCCGCGCGCGGACGCGGGGTAGGGCGTGCGCTGGTCGAAGCGGTCTACGACCGTGCGCGCGCGGCCGGTTGCTCGCGGGTGTACTGGCAGACGCACGAAGGCAATGCCACGGCCATGGCCCTGTACGACAAACTGGCCGAGCGCTCGGGCTTCGTCGTCTACCGTCGGGACATGTAGCGCCCGCTCAGCCGACTCGCGGCACGAAGCGCAACGCCACCGAGTTCATGCAGTAACGCAGCCCGGTCGGCTCGGGGCCGTCGGTGAAAACGTGGCCCAGGTGGCTGTCGCAGCCGGCGCAACCTATCGCCGTGCGCTCCCAGCCGAACATCCGGTCGGTGCTCTCGATGACGTTCTGCGTGGCGATCGGCTGCCAGAAGCTGGGCCAGCCGGTGCCGGAGTCGAACTCGGTGGCGGCGTCGTAGAGCGCGGTGTCGCAGGCCAGGCATCGGAACAGGCCGGGCACCGGCGGTTTCTCGTGGGCTCCGCTGAAGGCACGCTCGGTGCCGTTGCGGCGCATGACGACGTAGGACGCCTCGGGCAGGCGCTCTCGCCACTGCGCGTCGGTCAGCACGAGCTTGCGCACGTGGCAGGGACCGAGCCGATGGCCGTCGTCGGCGAAACATTCCAGCAGCAGGTCACGGCCGCTCGCGGCGACGGGAGCTGCCGGCGCGGAACGTGCGGACAGCCGCGGGATCAGCACGCCGCCGCCCACCGCGGCGAGTGTGCCGCCGGCGAGCACGGCACCCAGGAAGCGGCGCCGTTCCATGGCGGCGATGTCGTTGGTTCGGGACATGGCAACCTCCGAAAAGGATCAGCCGAAGGTGAAGGCGTACGCGCGCACGCCCGGGTCGAGGAAGGTGATTTCGAACAGGCGCTCGCCGTTGCCGTGCTTCTGGCGCACCAGCTGGTACAGGCGTTGCTCGGTGACGGTGCCGTAACCCTCCGCGTCGACGTCCATGCCGTGATCCTCTCCCGGCGGCTTGCCATCCAGGGTGATGCGGAAGCGCACGGGTTTGCCGTTGGCGCCGGGGCCCAGGACAAGGTGCAGGTCGCGGCCGCGGAAGCGGTAGACGATGCGTCCGCCCGCACGTTCGAGCTCGGCGTTTTCCGCGTGCGCGGTCCAGCGCCCGTCCAGCGACCACTGGCCGGACATCAGCGTGGCAGGAGCGTGATAGGTCCAGGCGTCGTCGTGGGCAACCGGGCCACCGGCGAAGTGCGCGCTGCGGGCATAGCCGACGTAGGTTTCCGGCGAGCGCATCGGGTCGCCGGAGCCAGCCGCCTGCGCGCCCTGGCTGCCGGGTTGCACATGGCCGCCGGGCAGGTCGCGGTAGCCGGCCTCGGTGAGCAGCTGGCGGATGGTGTCCTCGCTCTGTGCGTAGTCGCCCTCGCCGAAGTGATGTGCGCGGATGTTGCCCTTCGCATCGATGAAGTAGTGCGCCGGCCAGTACTGGTTGTCGAAGCCTTTCCAGATGGCGTAGTCGTTGTCGAGCGCCACGGGGTAGTCCACCCCCAGTTCCCTAATCGCACGCGCCACGTTGGCCGGTTCCTTCTCGAACGCGAACTCCGGCGCATGCACGCCGACGACCACCAGGCCGTGGTCCTTGTACTTGTCGTACCAGCCGCGCACATAGGGCAGCGAGCGCAGGCAGTTGATGCAGGAGTAGGTCCAGAAATCGACCACCACCACCTTGCCGCGCAGCGATTCGCGCGTGAGCGGCGGCGTGTTGAGCCAGCCGGTGGCGCCGGCCAGCGAAGGCATCTCGCCTTCCACCGGGAGCGGCGCACCGGCCTGGTGCATGGGTTCGGGCGCGGGCGGCGGACGTGTGGCCTGGAGCAGCTTCTGCTCCAGGCCACCGGTGTTGGCGAGCGCGACGCGGGTGAGCAGGCCGGTGTCCAGTCCCAGCGCGATCGCCGCCACGCCGGCCAGCACCAGCACGCCGAGTGCGCGGCGTACCCATTCGCCGGCGCCGAGCGAGCGCTTCATCAGGGCGAACACCTGGCCGCCGATCAGCAGCGCCAGCGCCAGCGAGGTGGCCGCGCCGGCGGCATAGGTGAGCAGCAGCAGCGTGGTCTGGACGCTGGCGCCGTTCAGCGCCGCGCCCGTCAGCAGCAGGCCCAGGATCGGACCCGCGCAGGGCGCCCACAGCAGGCCGGTGGCAATGCCCAGGCCGGCGGCCGACAACACCGAGCCCTCGCCATCCGAACGCTGCGACAGCCGGTTGCCCAGCGCCACGAACGGCCGCGTCATCCATTCGGCCAGCCGCGTGGAAAGCAGGGTAAGGCCGAGCAAGGCCAGCACCACCAGCGCGACGACGCGGCCGTATTGGTTGGCGCGGATCGCCCAGCTACCGCCCACCGCCGCCAGGCTGGCGACCAGCGCGAAGGTGAGCGCCATGCCGAGCAGCATCGGCAGGCCGTTGCGCGCGAAAGGCCGGTCGGCGCGCGCGAATACGAACGGCAGCACCGGGAGGATGCAGGGGCTCAGGATGGTCAGTACGCCGCCCAGGTAGGCGAGAATCAGCAACAGCATGGGATGAGGTTCCATGGGAGTGTGGCTGGGTATTCGACGGTGAGTCCGGGCCGGTTACGCAGGGCGGACTTCGGCCCACCCGCTCCGAGGACCGTGAAGGCCGGCGGACTGAAGCCCATCCTGTGCCGCCTCGTTTCCTACGGGGGTAACCGCGCGGCCGGATGCAGCGAATGCCGGGCATGCCCCACAGGTTTGTGCCATGCCGGGCTTGACCGCCACCGGCACCATGGTCCTAGATGATCGCTCCTTCCCCTGGGCGAGCGTCGACCCGGCCGTGCCTGCCGATCCTGCCAGCGACAATCCCGAACGCCGCCGCGCCGCGTGGATGGCCGCCGCGCAGGCGGGCGACCGTCGTGCCTACGAGCGCGTGCTGGCCGATTCGGTGGCGCTGGTCCGCGCGGTCGCGCGTCGCCAGGGCGTGGCCCACGACCATCTGGACGACGTCGTCCAGGAAACCCTGCTCACCGTCCACCGCGTACGCCACACCTACGATCCTTCCCGTTCCTACGACGCCTGGCTGTCCGCGCTGGCGGCCCGGCGCGCGATCGACGGCCTGCGCCGCAGTGGCCGGCAGGCACGTCGCGAGATCGGCGACGAGACGGCCGTCGCCCTGCATCCGGACGAACGGGATGCCAGCAGCGAGAGCGATCGCGCGCAGCAGGCGGACCGCCTGCGAGCGGCGATCGCCGACCTGCCGCCGGGCCAGCGCGAGGCGGTCGAACAGCTGGGCCTGAAGGAGCTTTCGCTGGAGGAAGCCTCCGCGCGCACCGGCCGCAGCACCGGCGCACTGAAGGTCAACCTGCATCGCGCGCTCAAAGCGCTGCGCGGCCGCATCCATGGAGACGATTGAAGCGATGGCCGACCCGCACGCCCACGATCAGCTGATCGCCTCGCTCGGCGCCGAGCTGGCGCCGGTGCGCCGGCTGCGTCCGCCGTGGCTGCGCACGCTGGGTTGGCTGGCGGTGGTCGCGGTCTTCGCGCTCGCGCTGTTCGCCCGCTATGGCGCCACGCCGATGCTGGCGCGCTGGGCCGGGGCGCCGGATCTGGGCTGGGCCGGGCTGGGCGCGGCACTCACCGCCATCACCGCGGCCTGGGCCGCCTTCGCGTTGGGCGTGCCGGGCCGCCGGGCTGCCTGGGCCTGGTTGCCACTGGCGCCCGCGCTGCTATGGATCGGCGCAAGCGGACTGGGTTGCCTGCGCGGCTGGATCGCGCCGGCCACGCATATCGCCAGCGCACCGGAGGCGGGCGATTGCCTGTTCTTCATCATCGGCTTCTCGGTGCCGCTGTCGGCGTTGCTGGTCGTGCTGCTGCGCCGCGCCTGTCCGCTGCGGCCGGTACTGACGGCGGTGATGGTCGGCCTGGCCAGCGCTGCCGCCTCGGCCAGCCTGCTGGAGATCTGCCATGCGTTCGACGCGGCCGCCACCGACCTGGCGATGCACGTGCTGGCGGTCGCCGTGGTGGTCGGGGTGAACGCCGCGCTGGGCGGACGCCTGCTTGCGCCCGAGGTCCGTCGCGCTCCCTGAGACAAGCCCGGTACAGGCTGTCGTCTTTCAGGGAGGACAGCCATGCTCAGCGAACGCTTCACCGCCGCCGTCGACTACGTGCGCATCGCCCACGCCGGCCAGACCCGCAAGGGCACCGCCATCCCGTACATCCAGCACCTGCTGGCCGTGGCCAGCCTGGTGCTCGAGCACGGCGGCGACGAGGACCAGGCGATCGCCGGCCTGTTGCACGACGTGGTGGAGGATTGCGGCGAGTCGCACGCCGTGGCGGTCGGCGAGCGCTTCGGCGAACGGGTGCTGGCCATCGTGCTCGGCTGCACCGACGGCACCGCCGAAGCGAAGGCCGGCTTCGACGACCACGGTGCCCGCCGCCGCGACTGGTTGCGGCGCAAGCAGGCCTATCTCAACCACCTGGCCCACGCCTCGGACGACATGCTGCTGGTGTCCGGCTGCGACAAGCTGCACAACGCGCGTGCGATCGTCGGCGACCTGGAGCGACCGGAGGTCGGCCAGGGCGTGTTCGACCGCTTTACCGGCGGCCGCGACGGCACGTTGACCTATTACCGGCTGCTTGCCGACCTGTTCACCCAGCGCGGTGCGGCGATGGCCGGTGCGCTGGAGCGGGAACTCGAGCGGATGTACGCGCTGGCCGGCGAGCAGCACCGCGCCGCCTGATCCGGCGCGACAATGGCGTCCTGCCGTCGAGGAGCCCGCCATGTCCGTCTTCCTTCGTTCGCTGGGCGTCGCGCATCCGCTGATCCAGGCGCCGATGTCCGGTTCCAACACGCCGGCGCTGGTGGCCGCGGTCAGCGGCGCCGGTGCCCTGGGTTCGCTGGGCGCGGGTTACCTGGAGCCGCAGGCGTTGCTCGACCAGGCCGCGCAGATCCGCGCCGCCACGGACAGGCCGTTCGCCATCAACCTCTTCGTGCTGCCCGACGACTTCGTCGCGGACGACGCACAGGTGGCGATGACCCGGCGGCGGCTCGACGCGTTGATGGCCTGCGAAGGGCTGGACGTGCGCACCGAGGTTCCCGCCCGATGGGCGCCGCGTTTCTCCGACCAGCTCGCCGCGCTGCGCGAGGCGCGCCCCGCGGTGGCTAGCTTCGCCTTCGACGTGCTCGCCACGGCGCAGGTGCGGGAACTGCAGGCAGCGGGCATCCGCGTGGTCGGCACCGCCACCAGCGTGGCGGAAGCGCGTGCGTGGGCCGAGCGTGGCGCCGATGCCGTGTGCGCGCAGGGTGCCGAGGCGGGCGGGCATCGCGGCACTTTCCTGCATGCGGCGGAGGAGGCGATGGTCGGCCTGTTCGCGCTGTTGCCACTTACCGTCGCTGCGGTGGACATCCCGGTGATCGCCGCCGGCGGGATCATGAACGGTCGCGGCATGCGTGCGGCGGAGTTGCTCGGCGCCGACGCAAGCCAGCTCGGCACTGCCTTCCTGGCCTGCCCGGAATCGGCCGCGGCGGAGGCGTGGAAGCGCGACCTGCCGCAAGCACAGGACCATCGCATTGGCACGATCTACAGCTTCTCCGGCCGCGCCGCGCGCGGCCTCAACAACCGTTTCGTGGAAGCCATGCAGCCGTTTGCCGGCGAGTTGCCACCGTACCCGATCCTCAACGCGCTGACCGCCCCCCTGCGCCGTGCGGCCGCGGCCGCCGGGCGAGGCGACCTGCTGTCCGAATGGTGCGGCCAGGCCGCGGCGCTGGTGCGCCCGATGCCCGCCGCCGGACTGGTCCGCGTGCTGATGGACGAGTACGCCGCGGCCGGCTGCACGCCCGCTTGACGTGCCATGGAGTTACCCCGGGTATACTGCCCTGGCGCCATTTCGCGCCCTGAGTACGCCCCGAGGCACCCCCGCTTGAGTACGTCTTCCCGTAGCCAGCCTTCCGTCGCCGCCAAGAAGGCGGTCGATACCACCAACCTGCGCAAGCACGTGATCGACGCGCTGGAAGAACTCAAGGCCAAGGACATCCGCGAGATCGACGTCCGCGGCAAGACATCCATCGCCGACCTGCTGGTCATTGCCTCGGGCACCTCGGCCCGCCACGTCAAATCCATTGCCGACGAAGTGGTCAAGTTCGCCAAGAAGGCGGGCGTGATGCCGCTGGGCGTCGAGGGCGAGCAGGAAGCGGAGTGGGTGCTGGTTGACCTCGGTGACGTGATCGTCCACGTCATGCTGCCGCGCATCCGCGAGTTCTACGGCCTGGAGCGGTTGTGGACCGTCGGCGACCGCGAGTCGGGGATGGATGCGGCGAACGCTGGCTGACGCCATTGTTCCTCTCCCTTGTGGAGAGAGCCGAAGTGGGATCGCTCTTGCGATCCACTACCAACGAAGCGCACGCCTGGCTCCCTTTCCCCGCTGGGAAGATGGCTGGGGTGAGGGGCCGCTCTTGCGACCTGGTTGGCGCGAAGCGCGCGCAGCTTTTCAAGACACCCCTGCGATGACGATCCCCGCGAGCCCCGGCCCCTCACCTCAATCCTCTCCCCCGAGGGGAGAGGAAGCGAACGTGGCGCTGCGCGCCGCTTTGCCTGGTTGAAACATGCGAGCACGTTTACTTGCCATCGGCGAACGCATGCCCGCCTGGGTGGCGGAGGGCTTCGCCGAATACCGCAAGCGCCTTTCGCACGAGCTGCCGCTGGAACTGGTGGAGCTAAAACCCGGTGCCCGCGGCAAGGGTCGCGACGACGCACGCGCCATGCACGACGAAGGCGTGGCGATCCTCGCCGCACTTTCGCGCGATACGCATGTGATCGCGCTGGATGGCCGCGGCAAGCCTTGGTCCAGCGAGGAATTGGCCGCCCAACTGGCGAACTGGCGCATGGCCGGGCGCGACCTGGCCTTCCTCATCGGCGGGCCCGACGGCCACGCCCCCGAAGTGCTGGCGCGCGCCGATCAGCGGTGGTCGCTCGGCCCGCTCACGCTGCCGCACATGCTGGTTCGACTCGTGTTGGCAGAGCAGCTCTATCGCGCCAGCACGCTGCTGGCCGGCCACCCTTACCACCGCGCCTGACGTTCCGCTTCAGGCAGCCAGCTGGGGCACCTCCGGGTGCGCGTGCAGCGGCAGGTGCTTCGCTCCCGTGGCTAGCACGCCCGGGCAGGCGGCGGTGAGGTTGTCGCGGGTGGCATCAATGATCACCAGGATGCGCCCGGCATCGATCTCGTCCTTGAACTTGCGGTGCACCGCATCGGGCACATCGGTGCCGACCAATGCGCCGGTCCAGCAACCGACCGCCGCGCCCGCCAGCGCGATGGCAGCACCGCCGGCCAGCGTGACGCCCAGTGGCGGCACCGCGACGGCGATCAGTCCAAGCAATATGCCCGCGCCACCGCCGCAGGCCGCGCCGCGCGCGGCGGCGGGATAGAAGTCGGTTCGCCCTACCATCAGGTGGTCAGGAATCTGTTGAAGCTCGATGTCCTCGCGGGCGATCAGCGAGAGGTCGTTGTCTGGAATGCCGGCCTGGCGGGCCGCGGCCATCACGGCACGCGCGGTCGAGATGTCGGGGGTGCTGAATACGCAGCGGGTTTTCATGGGCGCTTCCCGGTAAGGCCCCGACCGGCATGGCCGGTGGCCATGCCGGTATGTTTCGCGGGCGCGGGTGATGGTTGCGTGTCAGTCGTTATGGCCGACCGCCCGCAACCCGCGACCGGGCGCTACCTCAGTCGTCCGTATCCTCGATCTCGTCCTGCGCCTGGCCAATGTTCTTCTGCACCTTGCCGGCATTCTTTTCGAGGTTGCCAGCAACTTCCTTCGAGGTATTGCCGGTCAGCTTGCCGACGCCTTCCTTCACGGCGCCCTTGACCTGGTGTTCGGTGCCTTCGATGCGGTTGTCGTTCATGCGTGTCTCCTCCGGGCCTGCCGGGTTGCAGGCTCAGCTTTGTTATAGGGGGAGGTGTGTTCAGTGCCGGTGACAGTGACGCAAGCATTTCGCAGCCGTTGCCTGCCTGTCGGGCAGGCAGGCAAGCGCTTGATTCCGGCGGGGAATCGGTGCGGACCCTTTCGCTCCGACGACATGCGCACGGTTAGCTTCCCGCGCATCCAGAGCACACGTCCCGCGGAGGAATCCCATGCTTGCCACCACCTATCGCCGGCCCTACCGGGTGCGGGCCGCCCACGTACCCGAGCCGGCGATCGAGCATCCGGACGACGCCATCGTGCGGGTGACGCGCGCCTGCATCTGCGGCTCGGACCTGCACCTCTACCACGGGCGGGTGCCGGACACGCGCGTGGGTTCGATCTTCGGCCACGAGTTCACCGGCATCGTGGAGGAGGTCGGCCCGAACGTGCGCAACCTGACGGTCGGCGACCACGTGCTGGTGCCGTTCAATGTGTTCTGCGGCAGTTGTGCTTCGTGCTCGCGCGAGCTTTACGGCAACTGCGAAAACGTCAATCCGGAAGCGACCGCGATCGGGGGCGCCTACGGTTATTCGCACAGCGCCGGCGGCTACAACGGCGGCCAGGCCGAGTACGTGCGCGTGCCCTTCGCCGACGTCGGCCCGACGGTCATCCCTCCGGACATCCATATCGAGGACGCCGTGCTGCTCACCGACGTCGTGCCTACCGGCTACCAGGCCGCCGAGATGGGCGACATCCACGAGAACGACACCGTGGTGGTGTTCGGCGCCGGCCCGATCGGGCTGATGGCCGCGCGCTGCGCCTGGCTGATGGGGGCGGGCAGGGTGATCGTGGTCGACCAGTACGACTACCGCCTGGACTTCGCGCGTCGCTTCGCTCAGGCCGAGACGGTCAACTTCCTCGAAGTCCAGGACATGGCCGTGCACATCAAGAAGCTGACCGACTGGCAGGGCGCCGACGTCTGCATCGACGCGGTCGGCTGCGAGGCCGACGGCAACGCCATGCAGAGCCTGACCGGCGTGAGGATGAAGCTGCAGGCCGGCGCGGCCACGGCGCTGCACTGGGCGATCAACTCCGCGCGGCGAGGCGGCAACGTCTCGATCGTCGGTGTGTACGGACCGACCTTCAACCTGGTGCCGATCGGCAGCGCGATGAACAAGGGCCTTACCCTGCGCATGAACCAGGCCAGCGTGAAACGCCACCTGCCGCACCTGATCGAGCATATCCGCGCCGGCCGGCTCAAGCCGCGCGAGCTGATCACCCACCGTGTGCCGCTGGAAGAGGTCGACGAGGCGTACCACCGCTTCTCGGCGAAGGAAGACGGCTGCATCAAGACCGTGCTGGTCCCGCCCCGCGCCGGCCATTTCGACACGCCCGCGCCCGCTGCCGGCCCGACCTCCACTCACCTGCACTGAAGGCCAGCCCATGAACCAGGCGACCGATCATTCGCACATCCCCGATTGGGGTGTGGACCTCGACCCGGCCAGGCGGCCGGCCGTGCCCATGGAGCACACCCCTCCGCGGCTGGAGGGCGTGCACTGGGACCGCCCCACGCAGCAGCCGCGCACGGTCGAGGTGTTCCATTCGATCGAACGGCCAGGCATCACGCCGGTGTTCGGTACCAGCGTGCCGCCCAGCGGCATGAGCGGCTGGATCCGCCGCCGCGCGTTCCGCCGCAGCGAGAGCGACCTGCCCACTGGATGCTCCTGCTGCTGGCCGACCGCGTGAACGTAGCCGAAGGCTTGCTGGAAGACGTGCGGCGCTCGCCGCGCGCTCGTGCCGCCGCCTTCGGCGTGGCGGGCGCGGCACTCGGGTTGTGGATGCTGCGACGGAGCCGTCGCGTCTGACGGGTTCGCCGGGTCACCAACGCGGGGCGATGCGCATCATCGCCCCGCGAGAGCGCTCAGCCGCGCTCCTCCGCGGCATCGTCGTTCTTCAGGACGCCGCGCAGGTTGAACAGGAACAGCCCGACCTGCAGCCCGATCAGCGCCCAGGCGCGGTCGTGCCAGCCCCAGGCCACCCACAGGACGTTGCTCAGAACGAAGCACCAGAAGCCCCAGGTGCGCTTGCGCCGCGACAGCGAGCCGACCAGCCAGGCGGCCACCAGGGTGATCGCCATGGCCGGCCATTGCAGGGCGTCGATCAGGTCGTTCACGTCGGGCAGGACGGTGCGGTCGGTTCCCGGTCGAACCGGGAAACGAGTGCGTGCCCGCTTGCGATGGCCTGCGCACCGGGCACGGCCGGGGCAGTGGGATGCGACCGCACGCGCGCGGTCGTCAGGCCGGCGAGTCCGGGTTGCGCATGAAGGCCATCGCCGCGGTCTTCACCTTTGCATAGCTGGTGATCGCGTCGGCGCCGGAGGAGTCCTTCCAGCTTGCGTACTTGCGGTCGAATTCGGTCAGTTCCTCCGTGCTGAAGAGCTGGCGCACGGCGTCGAACATCCTGGTTTCTTCTTCATGCGCATGGTGCTTGATCAGCTCGCCGCACACCTGCACGGAACCGGCGAACTGCCGCGAATTGACGTCGGCCGCATGGATGTCCGGCAGCACGGCCAGCTCCACCGCGCGATGTTCCTGGATCGCCTCGGCGTAGATCAGCTTCTGCTCGTGGTCGGCGCGATCCTCGAAGGCGGGATAGAACACGGTTTCCTCCCACTTCGCGTGCGGGATCAGCAGCGCCTCGATCCGCTTGAGGAGGTCGTGGCGCGCATCGGCCTCGGAGTCGGCGGTCTTGTTGATCTGCGCGAACAGCTCGCGCAGGCGCTCGTGTTCGCTCTTGAGGGTGTCAAGGATGTCGGGCATGGTGCGTCTCCGGATCGATTTGGGTCATTGCATATCCGCCGGTGTGGCATGGCCGTGAACCGCCGGAAGATCTCCGCCCGGTAGCGGATCGGCGCACGCACTTCGTGACTTCGTCCGTTCCATACGTGGGCAGGAATGGATACGCCGGAAGGCATCTGGCAGCTTCGCGCAACATACTGGGGCGGGACGCATACGCCACGCCACAGGCAGGCCACGCCTGCGTGCGTTCTCGCTGGAGGCCCGCGAGAAGGCGTGTGGCGCTGCCCCACCCGGGAAAAGCGCAGCCTGAGGTGGCAGAATCAGGCGAGCACCTTCAGGATCCACGCATGCAGGCATCTCTCGAAAGCCCCGTCGCGCCGAAGGAACGCTACACGGTGGTCGATGCCTTGCGGGGATTTGCGCTGGCCGGCGTGCTGCTGATCAATCTCGAATACCTGAGCCTCTACGCCCTGCTTCCGGCTTCGCGCCAGGCGGTGCTGCCGACCGCTGCATTCGATGCCGTGGCCGTCGCGGTGACCGAGCTGCTGGTCAACATCAAGTTCATCACCTTGTTCTCCCTTTTGTTCGGTCTGGGTTTCGCACTGCAGCTCGAGCGTGCCCGGGCGCGCGGCGCGGGCGGCATCGCCCGCTACGCCCGGCGGCTGGTGGTACTGGCCGGCATCGGCGCCGTGCACGGCTTCTTCGTCTGGTGGGGCGACATCCTGCTGACCTATGCGGTGGTCGGCCTGCTGATGCTGGCGTTCGTGCGACTGCCTGATCGCGTGCTGGTCGCACTGGGTATCGTGAGTGCGGTCGCGTTGCCTTCGCTGCTCAAGCCGTGGATGCATCCCTTGCTGTCGGCCATGCCGGGGCAGGCCGAGGTGTCCGCAGCCAGCGTCGCCGCGTTCACATCGACCTCTTGGGCGGGCGCGCTGCATGCCAACCTGATGTTCTCGGGCTGGGAGCGCGTGTCCAGCCTGGCGCTGGTGAGCTTCGTGCTGGGCCGTTTCCTGCTCGGCCTCTGGGCAGGGCGGCGCGGCCTGTTGCAGCGGCCGCTCGAACATCTGCCGCTGCTGCGTCGCCTGTGCCTATGGGGCTTCTCGATCGGCGTGGCCACGTGGCTGCTTTCATGGGTGGGAACGGCGCCCCACACAACGCTTCCGGGACTCCAAGGCGGTGCGCGGTTACTGGTGCTTCGCCTGCTCGACGGCATTGCTCCGCTGGCACTGGGCATCGGCTATGCGGCTGGCTTTGTGCTTCTGTACCAGCGTCCGGCCTGGCAGCGCCGGTTGCGCGTGCTGGCGCCGGTGGGCCGCATGGCCTTGACGCACTACCTGTCGCAGAGCGTGCTCGGCGTGATGCTGTTCTACGGCATCGGGCTGGGCCTTGGCCCGCGTTGGGGCATGGCCGGCGTGCTCGGTGCCTGCGCCCTGATCTTCGGTATTCAGGTGCTGTTGAGCCATTGGTGGCTGGCGCGCTTCCGCTATGGCCCGCTGGAGTGGCTGTGGCGCTGGGTCACCTATGGCGGGCCGCCGCCGCGGATGCGGCAGGGGCCCGACAGCACGCCTGAGCCTGCGGCGATGAGGTTGCGCCCGCGCGCAGCGAGCGAATCCGCCGCGCCCGTCGGCGAGCTATCCCCGGAAGAAAAAGCCGCCCCTTAGGAGCCCGGCGTGACGCGGGCGCTGCCGGCATGCATTGCGTTGCATGACGCGCGTAACGTTGTTTTGGCACACTCGAGGCCATCGGCCGTTGCGCCGTCCGGACGGGGGAGCCGGGCATGAGTACGCACCAATCCGCCGGCCGCCTGGCCTGCGTCGGCATCGGCATGACCCTGGGCTCGCACATCAGCCCGCTGGCGCGCAGCTACATCGAACAGGCGGACGTGGTCTTCGCCGGCGTGTCGGACGGCCTGGTCGAGCGCTGGTTGCAGCGCATGCACCCGGACGTGCGCAGCCTGCAGCCTTACTACGCGCATGGAAAGTCGCGCATGCGCACGTATCGGCAGATGGTGGAGGCGATGCTCGTCGAGGTGCGCGCGGGCCGGCGCGTCTGCGGCGTGTTCTACGGCCATCCCGGGGTGTTCGCCTGGGTGCCGCACAAGGCCATCCAGACGGCCCGCAGCGAGGGCTACCACGCGCGCATGGAGCCGGGCATCTCGGCCGAGGACTGTCTGTACGCGGACCTGGGCATCGACCCCGGAACCTGCGGCTGCCAGCACTTCGAGGCGAGCCAGTTGCTCATCTACCGCCGCCGCATCGATCCGAGCGCGTGGCTGATCCTGTGGCAGGCCGGCCTGGCGGGCGACCGTTCGCTGAAACGCTTCTCCACCGGCGCGGCGTACCGCCAGGTGCTGGTCGACGTGCTGGCGCGCGACTATCCGCTCGAGCACGAGGTGATCGTCTACCAGGCTCCGACATTGCCGATCGGCCAGCCCAGGATGGACCGCACGACGCTGCGCGCGCTGCCCAGGACGCGGCTCGGCATGGCCGACACCCTGGCCATCCGGCCGGCGCTGCCCATGGAACCGGACGAGGAGATCCGGGCGCGGCTGGCGGCGCTGGATGCCGCTTCGGAGCAGGCCACAACCTGACCAGCAAGGTTTTTTGCCGGCGACCGCTCAACGGCGGCGAAGCAGGATATGATCGACAAGGGTGTGCGGTTGCTGCGGGGGCGGTACCGGACACCGGCTATCACACAAGGGGACACCTATGACGGACGTGATTGATATCCTCGAAAGGATGGGTAGCGACGCTGCGTTGCGCGATGCGCCGCGGGAAGGACTGGAGCGGGTGCTCGCGGCGGAGACGATCGACGAAACCATGCGTGCGGCGATGCTGTCGGGCGATAGCGCCGAGCTGCAGTCGTTGATGGGGGCGGGGGCGCAGTTCAGCATCATCATGCCGAGCGAGGAAGAGGCGCCGGCCGATGGGGAGGAAGACGAGGAGTTGCCGCCCGATGAGGATGGCATCGTCTGACAAGCTTCCATTTCGCCGTCACGTTATGGCTCGCGTCATGCCTGGGTCTCGCCGGAAGCGGCTCCGCTGGCCGTGGGGCGTTTGTTGCCTGTTTTTTTTCCTGGGGCCGGTAAACGGGTCCACCGTCGCCCAACCCGATGAAATCAGCGCGATGTTGGTACGGGCGGACCACCTGAAGACGTCGGACAACCCGGCGTTCGTGGCGCTGCTCGGTCAGTTGCACCAGCGTGAATCCAGACTCAGCGGCGAGCAGCGCCTTCTTCTGAAGTACCTGGACGCCTGGCAACTCGACTTCCTGGGCGATTATCGCGAGGCGCGAGCGTCGTTGACGGCGATCATCAATGACGCGCCGCATGCCCGGCTCCGGTTCCGCGCGATGGCGACGCTGGTAAACGTCCTGGGTGAGGTGCATCGCTACCAGGACGCATTCGTCCAGCTGAACCAGATGATCGAACAGTTGCCACAGGTCACCGAAAGCAACCTGCGGTGGCAGGGGCTCGGCGAGATCGCCCAGTTGCTGATCGCCGCGGGCCAGTACGACCTCGGCACGGACTACGCCAGGCAGATGATGGACGTCGTCCCGCCAGGGGAGACCCCGTGCAAGGCGCTGTATTTCATCGAACACGCGCGCTTCAGCAGTGGCCGTATGGGCAGGGGCGAACCGGGAATGCAGATGGCAATCGACACCTGCGATAAGGCCGGGGAGTCGATCGTCGCCAATGCGTTGCGCGCCAATATGGCCAGTGTGCAGATCAGGGCCGGATACCCGGCCGAGGCGGCAGCTCTGCTCGAGAAGCACTATTCGAGCGTGCGCCATGACCAATACCTGATCACCATCCTGAGCTTCGACGCGTTGCTCGCGCAGGCGTATCTTGGCATGGGGCAATCCAGCAAGGCGCGAACCTACGCCCTGGCGGCCGTCCAGGCGAGTGCGCCCGGAGAGTTCACCGATCCACTGCGCATGGCCTGCAAGACCCTCTACCAGATCGATCAGCAACGTGGCGATTTCAAGTCGGCCTTGGGCTGGCACCGGCGCTACATGGAAGCCGACAAGGGGTATCTCGACGACGTCAGCGCCAAGGCATTGGCCTTTCAGATCGTCAAGCAGCAAGTGCAGGCGAAGAAGCTGCAGGTGGACGCGCTGGACAAGCAGAACAAGATCCTGCAGCTGAAGCAGGCGCTCGACCGCAAAGCGGTGGAGGCAAGCCGGTTATACATCGCCATATTGGCACTGGGGCTGCTGGCGATCGGCTTGTGGTTGCTGCGCCTGAAGCGCTCGCAGCTGCAGTTCATGCGCATGGCGCAGTGCGACAGCCTCACCGGCATCTACAACCGCAAGCACTTCATGAGCGAGGCCGAGTACTCGCTGCGCTACGCCCAGCGTTCCGGCCGTGGCGCCTGCCTGGTGCTGATCGACCTGGACCACTTCAAGCTGATCAACGACACCTATGGCCATGCGACGGGTGACCAGGTGTTGCGGCGCGCGGTGGCCGCCTGCCAGGAACACGTGCGTTCGACCGACGTGTTCGGTCGCCTCGGCGGCGAAGAGTTTGGCGTGCTGCTGCCGGAGTGTTCGATGGACAGTGGCATCGAGCGTGCGGAAGCGATCCGCCGCAGCGTCGCCATGTTGAGTGACCAGCCCGATCCCGGCATCCCGGTATCGGCCAGCTTCGGCGTGGCATTCACCGGCGAATCCGGTTACGAGCTGCGCCAGTTGCTCATGGACGCCGACCAGGCGCTCTATCGCGCCAAGCGGGCCGGACGTAATTGCGTGGTGGCGGGCAAGCAGGGTGAGGGAGTCGTGGTCGCCTGAGCGCGGCCACGCCAGTCATTCCGGCCAGAAGCCGGCGCGCCACCGCTCCAGCCGCGCCTGCATGCGCCGCATGTGGCTGCCTGGCCAGTACACCCTGCCGCATGCAGGGCAGGCCTGGAACGGACCGGGAAGGTTGCGCGCCAGATGCGGTAGCTGCGCGCGTTCGTCCGGCGTGGCCTCCCGCAGCGGCGTGTTGTCGAGCAGGCAGCGGGTGAACGGCGCGCGGCTCCAGTCGATACCGAGCACCGTGGTCAGTTCCCTCGCCTGAGCGTCCAGTCCGTCGACCGTGAGCAGCGCAACGCGGATGCCTCTGCCCGCATGCGCGGCCAGGTGCCGGTCGCGAGTGACGAGAAGACGCGATTGCGCGCGGCAGGCATTCAGGACCGCGCGGTCCATGGCGCTGACCGGCGCCAGCCCCGTGTCGTAGCCGGCCGCCCGCAACCAGTGGGCCAGGTTGGCCAGCATGGCATCGCAGAACAGCGCGGGGATGTCTCCGGTGGCGGCCATCGATGTATTCAACCGATGCGACGGAGCATGGAGCGTGAGCGTGTCGCCGGTCTGCTTCGACGGCGTCTATCCGCCGTTCGCCAGATAAGCTTCCAGGCGATCGAGCAACGTTTCCTGGCTCGGCAGGATCCTGGCGCGCGCCTGCGCCAGCGCGAACCAGGCGACCCGGTCGATTTCGGGAAAACTGGCATGCTGGCCGCTGCGCGGCGGCCATTCCAGCTCGAACACGTTGCTGCGCAGCGCGACCGGATCGAATTCACCCTCGAGCGCGAAGGCCTCGACCCATTTGCCGCCGCGCTGGCGCAGGCGTCCCAGTGGATGCAAGGAGCCTACGGCGGGTACGCCGAGCTCTTCCTCGAACTCGCGGCGCGCGGCCGCCTCGGCCTCCTCGCCGGGCTGCAACTCGCCCTTGGGCAGCATCCAGGCACCCTCGTCGCGCCGGCGCCAGAACGGGCCACCCGGGTGCGCGAGCAATACCTGCGGACCGTCCTCGTGCAGGCGGTACATCAGGATGCCGGCGCTGGTGATGGGCATGCGTCCTCCTGTAGCGGTGGTGCAACGGTCGCGTTCACGCCAGTCACGGTAACATCCGGATTCCCCGACGATTCCCGGAGACCGCCATGGCGATCGGTTGGGCCGGCGACGGCGCCGTGCAGGATCAGATCGACGCGACCGTGAAGGACGCGATCAAACGAGCGCGCAGCAAGCTGCCGCAGGGCCCGAGCCTGGACCACTGCGAAGAGTGCGATGCGCCGATTCCCGAGGCGCGGCGCAAGGCCGTCCCCGGGGTGCGATTGTGCGTGGCCTGCCAGGAGGCGCAGGACAAGGCGCAGCGCACGACCAGTGGCTACAACCGCCGCGGCAGCAAGGACAGTCAGTTGCGCTAGTACGTCCGGCCTTCCCGGCGGCGGCCGGATGAGCTCGCGTCCAGCATGCCGGGACGGACTGCTTGCCTCGTCGTCGCATGACCCCATGAAAGGTTTCCACGTACGAAGGAGCCTCGCCATGCACCATCCCGACGCTGCGGCCGCCGGCCAGTTCCAGGTTGGCGGCGATATCCCGGTCAACCGCCTGGGCTTTGGCGCCATGCGCGTCACCGGCAAGGGCATCTGGGGTGAGCCCGCGGATCCCGAAGGCGCCCGCGCCACCCTGCGGGCCTTGCCGGAACTGGGCGTCAACCTCATCGATACCGCGGACAGCTATGGTCCCGAGGTCAGCGAGGATCTGATCCGCGAGGTGCTGTATCCGTACCCGGGCATGCTGATCGCCACCAAGGGCGGCCTGACCCGCCACGGACCGGATATCTGGGCGCCGCTGGGGCGGCCGGAGTACCTGCGCCAATGCGTGCTGATGAGTCTGCGTCGGTTGGGCGTGGAGCGCATCGACCTGTGGCAGCTGCATCGCATCGATGCCAAGGTGCCGCGCGAGGAGCAGTTCGAAGTCATCGCACAAATGCGCAAGGAGGGCTTGATCCGCCATGTGGGCCTGAGCGAGGTCGGTGTGGAGGAGATCGAGGCGGCACGCCGCCACTTCCCCGTCGCCACCGTGCAGAACCTCTACAACCTGGCCAACCGCAAGAGCGAAGCGGTGCTGGAGCATTGCCAGGCGCAGGGAATTGGCTTCATTCCTTGGTATCCGCTGGCCGCCGGCGACCTTGCCGCGCCCGACTCGGTGCTGAGCCGCATCGCGCAGCGCCTGGGCGCCAGCAACGGACAGGTCGCGCTGGCCTGGCTGCTCAAGCGCTCGCCGGTGATGCTGCCGATCCCGGGGACGTCGAAGGTGGGGCACCTGAGGGAGAACGTGGGAGCGGCGCAGTTGGAGTTGTCGGACGACGATTACCGGGCGCTGGAAGCCGCCGCGCGTTGATGCTCCTTGGAGGGGAGCCCATTCGCACCCTGGCGCTCCTTGAAGGGGCGGGTCGGAAGGGCTTCCCCCGGGCCTTCGACCCCTTTATCCACGGCTCCCCACAACTTATCCACAGACTTATTGTCTCGTCGGCTGAGAGCCTGCCGCGTATCCTCTCCCCTCGTGTCCGTCGCCACCGCCGGCGATGCGGCTGCCTGCGAGGAACCCGAGCCCATGTCCTTTGTCCCCGAGCGCAAGAGCGGCCATTCCGCCGTCGAAGCGCTGCGTGTGCCACCGCACTCCATCGACGCCGAGCAGGCGGTGCTGGGCGGCCTGATGCTCGCGCCCGACGCGCTGGACAAGGTCGCCGACCGGCTGGGGGAGGGCGATTTCTACCGCAAGGACCACCGCCTGATCTGGCGCGCGATCAACGAACTGGCCAACAAGGGCATGCCCTGCGATGCGGTGACGCTGGGCGACTGGTTCGAGGCCAACGAACTGGCCGAGATGGTCGGCGGCGCGAGCTACCTGATCGAACTGGCCAACGCCACGCCCAGCGCCGCCAACATCGGCGCCTACGCGGACATCGTGCGCGAGAAGTCCGTGCTGCGGCAGCTGATCGACGCCGGCACCGGCATTACCGAAGACGGCTACCGGCCGGAAGGGAAGAGCGTGCAGGAAGTGCTGGAGAGCGCCGAGCAGGCGGTCTTCAAGATCGCCGAATCGGGCGCGCGCGGCAAGAAGGACTCGGTGTCCATGCGCGACGCGGTCAAGGACGCCTTCCGCCTGCTCACCGAGCGCTACGAGAACCGTGGCCAGCTGACTGGCATCTCCACCGGCTTCAACGACCTGGACGAGCTCACCTCCGGCCTGCAGCCGTCGGACCTGATCATCGTCGCGGCGCGCCCCTCGATGGGCAAGACCGCGTTCTCGGTGAACATCGCCGAGGCTGCCGCGCTGCGCGGCAAAAAAGCGGTGGTGATCTTCTCGATGGAAATGTCCGCCTCGCAGCTGGCTCTGCGACTGATCTCCTCGATCGGCCGCATCCACGCCCAGCACCTGCGCAACGGTGACCTGTCCGAGGAAGACTGGCCGCGCGTGACCAACGCCATCGCGATCCTTTCCGAGGCCAAGATCTTCATCGACGACACGCCCGGCCTCTCGCCGGTGGAGCTACGCTCGCGCGCGCGCCGCCTGCATCGCGAGCACGGTGGCCTGGGCCTGATCGTGATCGACTACCTGCAGCTGATGCAGGTGCCCGGGAACAAGGAGAACCGCGCCACGGAGATTTCAGAAATCTCCCGTTCACTCAAGGGCCTCGCCAAGGAGTTGAACGTGCCGGTGATCGCCCTGTCGCAGTTGAACCGCTCGCTGGAACAGCGCGCCGACAAGCGCCCGATGATGTCCGACCTGCGCGAGTCGGGCGCCATCGAGCAGGACGCGGACGTGATCATGTTCATCTACCGCGACGAGTACTACAACAAGGAATCAGCGGACAAAGGCCTGGCCGAAATCATCATCGGCAAACAGCGAAACGGTCCGACCGACACGGTGAAGCTGACCTTCCTGGGCCACTACACCAAGTTCGAGAACTACGCGGCCGATTCGTTCGTGGGATCGTTCGATTGAAAGCCGTGAATCGGGATTCGGGATTCGGGATTCGCAAGCGCCGTCCGCTCCTGGCTCCCTCTCCCTCGGGCGACGCCCTGGGGGAGAGGATTGGGGAGAGGGAAGTCCTTTGCTTTCGCTTTTCATCCAATCCCTGATCCCGAATCCTGAATCGCCGCACCCATGAGCCGCACCACCACCGCCACCATTCACCTTGGCGCCCTGCGCCACAACCTCGCCCGCATCAAGGCGATGGCCGCGCCGGCGCGCGTCATGGCGGTGGTCAAGGCCGACGCCTACGGCCATGGGCTGGAGCGTGTCGCGCGTGCACTGGATAGCGAGGCCGAATGCTTCGCGGTGGCCGCGCTGGGCGATGGCCTGCGCCTGCGCGCGGCCGGTCATCGCCAGCGCATCGTGGTGCTGTCAGGGCCCGACCAGCCCGGTGACATCGCCGAGATGCAACGCCTGCAACTGGATGCAGCGATCCACCATGAAGCGCAGTTGCACTGGCTGGCCGAGGCCCGCCCGGGACGTGGCCGACTGCGCGTGTGGCTGAAGATCGACAGCGGCATGCACCGCCTCGGTTTCGCCCCCGAGCGCGTGGCCGGCGTGCATGCGCGGTTGGCGGCGATGCCCGGACTGGACCCGGAGATCGGTCTGCTCAGTCATTTCTCCGATTCCGAAGTTTTCGATGGCGCACAAACCCGCGCGCAAATCGAGCGCTTCGCCGACACCACCCGCGGCCTCGATGGCCCACGTTCGCTCTCCAACTCCGCCGCGGTGCTCGGCTGGCCGGAGGCGCGCGCCGACTGGGTGCGTACCGGTGGGCTGCTCTACGGGCTGTCGGTCGTCGATGGCAAGAGCGGCGCGGACTTCGGCTTCCGTCCGGCGATGACGCTGGCCACGCGGTTGATCGCCATCAACCGCGTCGGCCAAGGCGAATCGATCGGCTACAACGGCACCTGGACCTGTCCGGAGGACATGCCCGTCGGCGTCGCTGCCGTCGGCTACGGGGACGGCTATCCACGCAGCGCCGCCAGCGGCACGCCCGTGCTGGTCGGCGACACCCGCGTGCCGTTGATCGGCCGCGTCTCGATGGACCTCATCACGCTCGACCTGCGCGACGCGCCGCAGGCGAAGGTCGGCGATCGCGTCACCTTGTGGGGTGACGACCTGCCTGTGGAAACCATCGCCCGCCACGCCGGCACGATCAGCTACGACCTCACCTGCGGCATGACCCGTCGCGTGCTGTTCGTCGAGGACGAGAACTGATCCGCGCGAGGTAATTCCTTGTAAGGGTGCACCTGTGCGAGGCGCCATGTGCGGGTCATCCCGCGCGGTCGCGCACAGGTGCGCTCCTACAGGCGAATCCGGCGCCCGCTGTCTCGCTCCATGCGAGGGCTGCGGGCTAAGCTCCCCTCTTCGACTACCGGAACACCTCATGGCCAAAGCCAAGACCGCCTACGTCTGCACCGATTGCGGCGCCGAGCATTCCAAATGGCAGGGCCAGTGCATCGAATGTGGCGTGTGGAACACGCTGAGCGAGGTCGTGCTGGCGCCCGCGTCGACGGCGAAGGCCTCGGTCGGCGCGCAGCGCTCCAGCTATGCCGGCAACGCGGCCGGGGCGGCCAAGGTCACCCCGCTCACGGCGGTGGCGCTGACCACCGAGGCGCGCACGCACACGGGCATCGGTGAGCTCGACCGCGTGCTGGGCGGGGGCCTGGTACAGGGTTCGGTGGTGCTGATCGGTGGCGACCCGGGCATCGGCAAGTCCACGCTGCTGCTGCAGATGCTGGGCACGCTGGGCGCGCACCTGGCGAGCGTGTATGTCACCGGCGAGGAGTCGCTCTCGCAGGTCGCGGCCCGCGCGCAGCGCCTGGGGTTGCCACTGGAGCCGCTGCAGGCGCTGGCCGAGACCTGCATCGAGCGCATCCTCGAACAGGCGATCGCCACGCGACCCCATGTGCTGGTAATCGATTCGATCCAGACCATCTGGACCGAGCTGCTCACCGCGGCACCAGGCTCGGTCAGCCAGGTGCGCGAGTCGGCCGCCAAGCTGACGCGCTTCGCCAAGGAAACCGGCACGTCCGTGTTCCTGGTCGGCCATGTCACCAAGGAGGGCGGCATTGCCGGTCCGCGCGTGCTCGAACACATGGTCGACGCGGTGCTGTATTTCGAGGGCGAGTCGGGCAGCCGCTTCCGCGTGCTGCGCGCGTTCAAGAACCGCTTCGGCGCGGTCAACGAGCTGGGCGTGTTCGCGATGTCCGACAAGGGCCTGCGCGAGGTGCCCAACCCTTCGGCGATCTTCCTTTCCGCGCATTCGGGGCCGACATCCGGCAGCGCCGTGATGGTTACTCGCGAGGGCACACGTCCGTTGCTTGTCGAAGTGCAGGCATTGGTCGACCAGAGCTCGCTTGGCAATCCGCGCCGCGTGGCACTTGGCCTGGAACAGAACCGGCTCGCCATGCTGCTGGCGGTGCTGCATCGCCACGGCGGCGTGGCGGCGTATGACCAGGACG
Organism: Frateuria sp. GZRe12; assembly: GCF_051900535.1. Taxonomy (NCBI): domain Bacteria; kingdom Pseudomonadati; phylum Pseudomonadota; class Gammaproteobacteria; order Lysobacterales; family Rhodanobacteraceae; genus Frateuria; species Frateuria sp. GZRe12. The sequence goes on from NZ_JBHZGI010000003.1 coordinate 253,220, forward strand.
TGTTCGTCAACGTGGTCGGCGGCATCCGCGTGCAGGAAACGGCGGCGGACCTACCGGTGCTGCTGGCAGTGCTTTCCTCGCTGCGCGACCGCCCATTGCCGGACAAGACGATCGCATTCGGCGAAGTGGGCCTCTCCGGGGAGATCCGCCCGGTCCCCAACGGCGAGGAACGCCTGAAGGAAGCGGCCACACACGGCTTTCGCCGCGCCATCGTGCCCAAGGCCAATGCGCCCAAGAAGGGCAAGGTCGGCGAGATGGAGGTCATCGGTGTGGAGCGCTTGTCCCAGGCCATCGACGCCTGCCGCGACGCCTGACCTGACGTGGGTGGGCTTCGGCCCACCGGCTCCAATGCGGGAAAGCACTGGGCTAAAGCCTGGACTACGCCAACGGCCTACAGCTGCGGCACCGGCCGATGCAGGATCAGCTCCAGCACGAACTTCGAGCCGAAGAACGCCAGTACCAGCACGGCCATGCCGATCAGCGTGAGGTTGACCGCGCGACGCCCGCGCCAGCCGAACCGCCAACGCCCGTAAAGCAGCACGCCGAATACCAGCCAAGCGATGATCGACAGCACCGTCTTGTGAACCAGGTGCTGACCAAACAGGTTGCCCACGAACAGTGCGCCGGTCACCAGCGTGAGCGTCAGCAAGGCGAAACCGGCGGCGATCACGCGGAACAGCAGTGTCTCGGTCAGCGTCAGCGGCGGCAGTGCGCGAAGCCAGGGCCCGAACTGCCGATGGCGCAGGCCGCGTTCCTGCACCGCCAGGCCCAGCGCCAGCACCGCTGCAATGGACAGCAGGCTGAAGGCCACCAGCGCGACGGTCACATGCAGCTTGATCTGCCAGTCCATCGCCACCGGCATGGTCGGCGGAGCGAGGAAACTGTCGACCGCCAGCAGCACCGCTGCCAGCGGGAAGACCACCACGCCCAATGCAGCGACCGGCCGGCTCAGGTTGACGAACAGGGTGAGCGCGGACACGACGCAGGCCACGAGCGACAACGCCGCAAAAAAATGCAGATCCAGTGCTCCCCGATGCATGCCCAGCAACACGCCGGCGTGTGCCAGCACCGCGAGCATCGCCACCGCCAGGGCAGGGCGCTGCCAAGCCGTCGACGGCTTCGTCGCCCCGTGCCCGAACAGCGGCCAGGCGAGCAGGCCGGACGCAAGCAGGTAGAAGGCGACGGCGGTGAGCGAAAGGGCGGGCAGCATGGGCGGCAAGTGTCGCATAGGGCTTTGGTGCGGTGAACGCCCGCCTGGCATGGGCCGATTCCGCGTGTCCGGCCCACCTCGACGCCACCTCGATCACGACATCGCCCCGGAATCGAGGCGCGTTAAGGGCCGCCGACGGAGCCCTCTGATATATTGGCCCGCTTGTTCCTGCCGATGCCGTCCCCGCCATGTTCGAGTCGCTGAGCCAACGCCTCTCCACCACCGTCAACCGCCTGCGCGGCCGCGGCCGGCTGACCGAGGAAAACATCCGCGAATCCTTGCGCGAGGTGCGCATCGCCCTGCTCGAGGCCGACGTCGCGCTGCCGGTGGTGCAGGCGCTGATCGAGCGGGTCAAGGTGCGCGCGGTCGGGCAGGAAGTGCTCAAGAGCCTTTCTCCCGGCCAGGCGCTGGTGAAGGTGGTCAGCGACGAGCTGACCAAGGTAATGGGTACGGCCAACGCCGAGCTCAGCCTTGCCCAGCAGCCGCCTGCGGTAGTGCTGATGGCCGGCCTGCAGGGTGCCGGCAAGACCACCACGGTGGCCAAGCTCGCCCGTTTCCTCACCGAGCGCAAGAAAAAGAAGGTGATGGTGGTCAGCTGCGACGTCTATCGTCCGGCCGCCATCGAGCAGTTGCGCACGCTGGCCGAGCAGGTCGGCGTGAAGTTCTTCCCGTCCGAGGCGGGGCAGAACCCGGTCGACATCGCCAAGGCCGCGATCGCCGCGGCCCGCCGCGAGGTGGTCGACGTGCTGCTGGTCGACACTGCCGGCCGCCTGCACATCGACGAGGCGATGATGGGCGAGATCAAGGCGCTGCATGCCGCGATCACGCCGGTCGAAACCCTGTTCGTGGTCGATTCGATGACCGGCCAGGACGCGGCCACCACCGCCAAGGCGTTCAGCGAGGCGCTGCCGCTGACCGGCGTGGTGCTGACCAAGACCGACGGCGATGCCCGTGGCGGCGCCGCGCTGTCGGTGCGCTACATCACCGGGCGGCCGATCAAGTTCCTGGGCGCCGGCGAGAAGACCGACGCGCTGGAACCCTTCCACCCCGATCGCGTGGCGCAGCGCATCCTTGGCATGGGCGACGTGCTTTCGCTGGTCGAGGAAGTCGAGCGCAAGGTCGACCAGGAAAAGGCGCAGCAGCTCGCCCAGAAGGTGATGAAGGGCAAGCGCTTCGACCTCAACGACATGCGCGACCAGCTCGAGCAGATGAACAACATGGGCGGCCTGGCCGGCCTGATGGACAAGCTGCCGGGCGTGGCCAACCTGCCTGACAACGTGAAGTCGAAGGTCAACGACAACGAGATCAAGCGCATGGTCGCGATCATCGGCTCGATGACCAAGAAGGAACGCCGCCACCCCGACCTGCTCAACGGCTCGCGCCGTGCCCGCGTGGCGCGCGGCTCGGGCACCCAGCCGGCCGACGTCAACCGCCTGCTCAAGCAGTACATGCAGATGGAAAAGATGATGTCCAAGCTCTCCAAGGGAGGCACCAAGGGCCTGCTGCGGCAAATGCGCGGGGCCATGAAGGGCATGGGCGGGATGGGCGGCGGCTTCCCGCCGATGCGCTGAGCCTTGTCCAAGCCGGGGCCGGGGGCGGTACGCCCGATGGCTACGGCATCGCCAAGGTCTTCCCTTTTACCGAAAATCCACTAAAATGCCGCGTTTACCGCGCGCGGATCCCGTGCGTGCTGCCGGCGCTGCCGGCACCTCTGGAGCTTTTACTTATGGTCAAGATTCGTCTTTCGCGCGGCGGCGCCAAGGGCCGTCCCTTCTACCACGTCGTTGTCACCGACCAGCGCAACAAGCGCGACGGTCGCAGCATCGAGAACGTGGGCTTCTACAACCCGGTCGCGTCCGGCAAGGACAAGCGCCTGGAGCTCAACGTCGAGCGCGTCAACGAGTGGATGGGCAAGGGAGCCCAGCTGAGCGACAAGGTTGCCGCCCTGCTGAAGGAAGCGGGCAAGCAGCAGGCTGCCGCCTAAGGTGGCCGCAGCCAGTCGGCGCGTCCTGGTCGGACGCATCGTCGGGCTCTACGGTGTGCAAGGCTGGCTCAAGATCGAATCCTGGACCGAGCCGCGCACGCAGATCTTCAAGTACCAGCCCTGGCTGCTCGAAACGGCGCCGGGCGAGGTAAAGGAGGTCGCCGGAATCACGGGACGTCCGCAGGGCAAGGGGCTGATCTGCCACCTGCCCGGCGTGGATGAACGCGACGCCGCGACGGCACTGGTGGGGCAGGACATCCACGTCTCCCGCGAGCTGCTGCCGCCTCCGGCGAAGGATGAGTATTACTGGGTCGACCTCGAGGGTCTGGAGGTCGTCACCACCGAAGGCGTGGCGCTGGGACGGGTGACTCACCTGTTCGCTACCGGCGCCAACGACGTGGTGGTGGTAAGGGATGGCGCGCGCGAGCGGCTGATTCCCTTCGTCCAGGGGACTTACGTGCGTTCGGTGGATCTTTCCGGCGGGCGCATGGTGGTGGACTGGGATCCGGAGTTCTAGCAAGGCGAGGGATCCGATGCGCATCGATGTCGTCACGCTGTTTCCCGACTTCATGCGCCAGTGCGCCGCCATCGGTGTCGTGGGACGCGCGCAGCAACGCCAGTTGCTGCGGGTGGAAACCTGGAACCCGCGCGACTACGCCACCGACAACTACCGCACCGTGGACGGCCGCACCTGTGGTGGCGGACCCGGGATGGTGATGCTGATCGAGCCCTTGCGGGCGGCCATGAAGGCCATGCGCGAGGCGGCGCCGGAACCGGCGCACGTGATCTACCTCAGTCCGCAGGGAGCGCGGCTGACGCAGGGCAGGGTGGAAGCGCTGGCGAAATTGCCGCGCATCGCCTTGCTCTGCGGGCGTTACGAGGGTGTGGACGAACGCCTGCTGGCGCACGAGGTCGACGAGGAGCTCTCCATCGGCGATTATGTGCTGTCCGGGGGCGAGTTGGGCGCCGCGGTGGTCATCGACGCGGTCGGCCGGTTGCAGGAGGGCGCGTTGAACGACGCGCAATCCGCCGAGCAGGATTCGTTCTCGAACGGGTTGCTCGACTGTCCTCACTACGCGAAGCCGGTGCATGACGCACTGGGTGACGTGCCGGAGGTGCTGCTCTCCGGCGACCACGCGGCGATCCGCCGCTGGCGCCTGAAGCAGTCGCTGGGACGGACCTGGCTGCGAAGGCCCGACCTTTTGGCGCAATGCGCGCTGGACAAGACGTCCCGTGCATTGCTTGAAGAATTCCGCCGCGAGCATGCTCGGCAAGAGCAGCAACGGCACGACGAAGCGGCCGTCAAGCCGCAGTAATTGCAAATTTCAATCAGGTGTTGCCATGAACAAGATCATCGAACAGTTCGAAGCCGAGCAGATCACCCGCCAGCTGCCGGAATTCGGCCCTGGCGACACCGTGGTGGTCAACGTCAAGGTGAAGGAAGGCAACCGCGAACGCGTGCAGGCCTTCGAGGGCATCGTCATCGCCAAGCGCAGCCGCGGCCTGCATTCGGCCTTCACCGTGCGCAAGATCTCGCACGGCACCGGCGTGGAGCGCGTGTTCCAGGCGCACAGTCCGGCCATCGATTCGGTGCAGGTCAAGCGCAAGGGCAAGGTGCGCGGCGCCAAGCTGTACTTCCTGCGTGGCCTGGAAGGCAAGGCTGCCCGCATCAAGGAAGACATCGCCGCCGTGTCGGCCGCCAAGGCTGCCGCGAAGGCCGCTGCTGCCGCCGAGTAAGCGACGACTCGCTGTTTTACGAGAAAGCCCCGCGGAGCGATCCGCGGGGCTTTCGTTTTTGCGCGGCCAGAAGGCTTGTCCCCTTGTCGGAGCGCACCCGGTGCGCGGCCGCCAGGCCCGCGGTCGCACAGGGCGCGCCCTACCGGCCAACCTGGCCGCCTACATCAGCCGCTGCGGCTCCTGCAGGAAGTTGCCCTGCACGAAATCCACGCCGCAGGCGAACAGCAGCGAGGTGCTGGTCGCGTCCTCGACCCACTCGGCCACGGTCAGTCGCTTCGACTCGTGGGCCTGCACGCAGATCTCCCCGATCTTCTTCTGGTTCTCGGGATGTTGCGGCAACTGGTTCATGTAGGTGCGGTCGATCTTCAGGTAGTCCGCATCGATGTGGGTCAACAGCTGGAACGAGTTCAGGCCCGAGCCGAACTGTTCCAGCGCGAACCGCCCGCCCATCTTCTTCCAGCGGGTGATGAACTCCTGCGCCGGGCGCAGCAGCGTCACCACCTTGCTCTCGGTCATCTCCAGCACGATCTGGCCCTGGCGCAGCGCAGCGCGCTTGAGCCGGTCTTCCAGCCAGGGCAGGAACGTGGCGTCCTGCATCGATTGCGCCGTGAGCTTGACGAAGAACGTTGTCTGCACGCCCTGGCCGTCGCGAGCCTTTAGCATCTCGATGGCGCGGTTGAGCACCCAGCGATCGATCGCCGGCGTCAGGGCATGCTTCTCGGCGATCGGCATGAAGAAGCCGGGCAGGACCTCGCCCTGCGGCCCGTTCATGCGCAGCAGCACCTCGGAGTACTCGCCCTCGGCGTCCTGCAAACTGATCGTGTGCTGGTGGTAGAGCACGAAGTTGTCCTGCTCCAGCGCCTGCTTGAGCAGCTGCAGCCAGTAGCGCTCGCGCTCCTCCTCGGCCTTCTCGCGTGCGGCCGGGTCGTGCAGTTCGCTGCGCCCGCCGCCCTGGCTGTGCGCGTTGCGCAGCGCCTGGCTGGCCTGGTTGAGCAGCAGTTCGGCATTGGCGTTCTTCTCGCCCAGCAGGCTGCCGCCGATGCTCGCGGTGACCGTGATCGAGCGGGTTCCCGCGTCGAAGATGTCGCTGGCAACGGCCTGCAGCACGCCGTCGATCCATTGCTTGATCGCCTCGTCGCTGCGCGAGTCCAGCATCACGCCGATGGTGTGCTCGGCCAGCAGGCCAGCCATGTCGGTCTCGCTCAGCAAGGCGCTGATGCGGCCCGCGAACGCGGCGAGCAGCTCATCGGCCTGGCCCAGGCCGATGCCGGCCACGATGGTCTGCCAGTTGTCCGGTTCGATCAGGAGCAGCGTCTGGCCCTTCTTGCCCTTGGCCGCGGCGGCAACCGACTCGTCGATGTACTCGAGCGTGCGGGCTCGATTGAACAGGCCGGTCACCGCATCGCGCTGCAATTGCTCGATCAGCGCCGGGTCGACCTGCTGGCGGCGGAACACGATCTGCAGGCAAGGTTCGCCCTCGAACGTGGCGCCGGCGAATTCGACCGTGGCTTTGAAAGTGCTGGCATCGGCGCGACGGGCCTGCAGCTCGACCTGGTTGGGTGCCTTCTCCTTGCGCGAGTGGGCGCGCAGGAGATTCTTGAAGGCTTCGGCGTCGGCCGTGCCGATCATGTCCAGCACGGGCAGGCCGAGCAGGTCGTCGAAGTCCTCGTAGCCGAAGGTTTCCAGATAGGCACGGTTGGCGCGAACGTGCATGCCTTCGTGCACGTAGGCGATGGGATCGGTGGAGGAGTCGAGCAGGGCGTCGCAGCGGCGCTCGGATTCGCGCAGCGCGGCCTCCAGCAAGCGCACCTGGCGCCGCGTATGCAATGCCTCGAACTCGCGCTGCAGTACCGCGATCAGCTGCTTGGGCTGGGTACGCAGCGCGGTTCCGCGCACGCCGCCGGCGAACATCTCGGCCACGCTCTGGGTGTCGAGCTGGTTGACCAGCGCCAGCAGCGCGACGTCGCGGCCATGCGCGTCGAGCAGATGGGCCACCTCGCGCAGCTCCATGCCCGCGGCCGGGTCGAACAGCACGATATCCGGCTCCAGCTCGTCCAGCGCCGCCTGCACCTGGTCGGTCTGGGTCGCCCGGGCCGGACGCACCGCGATGCCCGCGTTGCGCAACAGGCTGATGATCTGTTCGGCGTCCTCGACCGATTTCTCGACGAAGAGGATCTTGATGACGGAGTCTTTTTTCATTGAGCCCTGGCGGCTTCCCCTGGATCGGCTGGGTCGCTGGCGCCCCTCGCCGCGACCGGAAGGGCGAGCGGTTCCAGCCGCTCACCCTCATCCCCGGTTTGTAACGGATTCGCTCACATAGCGCCAGCGGCAAGTCGCACAAAGGCAACGCCCGCCTCATCTGGCGGCGTATCCGGTTACAGCGGGCGTTTGGACGCGTCCCCGGCGACTTCGCGTACCAGCCGCGGTACCAGATAGCCGGGCAGGCGCTGGCGCAACGCCTCGACCAGGCCCAAGGCCCGCGCGTCATCCACCTCGAAGTGGGCGGCGCCCTGCACGCGGTCAAGCTGATGCAGGTAGTAGGGAAGCACACCCGCGCCGAACAGGCGCTCTGACAGCATCGCCAGGGTGCCCGCGTCGTCGTTGATCCCGCGCAGCAGTACCGACTGGTTGAGCAGGGTGGCGCCGGCCTGGCGCAGGGCGGCGCAGGCGGCGTCCACGGTCGGGTCGAACTCGTTGGCGTGGTTGGCGTGCAGCACGATGACCTTCTGCAGCGGCAAGGCGCCCAGCCACGCCAGGAAGGGGGCGTCGATGCGCTCGGGCAGCACCACGGGCAGGCGCGTATGGATGCGCAGGCGGGTGACCTGGGGCAGGTCGGCCAGGCCGCGCCCGAGTTCCTCCAGCTTGGAGGTGGACAAGGCGAGCGGGTCGCCACCGGACAGGATCAGTTCGCTGATCGACGGGTCGGCCTGAAGGTGCGCCAGCGCTTGCCGCCACTGCCCGGCAGCGGCGATCTCCTCGCCATAGGGGAAATGCCGGCGGAAGCAGTAACGGCAGTTCACCGCGCAGCTGCCGCTGGCGATCAGCAAGGCGCGACCGTGATACTTGTGCAGCACGCCCTGCGCCTCCCGTGCGGCCAGATCCCCCACGGCGTCGACCACGAAACCGGGGACCTGCTCGAGCTCGGCCAGCTGCGGCAACACCTGCAGCAGCAGGGGGTCGCCGGGGTCGCCCCGGCGCATGCGCGACACGAATCCCCGCGGCACCCGCAGCGCGAAGCCGGCATCGGCCGGAGGCAGCCGATCGCTCAGGTGTGCGAGCCCTACGGCGGCAAGCAGCTCGCCCGCGTCGGTGATGGCATCACGCCACAGCTCGCGCCAGTCGGGCGCGGTCGGCGATAGGCGGGCGGCGGGGCTTGCGGTTATCATGGCGGGCCTTGAGGCGGGCCTGCGGCCCGTGCAAATACCTATCTTAGCCGCCGGAACGGCGGTGTTTACCTCTGGAGCAGAAGCGCATGGCGACCGCCGGTCTCAACGACGTCAAGAAGGGTATGAAGATCCTTCACAACAACGACCCGTGGGTCATCACCGACGCCGACTTCATCAAGCCCGGCAAGGGCCAGGCGTTCACCCGCATCTTCATCCGCAACCTGAAGACCGGGCGCACCACCGAACAGACGATGAAGTCGTCCGATTCGTTCGAAGTGGCCGACGTCAACGATACCGACATGCAGTACCTGTACTCCGACGGCGAGTTCTGGCACTTCATGCAGCAGGAAACCTTCGAGCAGCACCAGGCCACCAAGGCCGGCGTGGGCGATGCGGCGAAGTGGCTCAAGGGCGAGGAGGAGTGCGTGGTCACGCTGTTCAACGGCGAGATCATCACCGTGCAGCCGCCGAACTTCGTCGAGCTGAAGATCACCGAGACCGACCCGGGCGTCCGTGGCGACACCTCCGGCGGCGGCGGCAAGCCGGCCACGCTCGAGACCGGTGCCGTGGTGCGCGTGCCGCTGTTCGTGGGCACCGACGAGGTGATCAAGGTCGACACCCGCACCGGCGAATACGTCAGCCGCGTCGGCAAGTAAGCGCCGGCAGCAGCAAACCGACGGCACGGCAGCGCAGGCGCCGTGCCGTTTTCGTTCCACCGCTACACGAGACCGCGATGACCGAAGCCACCACCGAGATCGACCTGCTCATCGAAGCCCGCTGGGTGGTTCCCGTGGAGCCGCACGCCGTGGTGCTGGAAAACCATGCGGTGGCGATCGACGGCGGCCAGATCAAGGCGATCATGCCGATCGCCCAGGCGCGCGGGCTCTACGCGCCGCGGGAGCGGGCGGAGCTGCCCGAGCACGCGCTGATCCCCGGCCTGGTCAACAGCCACACGCACAACCCGATGACGCTGCTGCGCGGCCTGGCCGACGATCTGCCGCTGATGACCTGGCTGCAGCAGCACATCTGGCCGGCAGAAGCGAAGGTGATCGGGCCGGAGTTCGTGCGCGACGGCGTGGAACTGGCGGTGGCGGAGATGTTGCGCGGCGGCACCACCTGCGCCAACGAGAACTACTTCTTCCCCGACGTGATCGGCGCGACGTACCGGCGGCTCGGCTTCCGCGCCGTGGTCGGCCTGCCGGTGATCGAGTTCCCGACCACCTGGGCCAAGAGCCAGGACGAATACTTCGAGCGCGCGGGTGAGGTGCACGACAGCTTCCGCGGCGACGGCCTGGTCGGCACCGCATTCGCGCCGCACGCGCCCTACACCGTGTCCGACGAGAGTTTCGAGCGCATCCGCGTGCTGGCCGACCAGCTCGACATCCCGGTCCACCTGCACCTGCACGAGACGGCCCACGAAGTCGAGGAAGAGAAGAAGAAATCCGGCCTGCGTCCGTTCCAGCGCCTGCAGAAGCTCGGCCTGGTCAACGACCGCCTGATCGCGGTGCACATGACCCAGGTGACGGATGGCGAAATCGCCGCCTGTGCCGATGCCGGCGTGTCGGTGGTGCATTGCCCCGAGTCCAACCTCAAGCTGGCCTCCGGCTTCTGCCCGGCGGAGAAGCTGCGCCGGGCCGGCGTCAACGTGGCGATCGGCACTGACGGTTGCGCCTCCAACAACGACCTGGACATGATCGGCGAACTGCGCACCGCGGCAATCCTGGCCAAGGCCGTCGCTTCGGATGCCGCGGCATTCGACGCCGCCTTCGCGCTGCGCGCGGCTACGCTCAACGGTGCCAGGGCGATGGGCCTGGAGAGCCGCATCGGCTCGATCGAGCCGGGCAAACAGGCCGACCTCGCCGCCGTGCGGCTGAGCGACATCGAGACGCAACCGCTGTTCCACGTGGCCTCGCAACTGGCCTACGCGGCCGGTCGGCACCAGGTGACTGACGTGTGGATCGCCGGTCGCCGCAAGCTGGCAGCGCGTGAGCTGGTCGACCTCGACCCGGCGGCGATCCTGGCCAAGGCGCACGCGTGGCGCGAGCGCATTGTCGCGTTCTCGTAAGGAAGTCCCATGAATCTCTATCTCGTCATGGTCATGCGCCGTCCGCAGTTCGACCCTGCGGTGGTGCCGGCGCACCAGCGTTTCCTGGACGAACTGCGCGCGGAGGATCGCGTCGAGCGGTCGGGCCCGTTCGGCGACAAGTCCGGCGGCGCCTATCTGCTACGCGCGGCAGGCTTGGAGGAGGCGCGCACGATCGCCCATCGCGACCCGACCCACGTCAGCGGCGGTTGGGACGTCACGGTGTACGAATGGCAGGCCGGTTAGCCATCCGCTCCTTCGAAAAGCCCGCGTTTGCAAGGACTGTTTCCATGACCGAAACCACCACCACCAACGTCAGCCCCGACGAGATCGCCCGCTTCGACAAGCTGGCCGCGCGCTGGTGGGACCCGGACGGCGAATCGCGCCCGCTGCATGACCTCAATCCCGTGCGCGCCGCCTACGTTGCCGCCCGCGTGGACCTGCGCGGCGCGAAGGTGGCCGACGTTGGTTGCGGCGGCGGCCTGCTCAGCGAGGCGCTGGCGCGCGAGGGCGCGCAGGTGACCGGCATCGACCTCGGCGGGAAGGTGATCGAGGTGGCGAAGCTGCACCTGTTCGAGTCGGAGCTGGAGGTCGACTACCGCGTGCAGTCGTCCGCAGCCCTGGCCGCCAGCGAACCGGACAGCTTCGACGCGGTCTGCTGCATGGAGCTGATCGAGCACGTACCCGATCCGGAATCGCTGGTGACCGATCTGGCCGCGATGCTCAAGCCGGGCGCACGCCTGTTCATGTCCACGCTCAATCGCACGCCGGCCGCCTTCGGCGCGGCGATCCTCGGCGCCGAGTACGTGATGCGCCTGCTGCCGCGCGGCACCCATCACTACGCACAGTTCCTGAAGCCCTCCGAGCTCGGCCGCCTGCTGCGCCATGCCGGGCTGGAGCTGGAAGATGTATCCGGCCTGGCCTACAACCCGATCACGCGCAAGGCATCGTTGAGCCGCATCACCTCGGTCAACTACCTGTTGTGCGCGCGCAAGCCGGCATGAAGTCGTTCCCGTCAACGCTCGAGGGCGTGCTGTTCGATCTCGACGGCACGCTGCTCGACAGCGCCCCCGATCTTTACGCCGCATTGAAGCGACAGTGCGAGGAAGAGGGCGTTCCGGTGCCGCCCTATGCGCCGGTGCGCGAGGTGGTTTCGCGGGGCGCCAAGGCGGTGTTGCGCTGCGCCTTCGGCCATCTGGGCGAGCCCGCGGTGGAGGCGCGCGTGGAGCGCTACCTGGCGCTGTACGAAGAAGCCATGGGCACGGCAACGCACCCGTTCGAGGGCATCGAACCCATGCTCGCCCAGCTGGAGGCGGCCGGCGTGCGCTGGGGCATCGTCACCAACAAGGCCGGCTTCCTCACCGAAGAGCTGCTCAAGCGCATCGGCTGGGACGGCCGCGCCGCGGCAGTGGTCAGCGGCGACACTCTGCCGGTGAAAAAGCCCGACCCGGCCCCCGTGCGCCTGGCCTGCGAGCGCGCCGGCATCGATCCAGCCCGCAGCCTGTTTGTCGGCGACGACCGCCGCGACGTCATGGCCGGAGCGGCCGCCGGCTTGTATACCGTCGCGGTGGCCTGGGGTTACCTCGACGGCGGCGATCCGCGCGAATGGGATGCCGACGCCGTGCTCGATACGCCCGCCCAGTTCGCCCACTGGCTGCGCCGCGGCCAGGCGGTGGCGTGATGGACGCAGGCCACGATGCACTGCAAAGCTATGTAAACAAGTGGCTGGCCGCGCAGCCGGCGCAGCGCGTGGCGCTCGCGTTCGTCGATCCCGCGCGCCACGCCGGCCACATCGCCCTTGCCGCGCTTGAGCAGGAACTGCTTGCCGCCGCCTACGGCATCCGCGAGCCGCACGTGGCCGCCACCAAACTCAACTGGTGGGCGGAGGAGCTGGCCGGGGCCGCGGAAAGCGGCGGCCGTCACCCACTGACCCAGGTGCTGTTCGACGACGAACGCACCAGCCGCATCGACAGCGAGCGCTGGCTGGCGCCGGTGCTGGCGGCCATGGCCCAACTGGAAGAGGGCACTGCGGCCGACTTCAGCGCCCAGCTGGCGGCCGCCTCGCAATTGCACGGCGCACTGGCCGCGCTCGAGACCGCCTGGTGGTTCGGCGAGTCGGCTTCGCCCGAGCGCGCCGCGCGGGTGGCCGCGATCGCTCACCTGCTGCACGCACTGCGCCGGCTGGATGATGATGCCGAACGCGACCGTCTGCCGCTGCCGATGACGTCGCTGGCCCGCCATGGCCTCCGCCGCGACGAGCTGCGACGTGCGGGCCCAGCGCGCAACGCGGCCGTGCGCGATCAGCTGGAGGAGCTTATGACCGCCTGGCGCGAGGCGGCGCTGTTGGCCGGCCCACTCAGCGTGTTCCGCGCCGTCGAATCGCATGCGGGCGAACGCCTGGCCCGGCGCGCGGCCGGCGCCGCCGAGCCGCTGCAGGTCCTGCAGCACGCGGGTCCGCCCGGCGGCCTGGCGACGACCCTGGCGGCCTGGCAGGCCGCGCGGCGCTGGCGCCGCGGGAATGCCGCTTGACCAAACCGGGTGGAAGTGGCCGGGCACTCAACACAGTGTTTCCGCAGCATGCCTGTTGCCCCCGCGCGCGCTGCCCCAAAATAGAAAGCCGCACGGCCCCCGCCTGCCGCAAGGACATCCCATGCACAGCCACGAAAACACCGCCCGCCTGTTGCCCGACGTCGCTGTCCAGGCACAGCCGCACCTGGCCGGGGCGCTGGACTGGGTGGGCATGGACGGTATCGAGGTGCCGGTGCGCTTCGATGCCGGCGACGGCAATGTGGAGCGCGCCAGTGCGCAGGTGGGCGCGTTCGTCAACCTGACCCGGCCGGACAAGCGTGGCATCCACATGTCGCGGCTCTACCTGCTGGTCGACCGGCACCTCAGCGCCAAGCCGCTGGACGCGGCGATGATCGAAGCACTGCTGCAGGCGTTCCTCGAATCCCACAGGGATCTTTCCGACCGCGCCCGCATCAGCATCCGCTTCGACCATCTGGTGCGCCGGCAGGCCTTGCGCAGCGGCAACAGCGGCTGGCGCGCCTACCCGGTGTCGATCGAGGCGAGCCTGGGCGCCGACGGTTTCCAGCTCGAACTCGGCACCGAGGTGGTCTATTCCTCCACCTGCCCGGCATCCGCCGCGTTGTCGCGGCAGCTCATCCAGGAACAGTTCTCGCGCGATTTCGATGCCTCCAGGCCGGTCGACCATGCGGCGGTCATGGCATGGCTGGGCAGCGAACAGGGCATCGTCGCCACGCCGCATGCTCAGCGTAGCGTCGCGCGGCTGCTGGTGCGCCTGGCCGACGGTGTCGGCTTCGACCTGATCTCCACGCTCGATCGCGTCGAACAGGCGCTGGGCACGCCGGTGCAGACGGCGGTCAAGCGCGAGGACGAGCAGGCCTTCGCGCTGGCCAACGGCGGCAACCTGATGTTTTGCGAGGACGCTGCGAGGCGCATCCAGAAGGCGTTGGATGCCGACCCGCGCATCGCCGATTTCCACGTGCGGCTGGAACACCAGGAAAGCCTGCACCCCCACGACGCGGTGGCCTACGCCAGCAAGGGCGTGCCCGGCGGCTACGGCTCCGCCGCGTAATCGATTCCTTTCCCGCGTTCGGGAAAAGAACAGCGGGCCCTTTGCGCGCCGGTTGCCCTAATCCGCCACATCCGGACGACGCTCCCCGCACCGCCCGGCCATTCGTTACATCAGCGTTCCCCGTGGGAACGGCAGCGCGTCAAATGGAAATGTGCGGGAACCGGGTCTTCGCCGCCATCGCACAAGGGCTGGCAGCGAACGATTCGCCACAGCGCCAGCACGCTGCCACGCAGCGGACCGAAGCGCACGATGGCAATCCGTGCATAATCGGAACAACTGGGGTGGAAGCGGCAACGCTGACCCAGCAGGGGGCTCAACAAGCGTTTGTAGGCGCCAAGCAGGAGGAGCAGGAATCGGGTCACTTCGTTCACGCAGCCAGAACGGCTCGCGGCATGTAGTGCCTTGAAGTATTCCAGATGCCTGTTGATGGTGTAAGACGCATGGGCTATAACACCCGGCCGCCACGGCCAAAACGGTGAAGGGAAATGGCGAAAACGACGCGTAGTTCGACCGCCGCCAAGGCGCAGAAAGGGAAGACTGCGGGAAAGGCGAAAGAAGCCAGGACGACCAAGCCCAAGGTCGCCGCAGCCCGGGCCGGCAAGAGCGCTGCCACCGCCAGGAAGGCCGCGCCCGCCCGCAAGCCGGCCGCCAAACCGGCGTCGGCGAAGGAGCCCGTTGCGCGCAAGCCGGTCGCCGGCAAGGCAGCCGCGAAACCGGCGGCCAAGCCGGCCAGCAAGGCCGTGGCAAAGAAGACTCCGGCCAGGAAGGCGCCTGCCGCCAAGACAGCTGCCAAGAGCGCCGCTCGCAAGCCGGCTCCGGCGGTGAAGAAGGCCACGCCTGCCGTCAAGGCCAAGCCGGCCCCGAAGGTCGCGGCCAAAAAGCCCGTCAAGCCGCAGCCGAAGGCCACGCCGAAGAAGATGGCGAAGCCGGCGGTCAAGGCGGCCCCGAAGAAAGCGGCACCCACCAGGCCGGTGGCAAAGCCTGCCAAGAAAGCTGTCGCGAAACCGGCCAATGCGCAGCCGCCGTACAAGATCGTGAGCAAGCCCGCCGCAAAACCGGGTAAGCCATCATCGGTGCTACCGGCGACACCGGCGGTCGCGACCAAGCAAACATCTCCATCACCCGCCGTTGCGCCCATGAAGGGCAAAGTGGCGAGTGCCGTCGCCATGGTGACCCCACGCGTGGCCACGGCCACCGCCCGCCATACCCCACTCAAGAAACAGAAGACCCCGCAGTCCTCAATGAATAATTCCGCTACAACTCTCGACAATGGCGTGACCCGCGAGGATGGCCGTTACGCCCTGCCTTCCACCATCAACATCGACCTGCCCAAGGGTTACCGTCCCTCGAACGACGAGGAGTACATGAGCCCCAAGCATCTCGCCTACTTCCGCAACAAGTTGCGGGACTGGCGCGACCAGCTGGTCGAGGAATCGCGCCAGACGATGGAAAACCTGCGCGACGAAGTGCGCGACGTCGGCGACGAGGCCGAGCGTGCCACCCGCGAAACGGAAAACTCGCTCGAGCTGCGTACCCGCGACCGCTATCGCAAGCTGATCTCCAAGATCGACAAGGCGCTTCGCCGGATCGAGGAAGGTCGTTACGGCTATTGCGAAGAGACCGACGAGGAAATCGGCCTGGAGCGCCTGGACGCCCGCCCGATCGCCACGCTGTCGCTCGACGCGCAGGAGCGTCGCGAGCATCTGCAGAAGCAGATGGGCGACTGACGTCACCGATCCGATCGGACGAAGCCCCGCGCAATGCGGGGCTTCGTGTTTCAGGCAGGCCGAATTTCCCACAGGAGCGCAGCTGTGCGCGAGCGCAGGCGTCCCGGTCGCGCGCCCAAGGCGTGCTCCTACGGGAAGCTCGGCCTCAAGCCAGTAGCCCCGCTATCCGTCGACGCGATCGTCGTTTCGCGGGTATCTGCAGATGGTCGACAGGTCGGGCAGGCGGAATCCTTTGTAGGAGCGCATCTGCGCGACCGCCATGCATCCGGTCGCGCGAACGCGCTTTACGGGGAGTCTCCAGCCAGCGCTTGCGCCGCGTAACCCTTGAGCTTGGCCAGCATTGCCGTCAGGCCGTTGGAACGCGTCGGAGAGAGATGCTTGGCCAGGCCGATCGACTGCACGAACTCGGGCTCGGTCGCCAGGATCTCGGCGGCCGGCCGATCCGAGTACACGCGCAGCACCAGCGCGATCAATCCGGACACGATGGCCGAATCGCTGGTTGCGGTGAACTGCATTTTCCCGGCGTCGCCCTCGGGGACGAGCCACACCATCGACTGGCAGCCGTGCACTCGGTGCTCCTCGGTCTTGCACTCCTCCGGGAAGGGCGGCAGCTGTTTGCCCAGGTCGATCAGATACTGGTAGCGCTCGGACCAGTCGCTGAAGAAGGCGAATTCCTCGGCGATGTCCATCTGCGCCTGCGCGGCGCTGGGGGTGGTGGTGTTCATGCGGACATTATCGCGCAGCGCGACGCGACAGGCAGGGTCGCCTGCTGGAGTTCGCTTGAGCGCGATGCCCTGTCCCGGTTGGACGCCGAAGCATCGCCCGCAAGCGGACTCGTGCGAAGAGCGGCTAGCTTTTTGAGATGCTCCAGCGCGTGCCCTGCGCGCCGTCCTCGATCACCACGCCCATGGCGGTCAGTTCGTCGCGGATGGCGTCGGCGCGGACAAAGTCGCGCGCCGCGCGGGCAGTGCGGCGATCTTCGAGCAGGGCTTCGATACGGGACGCGTCGACCGCGTCGTCCCCGCGCCTGAACCAGGCTTCCGGATCCTCCTGCAGCAGGCCGAGCAGGGCACCGCCACCCAGCAGCGCGGCCTTGGCCCCGGCACTGGCGGACTGGCGTGCGGCGTCGGCAAGCAGCGCCAACTCGGCGAGCGCCTGCGGGGTGTTGAGGTCGTCGCACAGGGCGGCCTCCACCCGCGCGGGAACGGGCAACTCGCCCTCCACCGGCACGTGCGCCAGGTCGCGCAGCACCCGGTACCAGCCATCCAGCGTGCTTACCGCCTGCGCCAGCGCAGCATCGGACCAGTCCAGCGGCTGCCGGTAGTGACCGCGCAGCAGCAACAGGCGCAGCGCTTCAGGCGGATGACGCTTGAGCAGCTCGTGCACCAACAGCACGTTGCCCAGCGACTTGGACATCTTGCGCCCGTCGAAAGTAAGCATGCCGTTGTGCAGCCACCAGCGCGCGAACGCTTGGCCGCCGTGGGCGCAGGTGGACTGCGCGACTTCGTTCTCGTGGTGCGGGAACATGAGGTCCACGCCGCCGGCGTGAATGTCGATCGTCGTGCCCAGATGCGCCGCACTCATGGCCGAGCACTCGATGTGCCAACCCGGGCGGCCGCGACCCCAGGGACTGTCCCAGCCGGGAAGCTCGGGGGTGGATGGCTTCCACAGCACGAAATCTGCCGGGTTCTTCTTGTATGGCGCTATTTCCACGCGCGCGCCGGCAATCAACTCGTCGGTGTCGCGGCCGGAAAGCTGCCCGTAGGCCGCGTAGGTGTCCACGTCGAACAGCACGTGGCCGCCGGCCGCGTAGGCATGGCCCCCGGCGATCAACGCCTCGATCATCGCGATGATTTCGCCGATGTGTGCTGTCGCATGGGGCTCGATGTCCGGCGGAGCGATGCCCAGCGCGGCCATGTCCTGGCGGTAGGCGGCCGTGAAGCGGTCGGTGATCGTGCCGATGGGCGTGCCCTGGGCCAGCGCCGCGGCGTTGATCTTGTCGTCCACGTCGGTGATGTTGCGGGCGTAGACCACGCGCGGGTAGTTCCGACGCAGCAGCCGCACCAGCACGTCGAACACCACCGGTCCGCGCGCGTTGCCGATGTGCACGTAGTTGTAGACCGTCGGTCCGCACAGGTACATCGTCACCCGGTCCGGATCGAGCGGCACGAAGGGATCGGTGTGGCGGGTGAGGCTGTTGTAGAGCGTGATCGGCATCGGACGTGTCGCTGGCGCGGTCAAGCCGCGCATCTTAGCAGCCAGCCTTCAGCTCCCTCTCCCTTCGGATCGGGGGGCGAGGGCGGGCAAGCGGGTGCCCGGGATGGCCGGAAGCCCACCGATGCTGAACGAACCCGGCGGCCCCGGTCATCCACAGACTGCTCTAAGCGTTGATTCAGCGTGAATTTGTTGCAATGACAATCGCGCAGAAGCGCATTACGGACCATGCTGGAGGTCCCATGAGCAAGATGTTTCTCCCCGTTCTCGCACTCGTTCTCGCCACGGGCGCCGTGCAAGCGCAGGACGGGCGGTATGCCGAAGGCGACGACGCGAACACCCACTACGGCTGGGCCGACGTATTGCGCGTCGATCCGGTATACGGCGTCGCCCGTAGCGAAGTGCCGCGGCAGGAGTGCTACGACGAGCCCGTCGTGCGTCGCGAAGGCGGCAACACCACCGCGGGCACCGTGCTTGGCGCGGTGATCGGCGGCGTGCTCGGCAACACCGTCGGCAAGGGCGACGGCCGCAAGGCGGCCACGGTCGCCGGCGCGGTGGCCGGTGGTGCGGTCGGCCACGGCGTGGCCCGCCGTGGCGAGCAGGAGTACGACGACACGGTGACCCGCTGCCGTCAAGTCAGCTCGGTCAGCGAGCAGCGCCGCCTGATGGGTTACGACGTCGAATACCGGTACCACGGCGACGTCTACGTCTCGCGACTGAACTACGATCCCGGCGAACGACTGCGGGTGCGCGTGAGCGTCGCCCCGGCCGAATAAACAGCCCCTGCCATCACGAAGCCGCCGCCTCCGGGCGGCGGCTTTCGTTTTGGCCGTCCGTCTGTATGGACGTCCAAAAAAAGTTGTTGCACCGCCACACGAATGCCGGCATGATGCCGGCTTCCCTGTCCGGAAGCACCATGTCCGCAGCCGTCTACACCGCTACCGTGCTTACCAGCGCCCGTATGGCCGCTGGCATGACGTCGCGTGCGCGCCGACCGCTGGTCCGACATCCGGCCGGGTAGGCTGTCGCTGCACGCGCAACAGGCGCAACGACGAACAAACCCGGCCACCGCGCCGGGTTTTTTGTTTTCAGGAAGCCCGCCGCGGTCGCCCCGATCCGAGTTGCTTGTGCGCAGGCCAACTGCGCAGAAGAAAAAAAGCGGCCATCCACGGCCGCACTCTTCACAAGAGGCACCCGTCATGGCCGTTCGACACTTCCTCACTACCCAGGACTACAGCCGCGCCGAGATAGACACCCTGCTGGAGCAGGCTGCAGCGTTCAAGCGCTCGCCGCGTGGCCAGCAACTGGGCGGCAAGTCCATTGCGCTGTTGTTCTTCAATCCTTCGATGCGCACGCGCACCAGCTTCGAGCTGGGCGCGTTCCAACTCGGCGGCCACGCAATCGTGCTTGCTCCGGGCAAGGACGCGTGGCCGATCGAGTTCGAGGTCGGCACCGTGATGGACGGCGAGGCGGAAGAACACATCGCCGAAGTCGCGCGCGTGCTCAGCCGCTACGTCGACCTGATCGCCGTGCGCGCCTTCCCGAAGTTCCAGGACTGGTCGGTGGACCGCGAGGACCGCGTCATCAAGGCGTTCGCCCGCTACGCCACCGTGCCGGTGATCAACATGGAGACGATCACCCATCCCTGCCAAGAGCTGGCGCATGCGCTGGCGCTGAAAGAACACCTGGGTGACCTGCAGAACAAGAAGTACGTCCTGACCTGGACCTATCATCCCAAGCCGCTCAACACCGCGGTGGCCAACTCGGCGCTGCTGATCGCCACCAAGCTAGGCATGGACGTGACCCTGCTGTGCCCGACGCCCGACTACGTGCTCGACGAACGCTACATGGAGGCCGGCCGGCAGAACGCCGCGCAGAACGGCGGCTCGCTGAAGATCAGCCACGACATCGAGGAAGCCTACCGCGGCGCCCATGTGGTCTACGCCAAGAGCTGGGGCGCGCTGCCGTACTTCGGTCGCTGGGAACAGGAAAAGCCCGTTCGCGAGGCACACCGGCACTTCATGGTGGATGAGGCCAAGATGGCGCTGACCGACCACGGCCTGTTCAGTCACTGCCTGCCGCTGCGCCGCAACGTCAAGGCGACCGATGCGGTGATGGATGCGCCCTACTGCATCGCCATCGACGAAGCCGAAAACCGCCTGCACGTGCAGAAGGCCGTGATGGCTTCGCTGCTCGCTTCCTGACCGACCGATCCGAACGAGACAACCCATGAACCAGCAAGACATCGTCCTCGCCTTTTCCGGCGGCCTCGACACCAGCTTCTGCGTGCCCTACCTCAAGGAGCAGGGCTGGAACGTGCATACCGTGTTTGCCGATACCGGCGGCGTTGATGACGAGGAGCGCGCCTTCATCGAACACCGCGTCGCGGAACTGGGCGTGGCCAGCCATCGCACCGTCGACGGCGGCCCCGCGATCTGGAACGGCTTCGTCAAGCCGTTCGTGTGGGCGGGCGAGGGCTACCAGGGCCAGTACCCGCTGCTGGTCTCCGACCGCTACCTGATCGTGGAGGCGGCGCTCGAGCGCTGCGCGGAGCTCGGCACCAACGCCATTGCGCACGGCTGCACCGGCATGGGCAACGACCAGGTGCGTTTCGACCTGGCGGTGAAGGCGCTGGGCGACTACCGGATCGTGGCGCCGATCCGCGAGATCCAGAAGCAGCACACCCAGACTCGTGCGTACGAGCAGAAATACCTGGAGGAGCGCGGCTTCGGCGTGCGTGCCAAGCAGCAGGCCTACACCATCAACGAGAATTTGCTGGGCGTGACCATGTCCGGCGGCGAGATCGACAAATGGCAGACGCCGGGCGAGGGCGCGCGTGGCTGGTGCAAGCCGCGCGCCGAATGGCCGTCCGAACCGCTTGCGGTGAAGGTCGGTTTCGAGCGCGGCGAAGCGGTGAGCCTGGACGGCGAGCGCCTGCCGGGTCATCAACTGCTGGCGAAGCTCAACGCGCTGTTCGCCCGTTACGGTGTCGGTCGCGGCATGTACACCGGCGACACGACCATCGGCCTGAAGGGCCGCATCGTGTTCGAGGCGCCCGGCCTGTTCGCGCTGCTCGCGGCGCATCGTGCGCTGGAGGAGGCGGTGCTTTCCAAGCAGCAGAACCGCTTCAAGCCCGACGTGGCGCGCAAGTGGGTGGAAGTGGTCTATGAAGGCTTTTTCCACGATCCGTTGAAGACCGACCTGGAAGCCTTCCTGGCGTCGAGCCAGGCCACCGTCAACGGCGTCGTGACGCTGCAGACGCATGGCGGCACGGTCGATGCCGTGGCGCTGGAGTCGCCGCACATCCTCAACGCCAAGGGCGCCACCTACGCGCAGTCGGCCGACTGGGGCGTGGAGGAGGCCGAGGGCTTCATCAAGCTGTTCGGCATGAGCTCGACGCTGTGGGCGGAAGTGAACCGGAGCGCCAAGGCATGAGGATCATGCGCATCTCTCTTCTCCGCCCTCCCGTAGGGAAAGGAACTTTGCCTCCGTGGGGCGTGTAATGCGCACCCTGCTGGATGCCACGCTGGAGCACCTGCGCGCGCTGGTCGCCTTCGACACGCGCAATCCGCCGCGGGCCATCGGTACGGGCGGGATGTTCGATTACCTGCGCGCACAGCTGTCCGGCTTCGACGTGACGCTGACCGATCACGGCGCCGGCGCCGTGACCCTGCATGCCGTGCGCGGCCAGCCGCGGCTGCTGTTCAACGTGCACCTGGACACGGTGCCCGACTCGCCTGCGTGGAGCGCCGATCCGCACGTGCTGCGTGTCGAGGAGGACCGTGCCATCGGCCTCGGCGCCTGCGACATCAAGGGCGCTGCGGCCGTGCTGCTGGCGGTGGCGCAGGCCACCGACGGCCCGTTGGCGCTGCTGTTCTCCACCGACGAAGAAGCCAACGACGCGCGCTGCATCGCCGGCTTCCTGCGCGCCTTTCCAACGGTGGCAGAGCGGACTCCCTACGAGGCCGTGATCGTGGCCGAGCCCACACGGGGCGAGGCGGTGCTGGCGCACCGAGGCATCCAGTCGGTGCTGATGCGCTTCGCCGGCCAGGCGGGCCACGCCTCGGGCGAGCAGAAACCTTCCGACAGCGCCTTGCACCAGGCCGTGCGCTGGGGCGCGGCGGCGCTGGACTTCGTGGCCGCGCAATCGCATGAGCGCTTCGGCGGCCTGACCGGCCTGCGCTTCAACATCGGCCGCGTGGAAGGTGGCATCAAGGCGAACGTGATCGCGCCGGCGGCCGAGGTGCGCTTCGGCTTCCGGCCATTGCCGACCATGGATCCGGATGCGCTGCTCGACCATTTCCGCAATGTCGGAGACGTGCCGCCGGTGCATTTCGAGGAAACCTTCCGCGGCAGCTCGCTGCCGGCCGGCGATACCGCCAGCGCGGAGGCGAGGCGGCTGGTGGCGCGCGACCTGGCGGACGAACTGGAGATCCCGGTCGGCAACGCGGTGGATTTCTGGACCGAAGCGGCACTGTTCTCCGCGGCCGGTTACACCGCGTTCGTCTACGGCCCGGGCGACATCGCCCAGGCGCACAGCGCGGACGAATGGGTCGCGCTCGACCAACTGCGGCAATACGCAGACAACCTCTACCGGATCGTGAGCCGTGGAAACGCATAAGCACACGCGCAAGACCATCGTGCGCCTGCTCGAGAGCATGGGCAGCGCCAAGGAAATCCAGCAGTACCTCAAGCGCTTCTCGCAGGTGGACGCCAAGCGCTTCGCCGTGGTCAAGGTCGGCGGCGCCGTGCTGCGAGACGACCTGCCAGCGCTGGCCTCGTCGCTGACTTTCCTGCAGCAGGTGGGCCTCACGCCCATCGTGCTGCACGGCGCAGGTCCGCAGCTGGACCAGGAACTGGCCGCCGCCGGCATCACCAAGCAGACGGTGGGGGGCCTTCGCGTAACCACGCCGCAGGCGATGGGCGTGGTGCGCCGCGTGTTCCAGCAGCAGAACCTGCGCCTGGTCGACGCGCTGCATGCGATGGACACGCGCGCCGTGTCGGTGGCGTCGGGCGTCTTCATGTCCGACTACCTGGACCGCGAGGCGCTGGGCATGGTCGGCAGGACCACCGGCGTCGAACTCGCGCCGATCGAGGGGGCGTTGCGCGCCAACGCGATCCCGGTGATCGCCAGCCTTGGCGAAACCGCCGAGGGCCAGCTTCTCAACATCAACGCGGACATTGCCGCCAATGAACTGGTGCGCGTGCTGCAGCCCTACAAGATCGTGTTCCTCACCGGCACCGGCGGCCTGCTCGACGCCCAGGGGCAGGTGATCGACTCGATCAACCTTTCCACCGAGTACGACCACTTGATGGCACAGCCATGGATCGATGGCGGCATGCGGCTCAAGCTCGAACAGATCGCCGACCTGCTGGCCGACCTCCCGCTCACCTCGTCGGTGTCGATCACGCGGCCGGCCGAACTGGCCAAGGAGCTGTTCACCCACAAGGGCTCGGGCACGCTGGTGCGCCGCGGCGAGAAGGTGCTGACCTTCGATTCGTGGGAGGGCGTGGACCAGGCGCGCCTGCGCGCTCTGATCGAATCGAGCTTCGGTCGCGCGCTGGTGCCGGACTACTTCGAGCGCACGCGGCCCTGGCGCGTCTACGTCAGCGAGAATTACCGCGCGGCGATGATCCTGACGCGGGAGGAGGGCATGGCCTACCTCGACAAGTTCGCCGTGCTGGACGACGCGCAGGGCGAGGGCCTGGGGCGCGCCGTATGGCTGGTGATGCGCGAGGCTAACCCCCGGCTGTTCTGGCGTTCCCGCCACGGCAACAACGTCAATCCGTTCTACGACGCCGAATGCGACGGCTCGCTCAAGCAGCCGCGCTGGAAGGTGTACTGGTACGGCATCGACGATTTCCGCCTGATCGAGCGTTGCGTGGCGCATTGCGCGCAGCGGCAGCCGACGCTGGTCGATCCGGCCCCCTTGAAGGACAACGCAGCATGAGGCCGGCAGATATGGAACGGAAAACCGTAGGGATCGTCGGCGCACGCGGCCACACCGGCGCGGAGCTGATCCGCCTGATCGCCCGCCATCCCGCGCTGGAGCTGGCCTATGTCTCCTCGCGCGAGCTGGACGGCCAGCGCGTGGACGCCCACGTGCCCGAGTACGCCGGCGAACTGCGCTACAGCGCCCCCGCGCACGAAGACCTGCCCGCGCTGGGCGCCGACGTGGTGATCCTGGCCCTGCCCAACGGCAAGGCGGCCGCCTGCGTGGAAGCCTTCGACAAGGCGGGTGCCGATCCGCTGATCGTGGACCTGTCGGCCGACTACCGCTTCGACGAACGCTGGTATTACGGCCTGCCCGAACTGACGCGCGACCGCTGGCGCGGGCAGCGGCGCATCAGCAACCCTGGCTGCTACGCCACCGCGATCCAGCTGGCAGTCGCCCCGCTGAAAGACCTGCTCGCCGCGCCGCCGGTGTGCTTCGGCGTCTCTGGCTACTCCGGTGCGGGCACCACGCCCTCGGACAAGAACGATCCGGAAAAGCTGCGCGACAACCTGATGCCGTACTCGCTGACCGGCCACATGCACGAACGCGAAACCTCCGCGCACCTGGGCGTGCCGGTGGAGTTCATGCCGCATGTCGCGCCGCACTTCCGCGGCCTGACCGTCACCTGCAATCTCTACCTCGCCCGCGCGATGAAGCGTGAGGACGTGATGGCGCGTTTCCGTCACGCCTACGGGG
Organism: Frateuria sp. GZRe12; assembly: GCF_051900535.1. Classification (NCBI taxonomy): domain Bacteria; kingdom Pseudomonadati; phylum Pseudomonadota; class Gammaproteobacteria; order Lysobacterales; family Rhodanobacteraceae; genus Frateuria; species Frateuria sp. GZRe12. The sequence continues at coordinate 277,851 of NZ_JBHZGI010000003.1, forward strand.
ACGAGCCGCTGGTGCGCGTGATGGACGAGGCGCCGTGGGTCAGCCGCATCGCCGGAAGGCACCACGCGGAGATCGGCGGCTTTGCGATGGGCCCGGACGGACGCCGCGTGGTCGTCGTCGCCACGCTCGACAACCTGCTCAAGGGTGCCGCCACCCAGGCCATGCAGAACATCAACCGCGCGCTGGGACAGAGCGAACTGACGGGCATCCCGGTAGCACAAGCGGAACGACCGTGAGGCGAAGCTGCATCACCTTCGCCCTTCCGTCCGCTGCCGAGAAACCGCCATGCGCCTGACCCGCTACCTGCTACCCACGCTCAAGGAAAATCCCGCCGAGGCTCAGATCGCCTCGCACCGGCTGATGCTGCGCGCCGGCCTGATCCGGCAGGAGGCGGCCGGCATCTACGCCTGGCTGCCGCTGGGCCTGCGCGTTTTGAAGAACATCGAGCGCATCGTGCGCGAGGAAATGGACCGCGCCGGAGCGGTGGAGCTGCTGATGCCCACGTTGCAACTCGCCGACCTGTGGCGCGAGAGCGGCCGCTACGACGCCTACGGGCCGGAGATGCTGCGCCTTCGTGATCGCCACGAACGCGAGCTGCTGTACGGGCCGACCAACGAGGAAATGATCACGGAGATCTTCCGCAGCTACGTCAGCTCCTGGCGCAGCCTGCCGCTCAATCTCTACCAGTTCCAGTGGAAGTTCCGCGACGAGCAGCGGCCGCGGTTCGGCGTGATGCGCGGTCGCGAATTCCTGATGAAGGACGCCTATTCGTTCGACCTGGACGAAGCCGCCGCACGCCGTTCCTACCAACGCATGTTCGTGGCCTACCTGCGCATGTTCGACCGCATGGGCGTCAAGGCGATACCCATGCGTGCGGAAACCGGCCCGATCGGCGGCGACCTTTCGCACGAGTTCCTGGTGCTGGCGCAGACCGGCGAGTCGGCGGTGTTTTGCGATCGTGGAGTGCTGGATCTGCCCGTGCCTGGCGCGGATGTCGATTACGGCGGCGATCTCACGCCGCTGGTCGACGCGTGGACGGCGCCGTACGCGGCCACCGAGGACGTGCACGACGCCGGGCGCTTCGAGCACGAGGTACCGGCGGAACGGCAGCTGCTCGCACGCGGCATCGAGGTTGGCCAGATCTTCTACTTCGGCACCAAATACTCGGTGCCGATGAAGGCCATGGTGCGTGGAACCGACGGCATCGAGCGGCCGATCCACGGTGGCTGCTATGGCGTGGGCGTGTCGCGGCTGCTCGGGGCGATCATCGAGGCCAGCCATGACGACCATGGCATCGTCTGGCCGAACGGTGTCGCGCCGTTCCAGGTGGGGTTGTTGCATCTCAAGCATGGCGATGCGCGGGTCGACGCGGCATGCGAATCGCTGTACGCCGGCTTGCAGTCCGCCGGACTGAGCGTGTTGCTCGACGACGCCGACGAACGGCCCGGCGCGAAGTTCGCCCGCATGGACCTGATCGGCTTGCCCTGGCAAGTGCTTGTCGGACCGCGCGGGCTGGACAGCGGCACGGTCGAAATCAAGCACCGGGCCAGCGGCGAGCGGCGCGAACTGGCGCCCGACGCCGCCATCGCCTTCCTTCGCCAATCCCTTTCACCCTTGCATCCGGACGACCAGCCATGAGCGATCTCCTGTGGCAGAAAGCCGGCGTCGAGACCGACGCCAGGATCATGCGGTTCCTCGCCGGCAACGACGTGCTGCTGGATCGGGCGTTCTTCCTGCAAGACGTCACCGCCAGCAAGGCGCACGTGGAAGGCCTCGCGCGCATCGGCGTGGTCAGTGCCGATGAGGCCGCGGCCCTCGCGCACGAGCTCGACGCGCTGGCCGGGGACTTCCGTTCGGGCAACTTCGTCCTGGACGAGCGCTACGAGGACGGCCATTCGGCGATCGAGGCGCGGCTCACCGAGCGGCTGGGCGATGCCGGCCGGCGCGTGCACACCGGACGCAGCCGCAACGACCAGATCCTGGTCGCCACGCGTTTGTGGCTGAAGGAAAAGCTCGATGCGCTTGCCACGCACTGCCGCACCATCGCGGGCGTGTGTCTCGAGCGCGCCGCGCAACCGGCGCTGCCGCTGCCGGGCTACACGCACCTCCAGCGCGCCGTGGTGTCTTCCACCGCCATGTGGTTCGCCGGTTTCGCGGAAGCCTTCATCGACAACACGCAACGCGCCCGCCAGACACTCGCCTGGATCGACGCCAACCCGCTGGGCACGGCCGCCGGCTACGGCGTAAACCTGCCGCTCGATCGCGAACACACCACCGCGGCGCTTGGCTTCTCGCGCATGCAGGTATCGCCGATCTACGCCCAGCTTTCGCGCGGCAAATTCGAGCTGGCCGCGCTCGAGGCGATGGCCAGCGCGTTGCTGGACCTGCGCCGCCTGGCCTGGGACCTGTCGTTGTTCACCACCGCCGAATTCGGTTTCGTCGGCCTGCCGCCGGAGTACACCACCGGCAGCTCGATCATGCCCAACAAGCGCAACCCGGACGTGGTCGAGCTGCTGCGCGCCAGCTACGCCACCGTGGCCGCGGCGCGTTGCGAGATCGAACAGTTGCTGTCCCTGCCGAGCGGGTACCAGCGCGACCTTCAGTTTTCCAAGGGCTCGATCTTCCACGGAATGGCCCACGGCCTGGCTGCGCTGGAACTGGTGCCCGACCTGGTCGAGCGCATGCGCTGGAACGAGCCGGCCATGCGCGCGGCGATCGAGCCGGCGATGTACGCCACCGACGTGGCCATCGAGCAGGCTGCGGCCGGCGTACCGTTCCGCGACGCCTACCGTGCCGCGGCGGCCGCCGCAGCGACCGCGGGCGAGGGGCGCACGCCGGAGCGCAGCCTTGCCGAACGCGTGTCGCCCGGCGGCGGTGCGGATGTGCGGCTGGACATACTGGCCGCGCGCCTGGCCGCGCTGCCGGGCTGAACAACCCTTCAGTCCGTTTGAGGGGCGATTCACGGCCCCCAGCCGATACTCCGCGCCATGCCTCCAATCCCGCCCGCGACAATCCGCAAGACCCGGCGTGGGGTCGGTCGGCGCCAGGGCGACCGCCATGACCGGGGCTGAAAATCGGCGAGGCATGCCGCGCGAGCTGCTCGCCGCCGAGCAGGCGGCCGTGCTGGGACAGCTGGCCGAAGGCGTGATCCTGGTCGACACCACGGGCCGCATCACCTTCGTCAACGAAGCCGCGGCACGGTTGCATGGAGTTGCCCGGCTCGACGTAGGCCCGGACGACTACGCCTGCGCCTACAGGTTGCTGACCGAGGATGGACGGCCCTATCCGTCGCGCGAGCTGCCGCTGTCGCGGGCGGTGTTCGATGGTGAAATCGTCACCGGCGCCTGCTGGCGCATCCGGCGTCCGGACGGTTCCGAGATCATCGCGCAGGGCTCCGCGCGCCCGATCCACGATGTCGATGGCAAGCCCCTCGGTGCCGTCCTCACCATGCACGACGACACGGTGCGCGTGCAGACCGAGCGGGCATTGCGTGACGAAAGCCAGGCGCTGGAGACGCTCAATCGCGTAGGTGCGACGGTGGCCAGCGAACTGGAACTGGAGCGCGTCGTGCAGACGGTCACCGACGCCGGCGTCGCGCTGATCGGCGCCAGCATGGGCGCGTTCTTCTACAACACCACCAACGAGGCGGGCGAGCGCATGATGCTCTACACCCTCTCCGGCGTGGACCGGCACGTGTTCGATCGGTACCCCATGCCGCGGGCCAGCCTCCTGTTCCGTCCCACGCTCTCGGGCGAGAGTGTCGTCCGCTGCGACGACGTCCTGCGCGACCCGCGTTACGGCAAGGGCCCGCCCTACCATGGCCTGCCGCCCGGCCATCCACCGGTGCGCAGCTACCTGGCCGTGCCGGTGGTCTCCCGCTCGGGGCGGGTGTCGGGTGGGTTGTTTTTCGGCCATCCCGAGCCCGGGCGTTTTTCGGCGCGGCACGAACGCCTGATGGCCGGCATCGCCGCGCACGCGGCGATCGCGATCGACAATGCGAACCTGTACGCCGTGGCGCAAGGCGAGATCGACGAGCGCCGCGCCGCGGAAGAACGCCTGCGCGAGATCAACGAAACGCTCGAGCAACGGGTCGAGGCCCGCACCCTCGAGCGCGACCGCGCGTGGAAGCATTCGCGCGACCTGCAGGCGATGGTCGACGAGCGCGGCTACTTCCTGCAGGTCAGCGACGCCTGGTACACGATGCTCGGCTGGCGGGCGACAGAGGTGGTCGGGCACCGCGCCTACGAATTCATCCACCCCGACGATCGCCAGGTCGGCGAGCGCCCCTTCTTCTCGAGCTTGATCAGGGGCCCGGCGTTCGAGAACCGCATGCGGCACAAGGACGGCAGTTACCGCTACATCTCCTGGCTCGCCAGCCAGGACGAAGGCACGATCTACGCCAGCGGGCGCGACGTCACCGAACAGAAGGAACAGGCGAACGCACTGGCCCAGGCCGAGGCGACCTTGCGGCAGAGCCAGAAGATGGAGGCGGTCGGCCACCTTACCGGCGGCATCGCGCACGACTTCAACAACATGCTTGCCGTGGTGATCGGCTCGCTCGACCTGCTGCAACACCGGTTGCCCGAAGACACGCCCGAGCAGCGGTACGCCGGGAACGCCATGGAGGCGGCCAGCCGCGCCGCCACGCTGACCCAGCGCCTGCTCGCTTTCGCCCGACAGCAGCCGCTGGAGCCGCGCCCGGTGGATGCCAATGTGTTGGTGGAAGGCATGTCCGGGCTGCTGCGCCATGCGATCGGCCCGAACATTCGCCTGGAAGTGCTGACGGGCGCCGGGTTGTGGCCGACGCTGGTGGATGCGAACCAGCTTGAGAACGCCATCCTCAATCTCGCGGTGAACGCCCGCGACGCCATGCCCGGCGGCGGCCGCCTGACCATCGAAACGGCCAACGCCAGCCTCGATCGGCGTTATGTGGCCACGCATCCGGACACGGACGCCGGCGACTATGTGTCGATCACGGTCAGCGACAGTGGCACCGGCATGCCGCCGGAGGTGGCCGCGCGCGCCTTCGATCCGTTCTTCACCACCAAGCAGGCGGGACAGGGCACCGGCCTGGGCCTCAGCCAGGTCTATGGCTTCGTCAAGCAGTCGGGCGGACACGTCGCGATCTATTCGGAGCCGGGCCGCGGCACCGGCGTCAAGGTCTACCTGCCGCGGCTGGTCGGCGAGGCGGGCGGACAGAAAGCATCACCGGGGCCGGCCGCGTTGCCGACCGGACAACAGGAACTGATCCTGCTGGTGGACGATGAGCCGGCGGTGCGCAGGGTCACCGCCGAGGCCCTGCAGGAGCTGGGCTACCGCGTACTGGAGGCGGACGGCGCGCAGGCCGCGCTGGACGGCCTCGCCGCGCACGCGGACGTGGCGTTGCTGCTGACCGACGTGGTCATGCCACAGATCGACGGACGCCGGCTGGCGGAGGAAGCTCGCCGTCGCCGGCCAGGCCTGAAGGTGCTGTTCACCACCGGCTACTCGGCCGCGGCGGCGCAGCGCAACGGCGCGACGGATCCGCAGTCACCGCTGCTCGGCAAGCCCTATACGCTCGCCGAACTGGGACGCAAATTGCGGCAGGTGCTGCGAGGCGGCTGACGTAAAGCAGCGTCAGCCGTGGAGGTGGCCCTGGTGGCCGAGGTCGCGCGGCTGCTCGCTCCACATGCCGCGGGCGAAATCCAGCGCGCGCTCCACGAAATTGCCCGACGACTCCCAGTACATCGCATCGCGCACGCGCACGCGAAGTACCGTGAGGTTGGGATCGTCCTTGCCGGAGAAGAACACGTTCTGCGCCGGCGACCACAGTTCTTCGATCAAGGCCTGGTCGCGGTTGATGCGCGCCCGCCCGCGCACGGAGACGTAGCATTTGTCGCCCTGGTTGGCGTAGGCGAGGTTGACGTCCAGGTCGTCGGTGAGCTGGTCGACCTTGGCGCTGTCGGCGGCGGTGAAGAACACCAGTTCGCCGTCGGCGGTGAGCTTGAGCGTCTGCAGCGGGCGGCTGACCAGGGAGCCATCCGAGGCCAGCGTGGTGAGCATCGCCACCTCGATGTTGTCGATCAATTCGCCGAGCTTGTTGAGGTCGGTATCGTCGTGCGGTGCGTCGTTTTTCATGGCGGTCTCCGGGCGGCGGAAGGACCAACCCTCGCCGATCCGCGATCAAGCCACGATGAAACGCGTCAGCGCCGTTCGAGCAACGCGTAGGCGAACGCCTGGCAGGTGCCGGCGGGCGTGGTGTGTTGTTCGGAGCGTTCGTCGACCAGGCGGAATGCCGCACCGAGCAGGGCGGCGATGTCGCCGGCGGAGCGCCGCGCGACCGGCAGCCCGCTGCATCGCTCCGGGCCGTCCGGGGCGAAGCCGCCGATCACGGCATGCCCGCCCGGGCGCACGGCGCGCGCCGCCTGTGCCGCATAGCGTGTGGTTTGCGCCGGCGATGTAAGGAAATGCAGCACCGCGCGGTCGTGCCAGAGATCGAAGGCGGCAGGCGCGAGGTCGGCGTCCAGAAGGTCGGTGGCGAGCCAGTGCACCGCCTCGCCGCGTGAACCCAGGCGTTCGCGCGCGACGTCGAGGGCCGCTTGCGAAAGGTCCAGCACGGTGATGCCGCCAAGTCCCTGCGCGAGCAGGTCATCGACCAGCGTGGAGGCGCCACCGCCTACGTCCACCAGGCGCGTGGAAGCATCCAGGCCGGCCTGGCGCAGCAATGCCAGCGACGCGTCCAGGTGCGGGCGATACCAGCTCACCGCCTGGGCGGAGCGGTTGCGGTAGACCCCTTCCCAGTGCGCCTGCTCGTCGGACATGTCAGCCGGTGGCCCAGCGCCGCACCGCCTCCGCAAAGGCGAGGCAATCGGCGTGGCGGTTGTAGAGCGGGGCGGGGGAAATGCGGATGACGTCCGGCTCGCGCCAGTCGCCGATGATGCCGTGGGCCATCAGGTATTCGAAGAGCGCGCGCCCACGGGCGCGGCCGCCGAGCACGCGGATCGACAGCTGCGCGCCACGACGCGCCGGGTCGGCGGGCGTGACGATTTCCAGCACGTCGGGCAACTGCGTGCGCACCAGCCATTCGAGATAGCCGGTCAGCGCCAGCGACTTTTCGCGCAGCCACGCCATGCCGGCGCGGCGGAAGAGTTCCAGCGACACACGCAGCGGCGCCAGCGCAAGGATCGGCGGGTTGGAAAGCTGCCAGCCGTCCGCGCCGGGCGTCGGCTCGAACTGCGGACCCATCTGGAAGCGGGTGGTCTTGTCGTGACCCCACCAGCCGGCAAAGCGCGGCAACGCTTCGCGCGCATGGCGCTCGTGCACGAACGCCCCACCGACGGCGCCAGGGCCGGAATTCAAATACTTGTAGCTGCACCAGATGGCGAAATCCGCGTCGCTGTCGTGCAGCTGCAGCGGCAGGTTGCCGACCGCATGGGCGAGGTCGAACCCGACCTGGCAACCCTGTGCGTGGGCCAGGCGGGCGATCGCCTTCAGGTCGAACGCCTGGCCGGTGCGGTACTGCACGCCCGGCAGCATCACCAGCGCGGTGCGCGCGCCGTGTTCGGCCAGGGCGCGCTCGAAGGCCGCGTCCGAGATCGTGCCATTGGGCTCGTCCGGCTCCAGCTCGATCAGCGCGGTGGCGGGGTCGTAGCCGTGGAACCGGATCTGCGACTCGACCGCATAGCGATCGGTGGGAAAGGCGCCGGCTTCGATCAGGATCGCGTGGCGCTCGGGCGAGGGACGGTAGAAGCTCACCATCATCAGGTGCAGGTTCACGCCCAGCGTGTTCATCGCCACCACTTCGGACGGTAGCGCGCCGACCACCTGCGCCAGGTCGTCGCGCACGAACTCGTGGTAGTCCATCCAGGGCAGCCGGCCCTTGAAATGGCCTTCGACGCCCAACTCGCCCCAGTAGTCCAGCTCCGCTGCAACCGAGTCGCGCACCGCGCGGGGCTGCAGGCCCAGCGAGTTGCCGCAGAAGTAATGCGAATCGCGGCCTTCGTGCGGGGGAATCAGGAACTCGTCGCGGAACGCGCGCAGCGGGTCGGCTTCATCGGCGGCGGCCGCCCACGTGGCGGAGGCCTGGTAGTGCGTCATCCTTGGAACCTCATCGGGCCAGGTCGGCGGCGACCGCGTCGCAGCCCTTGTCGAATGCGGCGGCCCAGGCGGCGCCGGCCTCGCTGCGGGCCGGTCGGGCGCAGCGCAGGCGGACCGCGTGGTTGTTCTTGAACCAGAACCGCTCGTCGTAGCGGTAGGCCGTACCGTGTTCCTGCGAGGTGTAGGCCTGGCTGTTGGGGCCATCGGGGCTGCCGATGGCCTTGTAACCGTCGAGCGCCTTGGCCTTGCGGGTGGCGATGCCCACGTACTGCTGGAAGGCGGCAAGGTCGCTGACCGGCTCCACTTCCACCGTGACCGAGGAGAGATTGTCGCGGGCGGTGGGCGAGGGGTCGGGTACCTGGAATACGCGCATTTCTGGCACGCCCTGGGTTTCCATGATGGTGACCCAGTTGTCCGGCGTGCTGAAGGCGACATCGCCGCCGGCCATGCTGACATCGGTGGCGCAGGCGGGGCCGGCCAGCAGCAGGGCGCCGACCAGGAAGAAGCTGCGGTAGAGGTTCATGAACGCTCCGGAATAGGTGCCTGGGGGACAAATCGCTGCAAGGGCAGGCCCAGCCATTCCAGTGCGGTGCCGTGGAACAAGCGAGCACGGTCCGCTTCATCCAGCCTCAAGGCCTCGATGCCGCTGCCGGGCTCCTGTTCGCCCAGCGGGAAAGGATAGTCGGTGCCCAGCATCACGCGATCGACGCCGGTCACATCCAGGAGATAACGCAGCGCCCGCTCGTCGTGCACGCAGGAGTCGAAGTACAGGCGCTTGAGGTACTCGCGCGGGTTGCGCGGGTTGTCGGTGGCGACCAGGTCCGGGCGCATGCGGAAGCCGTGCTCGATGCGTCCGATCGACCAGGGAAAGCTGCCGCCGCCGTGGGCCAGCATGATGCGCAGCTTCGGCAACCGTTCCAGCACGCCGCCAAAGGCCAGGCAGCAGCCGGCGCGCGACTGCTCGGCGGGCATGCCTACCAGCCAGGGCATCCAGTACTTGGGCATGGTGTCGGTGCCCATCATGTCCCAGGGATGGACCAGGATTGCGGCCCCCAGGTCCGCTGCGGCCTCGAAGAACGGGAACAGCTCCGGCGCGTCCAGGTTCCAGTCGTTGCAATGCGAGCCGATCTGCACGCCCTGCAGCCCCAGTTCGTCGATGCAGCGCTCCAACTCGCGGATGGCCAGTTCCGGCGCCTGCAGCGGAACCGTGCCGATGCCCGCGTAGTGGCGCGGGTAGTCCTGGCACATCTGCGCCATGTGGTCGTTCAGGTGCCGATGCAGCTCCAGCGCCTGGTAACCGGGGGCCCAGTATGAAAACAGCACCGGCACGGTGGAGATGACCTGCACGTCCACGCCGAAGCGGGCGTAGTCGTCGATGCGGGTCTGCGGATCGAACGCCGAATCCCACACTTCGCGGAAAAACTTGCCGTCCTTGTAGATGCGGTGGCGGCCGTCGGTATGGGTCATGACCGGGAAGCGGTCGTTGCCGTATTTGGCGGCCAGGTTGGGCCAGTCGCGGGGCAGGATGTGCGCGTGGGTGTCGATCTTGAGCATCGGGCGAGTCTAGCAGGGCAGTCGCGGCGACCCCGTAGTGCGAAAACCCGGCCCACTTCCCGTCGTTGCCAGGCCTTTGGCCTATACTTTTCCCCGCGGCCGAGTCTGGCCGCGTCCGGGATCGGCGCCAGCCGGTCCGCGGCCATCGGGGCGGGAAGGGGCCACCACAGCCGTGAATACCAGTGTCGATGTGACGCGACTGCTGCATTCGGCGCAGGCGGGCGATACCGCCGCGCTGGAGGAGGCGCTGCGCCAGATGTACGCGGCGCTGCACCGGCTGGCCGGCGCGCAACTGCGCCGCAACACCAGCGAGCGCACCCTTAGCGCCACCGCCCTGGTCAACGAGGCCTACCTGAAGGTGTTCGGCGGCAATTGCCCGCCGCAATGGGAAAGCCGCGGCCACCTGCTCGGCGTGGCAGCCAGGGCGATGCGCGAGGTGCTGGTCGATTCGGCCCGCCGCCGCCAGGCAGCCAAGCGCCCGCAGGACTGCGACCGCATCGAGCTGTCCGAAATCTCCGGTTCGCTGATGCCCGACGTCGACTACGTGGGCCTGCTCGACGCGCTGGACACGCTGGAACAGATCGACCCGCGCCAGGCCAGCATCGTCTCCATGCGCTTCTTCGTCGGCCTGAGCGCCGAGCAGATCGCCGCCGCGCTGGGTATCTCCGCCACCACCGTGCAACGCGAGTGGCGCCTGGCGCGTGCCTGGTTGCAGCGCGAGCTGCAGGCCTGAAGCCGACGCGAAGGCCGATCGGCCTTCTTTGTAGAAGCACGCTCGCAGACGATCCCATTTCGAGAGGCAGGGAAAATTAGCCCACAATCGGGTTCCTGACGGGCGCTGCTGTGCCCGTGTTTTCTTCGTGAATGCAAGCTGAACAGCGCGTTCATTTCCGTGGTCGATACGTGAAGCCCCCCACGCACTAGAACAGTGGGAAGGCGCTAGCCCGCCCTTTGCCACGCCAGTCGGACAGAGCCGCAAGCGGAACGGTCCCGTTCCGCAACGCCCGTGCCGTCGACGCGCTGCAGGGACGTGCGCGCGCTGCGCCGCGTGTCCGCGGGCGTGCCCTCAAGGCGTCGCGTTCCAACCGGAAGACCTCAAGTCCCAGGAGACAGCCGCAATGGCCAAGCAAAGCAGTCAGAAGTTCATCGCGCGTAACCGCGCGCCGCGGGTGCAGATCGAGTACGACGTCGAGGTCTACGGCGCACAGAAGAAGGTGCAGGTGCCGTTCGTGATGGGTGTGATGTCGGACCTCTCCGGCGCCAACAACGCCGAACTGCCGCCGATCGAGGACCGCAAGGCGCTGGAAATCGACGTCGACAACTTCGACAGCCGTCTGCAGTCGATGAAGCCGCGCGTGTCCTTCGCCGTGCCAAACACGCTGACCGGCGAGGGCAACCTCAGCGTCGACATCACCTTCGAGAGCATGGACGACTTCTCGCCTGCCGCCGTGGCGCGCAGGGTCGCTCCGGTCGCCAAGCTCCTCGAGGCCCGCACGCAGCTGGCCAACCTCAACACCTACATGGACGGCAAGGCCGGTGCGGAGAAGCTGATCGCCCAGGCGATCAACGATCCGGCACTGCTGCAGTCGCTGGTCTCGGCCGCCAAGCCGAGCGACGGGGAGTAAGCACATGTCCACCGAGACCCTGGCCGAACGCGGCCAAGCCACCGAAACCCTCGAGGCCGGCGACTTCGCCGCGCTGCTGAGCAAGGAATTCAAACCCAAGAGCGACCGTGCGAAGGAAGAGGTCGAGTCGGCCGTCCGCACGCTGGCCGAGCAGGTGCTTAGCAAGTCCGACGTGGTTTCCGACGACGTCGCGCAGACGATCAACGCCTACATCGCCGAGATCGACCGCAAGCTCAGCGAGCAGATCAACCAGATCATGCACCACGCCGATTTCCAGAAGCTGGAAAGCGCCTGGCGCGGCCTGCATTACCTGGTCAACAACACCGAGACCGACCAGCTCCTGAAGATCCGCGTCATGAACATCTCCAAGAAGGAGCTGGGCAAGACGCTCAAGCGCTACAAGGGCACCGCCTGGGACCAGAGCCCGATCTTCAAGAAGATGTACGAAGAGGAATACGGCCAGCTCGGCGGCGAGCCGTACGGCTGCCTGGTCGGCGACTACTACTTCGACCACAGCCCGCAGGACGTCGAGCTGCTGGGCGGTATCGCCCAGGTAACGGCCGCCGCGCACGCGCCGTTCCTGGCCGCGGCCAACTCCAGCCTGATGGGCATGGAGAGCTGGAACGAGCTGTCCAACCCGCGCGACCTGGCCAAGATCTTCTCCACGCCCGACTACGCCTCCTGGCGTTCGCTGCGCGAGTCGGACGACGCCAAGTACCTGGGCCTGGCGATGCCGCGCACGCTCTCGCGCCTGCCCTACGGTGCCGCCACCAACCCGGTGGAGGAGTTCGACTTCGAGGAAGACACCGCCGGTGCCGATTCCTCCAAGTACACCTGGCAGAACGCCGCCTACGCGATGGCGGTCAACATCAACCGCTCGTTCAAGGCCTACGGCTGGTGCTCGCGCATCCGCGGCATCGAGTCCGGTGGCGCGGTCGAGGGCCTGCCGGTGCACGCCTTCCCGACCGACGACGGCGGTGTGGACATGAAGTGCCCGACCGAGATCGCCATCACCGACCGCCGTTCGGCGGAGCTGGACAAGATGGGCCTGATGCCGCTGGTGCATCGCAAGAACTCGGACATGGCCGCCTTCATCAGCGCCCAGTCGCTGGCCAAGCCGGAGGAGTACGACGATCCGGACGCCACCGCCAACGCCGCGCTGAGCTGCCGCCTGCCGTACATGTTCGCCTGCTGCCGCTTCGCGCACTACCTGAAGTGCATCGTGCGCGACAAGATCGGCTCCTTCAGCGACCGCGAGCAGATGCAGAACTGGCTGACCAACTGGGTCATGCAGTACGTCGACGGCGATCCGGCCAACTCCAGCGAGGAGACCAAGGCGCGCAAACCGCTCTCCGCCGCCGAGGTGGTAGTGGAAGAGGTCGAGGGCGCACCCGGCTACTACACCTCCAAGTTCTTCCTCAAGCCGCACTACCAGCTCGAGGGTCTCACCGTGTCGCTGCGGCTGGTTTCGCGCCTGCCGTCGGCTGCCAAGGCCTGACGCTCATGACCGGCGATGGCGGCGCATGCCGCCATCGCCGCGTCGCATGCGCCATCCGGCGAAGTTCCACCGCACCGCAGCAAGACGATCCGAAGGGCAGGGACGCGTCCCGCCGGCGGTATCGAACATCCATCACGAAACGTAGGGAGAAGGTTTCATGGCATTCGACATGCACATCAAGTTCGGCGCCGGCAAGGTCAAGATCGAAGGCGCGTCCAACCACAAGAAGCACAAGGGCGAGGTGCCGATCCTTGCCTGGTCGTGGGGCGTCAGCAACACCGGCGACCTGCACACCGGCGGTGGCTCGGCCAGCGGCGGCAAGGCCCATGTGCAGGACATCTCGATCACCAAGTACGTCGACGGCTGCTCCAACGCGCTGCTGGACGCGGTCTGCACGGGCGGTCGCATGGACCAGGCGTGGCTGTACGTCACCAACGCCACCGGTGAGCAGACCGACTTCCTCACCATCGAGCTCTCCGAGGGCGTGCTGGTGACCTCCGTGTCGACCGGCGGCAGCGGCGGCGAAGATCGCCTGACCGAGAACATCACCCTGCACTTCGGCAAGTTCAAGTACTCGTTCCAGCCGCAGGACGACAAGGGTGCCAAGCAGGGCGGCGCCAAGGAGTTCACCTACGACATCCAGGGCGTGGCCAAGGCCTGATCCTGACCTGCAACGCCTTGCCAGGCGTACCGGAAACCTCCAGGGGCGTGACCATGACACCCGAGAACATGCTGAAGGAAGGTCGCCTGGACGAGGCGTTGCAGGGCCTCACCTCGCAGGTGCGGAACAACCCGGCGGACGCGCGCTGCCGGGTGTTCCTGTTCCAGCTGCTGGCCCTGCTGGGCCAGTGGGACCGCGCACAGGCGCAGCTGAAGGTCAGCGGCGATCTGGACGTGAACAACACCCTGATGGCCGGCGCCTATGCGCAGGCCCTGCGGGGCGAAATGATGCGCGTCGGCGTGCTCGCCGGCGAGCGCATGCCTTCGGTGGTCGGCGAGCCGTCCCAGTGGATGGCGCTGCTGCTGCAGGCACTCCGGCTCGATGCACAGGGGCAGCATGCGCAAGCGGCGCCACTGCGTGAACAGGCCTTCGAACTGGCGCCGACCGTGTCGGGCGAGATCGACGGCGAGGCCTTCGAATGGATCGCCGACGCGGACCCGCGTTTCGGACCATGCCTGGAAATGGTGGTCAACGGCGGCTATGCCTGGGTGCCGTTCGATCGCCTGAAGCAACTGGCCTTCGAAGCGCCCACCGACCTTCGCGACAAGATCTGGGCGCCGGTACAGGTGACCTGGAGCAACGGCGGCCAGGCGGTTGGCTTCGTGCCTTGCCGCTATCCCGCCTCGGAGCGGTCGGCCGACGCCGAGGTGGTGCTCGCGCGTCGCACCGATTGGGAGGAGCGCGATTGCGGCCTGGTCGTCGGGCTTGGCCAGCGCATGTTCGCCACCGACGCGGGCGAATACTCGTTGCTGGACGTGCGCACCATCGTTTTCAACAACGATCCAGCCGCCTGATGGCCGAGCTGACTACCCAGGAGCGCCTGCAGCCTTCGCTGCTCGACCGGTTGACCGACGAAGAGCCGGGCAAGGCCGACGAGAGCCGCGAGAAGCGGGTGATCTCCGCCACGCGCCTGCGCGATTGCGTGGCGCGGGACATTTCCTGGCTGCTCAACTGCGTGAACCTCGGCAGCGGCGTGGAACTTGACGATTACCCGGAAGTGGCTCGCTCCGTGCTCAATTTCGGTATCCCGGACCTGACCGGCATGGCCCTGTCCGGCGTCGACGCCAGCGTCCTGCAACGCCAGTTGCGCGAGGCGCTGATCGCGTTCGAGCCGCGCCTCACCGGAAGCACCTTGCGCGTGACTGTCAACGCCGACGGCAAGCGCATGGACCGGCAGTCGCTGGTCTTCAACATCGAATCGGAGATGTGGGCGCAACCGATCCCGCTGAATCTTTACCTCAAGACCGAGATCGACCTGGAAACCGGTCGCTTCAACGTCTCCGAAAGCCTGGGCTGACGCCATGGACCCGCGCCTGCTCCGCTACTACAACCGCGAACTGCAGCACGTGCGCGAGATGGGCGGCGAGTTCGCGCGCGAGTACCCGAAGATCGCCGGCCGGCTTGGCCTGGAAGGTTTCGAGTGCGCCGATCCTTATGTAGAGCGCCTGCTCGAGGGCTTCGCGTTCCTCGCCGCGCGCGTGCAGCTGAAGCTCGACGCCCAGCAGCCGGTGTTCACCCAGCACTTGATGGAGATGGTGTATCCGCACTATCTCGCCCCCGTGCCCTCGATGGCGGTGGTGGAACTGGCGGCGGACCTCAAGGAAAGCGCCTTGGTCGCTGGTCACGTGGTGCCGCGGCACACCGCCCTGCGCAGCCTGACCGGTCGCGATGACCGCACCGCATGCGAGTACCGCACGGCGCACGACGTATCGCTGTGGCCGCTCAAGCTCACCGAGGCGAAGTATTTCGATACGCCGGCGGCCGTCGCCGCCGCGGGCGTGTCCGTCCCCGCGGACCGCGCCGTGCGGGCCGGCCTGCGCCTGAAGTTCGCGGTCACCGCCGGAGCGCAGGCCAACCTGCTGGCCATGGATGAGCTCCCGGTATTCCTGGCCGGTGCCGACGAACTGCCCAAGAGGCTGTACGAGCAGTTGCTGGGCAACGTCTCGGCCGTGGTGGTGCGCGCCAAGGGCGAGGGCGGTATCTCCAGCACCTGGCTCGAACCGGGCAGCATCAAGCCCAAGGGCTTCGACGACGCCGAGGCGATGATTCCCTACAGCGGCCGTTCCTTCAGCGGCTACCGGCTGCTGCAGGAGTACTTCGCCTGTCCGGAGCGCTTCCTGTTCGCCGTGTTCACCGGCCTGCGCCAGGCGCTTGCCCGGGCGCACGGGAGCGACTTCGAGATCGTGGTGCTGTTCGATCGCAGCGTCAGCCGCCTGCACAACGCGGTGGACGCGGGCAACTTCCGGTTGTTCTGCACGCCGGCGGTGAACCTGTTTCCGCGCCGCGCCGATCGCATCCACCTGCAACAGGGCCGCACCGAATATCACGTGCTGGCCGACCGCACACGGCCGATGGACTTCGAGATCCATTCGATCGGCAATGTCGAGGGGTTCGGCGACAGCCAGGAGCCGGAGCAGCGCTTCCAGCCGTTCTACGGCTGCGACGAGCGCACCTGGCAGGCCGGCCATGGCGCGTTCTACACGGTGCGGCGCGAGCCGCGCCAGCTGTCGTCGCGGCAAAAACTGCAGGGTGCACGCTCCAGCTACGTCGGCAGCGAGCTGTTCATCGCGCTGGTCGACGGCAGCGAGGCGCCGTATTCCAGCCGCCTGCGCCAGGTCGGCATGCAGCTGATGTGCACCAACCGGGACCTCCCGCTGCAGATGCCGGTGGGCAAGTCGCATACCGACTTCACGCTGGACATCGGTGCGCCGGTCGAATCGGTGCGTTGTGTCGCTGGACCGACCAAGCCGCGTGCCCCGGTCGCTGGCGGCGAGACCGCCTGGCGGCTGCTCAGCCATCTGCAGCTGAACTACGTCTCGCTGCTGGGCGAAGGCAACGCTGATGGCGCCGCCGCGCTGCGCGAGCTGCTCACGCTCTACTGCGACGAGTTCGACTCGGCCGCGCGCCGGCAGATCGACGGCATCAAGGCGGTGGGCTCGCAACCGATCGTGCGGCGCATCCCGGTACCCGGTCCGATCAGCTTCGGTCGCGGCCTGGAAATCACCCTGACCTGCGACGAGGGCGCCTTCGAAGGTACCGGCGCCTTCCTGCTCGGCGCGGTCATGCAGCATTTCTTCGCACGCTACGTCTCGATCAACTCCTTCACCGAGACGGTGCTGCGCACCCTGGAACGCAACGAGGTCGCCCGATGGCCGGCACGCCTGGGCTCGCGCCAGACGCTGTAGCGCTCGAGCGTGCGCTCGAGGAGCGGCCGGGCCACTTCGATTTCTTCGAGGCGATCCGGCAGCTTGAGTGCGCGCATCCGACGCGGCCGCGGCTGGGCGAGTCGACCAAGCCCTCGGAAGATTTCGTGCGACTGTGCCAGACGCCATCGCTGGCCTTCGCGCCGAATACCATCGGCGACTACAGGTCCGCTGCGGAAGGGCGTCCGGCGCGCATGCGTGCCCTGTTCTTCGGCCTGTTCGGGCCCAATGCACCGCTTCCGCTGCACCTGACCGAGTACGCGATCGACCGCGAGCGCAACGCGCGCGACACCACGCTGGTCGCGTTCGCCGACGTCTTCCACCATCGCATGGCGAGCCTTTTCTACCGCGCTTGGGCCAACTCCCAGCCAACCGTGCAGGCGGACCGCCCGGCGCAGGACCGCTTCCGCCTCTACACCGGCGCGCTGGTCGGGCTGGCCACGCCGGGGCTGGAGGGCCGCGATGCCCTGCCGGACGACTTCAAGCGCTTCTTCGCCGGACACATGCTGGCGCAGACGCGCAACGCCGAAGGGCTGCGTAGCCTCCTGCAGCAATTCTTCGCCGTCCCGGTGCGGATAGTCGAGTTCGTCGCCGAATGGATGCCCCTTCCGCGCGAGGCGTACCTGCGGCTGGGCCGCTCGACCGAAGTGGCCTGCCTGGGCCGCACCGCGGTCATAGGCGGCAACGTATGGGGGGCGCAGCAGCGCTTCCGCCTTCGCCTGGGTCCGCTCGAGCGCAGCCAGTTCGAGCATTTCCTCCCTGGCGGGGCCGCGCTGGCGCAACTGGTCGCGGCCGTGCGCAGCTACATCGGCGACGAGAAGGCCTGGGACGTGCAGCTTGTGCTCGCACACGCCCAGGTGCCAGCGACGCGGCTGGGCCAGGGCGGCCGGCTGGGGCTGACCACCTGGCTGGGCCAGCGCGCCACACGCACGGATGCCGACGACGTCGTACTTAAACCGGTGGGCTGACACCCGCCATACCGAACACCAGACCGGTCCGCCACGCGGGCCGCAGCAAACGCGAAGGGAAGAGACATCATGGCCGAGATCAGTCGCAGCGCCCTGTTCGGGAAACTCAACAAGCTCGCCTACCGGGGCATCGAAAGCGCCACCGTGTTCTGCAAGCTGCGCGGCAATCCCTACGTGGAGCTGGTGCACTGGGTCCACCAGATCCTGCAACTGCAGGATTCGGACCTGCACCGCATCGTCAAGCAGTTCAACATCAACCCGTCGAACCTGGCGCGCGACGTCACCGACGCGCTGGACAAGCTGCCGCGCGGCTCGACCACCATCACCGACCTGTCCTCCAACGTCGAGGAAGCGGTCGAGCGCGGCTGGGTGTTCGCCACGCTGATGTTCGGCGAAGCGCAGGTGCGCACCGGCTACCTCATGGTCGGCGTCGTGCGTACGCGACACTTGCGCAACGCGCTGGTCGCCATTTCGCCCGAGTTCGACAAGATCAAGCCCGAGACCCTGGTGGAGAAGTTCGCCGAGGTCGTTGCCGGCTCGCCCGAGGACGGCCAGAGCGCGAGCGACGGCTTCCAGATGGGCGGCGCGGTGCCGGGCGAGGCCAGTGGCGCGATGGGCCCGGCGCAGATGGGCAAGCAGGAGGCGCTCAAGCAGTTCACTGTCGACCTCACCGAGCAGGCCCGCAGTGGCAAGATCGATCCGATCGTCGGCCGCGACGAGGAAATCCGTCAGGTCGTCGACATCCTGATGCGCCGCCGCCAGAACAACCCGATGCTGGTCGGCGAGGCGGGCGTGGGCAAGACCGCGGTGGTCGAAGGCTTTGCCCTGCGCATCGCCCAGGGCGACGTGCCGCCGCAACTGAAGGACGTCGAGCTGCGCACGCTGGACGTGGGTCTGCTGCAGGCCGGCGCCAGCATGAAAGGTGAGTTCGAGAACCGCCTGCGCCAGGTGATCGAGGAAGTGCAGTCGAGCCCGAAGCCGATCATCCTGTTTATCGACGAGGCCCACACCCTGGTCGGCGCCGGCGGCGCGGCCGGCACCGGCGACGCGGCCAACCTGCTCAAGCCGGCGCTGGCGCGCGGCAACCTGCGCACGGTCGGCGCCACCACCTGGGCCGAGTACAAGAAGCACATCGAAAAGGATCCCGCGCTGACCCGCCGTTTCCAGACCGTGCAGGTCGACGAGCCGAGCGAGGAGAAAGGCATCCTGATGATGCGCGGCGTCGCCAGCGTGATGGAAAAGCATCACCGCGTGCAGATCCTGGACGAGGCGCTGGAGGCGGCGGTCAAGCTCTCGCACCGCTACATCCCCGCGCGCCAGCTGCCGGACAAGGCGGTGAGCCTGCTCGATACCGCCTGCGCGCGCGTGGCGATCAGCCAGCACGCCGTCCCGCCGGAAGTGGACGATACCCGCAAGCGTATCCAGGCCCTGGAAACCGAACTCGCCATCATCGCCCGCGAGAAGACCGTGGGCGTGGACGTGGCCGAGCGCGAAGCGTCGGCCGGCGAGAAGCTCGCCGTCGCCAAGGCGCGGCTCGAAACGCTCGAGATCAACTGGCAGGTCGAGAAGGGTCTGGTCGAGAGAATCCTTGCCATCCGCGCCCGCCTGCGCGGTGACGCGGCGCCGGTCGAGGGCACGG
Source organism: Frateuria sp. GZRe12 (assembly GCF_051900535.1). NCBI lineage: Bacteria > Pseudomonadati > Pseudomonadota > Gammaproteobacteria > Lysobacterales > Rhodanobacteraceae > Frateuria > Frateuria sp. GZRe12. The sequence continues at coordinate 297,135 of NZ_JBHZGI010000003.1, forward strand.
GCAGCGCGCTGGAGCGCGCGGCCAACGCCGAGGCTGGCGAGGTTGCCGTGGCAAGCATCGCGCTGACCGACGCCGAGCGCGCCACCGCGCTGGAGGAACTGAAGAGCCTGCAGGCGCAACTGGCCGAGCTGCAGGGCGAGAGCCCGCTGATCCTGCCCACCGTCGACTACGTGGCGGTCGGCTCGGTGGTGTCGGACTGGACCGGCATCCCGGTCGGCCGCATGGTCAAGAGCGAGCTCGAGACCGTCATGAACCTGGCCAGCCTGATGGGCAAGCGCGTGATCGGCCAGGACCACGCGATGGAGATGATCGCCAAGCGCATCCAGACGTCGCGCGCGGGCCTGGACAACCCGAACAAGCCGATCGGCGTGTTCATGCTGGCCGGCACCTCGGGCGTGGGCAAGACCGAAACCGCGCTGGCGCTGGCCGAGGCGCTCTACGGCGGCGAGCAGAACATCATCACCATCAACATGAGCGAGTTCCAGGAAGCGCACACCGTTTCCACGCTCAAGGGTGCGCCCCCCGGTTACGTGGGCTACGGCGAAGGTGGCGTGCTGACCGAGGCGGTGCGGCGCAAGCCGTACTCCGTGGTGCTGCTGGACGAGGTCGAGAAGGCCCATCCGGACGTCCACGAGATCTTCTTCCAGGTGTTCGACAAGGGTGTCATGGAGGACGGCGAAGGCCGACAGATCGATTTCAAGAACACGCTGATCCTGCTCACCACCAATGCAGGCACCGACCTGATCGCCGGACTGTGCCAGGACCCGGACCTGATGCCCGAACCCGAAGGCATCGCCAAGGCACTGCGCGAGCCGTTGCTGAAGGTATTCCCGCCGGCGCTGCTTGGTCGTCTGGTGACGATCCCGTACTACCCGCTGAGCCCGGAGATGCTGGGCAAGATCGTCGAGCTCCAATTGGGCCGCATCAAGAAGCGCATCGAAGCGCGCTACAGGATTCCGTTCGAGTACGGCGAAGACGTGGTCAGGCTCGTGGTCAGCCGCTGCACCGAGAGCGAATCGGGTGGCCGCATGATCGACGCAATCCTGACCAACACGATGCTTCCGGATATCAGTCGCGAATTCCTCAACCGCATGATCGAGGGCAAGCCCATCGAGCAGGCGCGCGTGGGCGTACAGGACGGCAACTTCTCCTACACCTTCTAGGCAGCCACGCGGCGATCCATGGATCGTCGCTGCAGCCAGGTCTTTCGGCGGCCGGGTGACGAACTCCGGCCCATAAGCAACAACCATCGGCGAAACGGACATGGTCGACTGGAACAAAAAGTTCATTACCGAATACCGCGCCGCGCGGACCGCGATCGGCAAAAGCGCCAGTTTCGAGCGGAGCTGGCAGCCCTTGGTGGTCAAGCTTGGAAAATTGATGGGTGCGGACGGCTTCGAGGCCAGCGAAGAGCCGGCGTTGAACGATCTGCGAAGCAGCCTCACCAAAGGCGCCAGCCAGACCCGGATCGCCGAGGAGAAGGGCATGCTCCAGGCGGCCGCGGGATGGAACGACAGCGATGCCGGCCTGATCGACCAGGAAACCCGGCGCCGTGCTGCCAGCCTGAAGTTCCTCCGCCACGTCTACCTCCAGAACAAGGCAGGCAACCGGCGGGTATGGGTGTTCTCGCTGCCGACCAATTTCACCGACTGGCCCAGTGCGTATCTCGACACGCATGCGCCCACTGTGGGGCACGCCAAACGGTGCCTGGCGGGTCAGGACGAACATTTCACTGACCAGCAACGCCGTTACCTGGGCAATTCGACCCAGCAGGCACTCGCCTGGTGCCAGAAGGCCGGCATCGTCCTCGCCAGTGCCGCCTCTTCCAGCGGATCGGCGGCGAAACACGCCGAGTCGCGCGCGATGGTGAAGCGATGGTTTGCCGAACCGGGCTTGGCCGACGCGGCCCTCGACAACCATATCGCGAACCTGGCAAGCGGATTCAAGAAAATCATCGGCATGTTGAACAAGGGGCGCTTCGTGGTCACCGACTGGGTACCCTTCCGCGGTACCAGCGATGCCGATGAGGCGGATTTCCTGGCCTCCGAAGCGTTCACTTTCCGCAACGGCACCGAAGGCATGGACGTGGTCTACATCGAGAGCAATTTCTTCACCGACGACCCCGGTGGGGTTGTGCACGGGCAAGCCAACTGGACGCGAATCATCGTGCACGAGCTGTCCCATCTGGTTTGCGGCACGCTGGACGTCAAGAATGGCCAGGACCGGTATGCCTGGTACGGCATCGGGCCCCATGCCGGTTATCCCGCGTCCGACTGCGTGCGCAATGCGGATAACTGGGCCTTTTTCGCAGCCGATTGCGGCAACGCGCTGTCCGATGCGGAACGCAACCACGCGCTGAAGATCATATGAGCGCGTGCACGCCGCGCAGCCAGCCGATCCGCGCAGTTGTCCTCCTGGCGTGTGCGTGGGGACTCTTGCTGGCCGTTTCGGCGTGCGCGTCCGACCAAGCACACATGCCGCCAGACTCACCGTCCACTACCAAGGCTCAGACCATGAACGACGACATGCCACGCCCCAGCCGCCCGTCCCCTCCTGCCGTGGCGCCTGTCGTCCACGACGGCGTTCGTTACGAGCAGGACATGCAGAGCTACCGCCATGGCGGCACCCAGTCCGGTGGTTATCTGGTCGCTATCGACCAGTCGACCGGGGAACGCCTATGGATGCTCAAGGTGTACGAGGTGCCCAGCCAGGATGCCGCGGGCGTGAGCACGCCCGGACGCTACTTCAAAAGCATGCAACTGCTGCCGGACGGTGAGCGGATCGAGATCCAGAGCGAAGTCGGCGGCAAATACGTAGTGGATTTGCGAGAGCGCACCTCGACGTGGATGAGCGGCCCGGATTCGGTCCACAAACCGCGCGACGGCCAGTGAATTTCCCGCCAGGTCAACTTCCGGTCGCGGCACCCAGTCGAGGCCGTCCACCGGAGCTGTCGCCGGTCGTCCACGGTGGCGTCCGCTATGAGCAGTTGAAGAACCCCGTGGCCGAGGGCCTTCCGCCGGGAGGCTACGTGGAGGCTACCGACATCGGGTCTGGCAAGCGGCTGTGGGTCAAGCGCCTGTACGCATCATCCGTCGATACGCGCATCGAAACGGATGTGCAAAGGACGTTTTTCAAAAACATGAGCATCGATGCCGTGCGCGGCCTGCTCGTGGTGGAGGACGAGAGGGGGCGCATCCATCGTGTCGGCCTTGCCGACCCCAGGGTGTGCTGACGTTAGGGAGCCGCTGCCGGCGCGACGCTTGCCGCCAGTGTCCGATCAAGGGAGGGTGACATGCCAAAAGAAGGCGAGATCGTCAGCGCGGTAAGCATTCCGCGCGAGGGTGGCGGCGGATGGACCGAAAAGGGATCGGCAAGCTGCTTCAAGATCATCTCAGGCAGTGCGAAGACGACGATCAGCGCAGCGGCCAAGCACGGTTGCACGGATCACGCGGAGATGAGGGCGTTGTCCTGTGTCACCGCTACCCAATTGGGAAACGTGAAACTGGATCAGAACGCCTTTCCCTGTGAGAAATGCCACGCGGCTCTGCTGGAACTGTCTGCAAGCTGCACGATAAGCATCGCGGTGACGGCCAACAAGGGGGAATACAACCGCTGCCACCGGATAAGCGGCCTGACCGTCGAAGAGGTGCCCGTGACCATCCTGTATCAGGCCGGTCACGCTTCCTACAACGGGACGCGCGACGACCACAGGATTCATGCGTAAGCCGCATGCGGCCTGAGTTTTTTCCATTGGGCGGTTGCGCACGCGTTCCTCGCGGTATCCCGGAGACGACATGAGCGTTCCATCCGAAGTGTTCGAAGGGCCATTTACGCGTCACAGCCGGCCTGCTGGTGCTGGCATGCACTGATGGGCCAGTTGGGCATCGTCCGTGGCAATGATGCGCTGGGCAAGAAGCCGCTGAGCGGATGGCGTCATCCACTGGGCGGGCGCACCGTTCCCAACAGCGCGTTGCCCACGCAGTCCTCGTCGATCAATGCGACATGGCTCAATGGCTCGATCAACTACTGAGAGCGAAAACACGATAGCTGCTCAAGGCGTCCGAACAACGATTGGACGGAAGCCTCATGGCGCTAGCCCGCGCGGCCTTGGGATCGCGATGCCGTGCAGGATGGGACAGACAAACATCAATTCGGGGGAAACGGTATGCCGACTGCCACTCTGAGTCGCGAAGAATTCCTGGCGCTGGGCGAGCTCGCCAAGGCACGCCGGCAACTGCTGGTCAACATGTTCGCCGGTACCCAGCTGAAATTCGGCCTCGCGAGCCGGCTGTCCAGCGCCAAGGAACTCCTGTCCGGCGGCAAGAAGGTCGTGACCTCGACCCAGAAGCTGGCCAAGGGCGGCAAGACCGTCGGCAAGCTGGCCAGCCTGCCGGGCATGAGGGAGGCGGTCAGCGACTTCATCGTCGAGTGCGCCGACGTTTCGGGCATCGAAGACGTCATCGAGGCGGTATCCGGCGAGGTACTGTCCGAGCTCGTGGCCGAGATCACTCCGTTCCTGGGCGTGGTCACCAGCGGTGTGAAGCTCGTCAAGGCCGGCAAGGCCGTGGCCCAGGACGGCTACAACCTCTACAAGAGCTCGGACTACAAGCAAGGTTTCCGGCCGGGCGATCCCTACGCCGCGGCGGAGGCGATCCAGGCGATCATCAAGCGCGACCTGGCGCGGCACTCGGTGAAGCTGGGGCAGCAGAGCGTGGCCACCGGCGCCAAGATCGCCGGGCTGTTCGCCGACTTCGGTACCGCTACCACCGCCGGCATCGGCGCGGCCAATGCGTTGGCCAGCCTGGGCCTGCAGCTGTTCTCGCTGGGCCTGGACGTCAAGGACATGCGTGCGGGCAACAAACGCCTGGCCACGCCGAACACGTTGGACCTGACCGTGTTCAACGAGTGTCCCGTACTGGGTTGCTACCTGCTGACCTGCGCCGACACCTCGTCGGTGGCGAACATGTTCGTCGCGGACGTCGGCCTGCCGGGCTGGATGGATCGCGTGGAGCAGATGAAGAAGAAACAGATGGACCCGATGCTCAAGATCGCCAGCAAGGACATCCAGGGCTCGCGCCTGCAGCTGGAGGGGCTCGCCAGCAACAAGGGCACGCATACCAAGAAGGGGTTCTTCGCCGGGGTAAAGAGCAAGGCGCTCAAACAAGTCGGACTGGCCTGACTCGCACTGCCTGCCGACATCCTGGCGCGTTCAGGCGCTCGGCCCACTTCGCTCCGCAGGCCAGCCCAGGCGGCGTGACCGGATTTGCTCGCGTTTTACGAATTCACGTAATAGGCGTCGTTGGCCAGCCCGGCCGGCGCGCCACCGCCAGGGGAGCTACCGGTCGATCGGTGGCTGAAATCCAGGACGGCTGCCTCTCCCGGGAGAACCGGTGCTGCCAATGGTTGCCATTGGCGGGCCGGATACGGCGATTTCCGCTCGCCTTGCCGGGGCGGGCAACCCTTTCAGTCGAGGAACCGCATGCAACCTGCCGCCCGCCTCACCGACATGCACGTCTGCCCGATGGTCACCGGCGTAGTGCCCCACGTGGGCGGCCCGATCACGGCGCCGGGCGCCCCGAAGGTGCTGATCGGCGGCCTGCCGGCCGCGCGCCTGGGCGACATGGCGACGTGCGTGGGCCCGCCGGACAGCATCATCCTGGGATCGCCGAAGGTCCTGATCGGCGGCCAGCCCGCTGCACGCATGGGCGACAGCTGCGCCCATGGCGGCACCATCGTGCTGGGCTGCTTCACGGTATTGATCGCTTGATGCGCGGCGTTGCCGGGCGCGGGCGCCGGCGTTCGCTGCGCAGTCGGGCGGCGTTCCTGGTCGCGCTGGCTGTATTCTGGTCGTTTGGGTTGCCTGGGGTGCGCGCCACGGGGTTGTTCGATCGGCTGGTCCTGTTTTCCGAAGTGCATGGAACGGTGTTGCGGGGGCGGCCAACCGTCGCCGGCGCGGAGTTCGTCCAGAAGGTGATCTGGTCGGACGAGCCGGACGAGATTCCTCCGCAGCCGCCCACGACTAACGACGCAACCGGCGCTTTCCGCTTCCCGGCCATCGAACGTGGTGCCGGCCTGCGCCGGATGATCCCCGCCCAGCCGATGATGCCGCAGACCATCACGATCCATTCGAAGGCCAGCGATACCTCGCCTGGCGCTGCGGAAGCGATTCCCACGACAACCGGTCGGAACTCGGCGGGCGGCCGTTGAACCCGGTCTGCGAATTGATCCACGCGCCCGAACACGAGGGCAAGCACTACGGAATCTGCAAGGCCCTGTGACACCCGGGAGGCCTGGGCGACGTCTTCATGGGATGACGAGCGGATGGCAACGGAACCCACACCAACGCAGGCGGCCGAAACCGCCAGCAGCACGTACCTGACGAGCCCGTTAGACGGAGAACGCACCGTGAAACGCGACCCTGCACATGCCTACCTTCGCCGGCCCGCTCCCGCGGCGGTGGTGCGCGACCATCGCGGCGTCCTGCGCCAGGCCATGAACGCACACCAGGCGGACGATCTGGACACGGCCGAGCGGCTCTACCGCGAGGTGCTGGAGCTGCACGCAGCCCAACCCGACGCGCTGCATTACCTGGGCGTGCTCTGCCACCAGCAGGGGCGCAGCGACGAAGGCGTGGAACTCATACGCACCGCGTTGAAGATCACCCCGCGCCATCCGGACGCGCACAACAACCTGGGCAACATCCACAAGGAGTGCGGCCGGCCCGCCGAGGCGGAAGCCTGCTATCGGCGCGCGCTCGAATGCGCTTCGGAGCATCACAACGCTCAGGGCAACCTGGCGGTGGTGCTGGAGGCGCAGGATCGCCTGGACGAGGCTTTCGAGGCGTATGGCACGCTGCTGCAACAGGCGCCGGACGATGCCCGCGGCCACTACCTGCTGGGCCTGTTCCTGCGCAACCACGCGCAGAACATGGAACACCTGGAGCAATCGGCCGAGTGCTTCCGCCGCGCCTTCGAGGTGGATTCACGCAACCTGCGCGCGCTGGAGGCCCTGGGCGTCACGCTGTATGCGCTCAAGCGCCACGACGAAGCCCGCCAGGTCTACCGCGACTGGCTCGCGCGCGAGCCGGAAAATCCGGTGCCACGCCACATGCTGGCCGCGTGTGGCGGTGCCGACGCGCCGTCGCGCGCCGACGATGATTACGTGCGCGAGCTGTTCGATGGCTTCGCCGACAGTTTCGACGAACAACTGCTGAAGAACCTGGATTACCGCGCGCCGCAGGTGCTCGCCGCCGCGCTGGAGGGCGTACTGCCTGCCGCGCACGGAGGCCTGGACGTGCTCGATGCCGGATGCGGCACGGGACTATGCGCGCCGCTGATGCGCGCCCACGCGCGGCACCTGGTCGGCGTTGACCTGTCCGGCGGCATGGTCGACAAGGCGCGCCTGCGTGGCGGTTACGACGCGCTGGAAGTGGCCGAGCTGACCAGCTACCTCCAGGCGCACCCGGACGCCTACGACCTCGTGCTGTCGGCCGACACGCTGGTGTACTTCGGTCGGCTGGAGGAGGTGCTGGCCGCCGCTCACGCGGCCCTCCGGCCCGATGGGTGGCTCGGGTTCACCCTCGAAGCCATGGCAGACGAGTCCGGAGAGCTGGAAATCACGCCGAGCGGACGTTATCGCCACGGTCGCGGCTACGTCGAACGCGTGCTGGCTTCCAGCGGCTTCGGCGACGTGCGCATCCAGGCCGACGCGCTGCGCCGCGAGGCTGGCCAGGCAGTCGCCGGCTGGGTCGTGCTGGCGCAGCGCCAGCCCTGAGGATTGGCGTCATGACGGGCCGCTGGTCCGCCGCCCACCAGGCGCTGCGACTCAGCGACAGCCGCCGCCGTTGAGCGCGTTGTCGGGATCACAGCGAAGGTTTCTGCCGAGCGTATCCAGCTGACCCCGGATGGCCCCGGCGCGCGCCACTTCGTGCAATCGTCGACAGGCGCGCAGCCGCTGGGCGCGTCAACGCGGGCGTGGAACGCCCGCTCGGAAGCGAACCCGAATGTCTGGAAATCCGCGCATGACCATGCACGGTGGCTCGCTGACATGGATCTGCCCGGTGGCATGGTCAAGATGGCGCGCCAACACGGCGCCTACGACGCGCCGGAGGCTGCTTTGCCCACGACGATCGTCATTGCTGCATCAGCTCGTCGATGCGGTCGCGCATGCTTTCGCCGAGGCAGTGGACATCCGTGCCGCAGGCGTCGCGTGAGCCGATCCACTGCCGTTGGGCTTGGCGCAAGGCAGCGGCGTCGTCGCCCACCCGTGGTAAGGCGAATCGATAGGCCGCGGCCACGCTGCGGTCGTAGCCGGCGAGCGTCGCCGATGCACAGATGGTTCGTTCGGCGGCACTGTGCGCATTCGCGCAGGCGAACGACGCGCGTATCGGTTCCTTGTTCTCCACTTTGCGCAACACCAACACATAACCGCTACCGTCGTAGTTCGTCAGCAGGCGGTCGGCGGAGGGCATCACCAGCCATGCACTGTTCCACGGCGATCCGGCGGGCGTGCAGCTGACTTCCACGGGCGATACCGCCGCGTCGGCAAGATGGATGTCGAAATCCGCAAGGTTCGGATGCGTTGGCGTGTCAAAGGATTCGGGACGCGGAAAGCGATCGCCGATGAAGTGCTGCAGTTTGTCGGCCGGCAGTGTGGAGAAGGCAGGCGCGTCGCACGCCTGCGAGCCGTCGTCGAGCCGGATACCCGCATCGTCGACGACGAGCTGGCGGCCGAGCAGTCGAGGGTCGTCGGGGAAGTACTGCCAGTGGGACTGGTCCCGATGATCGACGGCCACCTGGACGACCTCCCAGTGCCCCTGCAGGGTGGTCGGCGCCGTGGCGGCGACGGCCTGCATGAGGGCGAAGCAGCCGATGGTCGATCCGAGCAGGCGCAGCGATGGGCGACGACGATAGGGGTGGCGCATGGACAGGGGCTCGCCTCAGGACTTTGCAGCGATGAGAATGGCTTCGAACTGCTGCGCGATGCCGGCGATGTCCGCCGCGTGGTCGCTGCCGTTGACCATGTGGCGGGCACCGACGTAATCGCTCCTGGCGCCGTGGAAGTAGGTCGAGAACTTCCTGCCGTTGGCGAAACCCTTGCCCGTCAGCATGCCGTGCGCCATGACCTTGTAAGCGATCTGCGGCTGCAGCACATCGTCCGGGTTGAGCAGGAGCTGGAGGCCGAGGTTCAACTCGGTGCTGGCCTTGGCGTAGTTCGACCACCAGGTCAGTTGCACGTAGCCGCGGCCGTAGTAGGCGTATTCGTCGCCATCATCGTCTTTGTAGGCCGTAACGGCCTTCTGGGCCGGGGCCGCACCTTGCTTGGCGCCGTGGGTGATCGCCTTGTACGTGCCTTCGGCCGTTACCGTGAACTGGTCGCCGTCCTGCTCGGTGACGCGCGCGCCTCCTTTCGGGAGGGATTTCACTTTTACGGGAAGGTAGTAATTGCGATTTGCCCCGTGGCCCACTTCCTCGACTGGTGACATGGTAATCGCCCAACGCCTGCGCGACCTCACCAGAGGATTGCCTTTTTTGTCGACGACCGGTTTGTGGTGCTTGTCCAGTACCGGCACGGTTTCTTTCTTGAGCGACGTGGTTTCCCAGTACGCGGTGGCGAGCATGTAAGCCGTCCAGCGCACGTCGGTGATGCGCGCGTCGCCCTCGATGAAGCCGACCAGGAGTTCCAGCTGCGGAATCGCGGCTGCATCGAAATGCGGGGACTTGCCGAACTCGCGAACGAAGCCCTCGCGCAACTTGATGCGGTCGAATTTTCCCTGCCAGGCATAGATGGCGTTAGCCGCGTTGTCGGCCGCTTGCTCGGCAGCCGATTTGACAGGCGTGCGCAAACGCGGCTTGGCGCCCAGGGCATTCGGAAGACGCCCGGCGCCCGGTGCGTGATGATGGCCCGGCAGCGCCTGCTGCGATATGGCGCCGGGGGCCGTCGGGTGAGCGTTGCGGTGGTGGCGCATGAGGTTCCCTCCGGTGACGTTCGCACCGATCCGGGCAGGTGGCGCGCGCACCGATTCTAGACGCGTTGGCCTCCGCGCGCGTGCCTGCGGCGGAGTTGGGCCGGTACACCTGCGCTTGCCTGCGAGCGAAGCTGGAAAAAGCCGAACAATGGCTTTTGGATCAACCAGTTGGTGGTTGCTCTGCCGACGCTGAAGCTGCGTGACCTGAAATGCCCCCGGTTTACGCACTAAGAACCATGGGGGACTGCCTGCAGGTGCAGCAGGGCCTCCTGGTGTTGTGGGCGCAACCGCCGGAAACGGGGCTTGCGTGCATCGGTTGGCTTAAGGGGGCTTGGATGCGTATCGACAGTGCTTGCGGCGGCGGACACGTCTGCCCGTGGCAGTGGCGCGGTGCACGAGCACCCGCTTGTGTCCGGCCTGCGCGTCGCGCATGGCTTCGTTTGCTCGCGATCGCAGGTTTTTGAGGGACTGGACATGACCTACCGCATGACGATGACTTCATCGCTCGGCGACAAGCTCACGGCGGCAAGCCTTTCGGGCAGCGAACAACTGGGGCGGCTCTATTCCTACCAGCTGAAGATGTGGAGCGAGGACAACGGCCTCGACCTGCTCGCGCTGCTCGGCAGTTCCATCACGGTGACGTACGAGGAAGGGACGTACACGCGCCATGTCAACGGCATCGTCGCCGAGGCATCCCAAAGCGGTTTCGAGAGCTTCCAGGGCAAGGACTACGCCGCCTATTCGGTGACGCTCGTTCCCAAGGCCTGGCTGTTGCTGAACAAGGTGGACTGCCGGATTTACCTGAACCAGTCCGTGCCCGATATCGTCAAGGCGGTACTCGCGGAAATCGGCTACAGCGATATCAAGCTCGAGCTCACCGCGAGCTACCCGGCACGCGAGTACTGCGTGCAATACCGCGAGGACTATTTCAACTTCATCAGCCGCTTGATGGAGCAGGAGGGCATCTACTACTTCTTCCGGCATGCCGACGGCGTGCACACCATGGTGCTGGCCGACTCGCTGGGAGCCCATTCCGCGTCCGAAGGGTTCGCCACGCTGCCGTACCTGCCGCAGGCGGGGGACGGCGGGGCGTCGCACGAGATCGCGGTCACCGAGTTCTCGCCGGCGCGCTCGGTGCAGACGATCAAGTATTCGCTGGCCGACTACGATCCGCTGAAGCCGAAGGCGTCGTTGCTGGGCGTCAATTCGGCCAACAATGCCGACGGCAACCATGCGATGTCCGACCTGGAGTCGTTCGACTACCCCGGCGAGCACGATTCCGCCGACGTGGGCAAGCACTATGCGCAGGTTCGAGTCGAAGCGATCAATGCGATGCAGTCGCAGTTCTCCGGCGCAACCAATGCCGGCGGCCTGCTTACCGGCGCGCTGTTCAAGCTGGAAGGGTTCCCGCAGGACAAGCTGAACCAGGAATACCTGGTGGCCGGCTCGACCCTGCACATCGCCAATCCGACGCAGGGCGGGGAAGGCGAGCAGGTCCACTGCAGTTTCACCGCCATCCAGAGCAAGCAGCCGTTCCGCGCCATGCCGATGGCGGTCAAGCCGATGGTCGTCGGCCTGCAGACGGCCGTCGTCACGGGAAGCGACACGGCCGAAGACATCGCCGTGGACAAGTACGGCCGCATCCAGGTCACGTTCCACTGGAACAAGCCCGACAAGAAGAACGCGCAAAGTTCGTGCCCCGTGCGGGTCGCGTCCGCCTGGGCCGGCAAGAACTGGGGCACGGTGAGCATTCCGCGCATCGGCCAGGAAGTGGTGGTCAGCTTCCTGGAGGGCGACCCCGACCGGCCGTTGGTGATCGGCAGCGTCTACAACGCCGACAACATGCCGCCCTACGCGCTGCCCGACAACAAGACACAGAGCGGCATCAAGAGCCGAAGCCTGCTCGGCGGCACCGCCGACTTCAACGAGTTGCGCTTCGAGGACAAAAAGGGCGAGGAGGACTTCTTCATCCACGCCCAGAAGGACATGCACGAAGAGGTCGAGAACGACCACGTCGTGACCATCGACCACGACGAGACGGTGACGGTCAAGCACGACCAGACGCTCACCGTCGAGAACGACCAGACCGAGACGATCAAGCACGACCGCAAGGTCACCGTGCAGAACGAGGACAAGCTCGACGTCACCGCCAACGGCACCACCAGCATCGGCCAGAAGTTCAAGCTTTCGGCCGGCACCGAGATCGAGCTGGTCACCGGTGCTTCCAGCATCGTGATGAAGAGCTCGGGCGACATCGAGATCAAGGGCGTCAACATCAAGATTACCGGCAGCGTGGGGGTCAAGGTCGAAGGCCAGGTCGAAGTCGGCGTCAAGGCCGGCGCCACGATGGACCTGGGCGCGGGCGCCACGCTCAAGATGCATTCGGACGCCATGCTCGAAGTGGCCGGCGGCGCCATGGCCACCGTCAAGGCACCCATGCTCACGCTCAAGGGCGATGGCATGAACCAGGTGTCCGGCGGCGTGGTGATGATCGGGTAAGGGGGAGAGCGTCATGTCGATCGTCATGCAAGCTGCCGAGCAGATGGAGCTGGGTGATCCCGCGCGCGCCCGGCTGGAGCCCGGCATGGGGCCGCGCGAGGCCGTGCAGGCGCTGCTCGAAGGCGGCGAAACGCAGGATGCGCTGAAGTTGCTCGCGCGCCTCCTGCCCAAGCGCTACGCCGTGGCCTGGGCCTGCCAGTGCGCGCGCGACGTGGCCTTGCCGCTGGAGGACAAGGCCGGCGCCGCGCTCGCCGAGCAATGGGTGCGCGAGCCGGAGGAACCCAATCGGCGTGCCGCGTTCGAGTTCGCCAACGCCGGCGGTTACCGAAACATCGGCGCCTGGCTGGCGGCCTGCGCGGGCTGGTCCGGCGGCAGCCTGGCGCCGGCGACCCAGCAAACCCCGGTGCCGCCGGCCGAACACCTGACCGCCTGCGCCGTGGTGGCGGCCATCAACCTCATGGCCGGCCTCGATCCGGAACGCTTCGAGCAGCGCCGCGCCGGCTTCATGGCGCGCGCCATGAGCCTGCTCGGCGCCGGCGAAACCCAGACCTGCTGAAGGAGCGACGCGTGCCTATCCCACAGACACTCGTGCTCGCCGTGCTCGGCCCGCACGCCGCGCAGTTCGGCGCACGCAGCCAGAAGGCCTTCGAGGGCCGCGACGGCAGCATCGGCCGTGCGGAGGACTGCGACTGGGTGCTGGCCGCGGCCGGCGTGTCGCGCGTGCACGCCATGGTGCGCTGCCTCAACGGCATGTACTTCATCGAGGACCGCAGCACCAACGGCATGCTGCTCAACGGCCGGCCGCTGGTGAAAGGTGACCCGGCGTCATTGAAGGACGGCGATCGTTTGCAGATCGACACTTTCGAGGTGTCGGTTCGTTTCCAGGCCGACAACGCCACCGTGGTGCAGCCGGCGCCAGCCCCGGCACCCGCGATGGCGGCGGCCGCGCCGCTGCCCGGCGGCGATTTTCTCGACGAGATGCTGGGTGGCGCGTTCGGCGCGCCGCCGGCGCCCGCGCGCGGCATCCCTGACGAGCCGCTGATTCCGGCGTCCGGCGGTCCGGCCGCCACGCTCGATCCGCTGGCGTTCCTGGACGAGCCCTTTGGTGCGCCGCCGGCGCCCGCGCCCGCACCGGCCGCAAGCTGGAACCATTCCAGCGGCATGGCCGATCATTTCCATCCGCCGGGCGTTGCCGGCCAGCGGCCGGCGCTGCCGGAGAACTGGGACCTGACTATGGGCGACTTCGCGCCCCGGGAGGCACCGGCACCCACGCCAGCACCGGCACCGGCGGCGCCAGTCGCGCCCGTGGCGCCCATCTCGCCGCAGCCTGTCGTGCCGGTGGCGCCGGTCGCCGCCGCGCCGGCCCCGTCGGCCGGTGTCCCGCCCGAGCTGGACACGATCTTCCGCATCGTCGTCGATGGCGTGATGGACGTACTGCGCGCCCGCGCGGAGATCAAGAACACCTTCCGCCTGCCGGTCACGTTGATCCAGCGATCGGAAAACAATCCGCTGAAGTTCGCGCCGACCGCCGACGAAGCACTGCAGAAGCTGCTCGCCCCGGCCACCGGCGCCTTCCTCTCCGGCACCGATGCATTCCAGGACGCCTTCGACGACATCCGTTGCCACCAGATGGCGATGCTGGCCGGCGTGCGCGCGGGCTTCGAGGCTGTGCTGGCGCACTTCAACCCCGACCGGCTTGAGCAGGAAGTGGACGGCAGCAAGCGCTCGGCCTTCGGCGGCAAGGGGCGCTACTGGGAGCGCTATCGCGAGAACTTCGAGGGCCTGGCCAAGGACCCGGATGAATGCTTCCGCCGCCTGTTCGGCGACGAGTTCGCACGCGCCTACGAGGAGCAGCTGGCGCGTCTGAAGTCGGCCCGGGTGCGGCAGCGGTAAGAGCGCATGGCGCTTTTCACGTGAAAAACACGCACTAGAAGAAGGGCCTCCCACGCCAGGGCATCCCCTGCAGGAGCACCAGTGGGCGCGACCGCGGACCCCGGGGGCGCCCAAGGGCGCTCCTACAGGCAGTTCGCGGCCGTGGGGTGCGTCCAGGGACGCGAGGCGCCCTAAAAGCAACCAACAGCAGACAGGTCGGTCATGACGCAAAACAACAAAGTGGTATGGAGCGAGGGCCTGTTCCTGCGCCCGCAGCACCTGCAGCAGCAGGAACGCTACTTCGAGCGCTTCGTCGAGCTGCGCGCCGGCGCCCTGCGGCCCTACGCCTGGGGCTTCCAGGAACTGGAGCTGGAGCCTGACCTGCTGGCCATCGGCAAGCTTGGTATCCGCCGCGCGAGCGGCATTTTCCCCGATGGCACGCCGTTCTCCATGCCCGGCGACGACCCGCTGCCGCCGGCGTTGGAGGTCGACGCCAACTGGCGCGACCAGACCGTCTACCTGACCCTGCCGCTGCGCACGCCCACGCAGCCGGAGAGCGGGCGGCCGGAAGCCCCGGCCGAGCGGCTGTTCCGATACCGTGTGCGCGAGACCGAGGTACGCGACAGCTCCGGCAGCGTCGAGGGCATGACGCCGCTGGAAGTCGGTGGCATGAGCACGCGCCTGCTGCCGCAGTCGCAACCGATGGAAGGGCTGGCGCAGATCCCGGTCGCGCGCATCGTCGAGTGCCGCGCCGACCGTCGCGTGATGCTGGACGAGGCGTTCATGCCCACGGGCCTGAGCTGCCAGGCCGTACCGCGACTGGTGACCTTCCTTACCGAACTGCTCGGCCTGCTGCACCAGCGCGGCGAGGCGCTGGCCAGCCGCGTGGCGTTGACCGACCGTGGCGGCGCGGCGGAGATCGCCGATTTCCTGATGTTGCAGGTGGTCAACCGCTACCAGCCGCTCGTCGCGCACCTGGCCGAGGCGCCGCTGGAGCACCCGGAAGCCTTCTACCGCACGCTGGTCGCGATGGCCGGCGAGCTCACCACGTTCACGGCGCCGGGCAAGCGTCCGCCGATGTTCCCGCCGTACCGCCACGAACTGCTGCGGGAGAGCTTCGAACCGGTGATTGTCTCGCTGCGCAACGCGCTCAGCGCGGTGATGGAACAGACCGCCATGCCGATCCCGCTGCAGCAGCGCAAGTACGGCGTGTGGGTGGCAGTGGTGCCCGACCTGACCCTCATCGACACCGCGGCCTTCGTGCTCTCGGCCAAGGCCGACATGAAGTCCGAGGACCTGCGCCGGCAGTTGCCCGCGCACGCCAAGATCGGCCCGACCGAGAAGATCCGCGACCTGGTCAACCTGCAATTGCCCGGCATCGCGGTGCAGGCGATGCCGGTGGCGCCGCGGCAGATTCCCTACAACGCGGGCTACCTCTACTTCGAGTTCGACAAGCACTCGCCGATGTGGCGCGAGCTGAAGACCTCCGGCGGCATCGCGTTCCATTTCGGCAGCGAGTTCGCCGGCCTCGACCTGCAACTTTGGGCCATCCGGAGCTGATGCCATGAGCGGTCCCTTCGACGAGGACATGCGCGACGCCACCGTGGTGCGCCCTCGCGGCGCTCCGGCCCCCGCCGCGCCCGTGGCGCCGCCACCGGCCGCCCATGTGCCGCCGCCGGCCGCCTATGCTGCTGCAGCCCAACCGGCGCGCGAGGAGGACATCAGCGGTTTCCTCGGCGGCGGCATGAACCCGCTGGTGCAGGCGGCCAGCCCTCTGCTGCTGCTGGCGGTGCAGTTGCGCCACAGCGTCACCGCGCCCGACGCCGCGCGCCTGCGCGAACAGGCGACCATGCAGGTACGCCGCTTCGAAAGCCGCGCGCAGTCGTCCAACCTGCCGCAGCAAACCGTGCTCGCGGCGCGCTACGTGCTGTGCACCATGCTCGACGAGTCGGTGCTCAACGCGCCATGGGGCGAGCACAGCGGCTGGGCGCAGCAGACCCTGCTGGTGGCCTTTCACAGCGAGTCCTACGGCGGCGCCAAGTTCTTCCAGATCCTCGAGCGGTTGTGCTCGGATTTTTCCAAGCACATCGACCTGATCGAGCTGATGTACATCTGCCTGGCGCTCGGCTTCGGGGGCCGCTATCAGATCGAGGCCGGCGGGCGCGCGAAGCTGGCCGACATCCAGGAAGACCTGTACCGGCGTTTGAAGGAGCAGCGCGCACCGGCCGCGCAGGAACTGGCGCCGCACTGGCGTGGTGTCGAAGACCGGCGCAACCCGCTGGTGCGCTACGTGCCGCTGTGGGTGATCGCCACGGCTGCTGCCTGCGTGCTGCTGGCCGCGTTCCTGTTCTTCTACACCCGGCTCAACGACGCGGCCTCGCCGGTCAACGCCCAGCTCGCGCGGATCGGGCTGGAAGGCGCGGCGCCACCGGATACGGCGCACCGTCCCGCGCCCGAGCGCAAGCGCCTGAAGCAGCTACTGGCACCCGAGGAACAGGCCGGGCTGCTGACCATCGACGAGCAGCCGGACGGGCAGGCGATGCTGCGCCTCTCCGGCAACGCGATGTTCGCCTCCGGCGGCGTCGACGTGAACGAGCGCCAGTTGTCGCTGCTGCACAAGATCACCGCCGCGCTCAACCAGGTGTCCGGTCGCGTGATCGTGATCGGCCACACGGACGACCAGCCGATCCACTCGCTCAAGTTCAAGGACAACTTCGCGTTGTCGGCGGCGCGCGCGCAGTCGGTCAGGCAGATCCTCACGCAGGGCCTGGACAACCCGGGCCGCATCGAATCGACCGGCGCCGGCGCCTCGCAGCCGATCGCGCTGCCGCCGGACCTGCCGGACAACCGCACGCGCAACCGCCGCGTCGAAATCAAGTTCATTCCGGAGGCCTGACGCCGTGGCGAAGTTGCTGAGCCTTTTGAAGTCCGCCTGGTTCGTCACGCTGATCGGCGTGCTGCTGCTCTCGGTGCTGGTGTGGCTGGGCGGCCCGTACCTCGGAATCGGCGATTCGCAGCCACTGGCCAGCCCGGTCGCGCGGCTGCTGCTGATCATGGTGATCGTGCTTGCCTGGGGTGCCTGGCTGCAGGTGCAGGCGCTGCGCGCGCGCGGCAAGGCCAACAAGATGTCCGGCGAGCTGGCCGGGCAGGGCGGCGCGGCGCCCGCCGGGGGCGGCGACAACCGCGGCGCGGGCGAAGGCGCGCAGCTGCAGGGCCGTTTCGCCGAAGCGGTGGAGATGCTGCGCAAGCGCCGACGCGGCAACCTGTATGCGCTGCCCTGGTATGTGGTGATCGGCCCGCCGGGCTCTGGCAAGAGCACGCTGCTGCAGAATTCCGGGCTCAACTTCCCGTTGTCCGAGCGCTTCGGCAAGGAAGCGCTGCGCGGCGTCGGCGGTACCCGCAACTGCGACTGGTGGTTCACCGACGAGGCGGTATTCCTCGACACCGCCGGCCGGTACACCACGCAGGATTCGGACCGCTCGGCCGACGCCACCGCCTGGGGCGAGTTCCTCAAGCTGCTGCGCCGCTACCGCAAGCGCCGGCCGATCAACGGCGTGATCGTGGCGATGAGCCTGTCCGACCTGATGGTGCTGGACGATGCGGGGCGGCAGGAGCACGCGGGTGCCATCCGCCGCCGCCTGGACGAACTGTCCGAGCACCTGAAGATCGGCGTGCCGGTCTACCTGGTGCTGACCAAGTGCGATCTGGTGGCCGGCTTCGGCGAATTCTTCGACGACATGAACCCGGAGCTGCGCAGCCAAGTCTGGGGTGTGTCCTTCCCCTTGGGCAAGACCATGGAGGGAAGTGCCGCCAAGGCGTTCGCCGACGAATACCGGCTGCTGCTGGACAGGCTCAACACGCGCACGCTCGACCGCCTGCATGCCGAGCGCGACCGCAGTCGCCGCGCGGCGGTGCTGTCGTTCCCGCAGCAGCTGGCGGCGCTGGGCGAGACCGCGCGGCAGTTCGTCGAGGGCGTGTTCGCCGGCCATGCCTACGGCACGCCGCCGCTGCTGCGTGGCGTCTATCTCACTTCCGGTACGCAGGAAGGCACCCCGATCGACCGCATGATGGGCGCGGTCGCACGCACCTTCGGGCTGGACGCCGCGCGGGTGAACCCGCAGGGCGCGCAGCGACGTACGTTCTTCGTCGAGCGACTGCTCAAGGAAGTGCTGTTCCGCGAGTCCGGCCTGGCCGGCACCAACCCCGCCATCGAGCGGCGCAAGGTTGCCGTGCAACTGGCGTCCTACGCCGGCATGGCGCTGCTGACCGTGCTGTTGTGCTTCGGCTTCGCCACCAGCTATGCGCGCAACCGCGCCTACCTGGGCCAGGTGCAGGACGCGCTCAAGGGTTACCCCGCAGGCGTCGATCTGCCGGCCAGCGCCACGCCGAAGGAATACTTCGCCAAGGTGCTCGACCGCCTCGAAGCGCTGTCGGCCGTGCAGCAGACGGCCACGCCCGAAGGCGGCGTGCCGATGTCGATGCGGCTGGGCCTTTACCAGGGCAAGGCGGTCGGCGAGGACCTGCACGCGGCCTACTTGCGCGAGCTCAATGCACTGTTGCTGCCCGGCGTGGGCGCGCAGTTCCGCGGTGGCCTGGCCGCCAGCGCGTCCGATCCGCAGGCGCTGTACTACTACCTGAAGGGCTACCTGATGTTGGGCGAGCCCCAGCACCTGGATGCCGACGAACTGGTGGCCCTGGCCAACCTGGAATGGCGCAAGGTGTTCCCCGACGAACCGGTGCTGCAGCAAGCGCTGGCCAAGCACTTCCAGGCGCTGGTCGAGGAGCCTGGCCAGTTGCGCGCCCTGCCGCTGGACGCGGCGCTGGTGGAGCAGGCGCGCACCACGCTGCGCACGGCGGACCTGTCGACGCTGGTCTACGGCAGCATGAAGCTGTCGGCCGAAAGCACCGGCAAGCCATTGCAGCTGGACAAGGAACTGGGCCTGCTCGGCAACGTATTCCGCCGCCAGAGCGGCAAGCCGCTGTCCGATCCGCTACCCGCGCTTTACACGCAGCCGGTGTTCGCCATCGAGGCGGACAAGGGCGTGGAGGAGGCGGTCAAGCAGTTTGCCGCGGACGACTGGGTGTTCGGCGCCGAACCGATCGATGCGCTGGCGCAGGCGCGCCTTTCGCGCCAGGTGCTGGCGCTCTACGAGACCGACTACATCAACGCCTGGGACGCCCTGCTTGCCGACCTGCAACTGCAGCCGGCGGCCAGCATCCAGGATGCCAGCACCATCGCCGCCAAGCTTTCGGGCCCGAGCTCGCCGCTGAAGTCGCTGCTCAAGCTGGTGCGCGACAACACCAGCGACATGTTGCGCACGCCGGCGCCCGACGCGGGCGACAAGGCCCTGGATGCAGCCAAGGATGCGGCCGCCAAGAAGGCCACGCAGAACGCGCTCGGCCGGGCGCTGGCGAAGGTCGGCGGCGGTGCCGGGAGCGCGGACGAAACGCCGCCCGGCAGCGCCATCAGCGCGCACTTCGACACGCTCAACAAGCTCAGCGAAGGAGCGCCCGGCGCCGCGCCGATCGACCAGACGCTGGCCGCGCTCGACCAGTTGAGCAAGACGCTGCTCACCATGACCGACTTCAGCGACGCGGCCGGCCAGCCCAATCCACAACTGCTGATGGCGCAACAGGCGGCCGCGCAGCTGCCGCCGCCGGTGGCCGGCTGGGTCGCCTCGCTCACCGGAAAGAGCCAGGCGCTGGTCGCCAGCGGCACCAAGGGCGCGCTCGACGATCAATTCCAGCAGGCCGCGGCGCAGGATTGCGCGGCCTTCACCCAGGGCCGCTTCCCGTTCTCGCCGAGCAGCCGCAACGACATCCCGGTGCAGAACTTTGGCGAGATGTTCGGCTACGGCGGGCGCTACGACGGCTTCTTCAAGCAGACCCTGGCCAAGCTGGTCGACACCAGCGGCCGCAACTGGCAATGGAAGAGCGGGCCGGGCGCGGTCAGTGGTTCGGCCTCGATGCTGGCGCAGATGCAACTGGCCGACAGCATCAAGCAGATGTACTTCCGCAACGGTAGCCCCACTCCCGAAGTCGGCTTTACCCTGCTGGCGCCTGTGCTGGCGCCGGGTATCGGGCACTTCGCCATCGCCATCGACGGACAGACCTTCGATTACAAGCCCGGTGGTACCACCAGCATGGCAATGAAGTGGCCCGGACCGACCCCGGGACAGGTCAAGGTTTCCGCGTGGGACACCGCCGGCAACCTGCTCAGCAGCTACGACTACCAGGGCGACTGGGCGTTCTTCCATGCCTTGCAGGCGGCGCAGCTCTCGCGCCAGTCGGACCTGCGCTACCAGGCGCACTTCGACTTCGGCGGCCAGGCCGTGCAACTGGTGGTGCAGGCCAGCAACCTGAAGAACCCGTTCCTCAACACGCAGGTGCAACGCTTCCGGTGCGGGGGCTAGCCATGTCCGGGCCGACAGGGGGCGGGACAGCCAGCGTGGGTTTCTTCGGCAAGTTGCCGGGAGCAGGGGATTTCGTGCAGCGGCGGTTGCCGATGGCATTCGTCGAACGCTGGGACCGCCACTTCGAACAGGCGGTCTTCGCCAGCCGCGAAGCACTGGGCCAGGACTGGGCGGCGGCCTATCGCGCCAGTCCGACCTGGCGGTTCGTGCTGTCGCCGCAGGCGTGCGACGAGGGTGCCTGGGCCGGCGTGTTCGGCCCCGCCGACGACCGCGTCGGACGCAGTTTTCCGATGGTGCTGGCCGCGCCGGTCGCGCCCGCGCAGATCGAGCCGCTGTTGCGCGACGGTGCCGGCTGGTTCGATGCGCTGGCGCGCGTCCATGCGCGGGGCCAGCGCGGCGCGCCGTTGGATGCCGAAGGCTTCGACGCCCTGGTGGCGGCGCTGCCCGGCCCCTCGGCCCACGCGCCCGTGCCGGTCGACCCGTCCGAGGGGATCGACTTCAGCCGCGCGACGCACTGGCGCCTGCCGGTGCCGGAACGTGCCATCGATACCGATGCGCTGGTCGCGCTGTGGCGACGGCTGGCGGGCCACGGTGGCCCCTGGTGCCTGTGGTGGAGCGAGGGCGCCGGCCGCGTGCCGGCCGGCGTCCTGGCCACTCGCGGCCTGCCGGCGGCCGACGCCTACGCGGGCTTTCTCGATGCGGCCCGCTCCGGTGCGTGGCAGACACCCCTGGGCGGCGCCGCGCCGCATGCCGTGCCGGTGGCTCCCGCTATTGCCGAACCGCCGCCGGCTCCGGCTCCGGTGGTCCGCGATGCTGATGACGACGTGACCGTGCCCGGCTTCGTGCGCCAGGCTGGGGCGTCGGCGGCGCCGGTCGCGGCACCGGCATTCAACACCGAACTGTCGGTGCAGACCGCGCCCGGCGCAGCCGTCGTGCGCCACCCGGCCTGCGCGCTCACCCTGGTGGCGGCCGACGTGGGCCTGGCCGATCCGCGCCGTCGCGCCGCATCCGCGGTCGCCAGCGTCGGTGCCGAGATGAGTGCAGCGGACGAGGCCGCGCCGGGCACGCACGCGCTGCGTGCCCGCCTGATGGCGCTGCATCCGCTGCTGCGCCATGGCCGCGTCAGCGAAGACGGCGCGGTGGTAGCCGCGCGCGTCGCCGGTCCGCAGGCCGGGCTGCTGCGGGTGGGTGCCGCGGGAGCGTGGCACTGGCGCGGTGGCCGCGTGCGCCCGCTGTTCGCCACCGCGCCCGCGCAGCCATCGCTTCCCGGTGGCGGCGAACTGGACGACCTGTTGTTCGGCGGCAATGACGCGCCGACCGCGCCTGGCTTGGGCGCCGAAGGCATGCCCGGCTGCGAGCAGGTCGCCTGCGAACTGATGCCCGGCGACCGCCTGGTGCTGCTGGCCGGCGTGGCACACACGCAGCTCTCGCAGGCCACGCTGGCGCAGGCGCTCGCCGCCAGCACGCCGCAGGACGCGCAATTGCGCCTGGCCCAGGCGTTGGGTCCCACCCATTCGCGGCCCTGGCCGCTGGCCGTGATCGAGGTGCAGCCATGACCGTGCGTTACCAGTCCGCGGGGCATACCGACACCGGCAAGGTCCGCAAGCACAACGAGGACGCGATCCTGGTGCGCGAAGACGTCGGCCTGTGGGTGGTCGCCGATGGCCTGGGCGGCCATTCGGCCGGCGACTACGCCAGCGGGTTGATCGTCGAGCGGCTGGGCTCCCTCCCGCGAAACGGCGACGTGTTCGACTTCGTCGAGTCGATCGAAGACACGCTGGCGCAGGTCAACAGCGAACTGCGCCAGGTCGCCGCGGCGCGTGGTGTCGACCTGATCGGCTCGACCGTGGTGGTGCTGGTCTACGATCCGGACTTCATGCTGTGCGGTTGGGTCGGCGACAGCCGCGCCTACTGCTTCGAGGACGGGCGACTTCGGCAGATCACCCGCGACCACGTGCATGGGCTGAAGGAGGAAGTGACCCAGTTCGCCGGTGGGCCCGCGCCCGCAAGGCCGCAACCGGGCGCCGGCGTGCTGACCCGTGCGATCGGCGCCGAGGACCGGCTGTTCGTCGACTGGGTCGTGGCCGGCAACCGCTCGGGCATGCAGTTCGTGCTGTGCTCCGATGGCATCAACAAGGAAATGTCCGACGAGGAGATCGACGCGCAGTGCGCGCGCCCGCAGCCGCCGGGCGACTTGCTGCAGGGGTTGTTCGCGCTCGCCATGGGGCGTGCTGCGCGCGACAACGTATCGGCCGTGGTCGTGCGGTTGCAGGGTTGACGCGACGATCATGGCCATCCCCTCGCTAAGCGCGCTCATCGAGGCCTACCAGGCGGGCGAGCTGTCGTTGCCGGCATTGCTGGTCGACGCATTGGCCGCGCGCGGCGCGGTTCCCGCGGATCAGCATGCGGACGAGCTGCGCTGGCTAGCGCGCATGCGCGAGGAGGGCAGCCTCGATGTGGGTGTGGCGCAACTGGTGATCGAGCGCCTGGAGGCACTGCAGCGTGCCGGCGAAGAAGTTGCGTCGGTCCTGGCCATGGCCGATGCCGACGAGGCGACCTGTGTCATGCCGTCGACACGGCCGACATCGACCAGCGTCGCTGCAGACCAGGCAACCGTGGTCAAGCCGGCTACCCGGCCGGAATCCACCCGCACCGGCGCTACCGGCTCGCGCACCGCCGGCGGCACCGGCAGCGTCGACGCTGCCGGTTGGCAGCAACTGGCTGGCGTGGCCGATGGCGAGCGGGCGACGATCGGCATGCTGCTCAAAGGTCGCTTCCTGCTCGAGCGCGAGATCGGCCGCGGCGGCATGGGCGTGGTGTTCCTGGCGCGCGACGAGCGCAAGGTGGAGGCCCGCGACCGCGATCCGTACGTGGCCGTGAAAGTGCTGAACGACGAGTTCCGCCGCCATCCCGATTCGCTGATCGCGCTGCAGCGCGAATCGCGCCGCTCGCAGCAGCTGGCGCACGACAACATCGTGCGCGTCTACGATTTCGACAAGGACGGCACCATCGTCTTCATGACGATGGAGTATGTGGACGGCTCGGACCTCAAGACGCTGATCCGCGAGAGCGCCTTCCGTGGCCTGCCGCTGGCCAGGGCAAGGCCCTTCATCGAGGGCATGGCGCGTGCGCTCAAGCGCGCGCACGACGCCGGAGTGGTGCACTCGGACTTCAAGCCCGGCAACGTGATGGTCACGCGCGAGGGCATGCCGAAGGTGTTCGACTTCGGCATCGCGCGCGCCGGCAAGCAGCCGGGCGAGGTCGCCGAGGACCAGACGGTGTTCGACGCGGGCCGGCTCGGCGCGCTGACGCCGGCCTATGCCAGCCTGGAAATGATCCAGGGCCGGCCGCCGCAGCCCACCGACGACATCTACGCGCTGGGTTGCGTCGCCTTTGAACTGCTCACCGGCAAGCACCCGTTCGACAAGGTGAGCGCCGAGGTGGCGATGCGCGAAGGGCGCAAACCGCCGGTGGTGCCCGGGCTGACCCGTCGCCAGTACAAGGCGTTGTGCGACGCCGTGGCCTTCACTGCCGACAAGCGCCTCAAAAGCGCTGACCTGCTCGTCGAGGGCCTGCGCGACATTGGCTTTGGCGAGCGCCTGGGGCGGCCGCTGGCGTGGACGGTGATCGGCATCCTGCTGCTGGCGGTCGTGGGCTGGGGCGCGATCGGCCAGTGGCGCGCGCGCCAGGTCGCCGAGGTCGCCGCGCGATTCCAGCCAGCCAACCCGCAACACTTCGGCGACGAAGCCGAGGCCGCCGCCGCGCTCGACCAACTGGGCGAGGACGGACGCAAAAAGCTGATGCTCGACCAGGGCGACCAGGTCCAGCAATTCCTGCTCAGCCGCGTCGATGCCTACTGGAACCCGGCGCAGGGGCGACGCGATTACGCCGCGGCCGAGCGCGTGCTCGAACTGCCCGCGCGGCTGCACCTTTTCCTGCCGCGGCTGGATCTCAGGCGCGCCGCCGTGGAGAAGGAAAAGCAGGAGCTGGACCGGCCGGTCGCAGTGAAGGCGGCGCCAGCGCCGCCGCAGGAGCGCACACCGCCGTCGCCGGTCCCGCAACCGGAATCCAGTCCACTTCCGGCAACCTCGCAGGCCTCGATTCCAGCGAAGACGACGTCTACCCAAAGGCCGCCGGTCGCCCCGCAATCGTCCGGTCCTTCCACACGCATGCAGGAAGTCGCCGCGGGCCTGCTGCGCGAGGGCGAGCGCAACTTCTCGCAGCAGAACTATTCCGCCGCCATCGCCAACGCCAAGGCCGCGCTGCAGGTGAATCCGGGCGATGCGGCCGCCAGACGCCTGCTGCGCCGCGCCCAGCAAGCGCAGCAGAACGCCATGAACAGCATCTCGATCAACTGAGGAAGGACTCGCCATGCATGACCGAATCCGCGGTATCAGCCTTCTGGGTGCAGCCTGCGTGCTCGCCCTGGTGAGTGGTTGCGCGCAGATGGGCGGACTAGGGATGCCCGCCGCCAACACCGGCCGCACGAACGCCAGCGAACCGGCATCGCCCGAATGCAATCCGGCGGTGGGCGGCGCCATCGGCGCGTTGGCCGGCTCGATGTTCGGCAAAGGCAAGGGCCACCTGGCCGGCGCCGCGATCGGTGCCGGCATCGGCGCGTTCGCCTGCGTGGCCTACAACTATCACGCGCGCAAGGTCAGGGACGCGCGCTCGGTCGAAGACCAGTACCGGCACGACCGCGGTGCCTTGCCGGCCAGCAACACCATCAGCGCCTACCAGACCGCGCTGCTGCCAGGCGAAACGGTCCGCTCCGGCAGCAAGGCGGCGATGCAGTCGCGCGTCACGCTGGTGCGCGGCACGAACGACATGGCGCCGCAACTGAAGGAACAGTTGACCCTGTTCGCGCCGGACGGCCGCCAGCTGACCACCGTGACCAAGGACGCCACCGCCATCGATGGCACCGGCGAGTACGAGACCAATTTCGATTTCAGCCTGCCCAAGGGCATCCAGGACGGTCGCTACACGATGCGCTCGGCGCTCTTCATGGATGGCCAGCAGGTGCGCACCAACGAAGTCCCCATGCTGGTGGTCAGCTGACCCGGATCACCCGCACACGCCGCCGTAACGGCGCGGCTGTCGCACCGACGAAGAGCTTTGCATGAACACGCTTGCCGAACTGATCGCCGCCTTCCGCAACGGCCACCTGCCGCTGCCCGTGCTGCTCGATGCACTGGGCCGCCGCGGCTCGGTGCCGGAGGATCGCCACCACGACGAACTCGCGCTGTTGCGCCGCCTGCACGACGAGGGCGAACTGGATGCGGAGATCGGCCGCGTGCTGCTCGACCGGTTGATGGCGGCGCAGGTCGTGGCCGAGGACATCTCCGTGGCCGACGATGCCACGGTGGTGGCACCGACCGGGGCGGTCATGGAGGGCGATGCCACGATGGTCGTCCCGGCCCCCGTTGCCCGCGGCGCGTCCGAAGCGATGGGCGACGCCACCGTGGTCATGCCGACGTCGCGTCCGCCCGCGCCATCAGTCGACGAAGCGACCGTAGTGATGCCCGCCTCGCGCGGCGAGGCGATCGAGGACGCGCAGTCCACCGGCACCCAGTCCGGCACCGGCACCGACTCCCATTCGGGCAACAGCGCCAGCTGGGAGCGCCTGGCAGGCGCCGAGGGCGGCGACCACGCGCACGTCGGCATGCTGCTCAAGGGCCGCTTCCTGCTCGAGCGCGAGATCGGCCGCGGCGGCATGGGCGTGGTGTTCCTGGCGCGCGACGAGCGCAAGGTCGAAGCGCGCGACCGCGATCCCTATGTCGCGGTGAAAGTGCTGAACGACGAGTTCCGCCGCCATCCCGATTCGCTGATCGCGCTGCAGCGCGAATCGCGCCGCTCGCAGTCGCTGGCGCACGACAACATCGTGCGCGTCTACGACTTCGACAAGGACGGGACCATCGTCTTCATGACGATGGAGTACGTCGACGGCTCGGACATGAAGGCGCTGATCCGTGAGCGCGCCTACAACGGCATGCCGTTGGCCAAGGCCCGACCGCTGATCGAGGGCATGGCCTGGGCGCTCAAGCGCGCGCACGCCGCCGGCGTGGTGCACTCGGACTTCAAGCCCGGCAACGTGATGGTCACGCGCGACGGCGTGCCGAAGGTGTTCGACTTCGGCATCGCGCGCGCCGGCAAGCACATGGGCGAGGCGGTCGGCGAACAGACCGTGTTCGACGCCGGCACGCTGGGCGCGCTCACGCCCGCCTACGCCAGCCTCGAGATGATCCAGGGCGAGGAGCCGACGCCGAGCGACGACCTTTACGCGTTGGGTTGCGTGGCGTTCGAGCTGCTCACCGGCAAGCACCCGTTCGACAAGGTCAGCGCCGAGGTGGCGATGCGCGAAGGGCGCAAGCCGCCACTCGTGCCGGGGCTCACCCGCCGCCAGTACAAAGCGTTGTGCGACGCGGTTGCGTTCCGCGGCCAGGACCGCCTGCGCACCGCGCAGGACTTCGTCGAAGGCCTGCGCGAAATCGGTCTGCGCGAGCGCATCGGCCCGTACCTGGCCTGGGGCGCTGGCGCCCTGGTCGTCATGGTCGCTGGCGGCTGGGGCGGAACGCAGTACCTGCACCAGCGCAAGGTGGCGCAGGTGATCGCCCGTTTCGCGCCGGGCGACGCACACCGCTACGCCGACGAGGCCCAAGCCGTGGCCGCGCTGGATACCCTCGGCGAGGAGGAGCGCAAGCGCCTCGTGCTCGACCAGAGCGATCTCATCCAGCGCTTCCTGCTGACCCGCCTGGATGCGTACTGGAATCCCGCGCAAGGCCGTTACGACTACGCCCGCGCGCAGCAGCTGTTCGCACTGCGCGACCAGCTCAAGCTGTACTCGCCCGAGTTGGACATCCGCCGCAGCGCGATGGACCAGCAGAAGAACGAGTTGCTTAACTCGCTCGATACCCAGCTCGCCCAGCGCATCGAGGCCGGCGCGATCTTCGCCGACCAGCCGGACAACGCGATTGAGACGCTGGAAAAGATCCGCGCCATCGACCCGACCAGCAGCCTGCTCAAGAACGCCGAACTCGAACTCAAGTACGACATCGCCATCGGCGATGCGATGGCGCAGCACCACGGCGACCAGGCCGCCGCGCACCTGAAGCAGGCGCTGGCGCTGTTCCCCGATTCGGCCCGCCTGCAGCGCCGGCAGGCCCAGCTCGATGCGATAGGCACGGGCGCCGCCGTGGCGACCACCCCGACGGCCGCCGCGGCGACCAGCCTGCCAGAGGCGCGCACCGCCCTGGCGGCGTTGATCGCCCGCCCGGAAGCGAGCGCTGACTGGCAACGTCAGGTCGCCGCCGCCGTGGCGCCGCTCAAGGGCGATCCCTCGCCGCAGACCCGCGCGCTGGTCGACCAATTGGCCACCGCCATCGCCCGGGTCGCCGACCAGCAGACCGATGCGCTGCACCTGCCACAGGACCAGGCGCTGGTCGACTTCGGCCTCAGCGTCGCGCCGCAGTCGACCGCGCTCAAGAGCGAGCATGATCGCCTGGCCACGCTGGACAAGCAGCAGCAGGATCGCCTCGCGCAGGAAAGCGCGGCAGCCGAGGTCACCGCCCGCATCGAGTCGGTCAAGCGCGCCGCCGCGGCGGGCGACACCGGCAAGGCGCAGGAATCGCTGGCGCGCATTCGCACGCTGGCGCCGCAGCATCCGTTCCTGGCCAGCGAAGGCCCGCAATTGCTGGCCGACGCCTACCTCGGCCAGGCGCGCGAGGCCTTCCGCAAGGGTCGCTACCAGGCCGCCGCCGATGTGCTTGCACGTGCCACCGGCCTGCTCGGCCAGCGCGCCGATCTCGCCAAGGCCGGCGCCCGCTACGGCCTGGCGGCCGATCTGGTGAAAGCGCGCGGCCAGGCGGTTGCCTCGACCGATCTCGATCGCATGCGGCGGCAGCTGGCGCAGGTAAAGCATGCCGATGCCGACGCGCTTGCCACGCTCGAGGCGGACATGAAGCTGCGCGGCCAGTTGGGTGAAGGTTCGCTGGCTGCCTTGCTGGACTCGCTCAAGCCGACCACGGGCGCGACCGCCACACCGGTCTCGCCGATCGCCGCGCCGGTGCCCGCCACGGACAACACCGCGACTCCGGCCCCAGGCCATGCGCCGGCAGCTGGCCAGCCCACGGCCGCGGCAGGGAAGGGCAGTCCGGCGGTGATCCGTCCGGCTCCAGCCACCGCCACTGCCGGACCGACGTCCGATCCTTGCGCCGCTCCCGAACTGGTCGGCGCGGGCCGCGCCTGCTTCGACACCATCGACGGCAAGCGTGGCCCCGCGCTGGTGGTCGTGCGTGCCGGCGGCAGGACACTGGCGATGACCCGCTCGGAAATCACCATCAACGAGTACAACCGCTATTGCGCGGCCACCGGCAAGTGCAGCGCCATCACGCTGGAAGACCGCTCCGCGGGCAGCCTGCCGGTAAGCAACATCAGCGTGGCCCAGGCGCGCGCCTACGCGGCGTGGCTCGGCAGCGCCAGCGGCCACGTCTACCGCCTGCCGACCGATGCCGAGTGGCTGGCCGCCGCGCGCGCCGGCGGCGGCTGGAAGCAGGCGACGGACAGCAACTGCATCCCGCCCACCGCCGGCGCCGACGACGGTAGCGGGGCACCGATCGCGGCGCGCGGACGCAGCCCCAATCCGTGGGGTCTGATCAACCTGACCGGCAACGTCTGGGAATGGGTGGACGGCGGCGCCGCGGTCCGTGGCGGCAGCTACACCAGCTACTGGTCCGACTGCACCGTCGACAGTCGTCGCGCCGACGGCGGCGGCGCGCAGAAGGACGTCGGCCTGCGCCTGGTGAGGGAGGTGCCATGAACGAGCGCGAGCACATCGTCAACCGAGACCTGAGCCTGCTCGACGAGGCCCACTACGGCGGCCGGATCGCGCGCGCCGAATACCGGGCGCGCCGACGCAATGTGCTGGCTGCCTTGCGCGACAGCCATGGCATCACCGCCCGGAATGCCCTCGTGCAGCCGCCGCGCGCCGCGGAGGCTCGGCTCGACGACGACATGTTGCCGGTGCTGCTGGGCGGGGGCGCGCGCTCGAGCCGGATGTTGCTGGCCGTGTTTGCCGCCGGTGCGCTGGTGTGCGCCCTGCTGCTCGGCCTGCTCTTTTTTGCCGCCTGAAATGTGAATGTCTGATGAGTAAAGCGTGAACGAAAACGACCTCTAATGGGCGGTTTTGTTGACGCAGTTCGCACTACTGGGTGAGGGCGCGTGTTTGCGCGGCCCGCCAGCGGCCGGGCCCGAAACCCGGCCGTTGGCGCTGATGCGGTCGCCGGCAACCGGCACCGCGCCAAGGAACCGGTCATCAAGAGGGGAATGTCGTGCGGATTGCTTGCCTCGCAGCAGCGGTGGCCCTTGCCTTGGCGGGCGGGGACGCCTGGGCCCAGACCTCGCCGCCCCCGGCGCCGGCCCCGGGCGCGCCGGCGCAGGACATCCTGGTCAGCGGCGTGCCGACCGAGGGGCCGCAGGCCGCCCAGGTGCAGGCGCTGATCCAGGCCGAATACCAGCAGGCGCTGGCGACCGCGGGCGCTTCCTCGCTCGACGCGGGGCAGCTGCAGGCGGCCGCCGTGCTGATCACTACCCGGCTGCACGCGGCCGGCTATCCCGAGGCCCACGCCTACCCGCCAGGACAGGTGCTCGCGGTGCATCTGGGCGCCGGTGCGACGCCCGCCGCGACCGTGGCGCAAGCCCTGGCGACGCCCACGGCGCCGGCGCCTGAAGCCGCCCCTGCCGCCCCTGCCGCCGCGGTACCGCCGTTGCGCGAGCGCGAGGCCGCCGGGGCGCAGGAGCAGACCCTCACCGTGCACGGCTTTCGCGTGCAGGGCGTGGGCGACCATCCTGAGGATGGCATCACCCCGTCGACCGTGCAGGCGATGGTCGATGAACAATTCGCCACGCTTACCGGAGGTTCCGGCAAGCCGGCCCAGGCCAACTTCAGCCAGTTGCAGCAGGTGGCCGACCGCATCACCGATCGCTATCGCAAGGCGGGCTACATCGTGGCCACCGCGTTCGTGCCGGCGCAGGACGTGGGCAGCGACGGCATCGTGAAGCTGGGCGTGCTGGAAGGCACGATCGGCAAGGTCGTGGTCAAGGGCACCTCGCGCTACCGGTCGGGCGTGATCGCCGCGCCGGCCGAGAAGCTCAAGGGCCAGCCTCTGCGCAAGCAGGACATCGACTCGGCGCTTCTCTACGCGCGCGACTTGCCAGGCGTGACGGTGTCCTCCACCTTCCAGCCCGGCGCCAGGACCGGCCAGACCGACCTGGTGATGGTCGCGCACGAGGCCAAGCGCCCATTCACCTTCACGCTCGGCGGCAATAACTACGGCACGGAACTTACCGGTCGCTATCGCGCGCAGGCGGGCGCGGCGTGGAACAGCCCGCTGGGCATCGGCGACCAGCTCACCGCCAACGTGGACTACGCGCTCGACCCACACAGCAACGTCTACTACGCACTGGGCTACCGCTTGCCCACCGTGGTGGTGCCGGGCCTGAGCGGCGTGATCGGGGCCACCCGCAGCGAACTGCAGATCAACAGCGGCGCGTTCGCCGACCTCAAGGTCCGCGGGCCGACGTCCTCGACCTACGCCGGCGCGGACTGGAAGTTCGTCAACACCGACGACGTCTCGATGCAGACCTCACTGCGCTACATCCGCGAGAAGTCGCAGTTGGGTGCGCTCGGGGTGAAGCTCTCGGACGAGCGCTTCGACGTGGCGGAACTGGGCTTCGGCCTGCAACGCACCGACCAGCGCCTGCGCGGCCTGGACGTGGTGCAGGGCAGCCTGCGCAAGTCCGTGCGCGACGACTCGGTCGAGCCGGACCTGGTCAGTCCCGACCACGACAGCAACTTCCTGCTGGCGCGGCTCTCCTACACGCGCCTGCAGTTCCTGACCCGCTCGCAGCGGCTCTATTTCAAGCTCGGCGGCCAGTACACGCGTGACGCGCTGCCGCCGCTGGAGCAGTTCGTGATCGGCGGCCCGGACAGCGTGCGCGCCTATCCGATCGCCGATGCGCTCACCGACCGCGGCTGGTACAGCTCTCTGGAGTACCACATCGACGCGCCCGGCCTGGGCGATCGCGTCTCGCCGTTCTACGACCGGCCCTGGCGCGAGTTGCTGGAAGTGGAAGTGTTCTACGACTTCGGCCGCGGCTACGCCTCGAACCACCGCGACGGCAACAACCCGGTCGAGCGGCTCGAGGGCATCGGCGCGGGGCTGATCTTCCGCATCCCGCGCTTCCACCACTTCGAATTCCGCCTGGACGCCTCGGTGCCCACCGGCAGCCGCGACGCTTCGGACAAGAGCGGCTACCACGTGTACTCGCGCTTCGGCTTCA
This sequence comes from Frateuria sp. GZRe12, assembly GCF_051900535.1. Taxonomy (NCBI): domain Bacteria; kingdom Pseudomonadati; phylum Pseudomonadota; class Gammaproteobacteria; order Lysobacterales; family Rhodanobacteraceae; genus Frateuria; species Frateuria sp. GZRe12. Next base: position 329,223 of record NZ_JBHZGI010000003.1, read on the forward strand.
CTTTCTGACGGGCCATACCCATGCACACCACCCGCGCGACTTCCCGCAAGGATTCCCTCGCCAGCCTGCGCCGCAAGACACTGCCGCTGAGCCTGTCGCTGCTGCTGTGCGGCGCGCTCGCCAGCACACCGGCCCAGGCCGGGGGCGGCGTGGGCCGGACCACGACGCCCACTGGCGGCGTGGTCATCGGCGGCAGCGGCAGCATCCTGCAGGATGGCGCCAACGTGGTGATCAACCAGGCCAGCAACAAGCTGGTGCTGAACTGGCAGAGCTTCAACCTTGGCCAGGACGCCACGGTGCGCTTCAACCAGCCGGGCGCTTCGGCGGTCGCGCTCAACCGGATCCTCGACCAGAATCCGAGCCAGATCTTCGGCCAGATCAGCTCCAACGGGCAGGTGTTCCTGATCAACACCCACGGCATCATCTTCGGCTCGACCGCGCAGGTGAACGTGGGCGGTCTCGTGGCCAGTACGCTTGACCTGACGCCCACCGATTTCCTGTCCCACCACTTCAACCTCAACGCCGTTGGTGGCGGCGCGGGCATCGTCAACCATGGCACGCTCGCGGCGGCCAGCGGCGGCTCGATAAGCCTGATCGGCGGCAGTGTGGCCAACGACGGCGTGATCCTGGCCAACTATGGCCGGATCAACCTCGACGGTGCCGAGCATGCGGTGCTGGATTTCGACGGCAACGGCCTGATCAACGTCCAGATCACCGGTGAGCTCAAGCAACGGCTGGATGCCAAGGCCGCGGTCAGCAACGCCGGCACGCTGCAGGCCGACGGCGGCACCGTGGTGCTCGAGGCGTCCGCGGCGCGCGACCTGTTCACCAACCTGGTCAACAACTCCGGCGTGATCGATGCCGGCGCGATCAGCCATGACGGCGGCGTGGTGCGCCTGGTCGCCCGGGGCGGCGACACCGTCAACAGCGGCCGCATCGACGCGACCGGGACGCACGGCGGCAGCATCCAGCTGCTGTCGGATCGCAACGTGGGCGTGACCGGCGGCAACATCGATGCCTCGGGCACTTACGGCGGCGGTGACATCCGCGTCGGCGGCGGCTGGCAGGGCGGCGAAGGGCTGCAGACGGCGAATGCGGTGTACGTGGCCGACGATGCCACGCTCAAGGCCGACGCCACGCGCAACGGCAATGGCGGTTCGGTGGTGGTATGGGGCGACCACGCCAACAACTTCTACGGCAGCATCAGCGCGCGCGGCGGCGCCAGCGGCGGTGACGGCGGCCGGGTGGAGACGTCTTCGCATGACGGGCTGAACGCGCAGGGCCTCGTCGACGCGTCGGCGGCGCACGGCGAGATGGGCAGCTGGCTGCTCGATCCCTACAGCGTCACCATCAGCAGCGCCGCGGACAGCAGGACGTCGTCTGGACCGATCTACACCCCGAGCGGCAACAACTCAGTGGTCAACGCCGGTGGGATCGGCACCGCACTGACCGGCGGCACCAGCGTCTATGTCTTTACCAACACCGCAGGCGGATCGCAGAACGGCGACATCACCGTCGCCGCGCCGATCACCGCCAGCGGCGCGGGCCAGCTCTACCTGCAGGCCTACGGCAGCATCTACGTCAACGACAACATCACCGCCGCGGCCGGCCAGTCGCTCGACGTCCACCTGTGGGCGAACTACGCGGGAACGGGCGGCGCCAATACCTACACCAAGGGTTCGTGCACCACCGCCTGCGTGGTGACCATCGGCGATACCGCCGCCGCCACGATCGACACGCATGGCGGGCTCGTCGACATCCTGACCTCCGGCGCGGTGAGGATCGGCAACAGCACCAACACCGCGGTCATCAAGGCCACGACGCTCACCATCGGTAGCGCCACGAACAAGGTCGGTTCGATCAGGGAAGGCACCAACGGCAGCATCGCCGCGACCACCGTCAACGCGCGTTCCAACAGCAGCATCACGCTGGCCAACGGCGGCAACGCGATCGGTACGGCCAACCTCTACGGCGGCACCACGCAGATCACCGACAGCACCGACCTGGTGCTGGGCACGGTGGCGACCGGCAACCTCACCGCCACCACGACCGGCACGCTGGCCTTCGGCGGCGGCACCATCAACGGCAACCTCACGGCGACGAGCAGTGGCGACATCAGCCAGAGCGGCGCGCTCACGGTCACCGGCACGTCGAACTTCAGCGCGGGCACGGGCCTGATCACGCTCACCCAGGCCAACAACGATTTCCAGGATGCGGTGAGCCTCAGCGGCGGCGCAGCCCAGATCACCGACAAGAACGCCCTGGTGCTGGACGCGGTGAACACCGATGGCCTTGCCGCCACCAGCACGGGCGCGTTGACCCTGGGCACCGGCACGGTTTCGGGCAACCTCACCTCCACGAGCAACGACGGTGCGATCACCCAGGCCAGCGGCGGCCTGGCCATCACGGGCACCAGCATGATCGATGCCGGCACCGGGGGCGTCACGCTCACCGATGCAGCCAACGACTTCACCGGCGTCGTCGCGCTCACCGGTGGCACCACGCAGATAACCAGCAGTGGTGCGCTCTCCCTCGGCGCGCTCGACACCGGCGACCTCACGGTCGACAGCGGCGACGTGCTGGTCTTCGCCGGCGGCAGCGTGGGTGGCAACCTCGACGCCGCCGCCGCCGGCAACATCAGCCAGAGCGGTGCGCTCGACATCGCCGGCACGTCCCGGTTCGCGTCCGGCAGCGGCACCATCACGCTGACCCAGTCCGCCAACACGTTCGGCGGGGCGGTGAGCCTGACCGGCGGCGCGACACGGATCACCAGTGGCGGCACGCTGACGCTCGGTACGCTCGCGACCGCTGACCTCACCGCCACCAGCGCCGGTGCGCTCGACCTGGGCCAGGGCACGGTGGGCGGTGCGCTTGCGGCCACCAGCAACGGCGGTGCGATCACCCAGGATGGTGCGCTCGCCGTAACCGGCATCAGCACGCTGAATGCCGGCGCCGGCGCGATCACGCTGGCCGATGGCGGCAACATCTTCACCGGGGCGGTGAGCGCCACCGGCAGCGACGTATCGCTGCAGTCGTCTGGCGATCTCACCGTGGCCGCATTGACCAGCGGCGCGGACGGATCGGTGAGCCTGGTCGCGGGTGGCTCGCTGTTCCTGCCGACGATGGCCATCGATACGGGGCTCGGCAATCTCACGCTCGCCGCGAACGGCGGCACTCTGGGCATCAACGGCAACCTGAGCGGCGCGGACGTGTCGCTGGCCAGCAGCACCGGCCTGACCCTCGCCTACGACATCGCCGCCACCGGCACGCTCAGCCTGGCCAGCAGCGCCGGCGCGATCTCCCAGACGGCGGGCACGCTTATCGTCGGCGGCACCAGTTCGATCGATGCCGCCGGCGACATCACGCTGACCGGCATCGCCAACGATTTCCAGGGTGCGGTAAGCCTCAGCGGCGGCAGCGTGCAGATCAGCGACGCCAGTGCGCTGACGCTCGGGACGCTCGCCACCGGCGACCTGACGGTCACCAGCACGGGCGCTCTGACGCTGGGCACGGGCACGGTCGGCGGCAACCTCGCCGCCACCAGCGGCGGTGCCATCGACCAGGCCAGCGGCGGGCTCGCCGTCAGTGGAACCAGCAGCATCGATGCCGGCGCCAATGCCATCACGCTCACCGACACAGCCAACGATTTCGGTGGCGCCGTGAGCCTCACCGGCGGCACCGTCGCCATCACTGACAGCAACGCGTTGGCGCTGGGCACGCTCGCCACCGGCGCATTGACGGTGACCAGCACCGGCGCGCTCGATCTGGGCCAGGGCACGATCGGCGGCGGCCTCTCGGCCACCAGCAACGATGGCGCGATCAGCCAGAGCGGTGGCCTCACCGTCAGCGGTGCGAGCGACATCGACGCGGGCACCGGCACCATCACGCTCGACAACTCCGCCAACAGTTTCGCCGGAACGGTCAGCCTGGCCGGTGGCGACACCCGGATCACCAACAGCGGCAACCTCGTCCTCGGCACGCTCGACACCGGCGATCTCACGGTGGTCAGCGCGGGCACGCTGGGTTTTGCCGGCGGCACCGTCGGCGGCAACCTTGTCGCGACAAGCACGGGCGACATCAGCCAGACCGGTGCACTGGACGTGTCCGGCACTTCCAGTTTCGACGCAGGTACGGGCGCCATCACGCTCACCCAGGCCAACAACGATTTTGGCGGCGCGGTCAGCCTGACCGGCGGCAATGCCCAGATCGTGGACCGCAACGCGCTGGTGTTGGGCACGCTGGCCACCGGCGGCCTGACCGCTACCAGCCACGGCGCCCTCAATCTCGGCAAGGGCAGCATCGGCGGCAACCTCGTCGCCGCCAGCAACGGCGGCGCGATCACCCAGGCCATTGGCGGGCTCGCCATCAGCGGCAGCACCACGATCAACGGCGGCAGCGGCGCGATCACGTTGAACGACGCAGCCAACGACTTCGTCGGCAGCGTGAACCTGACCGGCGGCGCCACGCGGATCACTGATGCCAATGGCCTGACCCTGGGCACGCTGTCGACCGCGAACCTGACCGCCGTCAGCCATGGCGCGCTCAATCTCGGCAGCGGCACCGTCACCGGCAGCCTGACCGCCACCAGCAACGATGGCGCGATCAGCCAGGCGGGCGGCCTGACCGTCAACGGCACCAGTGCGATCGACGCGGGCAACGCCGCCATCGCGCTCACCGGTCCGGGCAACGACTTCATCGGCGCGGTAAGCCTGTTCAACAACGGCGCCAACAACGTCGCGCTGGACAACGGCACGAACGCCCTGGTGCTGGGCACCTCGAACGTCGGCAGCGGCACGCTGTCGCTGGCGGGCGGCGGCATCAGCCAGGTCGGAGGCATCAGCCAGGCGGCGGGGGCAGGCGCGGTGACCCTTACGGCCGGCGGCGGAGCGCTGGTTTTGGGCGACGCCGGCAACGACTTCACCGGCCCGGTCGATGCTCAGGGCACGTCCGTCTCGCTGCGCACCCTCGGCGACCTGCACATCGTCGGCATGGATGTCGCCACCAACGGTTCGCTGAGCCTGGTCGCTGGCGGCGCGCTGGACCTGGCCTCGTTCGGCGCCATCGATACCGGCACCGGCGATCTCACGCTGAGCGCGGGCGCCGGCCTCGCCACGAGCGCCGACCTGAGCGGCCACAACGTGTCTTTGACCGGTGGCACGGGCCTGACCCTCAGCGGCAACGTCAACGCCAGCGGCACCCTCTACCTGGGCAGCATTAACGCGGCAATCAACCAGACCGCCGGCGTGCTCTTCGCCGCGGGCGCCACCACCGTCGACGCGGGCAGCGGTACCGTCACGCTGGCCAGCGCCGGCAATGACTTCCAGGGCGCGGTCAGCCTGACCGGCGGCGCCACCCAGATCGTCGATGCAAACGCGCTGACGCTGGGCACCTTGGCCACCGGCAACCTCACCGCCACCAGCACCGGCAGCCTCAGCCTGGGCAAGGGTACGGTGGCCGGCACGCTGCAGGGGACCAGCAACGGTGGCGCGATCAGCCAGGCCAGCGGCGGCCTGACCGTCACCGGCGCCAGCACGCTCGACGCCGGCAGCGGTGCGATCACCCTGGCCGACGCCAACAACAACTTCGTTGGCACGGTGAGCCTCACCGGCGGCACTACCCAGATCACGGACAGGAACGCGCTGTCCCTGGGTACGCTCGCCACGGCTGGGTTGACCGCCACCAGCAGCGGCGCACTGGATCTCGGTGCCGGCACCATCAACGGCAACCTGGTCGCCTCGAGCAATGGCGGTGCGGTCACGCAGACTGGGGCGCTCGCGATCAGCGGCACCAGCAACATCGATGCCGGCAACGGCGCGATCACGCTCACCAACGTGGTCAACGACTTCAACGGTGCGGTCAGCCTGGCTGGTGGCGTTACCCAGCTCACCGACGCCAATGCGCTGACCTTGGGCACGCTGGACACCGCAGCCCTGACCGTCACCAGCACCGGTGCGCTCGACCTGGGCAACGGCACGATCGCCGGCAACCTCTCGGCGACCAGCAACGGCGGCGCGATCAGCCAGTCCGGCGCGCTGACCGTCACCGGCGACAGCACGCTCGATGCCGATACCGGCTCGATCACGCTGGCGAACGCGGGCAACGATTTCCAGGGCAGCGTCGGCCTCACCGGCGCCGGCCTGTCGGTGCGCGACGCCAACGACCTGACCATCGGCACGCTGGCCGCCGCGGCCAACACCGACGTCAGCCTCGTCGCGGGCGGCTCGCTGGTGCTGGCAACCTCCGCGATCGACACGGGCACCGGTGACCTGGTGCTCGCCGCCAACGGCGGGACGCTGGATACGCAGGGCACGCTCAGTGGCGCCAACGTCTCGCTCAGCGGGCGCGATGGCATGACGCTGGCGCACGACGTCAACGCCACTGGCACGCTGACCCTCGTTAGCGCAGCCGGCGACATCACGCAGACCGCCGGCGTGCTCACCGCCGCCACCCTCACCGGCAGCGCGTTCGGCCATGCCACGCTCGGCCAGACCAACGCGATCGCCGCGCTGGGCAGCTTCAGCGCCGATGGCTTCCTGCTGCGCACTGCGGGCGACCTGACGGTCACCGGTGCGGTAGCCGGCGGCGCCGGCGGCGTGGACATCGGCAGCGGTGGCCTGTTGAACGTGGCCGCCGGCATCAGCGGCGGCGACATCGCCCTGCAGGGTGTCGGCATCAGCCAGGGCGCTGGCAACATCGATGCCGGCACGGGCCAGGTCGAACTTACCTCCAGTGCCGACATCACCCAGACCGGCGGGTCGATCACCGCCGGCACCCTGACCGGTAGCGCCACCGGCAACGTCGCCCTCGCCGGTACCAATTACCTCGACAACCTGGGCAGTTTCAGCGCGGCTAGCCTGGCGCTCACCAACGCACAGGACCTGGCGCTGGTGGGCACGGTCACGACCGGCGGCGCCACGTCTCTGACGATCGGCGGCGACCTGGCCATCAATGGCACGCTCGACGCCGCCAGCACCTCGCTGGACGTGGACGGTGCGATCAGCGAAGGGGCCAGTGGCAATATCGTCACGGGTACGTTGAGCGGCCAGGCGGGCGGCAGCGTCAGCCTTACCCGCAGCAATCACGTCGGTACGCTGGGCAACTTCACCGCTGCCAACTTCGCGTTGACCAACGGCCAGGCGCTTGCGGTCAACGGAAGCCTCAACGTAGGCACGGGCAGCATCGCGCTGACTACCACCACCGGCGCGCTGAACATGAACTCGGCGCTCAGCGGCGGCAGCATCGCGCTGGATTCGGCCGCCAACCTGGTGCTGGGCAAGGCGATCAACGCCAACACGCTGAGCCTTAAATCTGCCGGCTCGATCAGCCAGACCGCTACCGGTCTGATCACTGCCGGCACCTTGAGCGGACAGTCCGTTGGCGCCACCACGCTCAACCAGGCCAACGCCATCTCGACGCTGGGCAATTTCAGCGCGGACAGCTTCAGCCTTACCAGCACCAGCGCGCTGACGGTCGCCGGCACGGTCGATGGCGGCGCCAGCACCGCGCTCGCCGCGGGCGGCAACCTGCGCATCAACGGCACCGTGAAGGGTGATGACACGAAGCTCTCTGCCGGCGGCACCATCAGCGAAGGCGCGAGCGGCAATGTCGTGGCCGATACGCTGACCGGGCAGGCCGGCGGCGCCGTCACGCTCAACGGCGCCAACCACATCGGCACGCTGGGCAACTTCCAGGCCGCCGGTTTCAGCCTGTACGACGCGCAGAACCTGCGCGTGTCCGGCACCGTCGACGGCGGCGCCAGTACCACGCTCGATACCGGCGGCAACCTGGTGATCAGCGGCACCGTCAAGGGCACGAGCACCCGCCTGAACGTGACCGGCGCGCTCAGCGAAAGCGGCAGCGGCCGCATCGTTGCCGACTCGCTGGCCGGACATGTCATCGGCAGCGCCAGCCTCGGCGGCAACAACGCGGTAGGCAGCCTGGGCAATCTCGACGCAACTGGGCTCAGCTTCACCAACATCAAGGCGCTCACCATTGCCGGCACCGTCGACGGCGGCGCCAGCACGACGCTGACCACCAAGGTCGGCGGCCTCACCATCAACGGCACGCTCGGCGGCACCACCACCACGCTCGACGTCGCCGGCGGTATCGACCAGTCCAATCACGGCCGCATTACCGCGGGCACGCTGACCGGCCAGGCCGGCGGCGACGTAGCGCTGGACGGCGACAATCGCGTTTCCATCCTGGGCAGCTTCGGCGCGCGAGATTTCGCGTTCAGCAACGGCAAGGCACTGTCGGTGAACGGGCCGCTGACCGCCAGCGGTGGCGATATCTCGCTCGCCACCACTTCCGGCAAGTTGTCGCTCAACACCGCGCTGAGCGGAAATACCATTGCGCTCGAGTCGGCGGGTGACCTGGCCTTGGCCCAGGGCATCCACGGCGGCGCGGTGACCCTCGCGTCCGGCGGCGAGATCAGCCAGACCGCTGGCGGCATCATTACTGCCGACAGCTTGAGCGGCCACTCGGCCGGCAGCACCACTCTGGACCAGGCGAACGCGATCGATTCCCTCGCCGGCTTCAGCGCCAGCGGACTGACGATCACCACCAAGCGCGCGCTTACGGTGACCGGCACGGTCGATGGCGGCGGCAGCGCCACGCTGACGACCGGCGGCAACCTGGCCATCAACGGATCGCTGACCGGCGACACCACCACGCTGGCGGTCACCGGCAACATCAGCGAGGGCAGTGCGGGAAGCATCACCGCGCACACGCTGACCGGCCAGGCCAGCGGCGCCGTCGCGCTCACCGGCGCCAACCGCCTCGATACGCTGGGCGAGTTCAGATCCGCCGGCTTCGCGCTGAGCAATGGTCCGTCGCTTACGGTGACCGGCCCGCTCGACGGCGGCGCCATCGTGAACCTGACCACCACCCGCGGCGACCTGTTGATCAACGGCCAGGTCAGCGGCAAGGCGACCCGGCTGGTGTCCTCGGGCGCGATCACCGAGGGGCAGGGCGGCAGCATCGTGGCCGACACGCTGTCCGGGCAGGCCGGCGGCTACACCCAGCTCGGCACGGCGAACAGCCCGCTGGCCAACTACATCGGCACCCTGGGCGGCTTCTCCTCAACCGCGGGCTTCAGCCTTACCAACGCACAGACGCTGGCCCTGGCCTCGGTCGGCGGCAGCACCTACACCGTCGATGCGGGCACCTCCTCGTTGTACCTGGGGGTGACCGGCGGCGATCTGCTGCAGATCGGCACCACGTGGCTGTACGACGGCGAGGGCACGTTCGCCTCGACCGGCCGCATCGGTACCTCGGACGCGCCCATCTACGTCACCGGCACCGGACCGCAGGCGGTTGCGTTCGTCGGCCTGCCGCCGGCGTACTTCTATGCGGTCAACTCCGCCGGCAACCTGCTGCCGCTGACCGGCGGCGACAGCGTCAACGTGCCGACCTCGCTGTTCACCAGCCGCGCACAGAATGCAAATAACCACACGGACGTCTATATCGATCCGAGCGTGATCTCGGCCAACTACCGTTCGTTCGGCATCGTGCCCTCCGGCATCCTGCTGCCTGCCGACCAGCAGGCCTGCGATCCGGAAATGGAGGAGTGCGATGAATGAGGCGAGGCATCGCCTTCGCCAGCGGGTCGGATTCGCCCTGCTGCTGACCCTGGCTGCACCGGTGCCGGCGCAGCTGCCGCCACGGTTGACGGCAGGCAGCGTTGCCGACCAGCTCGATGCCGCGCGGCAGCGGCTGGCCGGCCAGTCCGTCGCGGCGGCGACCGGGCAACAGTTGCAGGCGCTCGCGCAAAACCTACGGGGCGCGTTGGCCAACCAGCTCGCACAGCCACTCACCGCGCTGGACGATCGAGCTCGTGGACTGGTCCTGCGCGCGCATGCGGCCGCGCAACTTGCCACCGACTTCGCCGACAGCACTGGAGGTTGTCGCGAGGGCGAGGCCGAATCCATGGCGAAGGCACTCGCGCTGTCGGTCCGCCAGCTGGCGCAGGCGCCCGCAGAAGGCAAGCCGATGCAGCCAACCATCGACAGGGTCGAATCTGCGGACCACGCGGCCGTGTTCGCCCTGCGTACGAAGGACAAACCCCTCGCGCTGGCGCTGGTCGGCAGCGAGCTCCACGATCCGCAATGTCCCGATCCGCAGCTGACTGCCACCGACGCCAACGGTACGCCGCTGTCCGTGCAGCCGCACATCACCAACGTGCTGCCCACGCGGATCGAGTTCGAGTGGCCCGGAACCGCCGCACTCGCGGCCGGGAACTACCTGCTGCACGCGCGGCCGCAGCACAAGGCCTTCCTGGTCGGGTGCAGCGCGCAGCCGGAGGCCACCGTCGCGGTGCAGGTCCTGGCCGCGCCTAAGTTCACCGTCGGCTATGCGCTGGATGCGGTGTGTGGTCGCGCCGCGCCGCGCACGGTGCCGCTGGGCAAGGGCATCTTGCCGCCACTGGATGGCTACGGCGCCACCGTGATCCAGACCATCGACACGTCGGCCTGCGCCGATCCGGTGGCCTACCGCATCTCCGCCACGGTCATTTATGCCGACGGCGCCAGCGCCAAGGCCGGGCCGTTCGAGCAGAGCGCGGACGCCAATGCCACCGTCGGGCTTCCCGGTGGGCTGTCGCTGAGCTGGGACCCGGCGGTGCGCCAGCTGCTGGTGCGGTCGGGCGCCCCGATGTGCAAGGGCGTGCGTTGAGCTTTTCGCTTGTATCCGGTGCAGGGCGGGGCTCGCTGAAATGGTCCCCAAGAGGAATGTTGTTTGTCGCCCTCGCGCGCCCTTCCGCGACTTGGCTCGCCTGCGGCGGGCTTCCGATTGCCTGACGGCGCTCGGGTCACTTTTCCTTGCTGGCCCAAAGAAAAGCAACCAGAACAAACGGCTGGCGCAGCCCGGAGTGACTGAAGAGCTGGGCGCCCTCTCGCCTTGCTGGGTAAGCGCCTGCTCTTAGAGGAGCTGCCGCCGCTTTACCGACGGGCGCTCGGGAGCTGAGGCAAGGGAAGCATCAAGGTGAGTGGATAGCGTGGGCGCACCGGGTCGGCGGTTGCGTGGTCGCTTGCAAGAACTCGACTTGATTAATTGAGCTGGTTGGAAGCAGCGTTCTCGCCACTCTTGAAGACGTAAACGCACGAGAGCTGCGCGGAAGCCCCGTCTCGCCGGCAACCCTCCCTGGCCTTGACTCCCGAGCGCCCGTCGGTAAAGCGGGAGCAGCTCCTCTATGAGCAAGAGACCCACCCAGCAAGGCGCAATGGCACCTAGCTCTTTTGCCATTCCGGGCTGCGCAGGCCCTTTCTTTTGGTTACTTTTCTTTGGGCCCGCAAAGAAAAGTGACTCGAGCGCCGTCAGGCGATCGAAAGCCCGCGGCAGGCGAGCCACGTCGCGGGGAAGTCGCAAAGGCGAAAGACGATCCATTGTTCTAGCCGGACGTCCCCGCGAGCCCCGGCCCCTCACCCCAGCCCTCTCCCCGGCGGGGAGAGGGAGCACAAGCGCACAGGCGCACAGGCGCGGGAGTGCTACTCCTCGCTCGGGCCCGAGATGACCTCCATCTCGCTGACGCCGCCGGGCGCGAGGTCCTTGAGCAGGTCGAGGAAGTTCTTGCCGACCAGGCGCTGGGCGCGGCGCAGCAGCAGCGGGACCGGGCTGGAGGGTTCGCAGCGGGCGTAGTAGTCGCAGATCTCGTCGATCCGGCGAAGCACGTCCTGCGGCGTTTCGATGCGACCCGGAACGCCGCTGCGGGCGCCGGCGGCGGAGGGCTCGCCGCCCTCCGCGTCGCCTTCGCCGTCACCGGCCATGGCGGGGTTGCGACGTGCTGCCTGGGATTCGACGAATTTCTTCAGTTCGTAGCTGTCGGTCAGCAGCGGCTTGAGGTCCGGGCCGGCCGTGCCGATGCGGTCATTGAAGATGCGGTCGATCGCCTTGGCTTCGTCGAGGATGCGCGTCAGCGCCTCCAACGTTCCGGCCAGTTCCTCTTCCGGGCAATCCAGGCAACAGGCTTCGATTTCCGTCATGCTCGGCAGAGCTTCGCCGCCGGCGTCGATTTTGATCGAGCCATTGGCGATGCGCAGGTCGCGCAACGAAAAACGACCGAGTCGCGCCGACTGTACGAATGGCGTATTGCGGAAATAAGTGAGCAATCCCAGCGGATTGGCGATGGCCGATACCGCGTTGACGCGCGCGGTCGGATCGTCGTCGTCCTCGGCGTCCAGTTGCGGATGCACGCCATCCCAATGCTCTTCGAGCAGGCCGTGGATCAAGGCCAGGCCGGCGGCCCAGCCGGACATGCCGCCGGTGCGCATCCAGGCGGTCGCCAGGTGCGTGGCCACGCGCAGGTCGCGCGAGCGCTGGAGCAGGCCGGTGGCGAGTGAATCGACCTCGTCCCAGTCCGGCTCCTCGGCCGCCTTTACGCTGTCGCCCATGGCGCGTTCCGCGCGCGGTGCGGCGGCGCGTTCGAGTGCCATGAAATCGGGATCGTATTCGAGGTCGCTGCCGGTGGGAGAGTCGCCATCCAGCGGTTCGAGAAAAGCTGCCGGGTCGTAACGCGTCATCGGTCGTAAATCCCCTGTGATACAACGGGATAATTACAACACGGCCGATGCCCGATAGCGACCGGGAGTCGCCAAAAAAAGGGTGGGTAAATCAGGCGCGGATTTACGCAATACGCCCGCTTCGTAAATCCAGATTTACCGGTAACTTCAGGGATGCACGTGGCGCCCTGCCGACTGCGCGGCCGGTTCCTGCGGACAGCGGCCGACCACGTGGGCCAGCGTGTTGACGTTGTCGACCAGGCGATCGGTGAGGCGGGCGACCTGTTCGGCGCTGGCCTGGTCCTCGGACATGGCCAGCAGCGTCGCCAGGCTGCGCTGGAGCAGCCGCAGGTCGGGTAACTCCAGTACGGCGCGCTGCTCGCGCAAGGCCCCGGCGATGACGTGGAGCGCGGTGGCGGCGTGATCGACGAAGGCGCTCACCTCGGCCTGCTCGGGGAGGCTCGTGCGGTGCTGCAGCAGCGCTTCCAGCGTCATCGCCGTACGCGCCAGGCGGTTGCCGTTGGCGAAAAGCGCTTGCGCCAGGTCGACCAGCGCGGCAGGCGTGGCCGGCTCGGCACGCATGCGCTCGAGCGAGGCCAGCGCGTTGGTGCGCGCGGTGCGGGCAGCGGTGCGCGTTTCGCGGTGCGTGCCCCGCCGTTGCGGTCGGCCCAGTGCGCGCAGGTAGTCGGCATAGGCGTCGAGCATGTCGGCCAGCGCTGCGCGGGCGCGGCCGTGTTCCCAGGTGGGCCACAACACGTAGGCCAGCAATGCCATGCCGCTTGCCAGCGCGGTGTTGATCACGCGATCGGTCACCGCGACGCCTGGGTCGACGCCCTCGAAGGAGAGCAGTACCACCACGGTGCCGGTCAGCGCGGCCACGGCGATGCCGTAGTGCGCCGTGGCAAGGTAGCGGAACGCCATGCACAGCACGCCCATCAGTACCAGGTGCGCCCATGGCTCGTCAGGAATCACGTGCAGCAGGGCGGTGGTCAGCAGCAGGCCCAGTACGGTGCCGACCACGCGCAGCAGGCCAAAGTTGAAGGTGGCGGCGAAATCCGGGCGCAGCACGATGGCGACGGTCATCGGTAGCCAGTAACCGTGCGGGAGTTCCAGCCCGCGCGAGAGCGCCAACGCCAGGCTCAACGCCACCGCAGAGCGGACCGCGTGACGGAACGCCACCGAATGCGGAGTGAGGTTGGCCAGCAGCATGGCGCGGGCCGAGCTCTGCCGCAGGGAGACGGGCAGGCGCAGGTCCGCGGCTTCGGCGCGTTGTTCGCCGCGGCTGCCGGCCCAGTTCGCGTTGCGCACGGCAGCGGCAAGCTGGCCGGCCAGCGCATGGATGTGCAGCGCCCGTTGCGGATTGGTCTCGGCGGCATGGCGCTCGATCGTGCGCAGCGCGCGCAGGGCGCGCTCGGCCGCGACCGGCGAGGCGCCGTCCTCCAGCGCCTCGGCGATGTGGTCGAGGACCCGTGCGACGCGGGCGCGGAAGCGCAGCGGTACGGCATTGGCCGGTGACCCGTCGGACAACGCGGTGAGTTCGAGGCGGATCCGCTCGGCCAGCTCCAGCATCACGCCGAAGGCTTCCATCGCGCGACCGCGGGCGTGGTAACGGCCCAGCAGGGTCTGCTGCAGGGTAGTCATCGCGCCACTGAGTGCCGGCTCGTCCTCATCGTCCTGCGCGCGCTGGCGGGCGACCGCGGCCAGTCCGCGGTAGACCACGGCCAGTGCCTGCCGCTCGGGTCGGTAGCGTTGCAGCGGCCAGGCGGCGATGGAGAACAGCATCATCAGCAGTCCGCCGGCGAAAATCAGCGCGGCGCCCGCCGCCGCATGCCCGGGCGAGGTGGGATAGGCGGCGGTGACCACCAGCAGGATCATGCTGGTCATGCCCACGCGCGCCAGGTCGGTGCCGAACACCACCAGCATGCCGCCGCCGAACCCGACCAGTGCGGTGGCCAGCAGCATCGAGGGCAGGTGCCCGCCGATCAGGAAGCCGGCGAACGCGGCCAGGCCGGCGGCAAGCGAGGCCAGCAGGAGCTGGCGCACGCGCTGCCGATACGGTCCGGGCTGGTCGGAAAACATCGTGTCCAGCGCGCCGGCGGCGATGCCCAGGCCCACCGCGGTGTAGCCGGTCGCCATGCCGACCGCCAGCGGAAGCACCACGGCCAGCGTATTGCGCACGACCACCCACAGCGGGACGTCCGGGCGCTTGGTCCGCGTCAGGCTTTCCAGCACGTTGGCGCGGAGCGAGTAGACGCTGGCGGTCATGGCCGAATCGCTGGGTGGGAACGGCGATTCTGCACGAGGCCAGTTGAACGGAGCGCGACAGGCGAGTTGCCGATGGCTTCAGCGGCGGAAATCCACGCCGCGTCGACCGTGCGTCCGTGCACTGCGACCGGCCGCCCCGAGGAGGCCGGTCGCCACAGGGTTCAAGCGCGGCCGGCGAACTCGCCCGTCAGCGTGTTGACCCACACCTTCTCATCGTTGGTGATGTACTCGGGGACCTGGATTTCGACGCCGGTGTTGAGCTTGGCCGGCTTGGTGCGCTTGGTCGCGCTGGCGCCCTTGAGTTCCGGCGCCGTGTCGACCACGGTCAGCACCACGCTGGTCGGCACCTGCAGGCCGACGGGTGCGTCGTCGATCAACTGCACGTAGTAGCCCTCGGTGTCCTCGACGATGTAGCCGGCGTTGTCGCCGACCAGCTCGGGTCCGAGCAGGTACTGGGTGTAGTCCTCGGCGTCCATGAACACGAAAACCTCCCCGTCCATGTAGGAGAAGTTGGCCGCGCGGCGGACCAGGTCCATTTCCTTCAGGTCGTCGTCGGCGCGCAGGCTCAAGTCGAACTTGCGTCCGCCCGGGATCGAATACATGGTGAAGCGGAAGGTGACGTTGCCGCCGCGGGCGGTGGGCGAGCTGCGCTCGATGTCGCGCACCTGGTAGACGGTGCCGTCGTGTTCGACCACGTTGCCTTTCTTGACGTCGGAAGCTTTCATGGGGTGCCGGTCAGGTTGGTATTCGGAAAATGACAAGGTGTCGCGATGACACCCTTGTGCCTGGCCGTCATTTCCGCGAAAGCGGAAATCCATCTGCGCCCTGAGCCAAGGCAAAATGGATTCCCGCTTTCGCGGAACGACGTCCGGAAAGTTTTGCGTTTACTTGGGCTGCAGCCGCACCGAGCCGTCCAGCCGGATCGTCTCGCCGTTGATGTAGCGGTTGCCGAGGATGAACGCGACGGTCTGCGCGAACTCCTCCGGCTTGCCCAGGCGCGAGGGGAAGGGAATCGAGGCGGAGAGCGACTGCTGCACGGCTTCGGGCATGCCATCGACCATCGGCGTCCAGAAGATGCCCGGGGCAATGGTCGCCACGCGGATGCCGAAGCGTGCCAGTTCGCGCGCCATGGGCAGGGTCATGCCCACGACGCCACCCTTGGATGCGGAGTAGGCGGCCTGGCCGATCTGGCCCTCGTAGGCGGCGACCGAGGCGGTGTTGATGATGACGCCACGCTCGCCGTCTTCGCCTGCTTCGTTGGACTGCATCAGCGCCGCGCCGGCCTTGGCCACGTTGAAGCTGCCGACAAGATTGACCATCACGGTGGCCTGGAACTGCGACAGCGCCATCGGGCCTTCCTTGCCCAGCACGCGCCCGGCGCCCAGGATGCCCGCGCAGTTCATCACCACGTTGAGCCCGCCCATGGCCTCGCGCGCGGCGGCCACGTTGGCGGTCACGCCCTCTTCGGAGGTGACGTCGGTGCGGTAGAAGCGGGCGGCTTCACCGAGCGCCTGCGCGGCCTGCTGGCCTTTCTCCTCGTTGACGTCGAACAGCGCCACCTTGGCGCCGTGCGCGGCGAGATGCTGTGCCACGGCATGGCCGAGTCCGGAGGCGCCGCCGGTGATGACGGCCTTGACCTGATCGAGCTGCATATTCGTCCCTCGAGTGCGAAGCGAAACGGCAATGGTAGCCGAGGCGCGGGCGTCAGGGCGCGGGCGCCGGACAGGCGACGGGCCCACCGGGCGTGGGCTGCGGCGGCTCCAGGTTGCGGTGCAGCGACTGCGCCGGCGTCATCCAGAGTCGCTCGTGCGCGGCGCAGGCGGCGGCATAGTCGAACAGCGCGCGCAGATGCCGCGGCCGGAAATCGATGAAGCTGCCGAAGGGATAGTCGCCGGGAATCTCGCTGATGCGCAGCTGCATGCCGTAGCGGTCGGCGAAGCCCAGCGTTAGCACCAGCGTTTCGCGCGTCTTGTAGGTGGTCTGCGCGGAGAAACTGCGTTCGAGGATCGCCGGAGTGCTCAGCCGCGTGGTGGCAGGCGCCGCGACCAATTGGCCGTTGACGATCACGTACAGATGCGCGCCGTGGAGCAGGCCGAGATCGGCAGGCAGTATCTGCGCGATCAGCGGCGCGGCGAACAGCGAAGTGGTGACGCCACCGTCCACGTGCATTTCCTCGTACTGGCGTCCACCTTCGTTTACCCGGATCAGGACCGGAGGGAATACGCCCGGCACGCTGGCCGAGGCAACCAGCACGTCACGGAACAGCGTGCGTGCCGTTTTGCCACCCTGTGTGGCGATCGCGCCCATGTCCCACAGTACGGTTTCCTGCTTGTCCAGGTCGGTCGTGGCCACGATCAGCCGCCGGCCTTTCGCGTGCTCGCGCGCCACGGCGGCGATCATCGCGTCGGTCACGTATTGGTCCACCAATGCGGTCAGCGGATCGTGCCGGCCGAAACCCTGCGGGAAGAGCAGGCGGCTGGCCACGCTCATCGCCGGAGAACGTTGCAGGCTGGCGCTGGCCTTGCCGGTGAAAGCAGAGGTCAGTTGCGGGTCCCAGTCGGAACCGAGGAAAGCGAACGGCGCGATCAGGGCGCCTGCGCTGACGCCCGTGACAAGCTCGAAGGTCGGGCGTGCGTGGGCGCGGCTCAGGCCTACCAGTGCGCCTGCGCCGAAGGCGCCCCCCGATCCGCCACCCGACAGCGCCAGGATGTCCAGACTGCCGTGCGCGGCCCGCCGGATGTTCCTGAGAAGGAGGGGCGATTGCTGCAGGAAGTGTCGCCGGTCGATGCTGAGCAAGCGGACGTTGGTGGACAGGCCGTCGGGCACCGCCGCATCGATCAGCGTGGGCGGCGCCGGTTGGCGCGGCGTGGTGACGCAACCGGCGAGGAGGGCGAATGCGAGCCCGAGCGGGAGCGATCGACGAATGCGCATGGAGGATTCCCCCTGGCGGCAGGCAGTCGGCCATACAGCGTTTGACGGTTGGCGCGTGACCGGCGCGCTCTGTCACCGCGTCGTACGCGGCGCGTGGTTCAAAGCGACAGGCCGTGCAGCTCGCTCCGGTCATGCGCCACGCGCAGCACCGAACCTTGTTCGTACCAGTCGCCCAGCACGATGCGCTGGGCGTTCTGGCCATCAAGGGAAAACTCGTGGATCGCCGGCCGATGGGTGTGGCCGTGGATCAGACGAGTGACGGCGGCGCCTCGCATGGCCTGGGCGACCGCGTCGGCGTTGACGTCCATGATCGATTCCATCGTGGTGCCGGTATGCGCGCGGCTGTCCGCGCGGGCCTTCGCGGCGAAGGCGCGGCGGGCTTCCAGCGGCATGGCCAGGATGTTGGCTTTCCACTCGGGCGTGCGCACCTGGCGGCGCACCGCCTGGTAGGCGACGTCGTCGGTGCACAGCGTGTCGCCGTGCATCAGCAGGGTGGGGCGGCCGTAGAGGTCGTGCACCACGCCGTCCTCCAGCAGGGTCAGCCCGGCGCGGTCGGCGTAATACCGGCCGAGCAGGAAGTCGCGGTTGCCGGGCATGAAGTACACCGGCTTGCCCGAATCGCGCACGGCACGCGTGGCGCCGGCAATGCGGGCGGGCAGTTCCGCATCGTCGTCGTCGCCGATCCAGGCCTCGACCAGGTCGCCGAGGATGTACAAGGCGTCGGCCTGGCGCACCTCGTCCCCGGCGAGATAGCGCTCGAACAGGTCGGTGATGTGCGGGCGGCTGTCGTCCAGGTGCAGGTCGGCGATGAACAGACTGGCCATCAGCCGCCCTTCTTGCCGGCCGGCCTGGACGGCCGGGTGGCGCTCGTGGCCTTGGCTGGCGCCGTGGCGCTGGCGGCGGAAGCAGGCGCTTCCTCGCCCACCACGCGCACGCTCTGGATGATGGGCAGCGGGTAGGGCACGTCGGCCGCGAATGCACCCTGGCCGCGCGTGGGCAGGCCGGCGATCTTGTCGACCACGTTCATGCCCTCGACCACCCGGCCGAACACCGCGTAGCCCCAGGTCAGCCCACTCTGGTTGCCGGCAAAGTCGAGGCGGCGGTTGTCGACCAGGTTGATGAAGAATTGCGCCGTGCCAGAATTCGGATCCGCGCCGCGCGCCACCGCCACGGTGCCGCGCAGGTTGGACAAGCCGTTGTCCGCTTCGCTGGCGATCGCCGGGTGGGTGCGCTTCGGTTGCAGGTCGCGCGTGTACAGTCCGCCCTGCACCAGGTAGCCGTTGATCGCGCGGTGGAACACGGTGCCGTCGTAGAAGCCCTCGCGCACGTATTGCAGGAAATTGGCCACGCTCTTGGGTGCCTTGTCGGGGAACAGCTCCAGCGTGATGTCGCCGACGCTGGTGTGCAGCAGCACCTTCGGCCCCGGCGCGGGCGGCGTGGCGCTGGTGCTTGCCGACGGCGGCGCGGCCTGGGCGAGCACGCCCAGGGGCAGGAACATCAGGAGGGCCAGCAGGAGTCGGGGCATGGGCGGAACCTGTGTGGGTTGCCTCCGCATGATACGCGTTGGGGCTACATGGGCTGAAGCGCGGCGCTACTAACTCCCTCTCCCCTTCCGAGAGAGGATTGGGTTGAAGGGGGGCCCTTGCGGAAAAAATGGATCGGAAGCGTGGCGCCGTTAGGCTTCCCGCAAGCCCGGCCCCTCACCTCAATCCTCTCCCCGAAGGGGAGAGGAAGCGAACGTAAAGAGCCGAGCTTCGAAGCAATCAGGTCCGCTGGATCTCGAGCGTCAACCCCAGCTCCGCCATCGGTCCCTGCTCCTGTTCCAGGTCCGCCTCGGTCAGCGGATGCTGGTCCAGCCAGCTGGCGGGAATGGCCAGGCGCAGCCGGTGGCTGGTGGCGCTCAGCTTCAGGGGTGGCAGCGATTCGGCCCGGCGTCCGCGACGGAACAGCACGGCCAGCCGCAGCAGCGCGGTGATGTGCCGGGCCAGCGCGCGATATCGCTGCGGCAACACCGAGATCAGCGCCTTGGCCGGCTTGCGCCGGT
This sequence comes from Frateuria sp. GZRe12, assembly GCF_051900535.1. Classification (NCBI taxonomy): domain Bacteria; kingdom Pseudomonadati; phylum Pseudomonadota; class Gammaproteobacteria; order Lysobacterales; family Rhodanobacteraceae; genus Frateuria; species Frateuria sp. GZRe12. The sequence continues at coordinate 348,957 of NZ_JBHZGI010000003.1, forward strand.
GCGCCTCGATGACTGCCGCGAGCATCTGCTGCTCCTGCCGCGAGAAGCCCGCCAGGTCGGCGTGGCGGAGGATGTAGGCGCCGTGGTGGTGGTGCTGGCTATGTGCGATGGCCAGGCCGATCTCGTGCACGCGGCCGGCCCAGGAGAGCCACTCGCGCGCCTCGGCATCGAGCTTCCAGGGGCGCGCGACCTGGTCGAACAGTCCCAGCGCCGTCTGTTCGACGCGCCGCGCCTGCGCGCGGTCTACGCCGTAGCGGGTGGCCAGCGCATCGATGCTGTCGGTGCGCGGGTCGCGGCCGCCGGCGCGTCCGAGCAGGTCCCACAGCAGGCCTTCGCGCATGGAGCTTTCGCACACGCGCATGTGCTCGATGCCGAGCGCCTCGAACGCGGCCTCGAAAATCACCACGGCGCCGGCGAACACCGGTGCGCGTTCCTCGGTGAGGCCGGGCAGGCGCAGCAGATCCATCTGACCCTGTTCCAGTACCGCCTCGCGCAGTTCGGCCAGGGCCTCCAGCGTCACGCCGTCGTCGGTCAGGCCCATCGCCTGGACCACCGCGTCGACCGCCTTGGCGCTGCCGGAGGATCCATAGGCTTCCTGCCAGCCGGCTTCCCGGAAATCTTCCGCAAACTGCTGCAGCAGCACGCCGACTTCACTGCGCGCGCGCTGCCAGCGCTTGGCCGTCAGCCGTCCACCGGGGAAGAAGCGAAGAGTCGAGGCGATGCAGCCGGCCTGCACGCTCTCGGTGTGCAACGGGGCAAGCCCGCGGCCGATGATGAATTCCGTGCTGCCGCCACCCACGTCGATGACCAGCCGCGGTTCGCGCGAAGCCGGCAGGTCGTGCGCGACTCCCAGGAAGATGAGCCGACCTTCCTCGCGGCCGGAGACGATCTCCACGGGATGGCCCAGCGCGTCCTCGGCTGCGCCCAGGAAGTTGTGCGGCGACGCCAGCCGCCGAACGGTATTGGTGGCTACCGCGCGCACGTTGGCCGAGGGAAGGCTTTCGATGCGCTGGCCGAAGCGCGCCAGGCACGCCAGGGCGCGCGCGCGGTGGGCGGCATCCAGCGTGCCGTCCGAGCGCAGGCCGGCGGCCAGCCGCACGCTGTCGCGCAGCCGGTCGATCACGCGTGGCTCGCCGTGTTCCATGCGCGCCACCACCATGTGGAAGCTGTTCGAGCCCAGGTCGACGGCCGCGATCAGCTCGCCATCCTTGATGGGTACGGGCTCGGTGGTCACGCGGGCATTCCAGTCAGGCGAAGCGGGGATTCTGCCACGCCGTGCAGGGCGCGCGCGGCCGCGTCGCCCGCTCTGAAGGAGCGGACCTGTGCAACGCCACCGCCATGGCGATCTGTGCTGGCGCCATGGATCTGCGGGGTATCGAGGTCGCGTACAGGTGCGATCCTGCAGGAGGTCGGCGCTTGCAGGGTCATTTGCAAATCTTGTCCAGCAACGTCTGCTGCGCGCAGTGCGGGGGCTGGTCGCCGGGCGTGGCGCGGGTATAGCGGCCGCCGGCATCCAGCAGCCAGGCCTGGGTGTTGTCGGCCAGGCCGTTGGCCAGCGTTTCGTCGAACACGCGCTTGGCCAGGGCCGGATCCAGGATGGGAAAGGCCACCTCGATGCGACGCATCAGGTTGCGCTCCATCCAGTCGGCGCTAGCGCAATAGATCTCCGGCTGGCCGTCGTTGGCGAACCAGTACACGCGGCTGTGCTCCAGGAACCTTCCCACGATCGAGCGCACGCGGATGCGCTCGGAGATCCCCGGCAGCCCGGGACGGAGCGTGCAGGCGCCGCGCACGATCAGGTCGATCTCCACGCCCGCCTGCGATGCGCGGTAGAGCGCCTCGATCACGTGCGATTCGTTCAGCGCGTTGAGCTTGGCCACGATGCGCGCCGGCTTGCCGGCTCGCGCGTTGGCGGTCTCGCGTTCGATCTTCGCGACCACGCTCTTGTACAGGGTGAAGGGCGAATGCAGCAGGCGCTTCAGGCTGATCACCGAGCCGAGACCCGACAGTTGCTGGAACACCTTGTGCAGGTCTTCGCCGATCTCCGGATGGGAGGTCATCAGGCCGATGTCGGTGTACATCCGGCTGTTGGCCTGGTGGTAGTTGCCGGTCGACAGGTGCACGTAGCGGCGGAGCATGTCCGTCTCGCGTCGCACGATCAGCATCATCTTGGCGTGGGTCTTGTACCCGACCACGCCATAGACCACCTGCACGCCGGCTTCCTGCAGCCGCGTGGCCAGGCGGATGTTCGCCTCCTCATCGAAGCGCGCGCGCAACTCGATCACCACGGTGACGTCCTTGCCGTTACGCGCCGCTTCCACCAGCAGGTCGACCAGCGGGGTGTCCTCGCCGGCGCGGTAGAGCGTCTGCTTGATCGCCAGCACGGCGGGATCGGCCGCGGCCTGGCGCAGCAGGTCGACCACCGCCGCGAAGCTCTCGTAGGGGTGGTGCAGCAATACGTCGCGCTGGCCGATCAGTTCGAACAGGTTGGCGCCCGGTTCGATCGCGGCCGGCAGGCAGGGCACGAAGCGCGGAAACTTGAGCTCAGGTCGGTCGACATGGTCGTAGATGCCGCCGGCGCGGATGATGTTGACCGGCCCGTCGCAGCGGTAGACGTCCGACTCCTCCAGCTCGAAGTTGGCCACCAGCATCGCGGTGATCGCCTTCGGGCAGTCGTTGGCGATCTCCAGCCGCACCGGCCGCGCGTAACCGCGGCCCAGCAGCTCCTCGCTGAGCGCGCGGGCGAGGTTTTCCACCTCCGCCTCTTCGACGATCAGCTCGCTGTTGCGGGTGACGCGGAACTGGTAGGAGCCGACCACCTTGAAGCCGGCGAACATCAGGTCGACGAAGGCCTGCAGCAACTCGGCCAGGAACACGAAATTGTCGCCGCCGCCGCCCACTTCGGCGGGCAGCTTGACGATGCGCGGCAGCGAGCGCGGCGCGCGCACCAGGGCCATGTGGCCCTCGTGGCCGAACGCATCGCGGCCCTGCAGCACCACCGCGATGTTGAGCGTCTTGTTGAGGATGCGCGGGAACGGGTGCGCCGGGTCCAGTCCCAGCGGCGAAAGCACGGGCAGCACCTCATGCTCGAAATAGCCCTGCAGCCAGCGCCGCTGCACGGGGTTCCACTGATGGCGGGTAAGGAAGCGGATGCCCTCGGCATCCAGCTGTGGCTTGAGCTGCTCCTGCCAGGTCGCGTACTGCTCGGTGACCAGGTCCAGCGCGCGTGTGCGGATGCGCGTCAGCAGCTCGCTGGAGGACAGCCCGTCCGGTCCCGGCGCGGCCGAGCCGTAGGCGTGGTGGTGCTTGAGCATCGCCACGCGCACCTCGAAGAACTCGTCGAGGTTGTTCGCCACGATGCTCAGGTAGCGCAGCCGTTCCAGCAGCGGCACGCGCGCATCGCGTGCCATGGCGAGTACGCGGAAGTTGAATTCCAGCGCGGCCAGCTCGCGGCTCAGGTACAGCTCCGGCGCGGACAGGTCGGCGATCTCGGTGGCGGTTTGCGGCAGTTTGCGGGCCATGGGGAGCCATTCTGGACGATGCCGGGCCGGAGTACACCCGGTGCGGTCACGCCGGTAGGGCAGCCTTCATCCGAAAGCCCTTGCAGGGCCGCGCACCTACAGGGATCCAGGTTCGGCGGGGAGCAGACGTTCCGGCCCGAAATGGCAGGCGAAGGTCGAGCCCTGGCCCGGCGTGCTTTCCACGCTCATGCGCGCCTGGTGCAGGTTGAGCACGTGCTTGACGATGGACAACCCCAGCCCGGTGCCGCCGGTTTCGCGCGAGCGGCTGGACGACACGCGGTAAAAGCGTTCGGTCAGCCGCGCCAGGTGGCTGGCGGGAATGCCGTAGCCCGTATCCGCCACGGCGTAGGTCGCGCCCTCGGCCGTGCGCTGCCAGCGGATCGTGATACTGCCGCCGCTGGGGGTGTAGCGCACGGCGTTGCTGACCAGGTTCGACAGCGCGCTGTGCAGGTCACGGGGCGAGCCAAGCAGGTCGAAGTCGGTTTCCACCTCCAGCGCGATCTGGTGGCGACCCTGGCTCAGCGCTTCCGCTTCCTTGCGCAGGGTGGCGAGCAGCGCGGCCATCGGCACGCGCTCGTCGATCACATGCTCCTGGGTTTCCAGGCGCGAGAGGGTCAGCAGGTCTTCCACGATCTGGCCCATGCGCTTGGACTGCGCGCGCATCTCGCCGAGCACGGGGGCGAGCTCGGGCACGTCCTCCGGGTCGAGCAACTCCAGATAGCCATGGATCACGGTGAGCGGCGTGCGCAGCTCGTGCGAGACATTGGCCACGAAGTCGCGGCGGATCTGTTCGAGCCTCGTCAGTGGGCTGATGTCGCGTGCGAGCAGCATCCGCTGGCGGCGGCCGAACGGCTGTACCGAGACGTCCAGGTGGCCCTCGGCGCGGCCGGGCGCCGGCACGTCGTGCAGCGGCATCCGGGCCCCGGATCGCAGCCAGGCGGCCAGGTCGGTGCCGTGCAGGCGCTCGGACAGCAGCACGCCGCGGTCCTTGCCGCGGCGCAGGCCCAGCAGCGTTTCGGCGGCGCGATTGAACCAGCGCACGCGCCAGGCTTCGTCCAGCAGCACGATCCCATCGGGCAGGCTGTCGGCCGCGTCGCGCAGGTCGTGCAGGGTGATGGCGAGGCGGCGGGCGCGGTGTTTCATCGGTGGCATCCCGAAAGGCTTTCCTCTCTCGCCCGGCGGCGCCGCTGGAGAAGGAACAGAAGGCCGCCCACGGCAGAGTTCATGGTCAGACGCTGGCCGAGAATCGGTAGCCCGCGCCGCGCACGGTCTGCACCATGCTGTCCAGCTGCCAGGGCTCCAGCGTCTTGCGCAGGCGGCGGATGTGCACGTCCACCGTGCGCTCCTCCACGTAGACACTGCCGCCCCAGACGTGGTCGAGCAACTGGGCGCGGGTGTACACGCGCTCGGGATGCGTCATGAAGAAATACAGCAGGCGGTACTCGGTCGGGCCGATCGGCACCGGCTCCTCGCCGGCGAAGACGCGGTGCGCGGGGCCGTCGATGCGCAGGCCGCCCAGTTCCACCATGCCGCTGCCGTCGTCGCCCTGGCTGCGGCGCAGCACGGCCTTGATGCGGGCAATCAGTTCGCGCGTCGAGAAGGGCTTGACGACGTAATCGTCGACGCCCGCTTCCAGGCCGTTGACCCGGTCCATCTCCTCGCCGCGCGCGGTGAGCATGATGATGGGGATCTCGCGGCTGAGCTCCTCCTTGCGCAGCCGCCGCGCCAGTTCCAGCCCGCTGGTGCCCGGCAGCATCCAGTCGAGGAGGATCAGGTCCGGCACCTGCTCGGCGATGGCGATCTGCGCGGCACGGGCATCCGCCGCCTGCATGGCCTCCATGCCGGCCTTGCGCAGGGCGAAGGTGACCATGTCGCGGATGGAGGCTTCGTCTTCGACGATGAGGATGCGCTTGTGCACGCGGGTTTCGCCTGGCCTGTGACGAGCGTATTGCAGTGGGGGAATGTTACGTGGGGATGACAGGGGGAGCGACGGGAACATCAACCTTTCGGTTTGCGGCTCGTCGGCGACACTGGACTGCATCAAGGCGTGCAGCATCAACCGCCCGCGGCTCCCGTTATCCGATGGCCGCTCTATTGGCTCCGCCCGTCCGGATTGTCCTCGGTCTGAACCTTGCGCTTGCGCAACTCCAGCACCAGCGGCGTCAGGTCGGCGATGCGTGCCTGGATGCGCGCCCGGGCGTAGTAGTCCAGGTCGTCGCGCTTGAGCAGGCGTTTCAACTGTTCCATGGCGTCGAACGGGCGACCGGAGAGGTAGCTGGCGTCCGAGTAGGCCTCGCCGGCGCGCACGCTGTCGCCGGCCTTGTCGCTGGCGCGGGCGTAGCTGCGGTAGACGTCCGGTTCGTCGGCGTTGTCCAGCAACGGCCGCAGCAACGACGCGGCGAGCGTGGCCTGCGCGGTGTCGCCGCCGGCGGTCAGCGCCTTGGCGTAGGCCAGCGCCACCGCGCGGTTGCGTGGCGAGCGGGTGTTGAGGCGGGCGTAGCGCGCCAGCGCGTTGGCGCGCTGGCCATCCTGCAGCTGTGCGTCGGCCATCGCCAGGTCGAGGACCAGGTTGTCCGGATGCGTCGCCAGCAGCGGCTTGAGCTGCGTGATCGCCTGCGCACCGGCGCCGCTGCGGGTCAGCGCCAACGCATAGCCATACCGGTTGGCCGGGCTGTCGAAGCCGGCCTCGCCGAAGCTCGCGTTGTAGTAATGGACCAGCCTGGAAGCGTCGCCGGCCAGCACGCGGGCGCGTTCGCGCATCAGCGCGTAGGTGTCCAGTCCGTCCTTGGGCGCGGTGGCGGCGAGCAGCGCGGTCGGGTCCTTCACGTAGGCGATCGGCGCGGTGGTCTTCTCCCATTCGCTGCGCACCAGCGTGGTGCCGCTCGGGCGCAGTTTCTGCGCCGCCAGCAATGCGCCGGCGCGCGACTTGGCGTCACTGATGCGCGCGAGCGTGACCGGATGGGTCTGCAGCAGCGCGGGCACGTCGGTGCCGCCAGCGCCGGCGCGCAGCGTGTCCTGCATGCGCTCGAAGAAACTGGCCATCGCGCGCGGGTCGAATCCGGCGTTGGCGAGCGTCTGGATGCCCACGCGGTCGGCCTCGACCTCGTCCTTGCGGGTGAAGTTGATCGAGCGCTGCGCGATCAGGCCTTGTCCGGCGGCCAGCACCGCCATCGGCGAATCGCCGCTGTGCGAGCTGGCGCCGGCGGCGACCGCGCCCAGCAGCACCAGCGCCATCAGCGGCGCGTCCTTCTTCGAATCCTCGAACGCGCGCTGCAGGTGGTTCTGCGTGATGTGGCCGATCTCGTGCGCGATCACGCCGGCCAGCTCGCTTTCGCTGCGGGTGATGCCGATCAGGCCGGAGTTGACGGCGATGTAGCCGCCGGGAGCGGCGAAGGCGTTGATCTCCTCGTCCTTGACCACGAAGAAGGTGAAGTGGTCCTTCGGACGGTCGCTGCCTGCCACCAGGCGGTAGCCCAGGTCGTTGAGGTAGTCGTCCAGCAGCGGGTCTTCCACCACCATGTCCAGCGAGCGCATCTCGCGCAGCATGGCGGCGCCGTAGTCCCGGGCGTCCTGCGGGGAAATGAGCGCGTCCGCCGAACTGCCCAGGTCCGGCAGGCGGATGTCCTCCTGCGCGCCCGCGCCGAAGGCAAGGCAGGCGGTGACCAGCGCGGTCAGCAGGCGGAGGGCGGGTCGTGGTGCCATGGCCATAGGTGGGCGACAATACATCAGTACAAGACCGCCGGTCGGGGCGTCGGTTCATCGTTCGTTGCTTGCAAACAGGCGTCGGGCGCCCCATCTGGTGGTCAGCTTTTAAAAGTCGCCCGGAGTGCAGTCATGCCCAAGATCGAGGTCTATTCCACCGCCGTTTGTCCCTACTGCGTGGCCGCCAAGAACCTGCTCAAGTCCAAGGGACTGGAGTGGGACGAGGTTCGCGTGGATGCCGATCCGGCCCAGCGCGACCTGATGCTCCAGCGCAGCGGCGGGCGCCGCACGGTGCCGCAGATCTTCATCAATGACCAGCACGTGGGCGGTTACGACGACCTGGTCGCCGCCGACCGCAGCGGCAAGCTCAAGCAACTGCTGGGCGAGGCTGCATGAGCGACGCCGAAAAGAGCAAGGACCGCCTGGCGGAATTCACCGCGTTCCGCCAGCGCATGAACGAACGCATCCTGTCCGAGGACAACCAGGTCGTGCGGCGCTTCTTCGCGCTCGACACGCAGACCTACAAGCCCGGCGCGCTCGACGTCAAGACCAAGGAACTGCTCGGCCTGGTCGCCTCGATGGTGCTGCGCTGTGACGACTGCATCAGCTACCACGTGGCGCAGTGCAAGGAAGCCGGCGTTACCCGCGAGGAGTTCTTCGAGACGTTCAGCGTGGGCCTGGTGGTCGGCGGCTCGATCGTGATCCCGCACCTGCGCCGGGCCGTGGATTTCCTCGATCGGCTGGAAGGTGGCCAGACCGAAAGCGCCGCCTGCACCGACCACGCATAGACCCGTAGGGTGGGCTTCCGCCCGCTACCCCGATACGTCGCGGTGGGCTGAAGCCCGCCTGCCACAGCGTGCGGTGCGATGAACCGCAACGCTCCATGCGAGGATTTGCAACGCCCTGGCGCGCCCCGCCCGCCGCCGGGGCGACGCGCTTGGGCGATAATGGGGCTCTTTGCCGTGCGCATCTCCCGCCGCGCGGCCGCGATCAGTCCCCAAGGAGTCTCCCATGAGCAAAACCATCGCCGTGATCCCGGGCGACGGCATCGGCCCGGAAATCATGACCGCCACGTTGCGCGTGCTCGACGCGCTCGATTGCGGCCTGAGCTACGACGTCGTCGACGCCGGCATGGTGGCACTGGAGAAGCACGGCGACCTGCTGCCCAAGCCGACCCTGGACAAGATCGCCGAACACCGCGTCGCATTGAAGGGCCCGCTTACCACCCCGATCGGCGGCGGCTTCACCTCGATCAACGTAACCCTGCGCCGGCACTTCGACCTGTACGCCAATGTGCGCCCGGCCACCAGCTTCCCCGGCACCCGGGCGCGCTACGAGAACATCGACATCATCACGGTGCGCGAGAATACCGAAGGCGCCTACCTCGCAGAGGGCCAGACGCTGTCCGAGGACGGCGAAGTCGCGACCTCGATGATCCGCGTGACCCGCAAGGGCTGCGCGCGAATCGTGCGCTACGCCTTCGAGATGGCGGTGAAGAAAGGCCGCAAGAAGGTCACTGCGGTGCACAAGGCCAACATCATCAAGACCGCCTCGGGCCTGTTCCTCAACGTGGCGCGCGAAATCGCCAAGGAATACCCGCAGATCGAGTTCAACGAGATGATCGTGGACAACACCTGCATGCAGCTGGTGATGCGTCCGGAGCAGTTCGACGTGATCGTGACCACCAACCTGTTCGGCGACATCCTCTCGGACCTGTGCGCCGGCCTGGTCGGCGGCCTGGGCCTGGCGCCGGGCGACAACATCGGCGAGCACGCGGCCATTTTCGAAGCAGTCCATGGCTCCGCCCCGGACATCGCCGGCAAGGGCATCGCCAACCCGTGCGCGCTGCTGCTGGCCGCAGCCGACATGCTCGACCACCTGGGCATGGTCGACAAGGGCACCCGCCTGCGCAACGCGATCCGCGAGACCATGGCCAACGACCATGAGCACGTCACGCCGGACCTTGGCGGCAAGGGCAACACTCAGAGTTTCGGCGAGGCAATCGCCAGGCGCGTGAAGGCCTGAGTTTCGGGCGGCAACGTCATCAAGGCCGCGGCATTCGTCCGCGGCCCTTTTTTTCAGCTTGTGCCTACGGGCGTGCTCAGCCGTGCTGGCCGGGCTTGTAGCTGCCGCCGATCGTGCGCGCGGCGACGTTGATGCGGTTCCAGCTGTTGATGGTCACCACCAGCAAGGTCAGGTCGACCAGGGCTTCCTCGTCGAACACCTGGCGGGCCTGCTCGTAGAGGGTGTCGGAGACCGCGTCGTGCGAGGCCAGTTCGGTCAGCTCCTCGGCCCAGGCCAGGGCGATGCGCTCGCGTTCGCTGAACAGGGTGGTTTCGCGCCAGGCCGGCAGGACGTACAGGCGCTGCTCGGTCTCGCCGGCGGCACGGGCGTCCTTGCTGTGCATGTCCAGGCAGTAGGCGCAGCCGTTGATCTGCGACACGCGCATGAGCACCAGGTCGATCAGGCGCGGCTCCAGGCGGCCGGCGTCATGGACCTGCTTGCCGAGCTGGACCAGCGGCATCATCGACTTGTAGTGGCGTTGAATGGCGAAACGGGACATGGTGGGACTCCTTGGCTTGGAAGGCGGCGCGGGATGGGCCGTTCAATGCAAGGACGCCAGAGGCCTGCTTTTCGTGACCGCCGCCAGGCGCGCCAACTTGTCGGGATGACGAAGGGCGAGCGTGGCGGTGATTCGGTCGCCCTCGCACTCGACCCATGTCGCGCTGACCAGCGTGTCACCGGCCCAGGCCAGCAGCACGGGTTCGCCATTGAGCGTGGTCGTGGTGAAGTGCACGTCCGGACGCGAATAGAAACGGGTGCCGATCTGCATGTAGAGGCGGGCAAGCCGGTCGGCGCCCTGCAGAGGGCGCAGGACGGCACGCACCACGCCGCCACCATCGGCGATGGCAATGGCGTCTTCCGCGAACAGCGCGCGTAACGATTCGAGGTCGGGCTGCTTTACCGCCTCGATAAAGCGCTGGAGCATGCGCCGCTGGGTCGGCGTATCCACGCTGAAGCGCGGCCGTCCCTCGCGCAGGCGCGTCTTCGCACGGTGTACGCGCTGCCGGCAGGCGTCCTCGGCGATGCCGAGGATCGCCGCGGCTTCCGCATGGCTGTAATCGAAGACTTCGTGAAGCAGGAACGCAGCCCGCTCCTCCGGGCTCAGCCGTTCGAGCAGCAGCAGGAAAGACAAGGTGAGCGTTTCGCCGCGCTCGAGCTCGGCTTCGGGATGCTCGGCATCCGGCACCAGCGGCTCGGGCAGCCAGGGGCCGGTGTAGTGCTCGCGCTCGGTCTTGGCGCGGCGCAGGCGGTCGAGCGCCAGGCGGGTGGTGACCGTGACCAGCCAGGCTTCCGGATCGTCGAGGGCGGCGGTGTCCTGCGCATGCCACCGCAGCCAGGCGTCGTGCAGCACGTCCTCGGCATCGGTGGGCGTGCCGAGCATGCGATAGGCCAACCCGAACAGGCGGGGGCGGTGCTGCTGGAACAGGGCGGTCTGGGTATCCATGGAAATCTCCGTCGGGATACGGCCAGGACGCGCGGTACGCGCAGAACGTGACCGGCCTCAGCGCACCAGCGGCCAGGGTGCCAGGAACACCAGCCAGATCAGCAGCACGATGCCGGCGTACTTGAGCCCGCGGAACAGTTTCGGATGCCGGCGCTTGAACGCCTTGCTGCGCTCGCGGCTGCGCTGGTTGAGCGCGAACATGCGGTTGACGAAGCCCACCTTCTCGTTGCCGTTGTCCGCGTTCGGCGAGGCGGTGATCTTGCCCATGAACGCGCCGACCCGATGGTTGACCGCGCCCATCCAGCGCGTGCGCAAGGGCCGCTCGACATCGGCGAAAAGGATCACGCGGGTCTGGTCGGTCTTGTTCTCCACCCAGTGCACGTAGGTCTCGTCGAACACCACGTCCTTGCCGTCGCCCCAGGCGTGTTCCTCGCCGTCGACGAAGATGCGGCAGTCGCGCGAGTTGGGCGTGATCAGCCCCAGGTGGTAGCGCAGGGAGCCGGCGAACGGATCGCGGTGGGGATTGAGTTTGCTGTGCGGCGCCAGCGTGGCGAACATCGCCGCCTTGATGCTGGGGATGGCATTGAGCAGTTCGACCGTTTTCGGGCAGAGCGCCTCGGCCGAGGCCAGCGGCTCGCCGTACCACTTGAGATAGAAGCGCTTCCAGCCCTGCTTGAAGAAGCTGTTGAAGCTGGCGTCGTTGTGCTTTTCGGCGGCGCGGATGTGGCCCTCGTCGAACAGGCGCAGCGCCTCCTCGCGAATGGTCTGCCAGTTGGCCTGCAGCAGGTCCAGTTGCGGAAAGCCGCGGCGGTCGAGGATCGGCCGCGCCGGTACCGCAGAGAAGGCGTACATCAGCAGGTTGTACGGCGCGAAGATCGCCGAGTGATCGACCAGCTGGCGGTCGAAGCGCAGCCGCGCCCGACCGCGCAGGTGCACCAGCAGCACGCAGCCGGCGAACAGCAGGAACAGCAGCAGGACGATGAGGCGGGGGGTGAAGATCATGGGGCCGGGTCACGGGTAGGGCGGTTCATTCTACGCCGCCGCGGGGTTCTGGACGGAGTGGGCGTTCGCTCCATCTCTCCGGAGGGGAGGAGAAGCGAACGCGCCGTTTCTATGCCTTCACCTGAATCCTCCCGAGGGGAAGAGGAAGCGAAGCGTCAGTCCGTCACGTCCGGCTCGAAGAAGCTCCAGCGGATGTCCGGGAACTGCGCTTTCATGTCCCGCTCGACGACGTTGATCGCGTCGATAAGCGCACGATCGCTGGCACACGGCTCCATCTTCGCCTTGACCGACACCATCACATCCGCGCCCATCTGCAGCGTGATCAGGTTCAGCACTTTGGCCACTTCCGGGCGGTTCTGGAGGAACGCCAGCAGTTCGCCGCGCCGGCGCGGCTCGACGCCCTGGCCGATCAGCAGCGCCTTGACCTCCACCGCCAGCGCCACGGCCACCACCACCAGCAGCACGCCGATGGCAACGGTACCCATGGCATCGAACAGCAGGTTGCCGGTGAGCATGGTGGCGCCTACCGCCAAAGCGGCCAGGCACAGGCCGATCAGCGCGGCAAGGTCCTCGCCGAAGATCACCAGCAGCTCGCTGGAGCGGGTCTCGCGGAACCAGGTCCACAGGTTCTGCTCGCCGCGTGCCTTGTTGACCTCCTGCATGCAGCCGCGCATGGAGATGCCCTCGGCGATGACGCCGAACACCAGCACGCCAAGCGCCAGCCAGGGCCACTTCAGCGGCTCGGGATGGCTGAGCTTGTGCACGCCCTCGTAGACGGAGAACACGCCGCCGACGCTGAACAGCAGGATCGCCACCAGGAACGACCAGAAATACAGCGCGCGGCCCCACCCCAGCGGGTACTCGTCCGACGGCGGCCGCTTGGCCTGGCGCATGCCCAGCAGCAGCAAGCCCTGGTTGCCGCAATCGGCCAGCGAATGCACCGCCTCGGCGAGCATCGCGCCCGAACCGGTCAGGAAGGCGGCGACCAGCTTGGCGATGAAGATGGCGAAGTTGGCGCCGAGCGCGAGGAAGATCGCCTTGAGCGAGTTGGCGTGGCCGGACATGAAACCGTTTCCGTGGCAGATGAGCCGGCTAGTCTAGGACAGCGCATGAAATTGCGCCGCGCGTGGACCGCTTTTCGCTGGAGCCCGCTTGTGGGCGACGCGCCTGGGGCGGCGGAAAACATCGCCCACGATGGGCTCCCAAAAACGTGTCCAGGCTCAGCGGATGCCGACCCCGACGCCTACGCCGAAGTGCACGTTGTTCTTGCCCTTGCTCATCTCGTCCGCAGTCCACACGTGCGACTGGTTCACCTGCACCAGCGGGAACACGTAGTCGGCCTGGCCGACCTTGCCGGCGCGGCTGCCGTTGAGCTGGCCGTTCACCGTGATCAGGCCGCCGGCCGGGTAATCGAGCGATTCCACGTAGCCGGGCATCACCGCGATGAACCGGCCGCTGCCGCTGTCGTTGGCCTGCGGCCGCTGCGACTTGTCCAGCGGGTAGGCGAGGATTTCCACCTCGCTGTGGTCGGCGAGGTTGCTGACGCCGACGATGCGCCCGCCCCAGATCACCTGTTGGCTGGCGAACTGCTCGGGCGACTGCGCGACCTGGAACGGCGCGGCACTCACCGCGTTTGGCGAAGGCTTGTAGATCGGCGCGGGAGCGCAGGCGGCCAGTACCAGCAGCGTGGCGGGCACGAGCGAGCGGAACATGATCGAAGCGAGGCGGATGCGCATGGCGGGCTCCTGACCTGGGCGAGGAAAAGCGCGGCGGGGATGCCGTCGCGGTCCGGAGCGAGCTTAGCGGCGACCGTGTGAACGCGGTAGCGGCGACGGTTGCGGCGCGGCGCCTTCCTCGAGCAGCCAATCCAGCCGCCATTCCGCCGGGCGTTCCTGCGCGAGCAGCCGGGACAGCGCGCGCAAAGGCTCGCGCAGGGTGTCGTCCAGTTTCCACGGCGCGTTGAGGATCGCCATGCCCGAGCCGTTCAGCCGCAGCGGCGAGTCGTCCGGATGCACCAGGAGTTCGGCGCGCAGCACACGGCGGGCGCCGCTGTGGCCGAGCCAGCGCAGGAACGGCTGCACCTGGCTGCGCTGCTTGATCGGATACCACACGGCATAGATGCCGGTGGGCCAGCGCACCAGCGCGCCCTTGAGCGCCTGCTCGATCAACCGGTACTCGGCCTCCTGCGCCTCGTAGGGCGGGTCGATCAGCACCAGCCCGCGCTTCTCCTTCGGCGGCAGCAGCGCCTTGAGCGCCTCGTAACCGTCGCGCTGGTGCACGTGCATGCGCTTGTCGTGCTGGAACAGCTCGCGCAGGCGCGACGCTTCCTCCGGCTGCAGCTCGCACAACTGGGCGCTGTCGCTCTCGCGCATCGCCACGGCCGCCTGCAGCGGCGATCCGGGATAAAGCTTCAGGCCGTGCTCGTTGCCGGGCATCGCCAGCAGGCCGTCCAGCCAGTGCCGCAGTAGCGGCGGCAGCGTGCCGCCCGCGCTGGCGTAGGGGCCCACGTCGGGGAACAGGAGCCGGCCCACGCCTTCGCGCCACTCGCCGGTCTTCTCCGCCTCCTTGCCTTCGAGCGCGTAGCAGCCGCTGCCCGCATGCGTGTCGATCACGGCGAATGGCGTGGGCTTGGCCTTGAGCGCATCGATCAGCGCGGTAAGCACGACGTGCTTCAGGACATCGGCGAAGTTGCCGGCGTGGTAGGCGTGGCGGTAATTCATCGGGGAAGTATAGAGGCCGGCGGCCCGCTATCCGGTGGAAGCACGCAGGGCCTAGTCGGTGGTGCTGTGGGACTCGCTAACGCCGAGCAGCTCCGGCTGCGCCGGTTCCTGGCGGCGGCTCAGCCACGGGTGCACGAAGACCGCGGCCAGGATCACCGCCACCCCCAGGTAGAACGGCCACGTCAGCTCGCGCTGCTCGCCCAGCAGGAGCACGGCCAGCACGATGGCGTAGACCGGCTCCAGGTTCGTCACCATCTGCGTGCCGAAAGCGCTCAGGTGGCGCAGCGCCACCAGCGCCAGCGCAAACGGCAGCAGCGTGCAGCCGAAGGACAGCAGCACCAGCAGGATGGCGTCATGCAGTCCGGGGAGGACGAACGCGTTGCCCGCGTGAGGCAGCAGGGGCGCCAGCAGGCCCAGGAACAACGTGCCGGTGCCCAGTTCCAGGCAGGTCACCGTAAGCGGGTCGCCGTGCTCGACCAGTCGCTTGTTGCACGCGCTGAACAGCGCCACCAGCAGCGCCGAGGCCGTTCCCACGACCAGGCCCAACCGCATCGCGGTGGGTACGCCGCCGACCACCATCGCCACGCCCGGCACCACCGCCACGCCGAGCAGCAGCTCGCGCGGGTCGAAGCGGCGGCGCGCGATCCACGGCTCCACGAAAGCCAGGAACACCGGTCCCAGCGCGATGCAGGTGGCGCCGACCGATGCGTTGGAGAGCTTGATCGCCGCATAGAAAGTGAGCCAGTGCAGCGACACCAGCACGCCGATGCCCGCATAGGCCCAGCGCAGCCGCGCCGGCATCGCCCTGAGCCCGCGCCAGACGCGCGGCGTCACCATCAGCGCCACCGTCACCAGCAGCATGCGCCACCACACCAGCGCCGCCGCCGGCAGCGTGATCAGCTTGCCGAGGATCGCGGTGAAGCCCCACAACACCACGCAGAAGTGGATCTGCAGGCGGGCCTTGCTGATGGCTTGCATGGGGAGGTCGCGGTAGGGGAGGCGCGCAATTGTAGGTGGACGGGGCGCCGGAGGAGGGTTCCGGATATCGCCGAACCCTCACGCCGGAAGGAAAGGACGTCGACACCCGGACGAGGACTCGGGCGGAGCGTGGTGCACGCGCGCCCGAGGATCGCTCACCCGACGGGTACTACTTCGCTTCGCGCGAAGGGATGCCAATGCTGCACAGGTCGATCTTCCCCGCCGGCACCGTATAGAACGCATCGCGACGGTTCCGCTTGGCCTCGACCAGTTTCGCGAAGGTGGGGCTGTCGGTCCGCAGCACCTCGATCTTCGGTCGCTCGGCCTTGGGCATGTCGGCCACCAGACGCATGGACTGGATCTTCACGCGCTGCGTCTTGTCCGTATAGAACCCCATCGGCGCCGGCCCGCGGGGCATGGCCGAGAGCAGTTCCATGCCGTCGATCACGCGTCCGGCGACCGCGAGATTGCGATCCAGCCCGCGCGGCGCCTGGCCGATGATGGCGTAGAGCGCGCTGCCGTTGCCCGTCTCGGGACCGACGTCGCGGGCGACGCCGACCGTCCCGTAGCAATGCGCGATCCATTCGCGCCCCGCAGCCGGATCGCGCGCCACGGGGAAACCCTCCGAGAAACCCACCTGCGGCGCATAGACGTCGCCGTCGGGCAGCGGCGTCCACTCGAGCTTCGCATCCATCGCGCGGGTGAATTCCGGCGGCAGCGTCTTCTTCGCCGTACCCAAAGGCTTGATGTGCGCCTTGTCCTCGTCGTCCGCCGCCGGATCGTCCCACTGGGTGACGAAGTTGTCCTGCACGCGCACGATCGCCAGCCCGTCGAAGTAGTGCTCGTGCACCATCGTGCGGATGTTGGCCGCGTGCAGCGGAGTGAAGTCCGGCGCCAGCTCGATCAGCACGTGGCCGCCGGGCAGCTCCATGTCGATCAGGTTGGAGGGATCGGGCGTGCGCCACTCCTGCGGCCGGGACTGGGCCAGCAGTTCCTTGGGGGTGGGCGTGGGCCTGGCTTCGTCGGCCAGCGCGGGCAGGGCAAGGAGGCTGGCGAGCGTAAAGGCGAGAAGCGTACGGCGCATGCTTAAGGTCCCTGCAGGCTTGGATGAGGCTCGAAGCTTATAGCGTTCGCCCCGGGCGTGCGGGGCGCCGGGTGTACGCGATCCGGCGAATGCGTGGGACAATGCGCGCCTGTTCCGGCGCCTGTTTCGCTTTCGTCAATCGCACGCCTTACCGATGGCGAACGTCCAGTGGATCACCGGCTAACCAGCGCCCTGTTATTCCAGCATCGAACCAAGGGCTTTCTTTGGATGGGAGCGATCATGCGTCTACGTATCCTGGCGGCGGCCGTCCTGGCCTGCGGACTGGCCCAACCCGCGCTTGCGGGCGATTCGGACCAGTGGCCCACCAGCGTGGAACTGGGCAACGGTGTCAACGTCGGCCTCAAGGGCCTGCTGCAATACGACGTCAACCAGTTCACCGACGACCGGCTGCCCGACGGGACCGACCGGTTCGACGACGCGCACACCTGGCGGCGGCAGGAGTTCAATCTCTACGTCGAGAAAAAGGGCGTCTTTACGGCCAACGCCGGCTACGACTTCCAGGCCAACAGCTGGGTCGACAATTACATCGGCGTGGAAACCAAAGCCGGCCGCTTCCGCCTGGGCCAGTTCAAGACGCCGGTCGGTTGGGAAGACGGCAACATCGCCACCGGCAACGTGACCTTCATGGAGCGCAGCCTGCCCGAGCAGGCGGTCTACGAGGGACGCCGCGTCGGCCTCGACTGGGTGTACCAGGGCATCCCGCACTGGCTGCTGCAGGCAGGGTTCTTCACGCGGCACGATCTCAACGACGATGCGGCGGGCGAGTCCTTCGCCGGAAGGGTCGTGTACAACCCGGTCGCCGAAAAGGGAGAGGTGATTCACCTGGGTCTTTCGGCGTCGCGCGAACTGCGGGACGACCGCACCGGCCGCATCCGCGCGCGCCCGGAGGTGAACCTGACGCCGGTGCGCCTGGTCGACACCGGTACGCTCGATGGCGTCGACCGGCTCGACCGGCTCGACCGCGAGGGGCTGGAAGCCGCGTGGATCCACGGGCCCGTGCTGCTGCAGGGCGAATACCTGGCGATGCAGGCAGTGCGCCCGGAAGCGGGCGACTTCCACAGCCGCGGCTACTACGTGTTCGGGACATGGGCACTCACCGGCGAGTCACGCGACTACAAGTCCGGGGCGATCGGCGGGCTGAAGCCGGGGCACGACTGGGGTGCGCTGGAACTGGCCCTGCGCTACGCCACGCTCGATCTGGACGACGGCGCGGTGATGGGCGGGCGCGAACACGACTGGACGCTGGGCCTGAACTGGTACATCGACAGCCATTTCAAGCTGCAGGCCAACGTCATCCGCGCCTTCAGCGACCGGGGCAACCTACCGCTGGATCCCACCATCTACGCGCTGCGCGCCCAGCTCAGCTTCTGAACGCTTGATCGGCAGGCGGACCGGCGGGCTCACCGCGCCGGCCCGCCAAAGCCAGCGATCGTCGGCGACGGGTTTGTCCTCGCGGTCGAGCGGGAAGATCACCGCATGGCTGGGCGAGACGAACAAGTCCGCGCCGGCTTGCAGCCCCATCCGCGCCAGGTCCTCGCTGGCGATGTCGGCTTCCAGCGGGTGGTCTAGCGCCGCCACCTCCAGGTCCAGGTGCGCCACGCTGCCGGCGAGGTAGACGTGTCGCAGGCGCGCGCGCCACGCGCCTGCCGTCGGCGTGGCCGACAGGGTCAGGTGTTCCGGCCGCACGTAGGCGATCGCCTGCGCATGCTCGCCGGCCCACGGCTCGTCGGCGAAGATCCAGCCGCCGGCGAGGAAGCGTCCGCCCTCGCGGCGCAAGGTCAACCGGTTGACCTTGCCGATGAACTCGCAGACGAACGGCGTGGCCGGTTGTTGGTAGATCTCCCGCGGCGTGCCGACCTGCTCGATGCGCCCGCGGTTCATCACCGCGATGCGGTCGGCCAGTTCCAGCGCCTCCTCCTGGTCGTGGGTGACGAACACGGTGGTCAGGCCCAGCTCCTCGTGCAGCCGGCGCAGCCAGCGGCGCAGGGTCACGCGGACCTGGGCATCCAGCGCGCCGAAGGGTTCGTCGAGCAGCAGCAGGTCCGGCTCGACGGCCAGCGCGCGCGCGAGTGCCACGCGCTGGCGCTGGCCACCGGAAAGCTGCGAGGGAAAGCGCTGGCCGAAACCGTCCAGCTGCACGCGCTTGAGCAACTGCTCGACGCGCGTGTCGATCTCGTGGCGCTTCGGACGCGTGCGCCGCGACCGCACGCGCAGGCCGAAGGCCACGTTCTCCGCCACGGTCAGGTGGCGGAACAACGCGTAGTGCTGGAACACCAGCCCGACGTTGCGCTCGCGCGGCGCGGCGGCCAGGTAGTCCTTGCCGTTGAAATTCACCTGGCCGCTCTCCGGGTAGTCGAGCCCGGCAAGGATGCGCAGCAGCGTCGTCTTGCCCGATCCCGAAGGACCGAGCAGCGCCAGGAACTCGCCCGGCGCGATCGACAGGCTGACGTCGTTGAGCGCGGGGTAATCGGAGAAGCGGCGGTTGAGGCGGGTCAGTTCGAGAGTCATGCGTCGTCTCCGGGAAAGGTCGTATGGCAGGCGCCGAGCGGCTTCCTGCAGGAGCGCACTCGGGCGCGACCGTCATTGGCAATAGTGCGAAGGGTCATGACATCACCGCCCACCGGGCGCGTGCGAAGCGATCTCGTCGCCGTAGCGCCACTCCAGCACGGTCTTGATGGCGAGCGTCAGCAACGCCAGCAGCGCCAGCAGCGAAGCCACGGCGAAGGCGCCGACGTAGTCGTACTCGTTGTAGCGCATCTCCACTTCGAGCGGGATCGTGGTGGTGAGGCCGCGGATGTGCCCGGACACCACCGACACCGCGCCGAACTCGCCCATCGCGCGCGCATTGCACAGCAGCACGCCGTAGAGCAGCGCCCAGCGGATGTTCGGCAGCGTCACGCGGAAGAACATCTGCCAGCCGTTGGCGCCCAGCACGCGGGCCGCTTCCTCCTCTTCGTTGCCCTGCGCCTGCATCAGCGGGATCAGTTCGCGCGCCACGAACGGCAAGGTGATGAACATCGTGGCCAGCACCAGTCCGGGCACGGCGAAGATGATGCTCACGCCATGGGCCTCCAGCCATGGTCCGAACCAGCCCTGCGCGCCGAACAACAGCACGTAGACCAGGCCGGAGATCACCGGCGAGACCGAGAAGGGCAGGTCGATGAAGGCGCCGAGCAGCGCCTTTCCGGGAAACTCGAAGCGCGCCATCACCCATGCCGCGGCGATGCCGAACACCAGGTTCACCGGTACCGCGATCGCGGCCACCAGCACGGTCAGCCAGATCGCCGAGCGTGCCTCGTCCTGGCGGATGGCATCGAAGTAGGCACCTGCACCCTGTCGGAACGCCTCGACAAACACGGCCGTCAGGGGCAGCAACAGGAACACGATCAGGAACGCCACCGCGGCGAGCGTGAGCAGGGCCCGCCCGAGCAGCCGCGGCCAACCGAAGGAACGCGAATGGCGCCGACTCATGGCGTGACCTCCGCCCAGCGATGGCTCCAGCGCTGCAGCAGCGTGATCACCAGCAGCAGCACGAAGGAGAACGCCAGCATCGCCACGCCAAGGGCCGCCGCCCCGGCGTAGTCGAACTGTTCGAGACTCTGCACGATCAAGAGCGGCGCGATCTCCGATTTCATCGGAATGTTGCCGGCGATGAAGATCACCGAACCGTACTCGCCCACCGCGCGCGCCAGCGCCAGTGCGAAGCCGGTCAGCAACGTCGGCAGCAGCATCGGCAGGATCACCTTGACGAAGATCTGCCAGCGCCGCGCGCCCAGCGTCTCGGCCGCTTCCTCGACGTCGTGCTCGAGCGTCTCCAGCACCGGCTGCAGCGTGCGCACCACGAACGGGAACCCGACGAAGACCATCGCCACCAGCACGCCCCACGGCGTGTAGGCGACCTTGATGCCGAGCGCGGCCAGCCACCGCCCGATCCAGCCGTTGGGCGCGTACAGCGCGGTCAGCGCGATGCCGGCCACCGCCGTGGGCAGCGCGAAGGGCAGGTCGACCACCGCGTCGAAAAGGCGCCGGCCCGGGAAGCGGTAGCGCACCAGCACCCAAGCAACCAGCAGGCCGACCACCACGTTGATCGCCGCCGCCAGCGTGGCGCCGCCGAAGCTGAGCTTGAGCGCGGCCAGCGTGCGTGGCACCCGCAGCAGCTCGATCAGGCCGCCCAGCCCCAGCACGGAGGCTTTCCAGGCCAACGCCGCCAGCGGCAGCAGCACGATCAGGCCGAGATAGGTAAGCGAATAGCCGAGGCTCAGGTTGAAGCCGGGAAGAATGCGCCGCTTCATGTCAGCTCCC
Organism: Frateuria sp. GZRe12; assembly: GCF_051900535.1. Classification (NCBI taxonomy): domain Bacteria; kingdom Pseudomonadati; phylum Pseudomonadota; class Gammaproteobacteria; order Lysobacterales; family Rhodanobacteraceae; genus Frateuria; species Frateuria sp. GZRe12. The sequence goes on from NZ_JBHZGI010000003.1 coordinate 369,795, forward strand.
CGGTCCGATCTGGTCGAAGATCGCGCCGTCGGCGAAGAACTTCGCGTGGGCCTGGCGCCAATCGCCGAAGGTGTCCTTCAGCGTGAACAGCTGCACCTTCGGGAACTGCCGTGCGAATTGCGCCATCACCTGCGGCGAGCGCGGGCGGTAGTAGTGCTTCGCGGCGATGGCCTGGCCCTGCGGCGAATAGAGGAACTTCAGGTAGGCCTCGGCCACCGCGCGCGTGCCGTGCTTGTCCACGTTGCGGTCGACCACGGCAACGGTGGGCTCGGCAAGGATGCTCATGGAGGGCACCACGATCTCCACGTCGGCCCCGCCCATCTCCTGCTTGGCCAGCATGGCCTCGTTCTCCCACGCCAGCAGCACGTCGCCGATGCCGCGCTGGACGAAGGTGTTGGTGGCGCCGCGCGCGCCGGTGTCCAGCACGGGCACGTGCTTGAACAGCTCGTGCACGAAGGCCTTGGCCTTGGCCTCGTTGCCGCCCGGCTGCTTCAGCGCGTAGCCCCAGGCGGCCAGGAAATTCCAGCGCGCGCCGCCCGACGTCTTGGGATTGGGCGTGATGACCTGCACGCCCGGGCGCACCAGGTCGGACCAGTCGCGGATCTTCTTCGGGTTGCCTTTGCGCACCAGGAACACGACGGTCGAGGTGTAGGGCGCGCTGTTGTCCGGCAAGCGCTGCTGCCAGTTCGCGGGAATCAGGCCGCGATCGGCCAGCACGTCGACGTCGTGGGCCAGCGCCAGCGTCACCACGTCGGCCGGCAATCCGTCGACCACGGCGCGCGCCTGCTTGCCCGAACCGCCGTGGGACATGCGGACGACCACGTTGTCGCCGTGCTGCGCCTTCCACTGCGCGGCGAAGGCGGCGTTGGCGTCGCGATAGAGCTCCCGCGTGGGGTCGTAGGACGCGTTGAGCATCGTCACGCTCTTTGCCGCGACGGTGCCCGCGGCCAATGCGCCGAACACGGCGCAGATCGCAATCAACTTCTTCATGGAGTCTCCCTGGCGAACGACGGCTGTGGGCAATGCACGCGGTGTCCTCGCCGCAGGCGCAGACACCCGTTCCTGCGGCAGGGCCGCAGGCTGGCGTGATGGTTGTTTCCCTTGGGGAGCGGTTACGCCGGATCAGGCCGGCGCAAAGCCGCGATGGCGGGAGCTGTCCCAGTCATCGAACGCTTCCCGCGGGAAGCGCCGGCGAGCGCCTGGACGACGGGCCCGAGCAGCGGCGGGGGAGTCGGACCGGCGGCGGGGAGCGGTGTGGATGTCGAGTGCGTCGTGCATGGTTTCCACCTCGGGGGATCGGCGTACTCGAGGCGGACTGCAACACAGCTCCCGTTAAGCATCCGCTAGGCATTCGTGGCGTTTCGCGTAGACAATTTCGTCCACTTTTCAATAACAAACGCGCGTTTCGGCCGGAGCCAAGAAAAGAGAGAAGCGGCGAAAGGAGTTTCCGGAGCGTGGCTTCAGTCGTCCATGCCGCCGTCCAGCTTTGCCGCGACAAGCACGGCGGCGAACGCACCGGCCATCTGCGCCAGCACGAATCCGCAGACATCGGCGGGGCGGATGCCCGCGAAGGTCCGCGTCAGCGATCGCGCGAGGGTCACTGCCGGGTTCGCGAACGAGGTGCTCGCGGTGAACCAGTACGCGGCGAAGATGTAGCTGGCGACGAGTGCCGGCACGGCGGCGGGCCGATGCCGCAGCCCGAGGAGGATGGCAAGCAGCAGGCCGAACGCCGCCACGCCCTCGCTCAGCCACTGCGCCGCGCCGTTGCGCACGTGCGTGCCCGGCTGCAGCAATGGCAGGTCGAACATGGCGTGCGCCAGCAGCACGCCGGCGATCGCCGCGACCAGTTGCACCAGTACGTAGGCCAACGCCTCGCGGGTGGACAATTCCCGGCGCAGCCACATGGCAAGCGTCACCACGGGATTGAAGTGCGCGCCGGAGATCGGCCCGAACAGCACGATCAGCACGTACAGCGCTGCCGCCGTTGCACCCGCGTTGGCGAGCAACGCCACGCCGGCGTTCGCCGGCGAGAGCATCACGCCCATGATCCCCGAGCCGACCACGGTGGCGAGCAGCAGGGCGGTGCCGATGAACTCGGCCAACAGCTTGCGTCCCAACATGGTCAGAGCGAGGCCAGCAGAGTTTGCACGCGGGAGGAAATCTCCTCGCGCACCGCGCGATAGCCCGCGTCGTCCAGGTCCTTCGGATCGGGCAGGCTCCAGTCCTCGCGCCGCCGCGCCGGCACCCATGGGCAGCGATCGCCGCAGCCCATGGTGACCACCGCATCGAAGCCGCCCTCGATCTCGTCCAGCGACTTGGAGGCGTGGGTGGTCAGGTCGTAGCCCAGCTCCGCCATGAACTGCACAGCGCGCGGGTTGATGCGCCCGGAAGGGGCGGACCCGGCGCTGCATGCCTCCACGGCATCGCCACCGTGCAGGCGCGCGAAGGCCTCGGCCATCTGGCTCCGGTTGGCGTTTTCCACGCAGACGAACAGGATGCGCTTTTTCATGGTCTGGCCCGTTCGCTCAGCAGCAGCCGGAGTCCGGAGCGCAGCAGGATGCGCCCTTGGCGACCTTCGGCTTCATCGCCCGCGGGTCGGGGCTGCAGGTGGCGCCGTCGGTCGCGCAGGGCGCCTCGCCGGCGTAGTAGGTGGTCGCCTCCCCCAGCGTGTGGAAGGTTTCCCAGCGCGTGCCTTGCGGGTCTTCGGTCCACAGCTTGTCCGAGCGGGCGTAGCAGCAGACGGCGGCTTCCTCCGGCACCAGCGCGCCGCCGGCCGCGTCCAGCCGCTGGCCGAGCGCCGCCAGCGCCTCGCCGCTGTCGGCCTGGATGCCCAGGTGATCGATGCCCGCTTCGCGGCCGGTGCTGGAGATGGCGAAGTTGACGCGCGGATCCTCGACCATCCACTTGGCGTAGTCGTCCTTGCGCACGGTCGGCTCCGCGCCGAACAGCGCGGTGTAGAAGCGGATGCTGGTCGCCAGGTCGGCGACGTTCAGATGCACGTGGAAGCGGTTCATGGCGTCAGGTTTCCTTGCGGCGTGGCTTGCAGGCCTGCGTCGGGCCGCATGCAGCGGACCCGGCGCAGCAGTTTTCGGTGAGGTAGGCGAGCAGTGCGTCCATCTGTGCGTAGTCGGCACGCACCCGGATCACCCGGCCTTCGCGCTGGTCGAGCACCAGCCCGGCCGCGCGCAACACGTTGAGATGCGCGCTGAGCGTTGCCGGCGGCAGCTCCAGGTACTCGCGCAGTTCACCCACGGACAGCCCTTCCGGCCCGGCCTGGACGAGCCGGCGGAAGGCGGCCAAGCGCGATTCGTGGCCGAGCGCGCTGAGGGACGCGAGGGCAACTTTGATTTCCATGATTCCAAAAATATGGAAATATATTTGCGCCGTCAAGCTATCGCCCAACCCGGCTCAGCGTTCGCCGCGATAACGCAGCGCTTCGACCATCAACGCGAAGGCGGGCGAGGATTGCCGGCGGCTCGGATAGTAGAGGTGGTAGCCGGGGAAGGGCGGACACCAGTCCTCCAGCACGCGCACCAGGCGGTCGTCGTGTACATGCGTGAGCACCATGTCCTCGGGCAGGTAGGCCAGGCCGAAGCCGTCGAGCGTCGCGGCAAGGATGTGCGTGACGTTGTTGAAGACCAGCTGCCCGTGGACATGCACATTCACCGCGCGCCGGCCGCGCTCGAACTCCCAGGCATACAGACCGCCGTAAGTGGGGAGGCGCAGGTTGATGCAGGCGTGATTGGCCAGTTCCTGCGGCGTGCGCGGCCGCGCACGTCGGGCGAAATACGAAGGCGCCGCCACTGCCGCCATGCGCATCGGCGGCCCGATGCGCACCGCCACCATGTCCTTTTCGACCTGCTCGCCCACGCGCACGCCCGCGTCGAAGCGCTCGGCAACGATGTCCTTGAGCCCCTAGCTGATGTCCAGTTCCAGTTTGATGTCCGGATAGGCCGGCAGGAAACGGGGAGCCTGGGCCAGAGGATCGATTCGGCTGCATGTTCGCCGGTGGTTATGCGCACCGTGCCGGCGGGCTTGTCGCGCAGCGCGGTGACCGCCTCGAGTTCGGCGTCGATCTCCTCGAAGCGGCTGCCGATCGAGGCGAGCAGCCGCTCGTCCACCTCGGTGGGCGCCACGCTGCGCGTCGTGCGCGTGAGCAGGCGCAGGTCCAGGCGCGCTTCCAGTCCGCGGATGGCATGACTCAGGGCGGACTGGGATACGCCCAGTTGCGCGGCCGCGCGGGTGAAGCTGCGCTCACGCGCCACCGATACGAACGCGAGTAGATCGTTGTAGTTCTGCCTGCCCATGCTGCGCGACCGCCGCTGATTCATGAGCTTGGATCATAGGTGCATGCGCATTGCAGCGACTAATCATGCGCGCGCGGCATCCCCACACTAGCGGGCAACCTTACCTACCGAGTTTTCCCATCCATGCAGATCAAGCGCAATGGCTCCCAGCCCTCGATCCAGGGTCCGGCCGAATGGTTCACCGGATCGGTCCGCATCGATCCGTTGTTCACCGCGCCCGAACCCGGGCGCACCGCCTGCGCTAGCGTCACCTTCGAGCCGGGTGCGCGCACGGCCTGGCATTCGCATCCGCTGGGCCAGATCCTCGTCGTCACCGCCGGCTGCGGCTGGACGCAGTGCGGCGATGGCCCGATCGAGGAGATCCGCGCCGGCGACGTCGTCTACTGCCCTCCGGGCCACCGCCACTGGCACGGCGCCACGCCGACCACCTCCATGACCCACATCGCGATCCAGGAAGCACTCGACGGCAAGGTGGTCGAGTGGATGGAGCACGTCAGCGACGCGCAATACCTCGCCGGCGTTGGCAAGCGCTAAGGCTGCTTTGCTACCGTTTCCCGATTGCCCAAATCCCACCCCACAGGAACCTCCATGAAGACCAGAGCCTACGGCGCACACGCCAGCGACAAGCCGCTCGAAGCGATCGACATCGAGCGCCGCCAGCCCGGGCCGCACGACGTGCAGATCGATATCGCCTACTGCGGCGTGTGCCATTCGGACCTGCATACGGTGCGCTCGGAGTGGGCCGGCACCCTGTATCCCTGCGTGCCGGGACACGAGATCGTCGGCCACGTCAGCGCCGTCGGGAGCGACGTGACCGGCTTCAAGGTCGGCGACACCGTCGGCGTCGGCTGCCTGGTCGACAGCTGCCAGCATTGCGCTTCCTGCGGCGAGGGGCTGGAGCAGTTCTGCGAGAACGGTTTCACTGGCACCTACAACGGCAAGACGCCCGACGCGCCCGGCCACACGCTCGGCGGCTATTCCCAGCGGATCGTGGTCAGCGACCGCTTCGTGCTGAAGATCCACCATCCGGAAGACCAGCTCGCCGCAGTCGCGCCGCTGCTGTGCGCGGGCATCACGACGTATTCGCCGCTGCGCCACTGGGGCGCCGGTCCCGGCAAGAAGGTCGGTATCGTCGGCATCGGCGGGTTGGGCCACATGGGCATCAAGCTGGCCCACGCGATGGGCGCGCACACGGTCGCCTTCACCACGTCCGGGTCCAAGCGCCAGGACGCGCACGACCTGGGTGCCGACGAGGTGGTGATCTCGAAGAATCCCGACGACATGGCCAAACACACGGGCAGCTTCGACTTCATCCTCAACACCGTCGCCGCCAGCCACGACCTCGATGCGTACACGCGCCTGCTCAAGCGCGATGGCACGCTGTGCCTCGTCGGCGTGCCCGAGCACGCGCATCCCAGCCCCAGCGTGGGGCAGCTGATCTTCGGCCGCCGCTCGATCGCCGGCTCGCTGATCGGCGGCATCGCCGAAACCCAGGAGATGCTCGACTTCTGCGCCGAGCACGGGATCGTGGCCGACATCGAGATGATTCCCGCGCAGCAGATCAACGAGGCCTACGATCGCATGCAGCGCAGCGACGTGAAGTACCGCTTCGTGATCGACAACGCTTCGCTGGACGCGTAGACGCGGACACGTCTACGCGTGCAGGACGCCCCCGGAACGGTGAGAGTCCGTGATGCTCTTGTGGACGCGCAGCCGCCGCCCGGCTGCGCGCATGTCTACGATCTCCGCGTCCCGGTTCGCTTCGCTATCCGGCGCCACACCGGCGCTCGTCGCGCCGGTTCGTGCGCGCACGTGCCGGTGGCAACGTGGCGTGATCCGGGAACGAGTAGCCGCATCCTTGCACGGCGACACGGTGCGCCTTTTCCATTGCCGTTACACTGACCGGCAGCGAACCGAGCTCGACGCGGGCCGATCCACTCCCGGATGCCGTTCCTGCCGTCGGGCTCATCACGAACAATGATGCCGTTGCACAATTGCCCTGTAAGGATGTCCCCGATGCGCCGCCCGGATTTCACTCCGCACGGAAGCGCGCGCGAAAGCACGGGAAAGCGTGCGCTCGCGCATGGCGCCATTGCGATGACCCTGCTCGCCCTGTCGACGCGCGCGGCCTGCGCCGCGGCGCTGCCGACCGATCTGGGCAACCTCTCGCTGGAGGACCTGGGCAAGGTGGTCATCTCGTCGGTGGCCAAGGCCCCCGAGCCGCTGGCCAAGGCGCCCGCGGCGGTCTACGTGATCAGTCACGACGACATCATGCGCTCGGGCGCCAGGAGCGTGCCCGACATCCTGCGGCTGGCGCCCAACCTGGAAGTGTTCCAGACCAGTCCAAGCAACTACGTCATCACCGCACGCGGCTTCAGCGGCAACAGCACCGCGCAGAATTTCCCGAACAAGCTGCTGGTGCTGATCGACGGGCGCAGCGTGTATTCGCCGATCTTCTCGGGCATGTACTGGGACGACCAGTTCGTGCTGCCGGAGAACATCGAGCGCATCGAAGTCATCAGCGGCCCGGGCGGCGCCTTGTGGGGCGCCAACGCGGTCAACGGCGTGATCAACATCATCACGCGCAACACCAGCGAAGCCGACGGCGGCCTGCTCGCCGTGCGCGTGGGCAACCTGGAGAGCAGCGCGGCCGTCCAGTATGGCGGTGTCCTGGGCAAGGATGCGCACTACCGCGTCTACGCCCGTGACGTGCGCCGCCGCGAACTGGACAACGCCGCGGGCCAGCCGGCGCGCAACGGCTGGAACAATCCGCAGGTCGGCTTCCGCGTGGACTGGCAAAGCAGCCCCGACGATGCGTTGATGCTGCAGGGTGACCTGCACGATGGCCGTACCGACCAGCCCGGCGAGTCGGACGCTCGCAGCACCGAGGCGGACGTTCTGGCGCGCTGGCAACACACGATCAGCAGCACCTCGAGCTTCCAGCTGCAGACCTATTACGACCACGTGCATCGCCGCAGCAGCAACGACGGTGGCAGCGGCTTCGCGCTGGACACGCTGGACGTGGAGATCCAGCACGGTCTTGCCGTGGGCAAGCACCACCAGTTGCTGTGGGGCCTGGGCGACCGGGTCTATCGCTACGACATCACGCCGCGCATCGGCGTGGCCAGTTCGCTGCTGTGGGATCCGGCGCGCAACACGCAGAACCTGGCCAACGCCTTCGTGCAGGACCAGGTGGCGCTCACTCCCGAAACCCAGCTGACGCTGGGCCTCAAGGCCGAGGACGACCCGTATTCGGGCGTGTCGGTATTGCCCAACCTCAGGCTTTCGTGGACTCCCGGCCAGAACACGCTGCTGTGGGCCGGCGCCTCGCGCGCGGTGCGCACGCCGACGCCGTTCGACGTGGATGTCAGGGAAAAGCTGGGCCCGGTCCTGTTCCTGACCGGCAACCCGGCGTTCAAGCGCGAGAAGCTCACCGCCTATGAAGCGGGCTGGCGCGGGCAGGTCGCTACCCGTGCGACCGTGTCGGTGTCGCTGTACTACAACGTTTACGACGACCTCAGGTCGATCGAGCTGTCGCCTACGGGATTGCCGCTGGTCTGGGGCAACGGCATGGAAGGCCACACCTACGGCGTGGAGGCCTGGGGGAGTTACGCGATCAGCGACTGGTGGCAGCTGGGAGCCGGTTTCGATGCGCAGCGCCAGCACCTTGGCTTCAAGCCGGGTGCCAGCGGCCTGCTTGGCGCGGCGCAGGCGGGCGACGATCCGAAGTACCAGGGTTTCCTCCGCTCCATGATGAACCTCTCCGACAGCTGGACGCTGTACGCCGACCTGCGCGGCGTCGATGCCTTGCCCGATCCGAAGGTGCCCGGTTACATGGAACTGGACCTGCGGATTGGCTGGCTGGTGAACGACAAGCTCGAGCTTTCGCTCTCCGGCTCGAACCTGTTGCATGCGTGGCACCAGGAATATCCCGCCGGCAACCGCATCGGTCGCGGCGTGTCGCTCGACGCGCGCCTGAACTTCTGACGTTGCCGGGCGCCCAGGAGATGCCGATTCGCACCCGCCATATCCCATCCGGTGCCCTGCGCGCCCGCGCGGCGGGACTGCTCGCCCGTCTCGGTGGCGCGCGCCTGCGCGCACCTGCCTGCCTGCTTGCGGTGCTGCTGGCGTGCGCGACCTGCGAGGCCTCGCCGCAGCCCGGTGCCCATGCGCAGCCGGACGTGTCGCTCGAATACGCGGTCAAGGCGACCTATCTCTACAAGCTGGCGCCGTTCGTCAACTGGCCGCCCACCACGTTCGAAGCGGCGGACCAGCCCTTCCGCATCTGCGTGGCTGGCGAAGACCCGTTCGACGACTATCTTCAGCAGGCTGTCGCCGGGCGCAGCTTGGGCACGCATCCGTTCGAGGTCCGCCGACTCGAAACCCTCACGTCTGACACGCAATGCCAGATCGTGTTCATCAGCCACCTCTCGACGCAAAGCATCCAGCAGGCGCTCGATGCCGTCAGCGGCAAACCGGTCCTCACCGTGGTCGACTCGACCGAGCCGCACCAGGGCGGCAGCATCGTCCACTTCGTCATCGACCGCGGCCGGGTGCGGTTCGTCATCGACACCGGTGCGGCCGCGCGCAACCACATCACCATCAGCTCCAAGCTGCTCAACCTCGCCCTGGCGGTGAGGGAGGCGTCGTGAAAAGGCGGGTCATCGGCCAGCCCTTCGCGTTCAGGCCGGTGATGTCGCTGGTTGCCGCGGGACTGTTGCTTTTCGCCGGCGCGCTCGCGGCGGGTTACCAGTACCACACGGCGCACACGGAGCATCGCCGTCAGCTCACCGTACAGGGCAAGATCCTGGCCGCCAGCGTCACCGCCGCGATCGCGTTCAACGATCGCGCCACCGCGCAGGAGTACGTCAATGCGCTGATGCTCGATCCACGCCTGGACGCGGCGGCGGTCTACAACGAGGCGCACCGCCAGGTCGCCGGTTTCCAGCGTCCTGGCAGCGAGCCGCTTGCGGACAGCCTGGCCAACGGCGGGCGGCTGCCGCACGACCGCCTGGTGGTGGCCGTGCCCGCGCAGCAGGGCACCACCACCGTGGGCAGCGTGTACCTGCGTGCCGCAGAAACGCCGCTGATCATGCAACTGGCGCGCTACAGCGGCGTGGCGTTGCTGACCCTCATGGCCGTGCTGATGCTGTCCGCGCTGGCGGTCGCCCATCGCGTACTCATGCGCGCCAATGCCGCGCTGGAGCGGCGCGCGCGCGCGCTGGCCAAGGCCAACGAACGGCTCAGCACCGAGATGGAACATCGCGCGCGCACCGAGGAGGCGCTGCGGCAGAGCCAGAAGATGGAAGCGATCGGCCAGCTTTCCGGCGGCATCGCGCACGACTTCAACAACCTGCTGATGATCATCCGCGGCAGCCTGGGCCGGCTGAACAAGCACTTGCAGCAGAGCGACCCGACTACCGAGCGCGAGTCGCAGCTCGAGCGCGAGGGTGTCGTCGCCGGCGCGGACACAGGGGCCATGCCGGCGCAGGAGCGCGAGCTGTTCGAGCAGCGCCAGAGCCGCCATCGCCAGATCCAGCGCTACCTCGACATGGCGCAGGACGGCATCGACCGCGCCGCGAGCCTGACCCAGCGCCTGCTCACCTTCGCGCGTCGCCAGCCGCTGTCGCCCCAGTCGCTTCGACTGGACGCGCTGATCCGCAGCATCCAGCCCTTGCTCGACCATTCGGTCGGCGCCAGCTGGATGATCGAATACCGGCTCGATTCGCAGTGGTCAGTGCTGTGCGACTCCAACCAGATGGAGAACGCGATCCTCAACCTGGTGATCAACGCGCGCGACGCGATGCCCGACGGCGGGCAGATCTCCATCTGCACCGACGACCTGCGCGTGGATGCGCAGCATCCGATGGCCGGGCTCGATGCGGGCGAATACGTGCACCTGCGCGTGATCGACAGCGGCGTGGGCATGAGCGAAGACGTGCGCAGCAAGGCGTTCGATCCGTTCTTCACCACCAAGCCGGTGGGCAAGGGCACGGGCCTGGGCCTGAGCACCATCCTGGGCTACGTCGAGCAATCCGACGGCGTGGCCAACATCGAGAGCCGCCCCGGTCGTGGCACCACGATCCACATCATCCTTCCCCGCGCCCCCCGCGAAACCCTCCCCGAGGAAGCGTAATGCCTTCTGCCGACACCGCCACCCACATCCTGCTGGTCGAAGACGAAGCATTCCTGCGCGAACTGGTCATGGAAGGCCTGCAGGACGCCGGTTTCAACGTGCTCGAGGCCAGCGACGGCACCTCCGGTGTGCAGGCCCTGAAATCGGACCAGCGCATCGACGTGCTGCTGAGCGACATCAAGCTCCCCGACATCGACGGCTACCAGGTTGCCGAAGCGGCCCGTACCCTTCGCCCGGGCCTGAAAGTCATCCTGATGACCGGCTACGCTCCGTCGCCGCTGCCGCCCACGCTGCAGTCGGTGGTCTATCGCGTGCTGCAGAAGCCGTTCTCGCTGGAAACCCTGCCCGGCATGGTGAACGCCGCGCTCGAAGCCTGAGCGCGCGGCAGGCTGGGGCGCTCAGGCGTTCCGGAAACGTTGCCGCCTTCACTCAACGAACGGCCAGGGTGGCAGCTGCGGGCCGAATCGGCGATAGGGATTCACGGGGTCCCGACGCGTCGTTGACCCCGGATAGACCACTTTCCTTACCGAACCGCGTCCATCTTCCTGGACCGGTCGCGGTCGCGCGCAGCAGAGCGGGCGGCCTGCGTAACATGCGGAAGCACCGCGTGTGCAACCGTTACCGGAGGGCACCCAACGCGAACCGAAGGCGCGATGGCAAGATGACCCCACAACAGGCTCAGCCGAGCGCAATGCCGAACTCATCCGGCCGCCCCACCGGCGGGCCGGCCGCCGGAACTCCGGATCCGGACATCCTCCAGCAGCTCATCGATGCCAGCCCGGCCATGATCCAGGTGGCCGACCTCGATTACCGCTTCCTCGCCATCAACAACGCCAGCGCCGACGAGTTCGAGCGCATCTTCGGCGTGCGGCCCAGGCGCGGCGATTCCATGCTCGACCTGCTCGCCGACCAGCCCAGGCAGCAGGCCGAAGTCAAAGCGGTATGGAGCCGGGCGCTTTCCGGGGAATCGTTCAAGCAGATCGCCGAATACGGCGACGTCCAGCGTGAACGAAAAAGCTACGAGATGAGCTACTTCCCCCTGCGCGGCGCCGACGGGGAGCAGGTCGGCGCCTTCCAGTTCGTCTACGACACGACCGGCAGCGTTCACCACGTCCGCACTCCGTCCGATACGGGCGGGCTCTATAGGGTGGAAGGGGTGCCCGGCCTCGGGCTGGACGAAACGCAGTACAGGCAACTCTTCGCCAGGATCCACGAAGGCTTCTTCGTCGCCGAGGTCGTGCGCGACGACCGGGGCCGGGTCGTCGACTTCGTGTTCCTGAAAATCAACGAAGCGTTCAGCCGGCAGACGGGCCGTTCCGCGCAGGCCGTGCTGGGTCATCCGGTCACCGAGGTGATACCTGGCGTGCCGTTCCGGCTGATACAGCTCTATGGCGCGGTGGTCGACAGCGGCACGCCTTCGGCGTTCGAAGTCGAGGTGCCTGGGCTCCAGTTCCGTTCGTTCGAGGCACGCGCGCACCCGCTGGGCGGGGAACGGTTCGCGGTGCTGTTCCTGGACATCACCGAGCGCAAGCGCATCGAGCAGGCGCTGGAAGAAAGCCGGGCCTCGCTCAGCACGATCGTCGATTCGGTCGACCAGATCATCTGGACCGCGCGCCCGGACGGCTACCACGACTTTTTCAATCGGCGCTGGTACGAGTTCACCGGCGCGGTGCCCGGGACGACCGATGGGAACGACTGGGCCTACCTGTTCCATCCGGACGACCGCGAGCGGACGTTCGAACGGTGGCGGCACAGCCTCGCAACCGGTGAGGCCTACGAAATCGAATATCGCATGCGTCACCGCACCGGCGTCTATCGCTGGATGCTGGGCCGCGCGCACCCGGTCCGCAACGAGACCGGCGAGATCCTTCGCTGGATGGGCACCTGTACCGACATCCACGAACGAAAGGCGTCGGCCGAGCAACTGGAGCTGGCGGGCAAGGAACTGAGCCACCGCATCAAGAATATCTTCGCGGTGATCTCGGGCCTGGTCGCCCTCACAGTCCGGCAATTTCCCGAAAGCCGGCCTTTCGCCGGGGAACTGATGGAGCGCCTGATGGCGCTGGGGGAGGCGCACGACTACGCCCGACCCCACGGGCGGGACGAAGCGCCTTCCGAAAGTGGCGCCACCGTGCTCGGCCTTACGCGCCACCTGCTCAGGCCCTATGCACTGGAAGGCTACGACCGGGTCGAACTGGCGGGAGACGACGTTCCCATCGAGTCGGGTGCAATCACGCCCCTGTCCCTGGCGATCCACGAACTGGCCACCAATGCGGCGAAGTACGGAGCGTTCGCGGTGCCCGATGGACGGGTGAAAGTGTGCGGCGAACGCCTGGGCGACCGCTTCATCCTGCACTGGTGCGAACGGGGTGGGGCCACCGTGCAGGAACCGCAGCGGACCGGATTCGGTACCCGGCTTGTCGACCTGACCCTGCGCGACCAGTTGTCCGGGGAATTGACGCGCACGTGGCGCCCCGAAGGTCTCGAGGTGCACGTTTCGGTGCCGATCGAGCGGCTCGCGGGAAGCCCGCGGCCCTGACTCACATTCCGTGGCTGGGCCTGGGCGCGACCGCGCCGGCCGTGAGGCGTGACTTCAGGCCCATGCACTAGTGCGAACTTCGCACTAACCTGCACGTCAACCCAAGTGGCAGTGCAGGCGAGCGCGTGGACGATCGGGTCACCCATCTGAAGAAATTCCAGAAGGAGCTCTCCGCCGGCACCGTTTCGCTGGTGCTGCTGGCGGTGCTGGAGCAATCGAGGCAGCCGCTTTACGGCTATCAGATCGCCAAGCGGCTCGAAGAACTGGGCGAGGGCGTGCTGGCGGGCAAGCAGAGCGCACTCTACCCGGTGCTGCGCAACCTGGAGGCGGCCGGGTTGCTGGCCAGCGAAGTGGAGCCTTCGGTGAGCGGCCCGCCGCGCCGCTATTACCGCGTTACCGAGCCGGGGCGGGACGTGCTGCGCGAGTGGGTCGCGGCCTGGAACGCCACGCGTGATTCCGTCGACAAGGTCCTTCAAGGAGAGGTGTGATGAACGCACCGCGCACGATCAACGAATATCTCGACCAACTGCGCGCCGCGCTGCGCGGCGCCGACCCGGCGCTGGTGCAGGATGCGCTCTACGACGCCGAGGAACACCTGCGCGCCGAGCTCGCCGAGCAACCCGCGCGCAGCGAAGCGGACATGCTGGCCCACGTGGTCGGCAGCTACGGCGCACCGGAGGAGGTGGCCGAGCTCTACCGTGACCAGGAAATCAGGATCCAGCGCGCGTTGCGCCCGCCGTTGCAGCCCAGGCGCCGCTCGCTGGCCGGGCGTTTCTTCGGCGTGGCGGCCGATCCGCGCACCTATGGCGCGTTGTTCTACATGGTGCTGGCGCTGGCCACGGGCATCTTCTATTTCACCTGGGCAGTCACCGGGGTGTCGTTGTCGGCGGGCCTGTCGGTGCTGATCGTCGGCTTGCCGTTCATCGTGTTGTTCTTCGGCTCGGTGCGGGTGCTCTCGCTGGTGGAGGGGCGCATCGTGGAGGCCATGCTGGGCGCGCGCATGCCACGGCGTCCGCCTTATCCGACGCGCGAGCTGACCCTGATGAAGCGCATCGGCGCCATGTTCACCGACGCGCGCACCTGGACCACGCTGCTGTACATGCTGCTGATGCTGCCGCTGGGTATCGTCTATTTCACGATTGCGGTGACGCTGATCTCGGTGGCGGTGGGCTTCATCGGCGCGCCGATCGCCTGGGCATTCGCCCCGCGCTGGATGTCGGACGTGTACGTCGACGGCCATCCGGTCATCAACTGGGGCTTCGGCCAGCACGTGCCGGGCTGGGGCGACGCGATCGCGCTGTGCGTGCTGGGCGTGCTGCTGCTGTTCGCCACACTGCACCTGGCGCGCGGGTTGGGCCGCATGCATGGGCACGTGGCGCGGCACCTGCTGGTGCGCGGCTGAGGCGGAGCCGACATTCGAGGTGCCTCTCGTGAAGAGCCCACGTGGGCTCCAGCGTGAGTCCGGCTAGAAGTCCTCGCCGTCGACGATTTCCAGGCCCGCGTCGAGTCGGCGGGCTTCGGCTTCGGCGACCACTCGCGCCGCATCTGCCCGCATGTCGTCCGGTGCGTCCACCTCGACCATGAAGACTTTGCCTTCGCTGTCGTCGACGAGGTTGGCCGAGCTGGAGTCGTCGCGCACGCCCAGCATGAAGTCCTCGATCTCCTCGACGTGTTCGATGCCGTCGATGCCGTGCAGCACCGTGATGATCGAATCGGCGGCGTCGCGGTTGCCGATCAGGCGCAGGCGAATCATGGACATGGCTGGCTCCAGATGGGGCGGTTGCAAAAATGCTGGAGTGCCCCATGTATGCGTCGGGTGATTGCCAGGCCGTACCATGCGTTTTTTCGCAGCCGCCCAGTCCATGCCCAAGACCTACGACCGCGCCTATTTCGACAAGTGGTATCGCGACCCGCGCCACGCCGTCGCCTCGACCGCCGAACTCAAGCGCAAGGTGGCGCTGGCGGTCGCGCAGGCGGAGTACTACCTGGGACGCCCGCTGCGCAACGTGCTCGATGTCGGTTGCGGCGAGGCGCCCTGGCGCGCACCGCTGCGGGCGTTGCGGCCTGGCGTGGAATACCGCGGGCTGGATGCGAGCGCCTACGTGGTGGCCCGCTACGGACGCAGCCGCAACGTCGGGCTGGCGAGTTTCGGCCAATTGGAGCACCTGCGCTTCGACAGCCGCTTCGACCTGATCGTGTGCACCGACGTGCTGCACTACCTCAGGCCCGCCGAGATCCGCGCCGGCCTGGCCGGCATCGGCGAGATGCTCGAGGGCGTGGCGTTCCTGGAGGTGTTCACCAGTCGCGACGACGTCGTGGGTGATCGCGAAGGGTTCCTGTCGCGGCCGCCCTCTTGGTTCCTTCGCGAGTTCGCGCAGGCGGGTCTGATGCCGTGCGGCTCGCATTGTTATCTGGGGCCGCGGCTGGAGCGGCACGTGGCGGCGCTTGAGCGTGCAAGGCTCGCAGGCTAGGCATTCACGGCGTGGATGGAGGCAGGTCGCATAATCCGCCGTCTGCCTGCGGCTGTGGCAGGTTGTTGGGTTCGAGAGGTGGTCATGTCGACAGGTGAGGAAAACTACGGCCGGATGGTGCAGGCGCTGGACACGCTCGCCATGGTTTTCCTCGATCCGCAGGGCCGGATAGCCAGCTGGAACGCGGGTGCCGAACGCATTTTCGGTTACGCCGCGGCCGACATCGTCGGCCAGCCGTTCGAGTCGCTGCACACCCCGGAGAGCCGCGAGGCCGGGTTGCCCGGGCAGGCTCTGAAGGCAGCAAGGGACGACGGGCGCGACGAGGAAACCGGTTGGCGCCAGGGCAAGCACGACCAGCGGTTATGGGCGCGATCCATCCTGGAGGCCGTGCGTGACAGGGCGGGCAAGCTCGAAGGCTACGCCTACCTGGTCCGCGACATTCCATGGCCGCACCAGTCCGACGGCATGCTTGGCAGCAACGAACAGCAGTTCAGCCTGCTCGTGCAGGGCGTGCGCGACTACGCCATCTACCTGCTCGACCCGGACGGCCACGTGGCCAGCTGGAACGCCGGCGCCCAGCGCATCAAGGGTTATCGCGCCGACGAGGTGCTGGGCCGCCACTTCAGCGACTTCTATGCGGAGGAGGACGCCAGGGCCGGCAAGCCCGCGCGCAATCTCGCCGTCGCGCGCACACAGGGCGTGTATGAGGGCGAGGGTTGGCGCCGGCGCAAGGATGGTTCGCTGTTCTTCGCGCATGTGGTGATCGACCGCCTGACCGACGACACGGGCCGGGTCGTGGGCTTTGCCAAGATCACCCGCGACGTGACCGAGAAGAAACGGGCCGAAGAGGAATTGGCGGTCGCGCGCGAGGCGCTGTTCCAGTCGCAGAAATCCGAATCCATCGGCCAGCTCACCGGTGGCGTGGCGCACGATTTCAACAACCTGTTGATGGCGGTGATGGGCAACCTGGAGTTGCTGCGCAAATGGTTGCCGCCGGCCGCGCGCCCGCAGCAACTGCTGGACAACGCGATGGCCGGCGCGCAGCGTGGCGCGGCGTTGACTCAGCGCATGCTCGCCTTCGCGCGGCGCCAGGAACTGCATCCGCGGCCGGTCGACGTGCCGCTGCTGGTGCATGGCATGGCGGACCTGATCCGTCGCTCGCTGGGGCCGGAAATCCGCATCGGCACCAGTTTCCCGCTGCAGCTCCCGCGGATATTGATCGACCCCAACCAGCTGGAACTGGCGCTGCTCAACCTGGCCGTCAACGGTCGCGATGCCATGCCGCAAGGCGGCCGGCTGGAGATCGGGGCGCGCAGCGAATGGGTTGGCGAGGGCCACTCGACCGCGCTCCCGCACGGCGAGTACGTCTGCCTGTGGGTGGCCGACGAGGGCCACGGCATGGATCCGGACACCGTCCGGCGCGCCACCGAGCCGTTCTTCACCACCAAGGGCGTGGGCAAGGGCACCGGCCTGGGCCTGTCGATGGCCTATGGCCTGGCCGAGCAATCGGGCGGGCGCCTGCTGCTGCAGAGTCAGCCGGGCAAGGGCACCACGGTGGAAATCTGGTTGCCGGTTGCGGCCGCGACGGCCGACTCGTCCACGGTAGTCGCGGAGGTGAGCGAGGACATCGATGCGCCGACGCATTCGAGTGAACCGCTGACCCTGCTGGTCGTGGACGATGACGAGCTCGTGCTGCTGAGCACGATGGCAATGGCCGAGGACCTCGGTCACGTCGTCCATGCCGTGCGCTCGGCCGAGGAGGCGCTGGCGTACGTCGATGCCAAGGGCGAGGTCGACGTGGTCATCACGGACCAGGCGATGCCCGGCATGACCGGCATCCGGCTGGCCAAACTCCTGCGCGATCGCGATCCGGGCCTGCCGATCGTGCTTGCTTCCGGCTATGCCGAGTTGCCAGGTGCGCCCGCCATGGAACTGGTACGGCTGGGCAAGCCCTTCACCAGGCGCGAACTGCATCGGGCCATCACCGACGTCGCCGGCCAGCTCGGGGTGGCGGAGAAGGCCGACTGAGCACTTTGCGGGCGTGATCGGCGGCCGTCGCACCGCATCCTGCCGGGAACCTCACGTCGCCATGTCCAGCCTGCGCTAAAGTGCCCTGGCTGGTCGCAGGAACGAGGTGGTTTGCCATGCAGCACCGCGCGGATCCGTTCTCCACGCAGGCGTGCGCCGGAATGCCTTTTGGCAGCGAGGAGCGCCTGGAGCTGGCGACACGCGCGGCCAAGCTGGGCATCTGGGACTGGAACCTGCTCGACAACACGTTCGTCTATTCCCCCCGCGCCCGCGAGATCTGCGGCCTGCCGCCGGGCGACGAGCCCTTGTGCCTGGAGCAGCTGCAGGCACGCACCCACCCGGACGACTTGCCGCGCACGCACGGCATGCTGCTGCGCGCGCTCGATCCACAGATCCGCGAGCGCGTGCCTTTCGAATACCGCGTGGTGCACGACGACGGCGAGGTACGCTGGGTGATCGCGCATGGCCAGGCGTTGTTCGCGCCCGTCGATGGCGAGGTCCGCGCCGTGCGCTACATCGGCACGTTGCAGGACGTCAGCGAGTGGCGCCAGCTGCGTGCGGCGCTGGAAACCAGCCAGGCGCGGCTGCACCTGGCCATCGAAGCCGGTCGCATGGCGGTGTGGGAAGCGGACCTGCGCAACGAGACGTTGGCCGGTTCGCCCGAACTCAACCGCCTGCTCGGCTTTCCCGAGGACGCCACGCCCACGATCGAGCAGATTCGCGCCGGCTACCCCGCTGGCGAACGCGAGCGTCTGCAGGCCTGCATGGTCGATGCGCTGGCCCACGGCGAACGCTTCATCGAGACCGAATTTCGCTACGTCTGCCCCGGCGGGGAAGGGCGTGCGCTGCTGCTGCGCGCGGAGATCCATGCGGAGGATGGCCAGCCGGCGAAGGCGATGGGCGTGCTGATGGACGTCACCGATCGCCGCCGCGCCGAGGATGCGCTGCGCGCCAGCGAGGCGCGGCTGAAACTGGCCCAGCGGGTGGGCAAGATCGGCGTATGGGACTGGGAGCTGCCGTCGGGCGACGCCAGCTGGTCGCGCGAGATGTACGTGCTGTTCGGGCTCGACCCGGACGCAGGAATCACGCCCGAAGAGGCCTGGCTCGCCACCGTCTATGCGGAAGACCGCGCGGCCGTCGACGAAGCGGTCCGCCGTAGCACCGAAAGCGGCCAGCCTCTGGACATCGAATTCCGCATCCGCACCCACGGCGAAACCCGCTGGATCCTCTCCAAGGGCACGCCCGTCATCGGCTCCGATGGCCGGCGCCGGATGATCGGCGTTAACCAGGACGTGACCAGCGCGCACCGCGAGCGGACGGCGCTGGAAGACCGCAACCGTGCGCTGCAGGAAGCGGCATTGCGGATCGGGCGCGAGCGCGAGCGGGTGTTCGAACTCAGCCGCGACCTGTTCGCGGTGGCCGGGTTCGACGGCTACTTCAAGGTCGTCAATCCCTCCTGGACGCGCATCCTGGGCTACGACAGCGAGACCCTGCTCGCGCGGCCGTTCCTGGATTTCATCCATCCGGAGGACCGGGCCACTGCCGACGCCGTGCTGGCCTGCCTGCGCCGCGGGCACGTGGCTCCCCCCTTCGAGAACCGCATGCAATGCGAGCACGGGGGCTGGCGCTGGATCGCCTGGACGGCGGTGGCCGAGCACGACCGCATCTACGCGGTCGGGCGTGATGTCACCCAGGAGAAGCTCGCCGCGCACGAGCTGGAGGCGGCCAATCGCCAGCTGCGCAACCAGATCGAAGGCCGCGAGCGGGTCGAGGCGACGCTGCGCCAGATGCAGCGGCTGGAGGCGGTCGGCCAGCTCACCTCGGGCGTGGCGCACGACTTCAACAACCTGCTCACCATCGTGCTTGGCAACCTCGACCTGATCGAAATGACGGTGGACGATCCCAAGGTGCGCCGGCGGCTGGACCTGATGCGCCAGGCCGCGCTGCGTGGCGCCACGCTGACCTCGCAGCTGCTTGCGTTCTCGCGCCGGCAGCGGCTGGAGCCCAAGGTGGTCGACCTCAATGGCACCGTCCAGGGCATGAGCGAGCTGCTTCGCAGCACCATGGGCGGCAGCGTCGCGGTGGCGGCGCACCTGCAACCGGGGTTGTGGAGCGCGCTGGTCGATCCGACCCAGATCGAACTGGTGATCCTGAACCTCGCGATCAACGCACGCGACGCCATGCCGGTGGGCGGCAGCCTTGCCATCGAGACGGCCAATGCCACGCTCACCGACGAGCCGGGATCACCCGGCGAGCCGACGCCGGGCGACTACGTCGTCATTTCAGTCACCGACACCGGCACCGGCATGACCGAGGAAGTGCGCGCGCACGCGTTCGAGCCGTTCTTCACCACCAAGGGCGTGGGCAAGGGGTCCGGACTGGGCCTGGCCCAGGTGCTCGGGTTTGCGCAGCAGTCCGGTGGCGGCGTGCGCATCGAGAGCCGGCCGGATGCTGGAACCACCGTGCGCGTCTACCTGCCGCGCGCGCAGGCGGGCGTGGCCATGGAACCGGCGATGGCCGACAACCATGCCCATGCCGAGCCGCTGCCAAAGCGCCGGTTCGCGCTGCTGGTCGATGACGACAGCGCGGTCCGCGATGTCACCGCCGCGCGGCTGCGCCAGCTCGGCTTCGAGGTGCTGGAGGCTGGGTCTGGCGGTGCGGCGCTGGATCTGCTGGACCGTTCGGCGCAGGTGGACCTGCTGGTGGCGGACTTCGCCATGCCCGGCATGAACGGCGTGGAGGTTGCCCAGCAGGCGCGCGCACGCCGGCCCGAACTGCCCGTGCTGTTCGTTACCGGCTATGCCGACCAGACCGCATTGGCGGGCGTCGGCGAGGAGCGGGTGGTGCAGAAACCGTTCCGCGACGACGAGCTGGAACGCAAGGTGCTGGCAGTGATGGGCGCCTGACCTGCGCCGTGCCCTTGCAAGAGCTCGAAGCTCCTGCAAGGGCAAGCTTCGGGACGGTAGGAATCCGCAGCTCGCATGCCTACCATGCAAGGGGTGTCCCCTCGCAAAGGTACTCCCGTGAACCGATCGCTCGCTTACGCCATCGCCGCGGCCTTGCTCGCGCCCGCGCTCGCCAGCCCCGCATGGTCCACCGACCTGCCGACGTTCGACCCGCACCGCCTGTCGCAGGAGGTCAGGACGCTCTCCTCCGACGCCTTCGAAGGGCGCGGCCCGGCCACGTCGGGCGAAACGAAGACGGTCGACTACGTGATCGCGCGGTTCAAGGACGCCGGTCTTTCGCCGGGCGGCGCCATCGTCGACGGCAAGCGCACCTGGACCCAGCCGGTGCCGCTGGGCCGCTTCGAGATCGTCGGTACGCCCACGTTCTCGCTGAGCGAGGACGGCAAGGCCATGGCGCTGACCCAGGGCGAGCAGATCGCCGTGCGCGCGGCGATGGACGGCAGCCGCAAGGTCGACATCGAGAACGCGCCGCTGGTGTTCGTCGGCTACGGCGTCAAGGCACCCGAGCGCCACTGGGACGACTTCAAGGGCGTGGACCTCAAGGGCAAGATCGGCGTGGTGCTGGTCAACGATCCGGACTTCGAGACTGGCCGCGGCGACTTCGGCGGCAAGGCAATGACCTACTACGGCCGCTGGACCTACAAGTACGAGGAAGCCTCGCGCCAGGGCGCGCTGGGGATGCTGGTGGTGCACGAGACCGCGCCGGCCTCCTACGGCTGGGCCACGGTGAAGAATTCCAACACCAACGTGCAGTTCGACATCGTGCGGGACAAGCCGGCCGCCGAGCACCCCACGCTGGAAGGCTGGATCCAGCACGACCTGGCGGTGCAGATGTTCAAGGCCGCGGGGCTGGATTTCGCCGCGCTCAAGAAGCAGGCGCAGCGGCGCGATTTCAAGCCGGTGACGCTCGATGGCGTGACCTTCTCGGCGCACTACGACGTCGACGCCAAGGTGATCACCTCGCAGAACATCGTCGGCCGCGTCGAGGGCGCCAAACGCCCGGACGAGACGGTGATCTACAGCGCGCACTGGGACCACCTGGGCGTGGGCGCACCCGATGCCAAGGGCGACCGCATCTACAACGGCGCGGTCGACAACGCCACCGGCACCGCGGCGCTGATCGAGCTGGGACGCGCCTTTGCGCATGCACCTCGGCCCGAGCGTTCGGTCGTGTTCCTGGCGGTCACCGCCGAGGAAAAGGGCCTGCTGGGTTCGGAGTACTACGCCACGCATCCGCTGTACCCGGTTGGCAAGACCGTGGCCGACATCAACACCGACGCGCTCGACCCGAGCGGCCCCGCGCGCAACTTTTCCATCTCCGGCAACGCGAAGCTCGGGCTGCTCGATCGCCTGATCGCGCTGGCGAAGACCTACGGCATGAGCTACGCGCCCGATCCGCACCCGGAGGCAGGCAGCTTCTTCCGCTCCGATCATTTCTCCTTTGCGAAGCAGGGCATCCCGGCGATCTCGTTCGAATCGGGCAACGACTTGGTCAAGGGCGGCAAGGCGGCGGGCGAGGCCGCGGGCAAGCTCTACAACCGCGAGCACTACCACCAGCCCTCGGACGAATGGCAGGCCAGCTGGACGTTCACCGGCATGGCGCACGACCTGCGGCTGCTTTACCAGCTTGGCTACCAGCTCGCCGACTCGGACGCCTGGCCGGCCTGGTCGAAGGATTCGGAATTCCGCGCGGTGCGTGAGAAGACGGCCGACCAGCGCAAGTGAGGGCCGGGGGATCGCGCCCCCGGTCCGCCTGTCGGCGCCTTCCCCCGTAGACGGGGGAGGGCCCGCACACTAGGGTGTGGCACCTCGCACACTGATCGACCGACGCCCGAGCATGCGCCCCTGTGCGTCGGTCGCCACCAGCCGATAGTCGCCCGGACGCAGGTAAAGGTCGCTGGCCGAAGCGCCAAGGGTGGGACGCAACAGGCGGCCGGTCGGCCCCTGGCGCGGCGGTGGATCGAACACCAGCCGGTCGGCCGGGATCGCCGCATCCGTCTCGTTGGCGTAGCGCGCTTCGACCAGGCAGGGATAGTCGGATCGGCAGATTTCATCGCCATCCACCGGAACCGGCTTGCGCAGGCCGTCCAGCGCGAGCCAGGTGGGGCGGCCACGACGCAGCGATTCGGGCGGAAACAGCACGCTCACGTCGTAGCCGTCGCGCAGCGCCCACGGCTTGCCCTCCACATCGAGGAACACCATCGGCTGCACGGGTTTGAGCCGCGCCACCAACGCCGCGTAGTAGGGATGATCGTGTGTGGCATCCGGATGCGGCACCAGCATGGTCTGCTCGACCGTGAGCGGGTCGATGCCACTCAACGTGCGCAGGTGTTCGGCCATCGACTGGCCGCCGAGGTACTTGCCGCTTTCCTGGATATGCCCGTAGCCGGCGTCGACCACCAGTCGCGCCTTCGGGTTGGCCTTGAACACACGCTCGTAGAGGTTGCGCGCCTGCGAGCGCTCACGCGCATCGCCGCTGTCGCCGCCCTCGGCTTCGTAGGCCACCACGCGATAGCCGAGCCTGAGCGCGGTACGCACCATCTCCGCGCAGAGCGGTTCGTTCGTGTAGAAGCCGGTGCCCTCGACCGGCCAGCCGCGCGCCTGCAGCTTGTCGTCGCTGGAATAAAGGGTCTCGGCAGCGAAGGTATCGAATCCTTCCTCGCGCAGCCTTGCGAGCAGTTCGATGGTCAGCGTGCGGGTCAGCGGGACGTGGTGGATTTCGTTGAAGAAGACCGCCTGCCGGCCGCGTGCGAGCCTGGCGATCGCATCGATCGCCGGTTGCGCCCGCATACCCGGGCCGAGCGGCAGGGCATGGTCGCCGGGCAACTGCGTTTCCTGCACCGAGAAACTTGCGGCGGCGTTCGGGTAATCGCCGATATAGGTCTGGTACCAAGCCAGGTACTGGCCGAAGATCACCGGAAAGGCCGGGTTGCGGTCGCCCTCGAACATGGCCGAGAGCATCGTCTCGTAGCGCCCCAGCAACGACTTGCGGCGATCGGCCTGGCGCATGATGCGGTCGGCCTTGTCCGCCGCTTCCATCTGCAGCGCGTACCAGCGCTCGGGTGTCATCGCCGGCTTGTCCTGCCTGGGCATGGCGATGGCCATGCCGATCGGGAGCAGCAGACAGGCGAGGCAGGTGGCAAGGCGGCAGGAGGACATTGTCGGGGACTCCGTGCGTGTCGCAGAGTCTGTACCAAAAGCGGGTCGCGTGTAGCAGGCTGGGCCGTTCCGTGCCTAGGGGTTCGGTCGGACGCGGAAGGCCAGACTGATTCGCGGCCCCATGGCCGCACGCTGCTTGGGAATGCCGTGGTCGTAATGGAACTGGCTGGCGTAGTCCATCAGCAGCAAGCTGCCGGCGGCCAGGTCAAGGTGCAGCACGCGCCGTGGCGGGCGCTTGGCGCGGATCACCATCTCGCGCGTGGCGCCCAGCGACAGCAGGGCGATCGGGTAGCCGCGCACCAGGTCCTCCAGCTTGTCGTTGTGTGGCGCCACACTGTCGTGCTCGTCGCGGTAGAGGTTCAACCCCACGCTGGTGAAAGGTGCATCGACTTCCGCGCGGACCGCCGCGAGCACTTCGTGCAGCGGCGCGGGCAGGGCGGGATCGGCCAGGTCGAAGTGCGCGCGCAGGCGCGGCACATCCACCTCACGCTCGTACATCACGCGGCGACCGCCGCGCCAGGCGATACCCTCGAACAGCTGCGTGAACCACGCTTGCGCCGTTTCGGCCGGCACCACGTCAGGGGTGTAGGCGACGCGACCGCTGGCATCGTCCAAGAGCACCTGCGGGCCGGCGGCGAACAGCGAGAACGAGGCCATGGCGCCCTCACCCTTTCGGCGCGTTTTCCCGCGCGATGGCATGCTGGCGCGCGCGCCAGGTTTCGCTGGTCTGCGGCTTGACGAACAACGAGGTGACCTCCGCGTGGCGACCCTTGACCGCCTTCTCGATGCGGTTGATGCATTGCTCGATCTGCGGCGTGGTGAGCTGGTCCTCGAACTCGGCGCTGAGCGCCGCGACGACCGTGTGCGGGCCCATCTGCACGGTCAGCACGCCATTGACGTGGCCTACGCCCGGATCGTTGGCGGCGATCTCCAGCAGCGATTCGCGCAGCTTCGGATGCGCCGGCTCGCCGAGCAGCAGCCCCTTGCTCTCGCGCGCGAGCAGGCTCGCGGAGATCGCCAGCACGATTGCGATGCCGATCGAGGCCGCGCCGTCGAGCTCTGGCCTGTCGAACACGCGGGCGCACACCACGCCAGCGAGCGCGATCAGCAAGCCCAGAAGAGCGGCCGAATCTTCCAGCAGCACGGTGAAGGTGGTCGGGTCCTTGCTCTTGCGGAAGGCTTCGAAGTAGCCCATCGAACCCTTGGCCGCACGAAACTCCCGCAGTGCCAGGTACCACGAACTGCCCTCGAACAGCATCGACACGCCCAGCACGATGTAGTTGATCCGCGGATCGCTCATGGGTTCGGGATGGCGCAAGTGGTTCACGCCTTCGAACAGCGATACGCCCGCGCCCAGGGCGAACACCAGCAACGCGACGATGAAGCTCCAGAAGTAGAGCTCGCGGCCATGGCCGAACGGATGCACGGCGTCCGGCGGCCGAGCCGCCTGGCGCATGCCGTAGAGCAGCAGCAGTTCGTTGGATGTGTCGACCAGCGAGTGCACGCCTTCGCTGAGCATCGCCGAACTGCCGGAGATGCCCGCCGCCACGAACTTGGCAATGGCGATGGCCAGGTTGCCGCCGAGCGCGGCATAGACGACCAGGCGCGAACTGGAGGAGGAGGAGGACATCGTCAGCTCTCCACGTACCGTCGCTGGCACAGCTCGCAGAAGAAGCTGCGCCGGTTGGTCTTGCCCAGGTATGCGCGATGGAACTTCACGTGGTCGCGCGGGCAGATGCTCTTGTTGTGCGCCAGCCAGTGCTTGCGCAGCACGAATGCGCGCTTCCACTTGAGGAACTCGAAGCTGTACTGGCGCGCCTGCTCGACCAGTTCGCGCAGTTTGCGTGGCGGCAGCGCGCCGACGGTCGAGAGCGGGTGCGTGCGGATGCGGAACAGCACTTCGTTCTTGATGATGTTGCCCACGCCGGCGAAAACGTCCTGGTCGAGCAGCGCATCACAGGCGAGCGTGTCCGGCATGGCGCGCAGGCGCTTGCGCGCGAGCGCCGGGTCCCAGGCATCGGACATCACGTCGGCGCGCCAGTCGTACAGATCGTCGAGGTCGCCATCGAGCAGGCGAACGGAGCAGCTGTAGAAGTTGAGCTCGCCCTCGTCGAACTGCAGGCTGAGCCGCGGGCCGGCGTCCTTGCGTTCATTGATGCGGTAGCTGCCGAACATCAGCAGGTGGATGCGGACGGTCACGTCCGGGAGCTCGATCAGCGTCTGCTTGCCGAAGCTGCGGAAGGCCACCACCGGCTCGCCGACGAGCCGGGTCATGTCGATCTTGGCGTTGCCCTCGGCGCGACGGATCGTGCGCCCGGTGAAAGGCGCCAACTCTCCCCGCAGAATGACGATCGAAGGGCCCTCGGGCACGGATCACCTGTCGTGGCTGGATCAGCCCATGGTGGGCGAGGTGGCCGCACGTCGAAGTGAATGAACCGTGCCGGATGTTTGCAGGAGGACAGTGGTGCGCGACCGCACAGGAGGCCGAGTGCATGGCGGTCGCGCACAGGGTGCGCTCCTACAAACCGTGGACCATCCGCTGTAGCGCCAGTGCATTGCCTGTCGCGTGCCCGAGCGTCGTGTTGTCGAAGATGCACCACGCCTGTGGTGCGCGCCGCAACCGCCGGGCCACGCGTTCGAGTACCGCTGGCGGATAGGCGTCGTAGTACATCCGCGGCGATCCATGCAGCCTGAGGTAAATGCGGTGGCGGTCGCCGCCGGGAAGCGCCGCGCGCGGCACGCGCGCCGGATCGGCCGCCACGCGCGAGACGGCCAGTTGGCGCAGTGCGTGGTCGACGCTTGCGGTGAACCACGAGGCGTGCCGGGGCTCGCACGCCAGCGGCCCGTCGTGGTGTTCGCGCAGGCGCTCGAAGAAAGGCAGGGCGACCGACGCGTCGAACACCATGCTCGGTGGCAGCTGCAACAACAGCCAGCCCAGTTTGTCACCGAGTTCGCCAACCTGGTCCAGGAACGCGGCCACCAGTCCGTCGCAGTCCCGCAGCCGGCACTCATGGCTGATCGCCTTGGGCATCTTGGCGGCGAAGCGGAAGTCCGCCGGCACGCTGTCCGCCCAGCGGCGCCAGGTCGCCGGGCGGTGCGGACGGTAGAAACTGGAGTTGACCTCCACGCAGTCCAATACCTGCGCGTAGCGCTCCAGCGTGCTGCCTTCGGTCGGGAACGCCGCGGCGTGTGCCTTGGGGATCGACCAGCCGGCGCAGCCGATGCGGATGGCGATCACGCCATCACCCCCTGGAAGAGCGTTCTCTTCGCGGGGGCCCACGTGGGGCCCCTGCGAATAGCGTTCCGCTCGTGCAAAGCTCAGCCCTTCGGCTTCCGGAAGCGGTACATGAACTGGTCGGTGTGCCCGCGGATCGACTTGTCGAACACCTTGATGTCGTGCGGATCGGCCGGGTTGCGCAGCGCGTCGCTCTCGCCGTCGAACACGAAGCCCGCCGATTCGGCCTGCTTCCGGACGATGGCCGGGTCGATGCGATGCAGCGTGTCGGTGTCGCGCATGCCCGATCCGGCCGGCGCGACGTGGTCGATCACGATGAACACGCCGCCGGGCTTGAGCACCTTGAAGACCTGCTTGTCGAGCACCACCGGATCGACGTTGCCCATGAACTTGTCGGGGTAGTCGTGGTAGTTCTGCGAGGTGAACACCACGTCGACCGACTCGGGCGCATCCAGCTTGGCGGCCGGCTGAGTCAGCACGCTGACATTCGCGTAGTGCGGCTGTTGGGCGAGCTTGCGCAGGTTGGCCACGTCCGACTGCGATTCGGAGGCGTACTCGTTCGGCCACAGCGCGTAGACGTGGCCCTTGGGCCCGACCACGCCGCTGAACACGCGGGTGAAGTAGCCGCTGCCGGGAATCAGTTCCAGCACCTTGTCGCCCGGTTCGACCTCGGCGAAGGCCATCACCTGCGCGATCTTGCGGCGGGCGTCGTCGGCGCGGTCGGCCTGGCGGCCCGGGTCGTTGATTGCCGCGGCGAGGTACGGTGGCTGTGCGTGTCGCGCGGCAGTCTGCGGGGCGGGTGCGGCGTGCACGGCCGGCAGGGCGAGGGCGATCACGGCGGCGAGGACGAGCGTGCGCATGTCAGGCTCCTTCGGGGTGGGTGTGCGATTGTGCGCCTGGCGCGGCTGCAGGATGGGCGTGACTTCTGGGGGGGGCGAGGCCGTCCCAGGGCGGCGTTTCCCAATGGGCGGACACGCCGAAGTGGCCCGGCCGGGGCCAGGCTCGCACGCCTTCGTCGATCCGCTTCAGGCCATCCCTGGCCCGGCCCGCATCCCTGCCAGTCCGTACGGGTTTGCGCTCAGTCGGCGCCACCCGAGGAGTTCGGCGTGGTCGAGGTCGGCGGCGGCATCGCAGTGGACGAGGCCGGCGGCATGGTGGCCGGCGGCGTCATCGCGGTGGATGCAGGTGCCGGCGTCATCGGCGTGGTCGGCTGGGCGGGCGTCATCGCTGGCGCGGTCGACGGGGCGGCTGCGCCCGGCTCGGCGTTGTCGTTGGTGCCGTGGTTGCAGGCGGCAAGCGCGAACGTGGAAGCCAGCAGCAGGCTCCAGCACAACAGGCGGATCTTCATGGGCATGCTCCTCCGATAAAATCGGTCAGTGCGGCTGGGATACGGCGCGGGTGACTTCCTGCTGCAGCGAACGGGCTTCGGTGCGCTCCAGGTCCGCCAGCGAAACGATGCCGCAGAGGGCACCCTTGGCGTCGACTACCGGGACCCGCCGGATCTGCTGGCGCTCCATCAGCTTGGCGCAGTCCTGCAGGCTCGCGTCCTCCTTGATCACGACCGGCGGCGCGGTCATGCATTCCTGCACGCGCACATCCAGCGGATTGCGGCCGGCGGCGAGCGTGCGCACGACGATGTCGCGGTCGGTGATCACCCCGATCGGGTGGCGGTCCAGGTCGACCACGGGGATTTCGCCGACGTCCTCGTCGCGCATGGCGCGGGCGACTTCATCCAGCGGCGAAGTGGCCAGGCAGAATTTCGGATTGCGGGTCATCACGCGGTCGAGATCCATGGGTACTCCGGGTGGCGGAAACGGGGACGGACAGGATGTTCCTC
The DNA here is from genome assembly GCF_051900535.1 of Frateuria sp. GZRe12. Lineage (NCBI taxonomy): Bacteria > Pseudomonadati > Pseudomonadota > Gammaproteobacteria > Lysobacterales > Rhodanobacteraceae > Frateuria > Frateuria sp. GZRe12. The sequence continues at coordinate 398,473 of NZ_JBHZGI010000003.1, forward strand.
GCGCCCGGTTGAATGCGGTGTGCGCGGACCATGAAGGGTGCGTTTAATCGCTGCTTCTGCTCTGGCTGCAGCTCTCCCGGACAGGAGAGGGAGCTGTCTCCTTGCAGACAGACGGACTGGGTGCCCGTGCTAAGTCAACGCCGTGGGCTCATCGAACGGCAGCGGCGTGCCGCCCGCGCGAGCGAGTGCCGGTTCGGCGCGCACCAGCTGTTCCTTGTCGCCGTCGAGCACCACCAGGACGCGGCCGGCCTCGATCTCCTCCTCGAATTTGCGCCGCACCGGGTCGGGCACGGAGGCGCCTACCAGCGCGCCGGTCCAGCCACCGGTCAGCGCCCCGGCGACGGTCAGTCCGGCCACGCCCGCCACGGTGATGCCCACCGGCGGGATCGCCACGGCCACCAGCCCGGCGAGCAGGCCGACCGCGCCGCCGCCGACCACGCCGCGCAGCGCGGCGGGATAGAAATCGCTCGCAGCTTCCTTGTGCTGCTCCGGTGTCGCTTCGAGTTCGATGTCGGAGCGGGCGATCAGCGAGATGTCCTCTTCCGGCACGCCTGCGGCGCGCGCGGCCTGCATGACGGTTCTGGCGGCCTCGACATTGGGGGTGCTGAACACATGGCGGGTTTTCATGGCGCTCCTCGCGATGGGAATGGCGGGCGCGGGGACGGCCCATCGTCATCCTTGTGGAGCGAGGGTTCGCTGGGCGTCGGCTGCGGGTGTCCATGGCGTGAGCGCGGCCGTACCATCGAAGTATGGAGCTACCGTTTCCGTCCGACGATCCGCCACCGGTTCGCCCCAGCGAACCCGATCCGGCCGACTGCTGCGGCGAGGGCTGCGTGCATTGCGTGCTCGATCGCTACGACGAGGCGCTGGAGCGCTACCGCGTCGCGCTCGCAGCCTGGCAGGCGCGCCATCCGGAGGTTCCCCGCCTTTGACGCGGCCTCGTCCCGACGCCGTCGTAGACGTCAACGTCGATGCTGTTAGTCTCCGGGCATGCCGTCGAACACCTTGCCCGTGATGATCGCCGGCGCCGGTCCGACTGGACTGGCGGCCGCTTTGTTGCTCGCCCGACGCGGCGTTCCCGTGCGCATCGTCGACAAGTCGGCGGCGCCCAGCCTCCGTTCCAAGGCATTGGCCGTCAACCCGCGCACGCAGGATTTGCTGGAAGACACCGGCGTGACCGCGCGGATGCTGGCCGAAGGCTGGGCCGTGCAGGGGCTGTCGCTGCACCAGCACGGGCACGAGGACGTCGCCGTACCGGTCTCACCCCTGCTCGACACCGACCGCTCGCTGCTCTCGCTGCCCCAGTCGCGCACGGAAGCCCTGCTGGCCGACGCGTTGCAGGCGCAGGGCATCACCGTCGAGCGCGGAGTGAAACTCGACACGCTGGCGCAGGGGGAGGACGGCGTCACCGTCCAATTGGTGCATGCCGACGGCAGCGTCGAACGCACGCAGGCGCCACTGCTGTACGGTGCCGACGGCGCGCACAGCACGGTGCGCCAGGCACTGGGGCTCGCCTTCCCGGGCGACGAACTGCCCGAGCCCTGGCAACTGTGGGACCTGCACCTGGCCACGCCCCTGGACCCGGATCGGGTGCACCTGTTCCTGCTGCCGGACGGCTTCCTGTTCGCGCTGCGCGTGCGCGAGGACATCTGGCGCGTGATCGGCAACAGTGCAGCGCCGCTGGACGCGCTGCCCGCGGGCACGGTGTGCGGCGACGTGCTCTGGCAGTCCCACTTCCACATCGCGCATCGCGTGGCCGAACGCGCCGGCGTGGGGCGCGTGCTGCTGGGGGGCGATGCGGCGCACATCCACTCGCCGCTCGGGGCGCGCGGCATGAATCTGGGGATCGAGGATGCCTACGTGTTCGCCGTCTGCGCGGCCGACGCGCTCAACGGCCGCCTCTCACGCCTGGCCAACTACACGCAGCTGCGCCACCCGGTGCATCGCCAGGTGGTCCGGCGGGTGGGCGCATTGACCCATCTGATGCAGGGCCGCCCCTCGACCCTGCGCGAACTGCGCGACGTGCTGGTGCCGCGCCTGATGCGCTTCGGCCCCGCGCGGCGCCAGTTCCTGCGCGTGGCCGGCGGTCTGGATCACCCCGTCCGCACGCGCGGATAGGGCGCTCGGTGTAGGGTGGGCTTCAGCCCACCAGCTTTAGCACGTGACGCCGGTGGGGATTGCGCCCAATCGGCACCGGCGACCGCAGCGATCGGACGTCCAAACGTGCACTGGCTCGCGTTTGCCATGCCGTTACGTTGATCGCGCATCGGGGCGCCTGTAGATTCGTTTAGGCAATTTGCTCTCGGGGGAGTTCGTATGAAGAAGTTCGCATGGGTGGTCGGCGGTGCATTGCTGCTGGCTGCATGTGGGGGTTCGCAGGACACGCGTGTGCCGGTTGCGCTGGGCAGCCTGGTAACGCCGGCCTCGGCGCCGTGGCTGCAGGTCGAGCAGGATCAACAGGACGTCGAGGTTCGCGGCCTGGAGGATTCGCTCACGCTCAAGCCCGCGCCGCCGGTGTCCGAAGTGCTGCAGTCGCGCCTGCGCCATGCGCTGGAGCCGGCCTATTTCACCGATCTGGTGGTGCATTGCGAGCAGGTCTTCGCCGAGATGCGCGTGGACACCGAGGCCACGCCGGCCAACGTCACGCTCGAGCTGGGCACGCACTGCGCCATCAATGCACGCGGCCTGGGTTCGGACAAGACCTATCACGTCTCCCCGTCCATGCCCGCGCCGACCCGGGGCGACTACGCCATGGCGCTGGCCACCCTGCTGGCCACCGGAGCCGACGACATTGCGCGGCAGTTGCGCACGGACGTGGGATCGACGCCGCACTGATGCCCTTCAGTCCTGTGTCGGCATGAACTGCCGGCGCAGGTCCAGCTGTCCGCGCCGCATGACCGGCGCGGGAAAGCTGTCCGGCCAGGTTGCGCTGTAGTCCAGTTCGGCATCCAGCAGGTCGCGCTCCACCAGCAGCTGCACCATCGCCAGCGGATCGGCGCAGGCCAGCACCTTGCCCAGCGGCGATGCCGGCGCCTGCGGTGCGTTGACGCGTTCGACCAGTGCTTCGATCACGTTGGCCGGCATCTCCCAATGCCGCACCGCGCGCAGCGACAGCCGCGCACCGATGCGCATGCAGCCAGCCAGGAACACCGGCGAGAACGGCCCCAGCGACGGCGGCGCCTCCTGGTCCAGCAGGCGCACGATCGCGCCGGTGCCGGTATGACAGACCATGCCGGCCAGGAACGCCTCGAACGGATCGCAGCCCCCATGCCGGCCGAGGAAGGCGGCGGCATGCGCGCAGCGCTCGGCGTGCTCCCACAGCCATGGCCCGGCCATATGCCCGCGCATGCCCGCGCTGGCCTGCAGGATCGGCTTCATCACGTGCAGCGTGGCGACCCGGCGCAGGGCATCGCGCCCGAGCAGGACCACCGCGTGCTGCAGGCTATGGATCGGCTGTGCCGAACGGAAATGCGCACTGCCGGCCACGCGCATCACTTCGCCCACGAGCACCGGATCGCGGCCGATCAGCGCGGCCAGCTGCGATCCGGCCAGGTTGTCGTTCCTCAGCGCGCGCAGCAGCTGTGGCAGCACGCTGGGCAGGCGCGGCAGCCCGCTGACGTCGAAGCGCTCGCCGATCGCCTCCAGCCGCCGCAACGTGGCCTGCTCGGCTCCGCTGGCGGTATCGCTGACGGCCGCCGGAAGGCCCAGCACGAAGCGATGGAAACGATCCTCCACCACCGCCAGTGGCGGCCCCATCTCGCGCACGGGCACGTCGGCCACCACCGTCACGATCGGCGGGGCGGGGGCAGGGCGGCTCGGAACTTTCCTCGCGGCGAAAAGACGCCGCCACATGGCGATCATCCGGATGCAGGTTCCATGGCGTGCTCCGCGCTGTATCGGCAGTCCGGCAGGGAAATGTAGCCGGCCCATGCACCCTGTTCCTGCCGAGCGCAGGCGCAGCCGGAGAGTCGACCCCCGCCCGCGTGGCACTGGCAATGGCCGCCCCGCGGCCCCACATCCTGGGAACCCTGCGCAGGACCTCCGCATGATCCCATTATCGATACTCGACCTGGCCCCCATCACCGAAGGCAACGATGCAAGCGCCGCCTTCCGCAACACGCTGGACCTGGCCAGGTTGGGCGAGCAACTGGGTTACCGGCGTTACTGGCTGGCCGAGCACCACAACATGCCGGGCATCGCCAGCGCAGCCACGGCGGTACTGATCGGCCACGTCGCCGGCGGCACCTCGACCATCCGCGTGGGCGCAGGTGGCGTGATGCTGCCCAACCATGCGCCACTGCAGGTGGCCGAGCAATTCGGCACGCTGGCCGCGCTGTATCCGGGCCGCATCGACCTGGGACTGGGCCGCGCCCCGGGGACCGACCAGGCGACCATGCGCGCGCTGCGCCGCTACGGCGACGCGGCGGAAACCTTTCCCGACGACGTGCTCGAACTGCTGCACTACTTCGAACCGGCCAGTCCCGGCCAGGCGGTGCGCGCGGTTCCCGGCGCGGGCCTGGACGTGCCCGTCTGGCTGCTGGGCTCCAGCCTGTTCAGTGCGCGCCTGGCCGCGGCGCTGGGACTGCCCTTCGCCTTCGCCTCGCACTTCGCGCCCGATGCCATGGACGCCGCGCTGTCGATCTACCGCCGCGAATTCCGCCCGTCGCCGCGGCTCGCGCAGCCCTACGCCATGCTCGGGATCAACGTGGTCGCAGCCGACACCGATGCGGAGGCCCGCCGCCTGTTTACTACGCAACAGCAAAGCTTCATCAACCTGCGCCGCGGCCAGCCCGGGCTGGTGCCCCCGCCCATCGACGACATCGAGACCTATTGGACACCCACCGAAAAGCTCGGCGTCGAACGCGCGCTCGCATGTGCCGTGGTCGGTGGCCCCGCCACCGTGCAAAAGGGCCTGGCCGACTTCATCGCCCGCCACCAACCCGACGAGCTGATGCTCACCGCCAACATCTTCGACCACGACCTGCGGCGGCACTCCTTCGAACTGGCCATGCAGGCCCGCGAGCAACTCCCGATCTGATACTTCCCGGTAGGAGCGCACCTGTGTGCGCGACCGCGAGTCCCGCGATCGCTCGCCGTGCCTCAAACCCCGCCACGCTCCGGTTCGCCCCGCGCCGCCTGCGCAAACATCCACGCCGATCCTCCGAACAACGCCACGAAGAAGCCATTCAACAACACGATCTCCGCCGGCCCGCTCCAGGGAAGCCCCAGCCCCTCGACCAGCGCGAACGCACCAATCAGCGCCTGCGCAAATGCCATCGCCGCGAGCGCCCGCGCCATCCCCACGGGGTGCAGGCGCGCGATGGCCGCGCCGACGACGCCGATTGCCACTACCCCGAAATACATCCGGTTGGCCGGATCGCCATCGGCCCCGATGATGCCGACCCCCAGACTGAGCCACACCAGGAGAATCGTCGCCACCAGCGCCACGCAGGCGGCGGAACGGAAAGTGTTGAGGTGAACAGGTGCGCGCATGACGTGCCTCCGCTGGGAGCTGTCCGTTTCGCTTCTTCCACGCAAGGCTCAGGCCTGCTCGCCCAGCAACCCGCGCGCGATGAATTGGGCGAGGGTCGTGGCGAATGCCAGCCCGATAAGGAAAAGGATCCACCGCATCCGAAGCCAGGATGCGCGCAACGTGGACCACTGCGCGGTCAGGTCGACCGGATAGGCGGCGCAGTAGGCCACGTTCGCCATGACCGCAAGCAGGAACAGCTGCAGGAACAGATCGAGCGAAACCACGCGGCCGAAAGCGGCGCCATTCGCGATGAAAATGGCTGCGACGACCCCCAGCAAAACCAGGTTGTAGACGATCCGGTGCCGCTCCCAGTAACGGATGGCGTCGCCGATGACCTCGCGCATGTCCTGATGTTCCATGGATGCAACCTCATGCCTTGGGTTGGAACGACAGGGCGGCTTCGCCCGTTGATCGGACGGCTCATCGGGCGGCGGTCTTGCGTTCCGGCTCGGCCACGCATGCGTTTGGCAGACTGCCGAACCGGCGATTGCGCCGATGGAAGGTCTCGACCGCGTCGGCAAGGTCGCGCCCGGTGAAATCCGGCCACAGCACGCCGGAAAAAAGCAGCTCCGCATGGGCGCACTCCCACAGCAGGAAATCGCTGAGCCGTTGCTCGCGCCCGGTGCGCACCAGCAGGTCCACGTCGGGCGTGCAGGGGTCGCCGTGCTGCGAACGGGCAAGCAACTGGCGGAACTGCTCGCGGCTCGGCGCTGCGCCTGTGTGCAGCGCCGCCGCCGTGGTGATGGCGTCACGCGAGGAGTAGTCCACCGCCAACCGCAGGTCGAGCACCTGGCCGTCGGCGGTCGTTGCTTCCGCCTGCTCGATCGTCCTCACCAGCGCGGGGGAAAGCCGGTCGCGGCGACCGATCACGCTCAGGCGTACCCCCTTTCGCCGGCAAGCGTCCACTTCCGACGTGAGGAAATTGCGGAACAACGCCATCAGCGTCGCGACCTCCGCCGCCAGACGCCGCCAGTTGTCCGAGGAAAACGCATACTGCGTCAGCGTGGAGATTCCCAGCCGCGGCGACGCCTCCACCACGCGCCGCACCGCGTTCGCGCCCGCCCGGTGGCCGCGGGTTCGCGGCCATCCCCGCTCCTCGGCCCAGCGGCCGTTGCCGTCCATGATGATCGCAACGTGCAGGTTATCCATGTCCATCAAGTACTCTGCAATGTAAAGTTCAGGCGCACGCCAAACCGCCTCGTTCCCAACCGGTCAGTCGCCGATGCGGGTTGCGGCGATCAGCGCTTCCATGTGGTTGAGGTAGGACTCGAGGGCCTTGCGGCCCTTCGGGGTGATGCGGAACTCGGTGCGCGGGATGCGCCCCTCGAAGCTCTTGTGGCAGGCGACGTATCCGGCGTCCTCGAGCTTGCGTGCGTGCACGCTGAGGTTGCCGTCCGTCGTGTTGAGCAGGCTCTTCAGATCGGTGAAACCCAGCCGGTCGTTCACGGCCAGGGCGCTGATGATCCCCAGTCGCAGCCGTTCGTGGATCAGCCGGTCGAGATCCACCGTGCGCTCCACCGCACCCTCCACCGGCACCAGGGCCGGGCGGCTGGGCAGGTGCTCTGCCTTGGCGGTCGATCGCTTAGCCACCGTATTTTCTCGCGATGAGCACGCCGAATACGATGTGCAGGCCACCGAAACCCAGGCCCAGGCAGGCTGCCTGCACCGGCGGCGCCGTGAAGAGCGCGATCGCGCCCAGGAAAAGAAAGAGGATGCCCATCAGCGGCACGATGCGGATCGAGAACGTGCCACCGGCGATCACGGCCGTGCCGTACAACAGCAGCCACATCCCGGGAAGCAGCGCATCCAGGCCGGCGCGGAACAGCACGATCGTGAGGAGTGCGGCCACGAAGATCGCCGGCACGAAGCCAAGCGCAAACTGCCGCGCCGGGCGCGACAGCAGCGGGACCCCTTCATTGCGCGCCTTGACCAGCACCCCGAGCAGCCCGACGGCCACCGCGATGGCCGCCGTCGCGAGCCAGGTCACCAGCCACGCGAGCCTGCTGTGTTGCGCCGGCGCGATGATCGCCGCCGCCAGTCCGGCCAACCCCATGAAAACGCCACCCCAGCCGGGCACGGCGGTGAAGGAACTGGCGCGCTCCATGGCATCGCGGATGTAGAGAAGATTCTCCGCGGCGTGCTCGTGGAGTGACACAGTATTTCGAAGCCGGCGGATGTCCATGCCGGCGAGGCTAGGCTCGTTGCGGCGGCCCCGTCAAGTACTTTGTTGTGAAAAGTGGATGCAACATGTAGCTGCCAGGTAAGCGGCTATCACCCGTCGAACGCCGTGTTGGTCGCTTGCAACCAAAGGGCGCGGCGATAGCAGCCGCGATGCTCGCATCGGGTCCGGGCACCTTAGGTTTAGTCGCGCCGCGAAGCGGCGTTGGCATGGGCAAATTCAGGAGCCACGCCGGAAGACCGAGCGCCTCTGGCCATGAGAGCCTGGATGCTTACGATGCACGGCCGAGCGCCGCGAGTCGCAGGAGGCCTTCGCCAATCGCCTCAGGTCCCATGAGGGGATTGAAGTGCCATGCAACTTCGAATTCTGCGTTCGCCGGGTGGGGAACGCTTGCGCGAACCACGGCGTTCGATGCGTTCACCGAACTACAGAGCATGGGCACGTACTGACTTTCAAACTGCTTGATGGAGCGACATCCAGCCGCCCGGTATGCGGGCCAGTCGGATCGCTTCCTAAGCGGCACCCGGTCTCGTACCAACGAGAATGCTGCGAAAGCCTTGGCAAACGCCTCGCCTAGCACGGCCGATGTCGGCGATCCTGATAGCACCAAGGGGTCCGACTGCTCGAAGTTGAGACCTTCCGGGCTGCGGTGCATGGCCACGACGATAGTGTTGGCCGGGCCGAAAAAGATGCGAGCACACCGTTCAACTGCCGGTTTGCCCGTGCCCAAGAGCGAAGCGAGCATCTGCTGGCCCCTAACGCTTGAGTTAAGCGGCGCGCGGTACGCGCGTCCGCTTGGACGAATGGTTAGCCACGAGGTGCGAACCAGGCGGCCTGCTCTTGAAGTGACTTTAGATATGCTTCGTCTAAGGCGACTTGGCAACTAAGGCGCATGTCTCCAGCTCCGTTGCCGCCGGCAGCGGCTGATGCCTCGTAGTTGCACTGCTCCTGGCGAAAGCGAGCAAACCCTTTTGCTGCTTGGTCAAAAAGAGCGAGTGACCTCGACCTATAGGGCGGATCTTGGTCCCAGCGGCTGATACGTTGCCGTTGCGCATCTTGGGCCGCACGAACACGTGCTGCTGAATCTTTGGCCGCGTTGGTCCAGCAGGCACGCTCCGAGGCGTGGCTGGGAGCATTCCCGCACGACGGTGCTGCGAGCGCCGGTGCTGACCAAGCGACGACAATAAAGAAGGCGAGGATGCGTGTATGCATGGCTAACGCTGGAGTTAAGCGGCGCACGTCAGCGTGTCCGCCTTGAACGAGTTGTTAGGCAGCATCGGCGCGTCGCGCGAGCTTGCCGGCTTTGTGTGACCAAAAGACTATGGAGAGAATTGCCGCGGTAGAGGCGAGTAACACGGCTAATTTTACCAAGTGAGATGTGCCGAGGGAGTCGCGAAAAAGAAGAGCCGCAATGGCGACACCTAAACCCACAATTGCCGGCCAATATTTGATGGTGGGCAGCGCGCTTACAGCAGCACAATTCGGACAGCTAACCTCGCCGCGAGGATGTGCAGGAGTCGCGCGCAACTGGTGGTCGGGAATGTGGGAGCGACAACTCGGGCAGATGAGTTTCATGTTTGGTGCCTAACGCTAGAGTTAAGCGGCGGCGAAGCCGTCCGCCTTGAATGAGTTGTTAGGCCTGAGCAGCAAGCGGCATGCCAGGAAGGACTACTGCCGACCAAACTTGCCCCAGATTGCGCCAATTGCCAAGCCGGCCACGACTGTCACCCCCGTCATGAACATGCCGAACGAAGTTGAGCACCCAAACGCTCGAGTGCTGCCGCCAAACCGACAACGCGCCGCATCTTGTAGCAGCGGTAGGCCGTAGAAGTACGTAGCGATGCATGCACCAAGAAGAACCGTCACCACCAGGATCGTAAAGATGATGGGATTCTTCAGAGGCATGCCTGCGGCCTAACGCTGGAGTTAAGCGGCGGCGAAGCCGTCCGCCTTGAACGAGATGTTAGGTGCCGCACAGCTCTGGCACCCGCTCGAAAAACAGTGAGTCGAGGGCTCCAGTGAGGATATGGCCGGATTCGTCAGTAAGCTGATATGAGCCTTGCGTGTTGCCGATGGAAGCAAATCCTTCGATGCCGCAGAGCATCCCGTACATGGTCTCAGCAACAGCCAAGCGAATGATGCTTGTGATGCTGGCCTCCTGCGAAGTACTGAGGTCCAGCTTGCGTATTCGGGAAGCTACCTCGGTGCATGAATTGGCGTGAGGGGCATAAAGCTCGCACCTTGCCTCGAACTCCACCACCAAATTTTCCACGAATTCCTGAGGCGACATAGGCACCTAACGCTTGAGTTAAGCGGCGCGCGGTAAGCGCGTCCGCTTGGACGAGTGGTTAGCTGCCTCCAAGCTTCGCCAGTAAACGACGGAAAGCTCGTACAGCCCTATTGTGATTTGCGATTGTGTAGTCGGTTGATGACCACTCAATGTTATCTAGCTGAAACAGATGCATGTTGTTGCGAAGCCCCCAGAGCCAATCGATGTCTAGCTTGAGCTCTTCGTCGATCTCGCCAGCCTCGAGGAGGTACTGGGTCCGCTTACAAAAATTGCCACCGCACTTACCATGCAAATAGTTCTTCGTGATGCTCTCAACAATCGTTCCAAGCAGGAACATTTGAAGCTTGATCACCATCTCCTTTGCCATGCCGGAAAGGTCTGTGCGGTTCAAGATCCAGTGTTGGACGTCCGCGAGTTGGAGGGTGTATGCGATGTTGCTTCGGAGCGTCCGGTTGGATAGGAAGCCTACACGCTGCCTCGCCTCCGATGCTGTCCTCAGATATCCCCGCGGAAAGCGAAGCTTGGCGGTCTTGGAAAAATCTCGCCCAACATAGTCCTGGATCTGTTGGACTAAGGCGCTGGCTTCGTCGATCGCTTTGCTAAGCTCTTCGTCGGAAGAAATGGTCATTAGTAAGCTAACGCTGGAGTTAAGCGGCGCCGGAACGGCGTCCGCTTGGACGAGTGGTTAGGCCTGAGTCTAAAGCACGAAGTCTTCCGGAAGCTTGCCCCTCATGTGGAAGACCCTTGCTGCATCTACTGCGCACGAGACGAAGGCCGCCCACTCGCTCATCTTGAACACCTCGGAATCGTTAGCAATGTGCTTTGGCGTCGCAGAGCACAGTAGCTCCCAGCCGCCGTCCAGACGTTTGAGGGCCTCGATCTCATCCGCTGTGAAAGCAGCGGCTGGATAGTTGGCCTCGCAGATTGGACGTGTGAGGAAATCCTGCTACTGATTGAGCAGCTCGCCTATACCGAGTCGCGGTTCGTTCTCACGGCCATAGTCCCGTACCCGCTCGGCGTACTCGAAGAGACGGTTATGAATGCGTTGCTCTAACACCTGAGGGTCCATGGCATCCCCTAGAGGCAGCTCGCGCCGAACTGCAAGCCTAACGCCCGAATTAAGCGGCGGCGAAGCCGTCCGCTTGAATGAAGAGTTAGGGGCTTGCGCCGCGCCATGCTTGAGCGACTGTGCCGGCACCACCGCGAGCCCCGCCGAACACAACGCTAGCAGCTTTGGATGCCTGGAGCTTTCCGCAGCGCTGCAGAGGCAGCGGCCAAGTGCGGAGGGCGCAACGCTGGCGAAGGCTTGGCCGAAGCACACGCTACGAGAGAACAACCAAGCAAGGGCCTAACGCTTGAGTTAAGCGGCGCGCGGTACGCGCGTCCGCTTGAATGAATAGTTAGCGCTTGCCGCTTAGGACGGCCTGCCCAGCGAGCAACACAATGATGCAAACAGCGAAAGCCAACAAGCACGCGGTAACGACCCGGAACCTGCGAGGAAGCAATGCAAGCACAAACATTGCAGCTGCCCCAGCGTAGACACCCTGTGCGATGGACGTGTTGGATTGAGACCATGGGCGATAGGCAACAAGATAGAGCGCCCCCGCGAGCACAATGAGCACGCGCTGCGGGATGCTGAGGCTCCAGGGGCGCTTGGTGATCGAGGGCATCGCTCTTGAGAGGCCTAACGCTGGAGTTAAGCGGCGGCGAAGCCGTCCGCCTTGAACAAGTAGTTAGGTTACTAGCGACACAACCCGCCCAGTGCCTTTGGTGCCACCCTCCCAAACTGTGAACTTGCCACCGACACTGAAGTATGGCAAAGCCAGCTCAGGAAACAGAAGTTGCACACCCGCGTAGAAGGATTCACCAGGTGCCGGCTGCCCCTCAAAGGTGAAGCAAGCAGACCAGTGCTCGTTGTTGATGCCAAGGACCGTACGCCACTCGCCAGAAACTAACGGTCCCTGCCTGCCGCCAACTTCGGTGGAAGCAAATAGATGTCAGCGAAGAACTCTGGTGACATTACGACCTAACGCTGGAGTTAAGCGGCGGCGAAGCCGTCCGCCTTGAACGAGTGGTTAGGCGCGACGCCGTGCTACAGAGAGCGCTACATACGCCACGAAACTGTAAACGATGATGCCCAACGGAATGCTAGCAAGGAATGCCAGCAAGGAATGCCAGGAAGTTGAGCGGTGTGCCCTCGTAAACAGGATGTTCCGGAGTGCCCATGTTGCCGAGCGGAGCAAAGCCTTGTAGCAGCGTGTTTTGCCAGAGAAAACCATTGGCGAGAGAGGTGAGGCCAAAGGAGTCGGCGGCAAATGAAAGCGCGAATAGTACGGCTGTTGCCAGCACACCAATTGTGAAAGCTAAGAGGATGCGTTTGATCATGCGCTTGGAAGCCTAACGCCTGAATTAAGCCGAGCCGCGAAGCGGCTTCGGCTTGAATGAATTGTTATACGCCGCCGCTGCAGCAGGAACTGCCCTGCTGAATGGGTGGGCACTTGACCGTGCCATACGAGCAATAAACGCAGCAATCCCCGGGCAACGGTTTGAGCACTGCATGGCAAGCGCTGCACTCATAGAACCACTGGCATGCATTGGTGGGCATGGTTTCCCGCGTGGCAGTACCGCACTCGGGGCAGGTAATAACGGACTCTAGTTCGATGCTGGACACTGGACGGCTCTTACGGGACGCAGAAGATCAAGGATAGACGCGACAAGCATGAGGGCAATGCCCGCATAGAACAGGTAAATGCTCCAGTCATAGCTCCAGAAGACGAGAAGCGCAGCTAACACGGCAATTGGGCCGACGACCGAAAGCAAGCCGCGAGCAAGTTGGCGGTGCCTGTACCACGCCCAAGCGTTCACCAGGAGCGCAAGTACCGCTAGACCGGGCAGCAACTTACGGAACAGAAAGCCTTCGTACTGCCCGAGGAATCCCAGGCCTAGCGCGGCACCCAAAGACCCGAGGGCCGGAAAGCAGCCGGCGCACGACATTGCCGAGACCAGCGCACCGAAACTACTTGTTTTGTCCAACACACGCGTGACGCTCATGCTTTTTTCCTCAATTAAAGAGACAGTTTCTGCGGCGTATAACGCTGGAGTTAAGCGGCGGCGGTACGCCGTCCGCTTGGACGAGTGGTTAGGCCAGCACCAACGTGGCCACGTAAGCAAGGGGTGCGACCAACGTAGAGCCGGCCCACACTGATAGTAAATGCTT